>NVVJ01000001.1 GCA_002402175.1 SAR86 cluster bacterium
CCTGGCCCTCCCGCGCTCCATCCCTGGGCGCTAGTCACTACAAAACAGCACCCCTTCCCAAGCCCCTGTCGAATTCAGTATTCTTTTTAACTGTAGGTCTTGACCCTTTTTTCTTCTTGTCATCTTTTAGTCAGAATTCAGCAGCGAATTGTCTGCTTTTATCTCCTCAGAGTTACATTTAGCGCGTTAAATGCATTTTCACAAAACTATTTTCCATATTGGCCGAATAAATCCCTGAAGCTGCGGATTTCCTAAGGAAAACCATTGTCATACCCACTAACTATTCAACTTTGGAGAGAAAAACGTGAATGAAGGGATAAACCCTCTACAGCTAGTTTTGGAAGCGAGCCTGCCTGTGCAGCTGGTGATGCTCATATTGCTAATCTTATCAATAGCTTCCTGGGTGATGATTGTTCAACGTTACATGGTTTTGTCAGCGGCCTTAAAGGGTGTGCTGAGCTTTGAGCAGCGATTTTGGTCAGGTATGGATCTTAGCCAGCTTTATAAAGAAGGCAGCCAGATGCAAAAAGACAATTTGCAGGTGGTGGGCATGGAGAATATTTTCCGCGCAGGGTTCAAGGAATTCATGCGGCTGAGGCAGCAATCGAGCGTAGATAGAGAAGCCATATTGGAAGGCGCTCAAAGAGCGATGCGTGTCGCGTATTCACGAGAAGAGGAAAAATTGGAGAAGCATTTGGCTTTTCTAGCCACTGTTGGTTCCGTGACAGTTTATATCGGTTTATTTGGAACCGTAGTCGGCATTATGAATTCATTTATAAGTCTTGCAAGTCAGTCTCAGGCGACTTTGCAGGTGGTTGCGCCGGGCATTGCTGAAGCATTACTGGCTACGGCCATGGGTTTGGTTGCGGCGATTCCAGCGATTGTTGCTTATAACAAATATACGGCGGATGTGGATAGTATATCGGGTAGCTACATAACTTTTAGCGACGAATTTTCCAGCATCTTACACCGCCAGGTCCACAGCGATTAATGTCGGGTTTGAATTAACAGGGTTTGAATAATGGAAGTTCTGGTTCGTAAAAAACGCAAGCTGGTAGCAGAAATAAACGTCGTTCCTTATGTCGATGTTATGTTGGTACTGTTGATTGTTTTCATGGTTACGGCGCCGCTGTTGAATCAGGGCATTGATGTTGAATTGCCTCAGGCCAACAACGAGCCTTTAAGTATTGATGAAAACTTGGATACTCTAGTCGTGTCTGTTACCTCCAGCGGGGAATACTATCTTAGCATTGGGGCAACAGGCGATGACCGACAGTCAATAACCCTGGAGGCGCTCGGAGATCAGGTAAGTCGAATTATGAATGCAAATCCGAGCATACAGGTTCTGCTTGAAGGCGATACATCGGCAAACTGGGGTGCCATGATAAATTTGATTACCACCTTAAATAAGGCTGGCGTTTCGAATCCAAACTTTATTACTCAACCCCTGAATGATTTGTAGACAGCTGCGATTAGTAGCGCCGAGATGAGTGAAACAACTAATAATTTAATTATCTACAACGGTTATCCGCTTTCTGTTGTTGTCGCCGTTACAATTCATAGTCTGCTACTTGCGGGGTTGCTGTATTTTCAGGTTGGTAGTAGAACGGAGGTTCTTGAACTTGTACAGCCTACGGTGATTAAGGCCTTGTTTATCGACGAAAACCCTCAGGTAAAGAATGAGCGTCAACGTATTGAGAGAAGAGATCAGCAGGTTGCCAGAGATCGCGAGCGACAGCAAGAGCGAGATGCAGAAGCTGAACGTCAGCGGCAGGAGCAAGCTAGAGCTCAAGAACAGGAGCGTGCCCAACGCGAAGAAAGAGATCGATCTGCATTAGTAGAAAGACAGGAACAAGATCGACTAAGAGCAGAAGCGGAGATTCAGCAGCGTGAAAGAGAGCTTGAAGATGAAGCTCGCCGGCGTAGAGAGTTAGCTGAAACTGACAGGCAGCAAGAAGTACAGGACAGAGCACGAGAACAAGCCAAAGCAGCTGAAGAGGCCAGTGCAGAAGGGGCAAGAACAGAATTTGAGCTGGTACAAAGCGCAACAGCTATAATCCAGCAAGCAGTGCAGAGTAGCTGGTCTCGTCCTCCAAGTGCCAGAAATGGAATGCGGGCAATTTTGCAAATTAGAATGCTGCCTACCGGAGAGTTGATTGATGCAACTATTACTCAATCGAGCGGTGATCCAGCATTTGATAGATCTGCAGAAAATGCAGTATATCGGGCAGCTCCATTCAGAGAATTGCAGAGTTTGCCGACTAATGTGTTTACAGCGAATTTCAGAACCTTGTCACTGATATTCCAACCAGAGGATTTATTGAATTGAAAATACGTGCTGTTCTTGTAAGTGCATTTATTTGCCTACTGCCTTATGTAGCTAATGCCGAGCTGAGTATCCAGATTACTCAGGGTGTAGATAACCCCATTCCAATTGCGATAGTGCCTTTTTCGTGGGAAGGCAGCGGCGTATTAAGTGAAGATGTAGCGCAAATAGTCATGAATGATCTGGAGCAGGTCGGTGAGTTTCGCTCTCTGTCGCGCTCTAATATGCTCAGCATGCCTAGTGAAGAACGTGATGTTTACTACCGTGACTGGGACATTCTGGCTCAGGACTATTTACTTGTGGGTAAGATAAATCGGGCGCCTGGCAGTCAGTTAGTACAAGTTCAATATGAATTTTTTGATATAAATCGCGAGTTGAAGCTTGCGGGCGAAGTGTTAACCGGTAGTGTTGCTCAGCTTCGGGACATCGGCCATGAAATCAGTAATGTGGTGTTTGAGCATGTCACGGGTACTCGCGGCGCTTTCACCACGCAAATATTGTACGTGGTGGCGGATTATGTGAGCCCGGAGCTTACCAACTTCCGTCTGGAAAAATCTGACTACGATGGACAGCGAGCGCAAGTTTTACTGGAGTCGCCAGAGCCTATTATGTCGCCTAGTTGGTCGCCTACCGGCCTGGATGTAGCTTATGTCTCCTTCGAAACTGATTTTCCGCGCATCTACATTCAGAATATTGCCACTGGCCAGCGCCGGCAAATCACCAATTATCCGAATATTAACAGCTCGCCTGAATGGTCACCTGACGGCACCAAGCTAGCGATGGTGCTGTCTAAGGGCGGAAGCCCAGACATTTACGTTCAGGATTTGAATACCAACGAGTTAATTCAAATTACGGACCACCCGCTGATTGACACCGAACCAAGCTGGACTGTCGACGGGCGATCAATTGTGTTTATGTCTGAGCGCTCAGGTCAGCCACAGATTTATCAAATAGAGCTGGGAGCTCAGTCCTATGAGGTGGAACGGCTCACTTTTGGTTGTTTCCAGTGTCTAAATGCGACGTTTCTGCCTGATGGCGTGAACCTGGTGCATGTGCGCCGTGAAACTCGGCAAAGCCCAAATTATCAAATAGCGGTGATTAATATAGAAACTGATCGATTAATCACCCTCACAGAGACATCTCTAGACGAATCACCCAGTGTGGCACCCAATGGAAGCATGATTATGTATGCCACAAAATTCAATGGCAGAGGCGTGTTAGACGCCGTATCCATTGACGGCCGAGTGAAGTTCCGGCTACCATCCACACAGGGCGATGTGCGGGAGCCTTCTTGGTCTCCGTTCTTGAATTAAGCTTTATAAAGCAACAGAATTTTAGCCAACAATAAAAATCTTTGGAGGATTCAAAGAGTGGTAAAGCAAAGCAAGCAAATACTAAAAACAGGCCTGATTGTCATTTCACTATTTGCCCTGGTGGCATGTAGTTCTACTAGTGATACTGACGAATCAGCAATGGGTAACGAAGGCTCAGGCTCTAGTTCGAGTGCAAGCAATGGCTCATCTGCTCGAACCAGCGCGGGTTCTGGCAGTGGACAATTGTCCCAGGAAGAAATCAGAGCACAGAATGCCATGCGTCAAACAGTATTCTATTTTGATTTCGACGTGGCTGAGTTCAAGCCCGCCGATCGAGAAACCTTAACCTTTCACGCTAGAGATCTGGCAGCTAACCCTAGCAAACGGCTTCGCCTTGAAGGCCATGCCGACGAGCGTGGAACGCGGGAATACAATCTTGCCCTTGGCGAGCGTCGTGCAAATGGCATTCTTAATTACCTGATTGTAAACGGAGCTTCTCGTTCACAAATCGAAGTAGTTAGTTATGGTGAGGAACGGCCTGCTCAAACTGGCCAAAGTGCTAATGCTTATAGTCGTAATCGACGAGTTGAAATTTCCAGTAGATAAAAGTTATGAGTAATTCCCTGAAAGTCATAGTTAAAAAATTGTATTTTGGTGTTTGTGCGAGCTTATTAAGCTCGGCAGTTATGGCTCAGGGAGTTGGCTCTGTACAAGAGTCGCGGCCTTATATACCAGGTCAATCTCAGTCTTCGGCAGCTAGCCCAACTAGTAGCTCTGTAGTTAATAACGACGGATTATCTTTACTGTTAGAGCAGAACCGACAACTACAGGTCGAAGTTCAAGCCTTGCGTGGAATGGTAGAAGAACAGGCTTTCGAAATTCGTAAAATACAGCGAAATTCCTTAAGCCGTTATACCAATGTAGACGACCGTCTGATTTCCCTTGAGTCGGGCGCAGAAGTGACAAGCACAACTGCCATTACAACTAATACAACATCAATTCCTCCTGCTAGCAGCAGTGCTATAGCGGCTCCAGTAAGTAGATCGGTAGATTCAAGTAACTCAGGGTTAAACTCTTCCGCGATTGAACAACAGCCCTCTGCGGTGCCACGTATTGCTAGCCAGCCGATAACGCGTTCTATTGGCCGAAATTCGGGACGCGGAACCTTACAACCGGCGGTGTTGAGCGAGCAACAGCTCTATCAGATGGCTTATGACTCCGTGATAAACAGCAATTTTGGTCTGTCTGTCGCTGAGTTTGATCAGTATCTCAGCTCGTATCCTCAGGGGCGTTTTGTGACCAATGCGCATTACTGGAAAGGCCAGGCGTATTTGTATTTAAACCGCTATGCCGAGGCTCGAGAGTCTTACGAAATTATACTGAATCAGTATTCTGATTCTCCAAAGCTGCCTGATGCCATGTATGGACTTGGGTTAGCCTACGAAGGCCTGGGTAATATTCCACAGGCAAAGCGATTGTTAGCTGATATAAAACGCAGGTTTCCAAATACCGGTGTGGCCAATTTAGCCGATACACGACTGTTGTCACTCGATTAAATAGTCGCAAAACCAATCCTCATCGACCCGCCAAAAAAAGCGAATACTAATTAGTTTAAAATACTAATGAGAGCTAGTTCCGAATGACAAACGCAGCAACTTTACGTATCACAGAAATATTCCATTCTCTTCAGGGTGAGTCTCGAACAGTGGGCTTGCCCACGGTGTTTGTGCGCTTAACAGGGTGTCCTCTTCGCTGTCAGTATTGTGATACGGCCTATGCCTTTGATGGTGGCGACGTGTTGCCTATAGATGAAATCAAAGCCCAGATCGACAGTTATGATTGTGATTATGTAACGATTACAGGAGGCGAGCCACTAGGGCAGCCTAATTGCCTAAAACTTATGGCGATACTGTGTGATGCTGACTATAAAGTTTCTCTGGAAACTAGCGGTGCACTAGCAATTGAAAACGTAGATAAACGTGTCTCTATTGTGATGGACTTAAAGACACCTGGCTCGAGTGAGTGTGATAAAAATCGATATGAAAACATTCCTCATTTAAAAACCAGTGATCAGTTGAAATTTGTTATCTGCGATGAAAAGGATTATCTGTGGTCAAAAGCCAAGCTTGATCAATATGACTTAGCAAACAAGGTAGACGAAATTTTGTTCTCTCCGTCGTTTGAACAACTTAAAGCAGCAGATTTGGCTGAATGGGTTTTGCGAGATAGGCTTAAGGTTAGAATGCAATTGCAATTACACAAACAAATTTGGGGAGAAGAGAAAGGGCGGTAGCGGATAAAGCGAACGCTCTGGTAGTTTGCCGATGACAAAATTAGATACCAATCGAAAAGCCATTGTACTTGTGTCTGGAGGACTGGACTCAGCAACATGTCTGGCCATAGCGATGACGCAGGGTTATCAGTGCTATGCGCTAAGTTTTAACTATGGCCAGCGTTCGACTAGTGAAATTGATGCGGCGCAGAAACTGGTGAGCAATCTTGATATATCTGAGCATAAAATTATTGAATTAAATATGGGCGAGATAGGCGGCTCGGCGCTTACAGATTCGACAATAGCTGTGCCAGAGGAAGAAACAAAAGGGGTGCCTGTTACCTACGTACCAGCACGTAATACTGTATTCCTTTCCTACGCATTAGCCTGGGCTGAGGTAGTTGAGGCAAATGCGATTTATATTGGCGTAAATGCACTGGATTATTCTGGTTACCCGGATTGTCGTCCTGAATTTATCGCTGCTTTTCAGTCGGTAATAAACTTGGCGACCAAATCCACTACCGAAGGCGGCTCTATTTCCCTTGAGACTCCACTGATAGACTTAAGCAAGGCTGAAATAATTAAAACAGGGATGAGCCTGGGTGTTGATTACGGTATTACAGTTTCCTGCTACCAGGCAGACGTACAGGGCAGGGCCTGCGGGCGTTGTGACAGTTGCCGTTTCCGTAAAAAAGGATTTAATGACGCCAACGTGGATGATCCGACACGCTATCAGTAGCGAGTTAAATTCATTTGATGATAAAAAGTCGACGTCATGACTTGTCTTTTTTTATTTTGATAGTACTATGTCGGCCTTTCGTGGGGCGTTAGCTCAGTCGGTAGAGCAGTTGGCTTTTAACCAATTGGTCGTGCGTTCAAGTCGCACACGCCCCACCATTTTCTACACAGACGAATTAGTTCATGATTCGTGATTGGGATGTTCGCGCCGCAGCTCCCACCATTTCCTTATTACTTCCCCTATTATCTTACTAGCATGCTGGCCATAAATAATTGGGCCCTCATTGCCGACCAAGCTTTGTATAGAACCTACTCGACTGTTTTAGTCAGCATTACTAAAGTCGTCTCTAATGCTCCTGTGGTAAACTAGAGGCGTTTTTAGTGGACTTGAGAAAGATGTATGAATGACGTAGTTACTATGGAGCCTGGGGCCCAACTCGCCGCCGATACGATGGTTGTAAAGCAGTATCTTGACCAGGCAGTGCGTACTAGTCCGCTCGACCCAGCCGAGCAAGCCAGTTATAAAAAACGGATCAAAGAATTACTGACGGAAAAAAATGCTCGAATTGTTGCCCATTACTATACTGATTCTCTTATACAGGACCTGGCGGAGGAAACCGGTGGCTTTGTAGGTGACAGTCTTGAAATGGCTCGGTTTGGTACTAAAAGCGATGCAGATATTATTGTCGTGGCCGGTGTGCGTTTTATGGGCGAGTCGGCAAAGATATTAAGTGCAGAGAAAACCGTATTAATGCCTACTCTCGAGGCTACTTGTTCATTAGATATCGCTTGCCCAATAGACGAATTCTCAGCGTTCTGTGACCAACACGCCGATCGAACTGTGGTTGTTTACGCAAATACCTCGGCGGCGGTAAAGGCGCGCTCAGACTGGGTGGTGACCTCCAGTATCGCATTGGATGTTGTTGAGCATTTAATGGAGCAAGGTAAAAAAATACTCTGGGCTCCGGATAAACACCTTGGCGGCTATATTCAAAAAAGCACGGGTGCGGATATGTTGATCTGGGATGCTGCCTGTATTGTGCATGAGGAGTTTAAGTCGCGAGGTTTGCTGGATATGCGCAAACTGTATCCTGATGCGGCAATTCTGGCTCATCCAGAATCTCCAAACGACGTATTGGAAATAGCCGATGTAATTGGCTCTACAACACAAATCATAAACGCCGCAAAAAACCTTCCGAACGAGGAATTTATTGTTGCTACCGATAAGGGGATATTTCACAGGCTGCAACAGGTTGCTCCGCAGAAGAAATTTATCATTGCACCAACGGCAGGCAATGACGCGACTTGTAGAAGTTGTGCTCACTGTCCCTGGATGGGAATGAATTCTTTGCAGAGCCTTTGTGATTCGCTGGAAATGGAAAGTAATCAGATAGAAGTAGACTCTGAGTTAGCTAAACAAGCGATGATTCCCCTGCAACGTATGCTGGATTTTGCAGCAGAGAATAAACTTAAGACCTCAGGCAAGGCTTAATTGAAGAAGTGCTTATCGTAGTTGTAGTTGGAGCTCTTCGATATCTCGAATTTTTTGTTTGAGGCGCGCTTCTTCCGCTGGAGATGAGCCACTGTCGCTTTCTATTCGTAATGCGAAGCGTAGCTGCTCGCGGGCTCTTCTGTAATCCGATAATAATCTAAAATACTCAGCACGCGCCTGATGTACTTTACTAATATTCCCTGCCTGACCTTGAGTCTCAGCCAGCTGAGCCCAAAGCTGGTGGTCTTCTGTCCTCACTATTGTATGCTTTTCCATAACGGCCGCTGCTTCGCTATAGTTGCGAGCCTCTATTAAAGCATCGACATAGGCCATAGTAAGAGGGTGGTTATTGGGGTTAATCTCAAGATGCCGTTGTAAATACTCCAGGGCCTGACCAGGTTCGTTTTGAGAGCTCAGTATTTCTGCCTGAGTTACTACCAGACTGATTCGATTTGCATCTTTTTCAAGTAGCGGTGCCAGGGTTGCTGTGGCCAGGGTGTACTGTTTGTTTTCCCAATAGGCAATTACCAGTCCGTAGCGGTTGCTGTCTTTACTAAAGTCATCGCTGCTGTTTTCCAGACGCTGCTGATACTCCGTGACCATGCCGGACTTATCTTCGGCATAATGGCCTAGAACCCGGGCTCTCATAATTTGATATTCAAGGCTTTGGGAATAGGTTCTGGCCGGATATCGCGATACCCGCCCCCGGCTATCGGCAATGCGAGATTCGGTTAATGGATGGGTAAGAAGAAATTCAGGAGGCCGGCGTCCAAAGCGATTAATTGCGATTAACCGTTCAAACAGTGATGACATGCCGTCTGGATCGAAGCCTGCATTGAACATGGTGTCTTGTCCTACGCGGTCGGCTTCAGCTTCGTTGCTGCGGCTAAACCGTAGGCGACTGTCCACAGCCAGGCCCTGAGCCGCCGTGATGGCTGCTGTGCCATGGCTTGCATCTGAGGTGGCCATAATGATGACGCTGGCTAATAGCGCAGCAACCTGTGGTACCCGCCCGGCTTGCGCCTGGTCAATACCACGGGCGAAATGACGTTGGCTGACATGAGCAATCTCATGAGCCATCACCGATGCAAATTCAGCTTCAGTTTCGGCATTCAGGAACAGGCCGGTGTTAACACCGATAATTCCGCCTGGGGCCGCAAACGCATTTAGTGCTTCGCTGTCAATTATCACAAATGAGAGCCGGTGATCTTGCAACTGGCTATGGGAGGCGATTCGGTAAGTTAGGTTCTCGAGGTAACTATTAAGCAAGGCATCGGGTATTGTCGGCGCGCTGCGTCGAATACTGCTTAGGAACTGCTGGCCCATGTCATGTTCCTGAGAAAGAGAAACAGTGCCGGAAATTCGATCTCCGAGGCTTGGTAACGAGGGTTGAGCTCCCACAGACAAAGACAAAAAGCCTGTGAAAATCAGTAGGATAGAGGATTTAGGCCAATGTTTGAGCATAAGTTTAATCACGACACTATATTGAACCGAGACTACCATAAATTATTGCGTCAAACCGCTTAAGTTTACTGCAGGTTTAAAAGCGTTATGAATAATAGGCATTAACCGCCATTGCTTGATAAAATGCAGCGATGGATATAAATGCCGATATAGAGATAGATCTTAGCGGGCTGCAATGCCCAATGCCTTTGCTAAAGGCTAAACTTGCCTTGAACAATATGGATTCGCAACAAATACTGAAAGTAGTGGCAACCGACCCTGGTTCTGAAAAAGATTTTCATCTTTTTATACAACAAAGTGATCATCAGATTCTTCATTTCCAGAAAGACGAAGCTGCCTACTGCTACTGGATCAAGAAAGGTTAGTCGTTCATTAGGGAATTTTTGAGAAATGAAAAAATTGGTTAACGATTTTATTGATCGTTATTTTCACGATGAAGAATCCATTATTCTGGTGTTGTTACTAATATCAGGTCTTGTGATTCTGTTATTTTTTGGCGGCGTACTAGCGCCTCTGATTACAGCGATTATCATTGCTTATCTCATGCAGGGCCTGGTGAATATTCTGCTTCGCTATGGGGTTTCGGCGCGCCTTGCTTTCGTTGTTGTATACACCGTGTTCATAGGTGTATTTCTGTTGATGCTGCTGTTCTTGCTTCCCAGTGCCTGGGACCAATTACGCCGACTAATAAGTGAACTGCCAAACTTAATAAGTCAGGGCCAGTCATCCCTAATGCTATTGCCGGAAAATTATCCTAATCTGTTTTCGGAACAGCAAATCCTAGACTTCATTGGCGGCATGCGAGGGGAGCTAGGCGGCTATGGGCAATCTGTGCTGGAGTATTCTCTGGCCAGTATTCCGAGCATTATCGGCTGGATTATATTTCTGGTTCTGGTGCCTATCCTGGTTTTTTTCGTGATGAAGGACAAAATTGAACTGATGAAATGGGCAGGAAATTTTCTGCCGCGCAACCGCCCATTGATGACACGAATCTGGATAGAAATGGATCAGCAGATTTCGAATTATATTCGAGGTAAAGTGCTGGAAATTTTCATCGTTGGCAGTGTTAGCTATGTGATGTTCGTGGCTTTAGGTATTAATTATGCCTTGCTGTTATCTGTGCTGGTGGGCTTGTCAGTCATTGTGCCTTACATCGGCGCGACGGTGGTTACATTTCCAGTGGCAGCGGTTGCCTATGCTCAATGGGGTATCGGCGGTGAATTTTACGCGGTGGTAATTGCCTACGGTATTTTGCAGCTAATAGACGGGAATGTCCTGGTGCCGGTTATTTTCTCTGAGGCGGTAAATTTACATCCGGTGGCGATTATAGCGGCAGTATTGGTATTTGGCGGGATATGGGGGCTTGCTGGAGTATTTTTTGCAATCCCTCTGGCTACTTTAGTAAAGGCTATAATTAACTCCTGGCCTGGTAAGCTGCACGCGATTGCTATCAGTGGGCAAGAAGATAGCAATGAAGCCTAGTGCCTGTGGTAAAATCTTACTTCTAGTTTTCTCAGTACGAATTCCAGCAGGGAATCAATGAACAGCAACATCCGTGGCAGTATCGTAGCAATAGTGACCCCTATGCATATGGATGGTTCACTGGACTTACCCGCACTCAACAAATTACTTGAATGGCATATCGAATCAGCTACCAGTGCTGTAGTAGTGGTGGGCACTACTGGAGAGTCAGCGACTCTTACAAATGATGAACATTGCAATCTGGTAGAGCATTGTGTGAAGCAGGTTAATGGTCGAATACCTGTTATTGCCGGTACAGGTTCTAACAATACCAGCGAGGCTCTGTATTTTACCCAGGCGGCAAAAGACAACGGAGCGGATGCCGCTTTGCTAGTAACGCCATACTATAATCGACCATCGCAGGAAGGCTTATATCAGCACTTCAAGGTCATTGCTGAGGCTGTTGATATTCCGCAAATTCTTTACAATGTACCGGGACGTACAGCCTGTGACCTGGCATTGGAAACTGTAGATCGGCTAGCAGACCTTGAAAATATCGTGGGTATTAAAGATGCAACAGGCGATATGGCGCGAGGGATTGAGCTTATAGAGAAGGTTGGAGACAGGTTGGCCGTATACTGTGGTGAAGATGCGATTACTCTGCCGTTAATACTAGCAGGGGCGTCCGGTACTATTTCAGTGACGGCTAACATTGCACCGGTATTAATGGCTGAAATGTGCTCTTTTGCACTTGCAGGTGATAAGGCCGCGGCACAAGCGGTGGATGATAAACTGGCTTTGCTTCATCAAAATTTGTTTCTTGAAGCAAACCCTGTTCCGGTAAAATGGGCATTGCAGCAAATGGGCATGCTCCAGAGTGGAATTAGATTACCTCTGGTGGAACTAGATGCTCAATATCACGTCAAAGTTAGTGAAGCACTAATGGCGGCTGGCATAAGCCTGTCTGAAGCCGCTTAGCCTGTGCATTTAGTACGTATTAATATGTGTTTAACAATAAATTTAATGTTCGCTCAGGAATCAGGATTTATATTTGATGTTTAAGTTTTTGCTCCTCAGTAGTTTAGCGATGGCTCTAAGTGCCTGTAATTATCTTGCAGGTGAGAACGGTATGTTCAGAGATCGTGCCGGTGATTACCTCGAGGCGCCGATAGTCGCTGCGATGACAATCCCCGATGAGCTAGACAGTTACACGCTTGATCAGCTGTATGTTATTCCCACCCAACTTGAGGTGACGGCGGAACCCTTCGATGGTGTTCCAATGCCTAAGCCTATCGAGACTAGAGGGCGTGAGGGAGTCGTTATTCAAAACCTGGGCGATCGCCGCTGGATTGTTTTAGATGCGACACCCGGACAAGTGTGGCCTCTGGTTCGCGATTACTGGTCGCAGTTACAGGTTGTGCTTGACTATGAAAACCCTGGTAATGGCGTTATGGAAACCTCCTGGCTAGAAGTTGATAGCAACCTAGATACACGACACAAGTATAGAATGACTATAGAACCGGGCCTACATTCGGGTTACTCCGAAATTTACGCGCTGCATGTAGAAACTCCTAGAAGTGAACCAGCACCGCTTATAACTACATGGCCGGAAACTTCGACTTCACTGGATAAAGAAAGACAGATCCTTGATACATTGTCACAGTACTTAGCTGACCGTAATGATGTTTATCAGTCCTCCTCTGCAAGTTTGTTAGCAGGAAGTATCGAAGCTGAACGCAAAGCAAATATTGTTGAGAACGAAGCAGGTGCTCAGGTGTTGGAATTGCGCGTGGATTATAGGCGTGCCTGGGTGTTGGTTCGCTCTGCCCTGGAGTCAGCTGATATAAATATACTGGATAGTGATCGCGACTTGTCTATTTTTAATGTCAGATTTTCCGGAATTCAAGAAGACGAGGATGAGCCAGGATTTATTGGAAGAATTTTTGGCGGCGGCAACGATGGGGAAGCTCAAGAGAGAGATTTCAGTGTTCGTCTGCTGGAGGAAGACACTACAGTAACGGTAGTTGCTGAGCTGTTAGAAGCCGCTGATGACCTGGCTCCACTTATTGAAGAGCTGTTGCAGGCTATTAACAATAACCTAACTTAAAAGTCGTAATATCTAAAGGTCAGTCATGATCGGTATCGAAATGCTTCTACTTGGGATTCCGCTAATAGTAGCCGTAGTGATTGTGTTCATTTTATTGAGTCAGTCTCAACGGCTAAAGCTTGCAGAATTATCATCAAGAGAAAGACTTTCTGCAAAAGAAACAGAATTACATAAAACTTTAGAGGCTCTCGAAAAAGCGCAAACTGACAACGACGCACTAAAAAACGAGGTTCAACTGCATCGTGAGCAAAAAGCCAGCCTGGCAACCAGCCTGGATTTAGAGCGTAAACAGTTTGAGGAAAAACTAACATTACTCGACGAGTCAAAAGAGCAATTAACAATTGCCTTCAAAAACATTGCTAATGAAATATTCGAAGACAAGAGCAAGAAATTTGTAGCTAATAATAAAGAAAGCCTCGCTACTGTGTTAAACCCGTTGCAGGATAAAATCCAACAATTCGAAAAGCGAGTTGAAGAAACTTACGACAAAGAATCCAAAGAAAGATTTTCCTTAGCTAAGGAAATAAAAAATCTGCAGGAGCTAAACAGCAAGATTAGTGAAGACGCTGTGAACCTTACTAATGCTCTAAAAGGAGACAACAAAGCCCAGGGTAGTTGGGGCGAGTTCATTCTTGAATCAGTGTTGGAGAAATCGGGTCTGGTAAAAGGCAGAGAATATGAAGTTCAGGTAAGCCTTAAGGCCGAAGATGGTTCAAAGTTTCAGCCTGATGTTGTAGTTCACCTGCCCGAGTCGCGAGACATCATTATCGACTCGAAAGTCTCACTTAAAGCCTGGGATGCCTTCTGTTCCAGTGATAACGAAGAGTCTAAATCTGATTTATTGAAGCAGCACATTCAATCTATCCGGCAGCATGTTAAATCCTTGTCAGGAAAAGATTATCAGAAATTGGAAGGCGTAAATTCTCTGGATTATGTGTTTCTGTTTATGCCAATAGAAGCAGCCTATTCAATTGCAATTCAGAATGATCCTGAATTGAATCACTATGCCTTTGACAGAAACATTATTTTTGTTGGGCCAACAACATTGTTGACTACGTTGAAAACGGTGCAGAACTTGTGGCGTCTCGCGCAACAGAACAAGAACGCCACTGAAATAGCCAAGCAAGCCGGCGCCCTGTATGACAAATTTGTAGGTTTTGTTGAAGACCTTGATGAAATAGGCTTGAAAATTGACGCCAGTAAGAAGAGTTTTGATAAAGCTCATAATAAGCTGCATTCTGGTCGTGGCAATCTGATCAAAAGAGTCGAAACATTAAAACAGCTAGGGGCAAAGACGTCCAAGAAGCAAAAGACGGAGTCTTTGGATGTAGCATTGGACGCAGATAAAGACTCTATTGCGGCGCCGATTTCTGATTCAGACCAGGGAGAAGATGAAAATACAAGGCATTGATTGTCGTCGGTAACGGGGAATTCATCTGCACTATATTTACTATCAGCTCCATATGCTAAATGACATAAAGAAGTTCCTTCTTTGCGATACTCCCGATGCATGGTTAACAGAGGCGATTAAACAACAGCCTTGTTTGTTAATAGACCATGCCAATTGCGAAAAAAAAGCCGCCGCTACGGCAATGAATCTCATGTACAGGCACACCACAAAGCCTGAGCTGTTGAAAAAAATGTCTCAGTTGGCAAGAGAAGAGCTGTTGCATTTTGAACAAGTGGTTGAGATTCTTCAAGCAAGAGGAATCAAATACACCAGGCTTAGCCCATCTCGTTATGCTTCTTCGCTTAGAGAGCTAATTCGGGATAATGAACAACAGCAACTTGTGGATACTCTGATAGTAGGCGCTGTAATAGAAGCTCGATCGTGTGAGCGTTTTTATAGAATAGCGCCTTTGCTGGATGCAAAACTGGAGAAGTTCTATACAAGTCTTTTGAAATCGGAATCAAGGCATTTTCTCGACTATCTGTCTCTCGCAAAATTGTATAGTGATGATGACATAGATGCCCGGGTGCGAAAATTTCTTGAAACCGAAGCTGATTTAATTACAAGCCCAGATGACTGCTTTCGGTTTCACAGTGGCGTTCCGGTCTAGGCAAAACTCGTCATTGTGTTCGTACCGAATATTCTTCAGTTTTGGCAGCTTTCAGGTCGATTTAAATTTTCGCCGAGTTTTTCTTCAAGAACTTGCAGTGGTGCACATGGTATTTGATTGTTGCCAAGCAGACTCACCGAAACGAGTGAGGGAATACCAAGAAGGACAGAAATGTCGGTAATGACATTGTTCATCAAATTCAGCCCGCCAAGTTGTGTTAGTTCTTCAAGAGGGGTGATGTTACTTATATTGTTGTTTCCCAGGTCAAGAAAACGTAGCTGAGCAAGTTGTCCAATATTCCCAAGGTCAGTGATTTCAGAATTTGCACAGGATAATACCGTCAGTAATGCGGCATTTTGCAAACCTTGTTGCTGCATTGCCAAATTGACACAGCCCTGCAAGTTCGCATCGGCTAGTTGGCCTGCGATTAGCCTGCCGTTGGGGTCGAATACGGCTTGGTTATTTATTGACACAGTAAACTGTTGCGAACACGACGCAAGAACAAAAGCGATCAAGCAGCTGGTAATGGTTGTTTTGGTAAATTTCAATTTCATTTTTTTACAGTTTTGCCTGTTTTGTAAATAGTCGTGTAGTTTCGTTATTGCCGGCAAAATCGCTATAGATTCTGTCTGGCTGTCACTTTGTAATAGTCTGCGCTAACACAACACTAATACGACATAGTGCCGTCGCACGGGGCGCTACACTGGCATTTCGACTAGTTCCCAGTTAGTATGCGATGGTTTTGCCATTGTCAGGATTGAAACCCTTTCTCTGGTAATTGTCCAATAAATCTAAGGAAAATGGTATGAATGCATTGATACGCAAGAGTAAGCTTCTTATTGCACTGACAGGTTTGCTTGTTACGTCGCCTGGCTTCGCGCAGGGTGATGTGGATCTTGAAAATGAAGATGATCAGATCGCTTATTCTATCGGTGTAAATATCGGTACGAGTCTTGTGAACCAGCAAATACTAGAAGGTATTGAGTTAGACACATTTGTCGTTGGTATGCTGGATGCGATTAATAGCGATCTAAAAATGACTGAGGAAGAAATGTTTGCTGCCATTCAAACTTTCCAGCAACGCATGGCGGATGCTCAGCAAGCAGAGTTACAGGGCAATATAGATGCCAGCATGGAATACTTAAGCCTGAATGCAGACAAAGAAGGGGTGGTGGTACTAGATTCAGGTCTGCAATACCTGATCCTTGAAACAGGGCCAGTGGGAGGCACGTCTCCGGAGCTTAGTGATTCGGTACTGGCGCATTACCATGGCACGCTTACCGACGGAAGCGTGTTTGACAGTTCTGTCGATAGAGGTGAGCCAGCGCAATTTGGTGTGTCACAGGTTATTAGCGGCTGGACAGAAGCATTACAGCTCATGACTGTAGGTGACAAATGGCGTTTGTTTATTCCTCCAGGCATGGCTTATGGTGAAGCATCTCCTACGCCAGCTATCCCACCTAATTCTGCGCTAATATTTGATGTGGAATTGTTGGAGATTCGCTAGGAATTACTGAAATTAAAATTCAATATTTAGTGAAAACTGATTAATGGAAAAAGAAAGCTTCAACACTGGATTGCTGCAATTTTTGCAGCAATCCCCCACACCTTTTCACGCCGTAGCTTCGATGTCCGCTATATTGGAGCAAGCAGGCTTTAGGCTTCTTAGCGAATCAGATTCGTGGAAACTAGAAAACAATACCTCCTATTATGTTGTGCGTAATGATTCTGCGATCATTGCTTTCAAGACAGGTAGGGGTGACCTTGCGAAAACGGGTCTAAGAATCGCAGGCGCTCATACCGATAGCCCATGTTTAAAAATCAAACCAAGTCCAGAAGTGTCCAGTCAGAATTATCAACAACTAGGTGTTGAGGTTTATGGTGGGGCACTGTTACATCCGTGGTTTGATCGGGATTTGTCGATTGCAGGGCGAGTTGACTATCAAACTGACGGTGGTGAGCTTGAATCAGCGTTAATCGACTTCAAGGAGCCAGTTGCCTTTATTCCCAGTTTAGCGATACATCTTGATCGAACCGCCAACGAAGGCCGAAAGATCAACAAGCAAAAAGAACTACCAGCGATCCTTCTGCAATTAGCTAAAGATGAGAGCTTTGACTTCGATCTATTTTTACTCGAGCATTTACAGAAAGTAACAGGGAAAATCACAGCAGCGAAAGTGCTATCCCATGAGCTGCTGCTTTACGATACCCAGGCGCCGTCTTTAGTTGGCTTTGATAAGCAATTTCTTGCCTCTGCCAGGCTAGATAATTTGCTGAGTTGTTACCTTTGCTTAATAGCACTAATTGAGAGTGAGGATGATTTTGCCAGCGTGCTGGTGTGTAACGATCATGAAGAAGTTGGCTCGGTATCAACTTCTGGCGCTGAAGGACCTTTTCTTAAATCAGTGCTTGAAAGAATGCAGGGCTCCGCTCAATCCACAATTGACGGTTTCGATAGAGCCATACATAACTCTGTCTTGCTTTCGGTGGATAATGCTCACGGAGCGCATCCAAACTTTGCTGATAAGCATGATGAACACCATCGGCCACTATTAAATTCCGGGCCGGTTATTAAAATAAACGCTAATCAACGATACGCCAGCAATAGCCAGTCAGTTGCGCTCTTTAAATCTCTTTGTAATAAATTGAATATCGCCCATCAATCATTTGTGATGCGCAGTGATATGGCATGCGGAAGTACCATTGGGCCTATTACTGCCGCTTCCCTGGGAGTTACTACAGTAGATGTAGGAGTGGCTAGCTTTGCCATGCATTCTATTCGAGAATTTGCTGGCATTGATGATGTGCAGGCGTTGGCAACAGTTATAACGGCTTTCTACAGTCGTTGAGCCGATTATTTACGACTTACCCTTTCTGTTTTTTTAAGTCCCTTATTACAAACCTTGCAGGGCTCAGATTGTTAATCATGGCCTGAGATAAAGGTAAATTCTCGCCAGTCATTAGTGCCGCTAAAAATTCTCCGCTAAGGGGGCAGCTTGCCAATCCATTTGAACCATGTGCAACGCTAATGTAAAGGCCTCGATGGTAGTCCCCTGGGGAGTCTATTGTGGCAGTGGCATTTCGGCTCAACTCGGCGTAAGTTTTCTTCATTGCTGATGCATTGGCAACCATGCCAATAACCGGTAACTGATCAATCGAATTGCAGCGCTGAGACACTCGGTCAGACACAATTTGTGTGCTCAGAAAGTCCTTATCGGAAAAATTGCTTTTGGCAAGCGTCATGTTGCACTCATTGTCATTAGTTGAGCTGCTTTCCTGTAAATCAGTGTTTGAATAGCTCGCTGAAATAACATGACACTGTTGGCTCTCGGGAAATACCGTACGCTTGCCGCTTACAACCGCCTTTAGCGAGCTGCTTAAACCGTTTGCAGATATTTGTGTGGTTTGTCCGCGCACGACCTGCAAGGGCAGGTGACGGGTTTGTTCGAACTTTTTCGCGCTATAGGCGTTGGCGATAACAACTGCCTCACTCGTGATATGTTCACCTCTATCGTCTATCACTGCCCAGTTGTCTCGTTCAGGCTTTATGGCATCAACATTCTTGCCAAGTACAAGCTCGATGTTAGGGTGAGACAAATAGGCTTCGCAAAGAGTTTCTGGATTAATCCAGCCCCCAGCTGGGAGAAACCAGGCAGGGTCGTTTAGGGCAGCGCCGGCTTTTTTATTTGCAGTATCCAGGGAGAGCGCTTGTATTACCTGTTTGGAATACATTGAAGCAAGTTCTTCGTCGCTAATAGCCTGCTGTTTGTTCATGGCTGTGTTTAGCTGAAGTACGCCGCAGTTATTCCAGTCAATACTATTTGCGATCTTAAGTGCGGAGAATTGTCTGGCAGCAAACAAGAAGCTGTGCAGAAAAAACTCAGCAGTATCACTGTAAGATTTAAACAATCGGCACCGCAGAGCCAGCTGACTATTGCCAGATGCACCCGACGCAGGCGCATCTGAATTATCAATAACCTTAACTTGCCAACCTCTGCGAGCAAGGCTGTAGGCGGTGCTGCAGCCAGCAAGGCCAGCACCTATTACTGTGACGGTTCTTTTGCTGAATGTGACAGGAGATAACTTAAACCAGGGTTTCAGGTTGTTGAAGTCTTTATCGCTGGGCTCCTTAACTGCTGACAACTCAGAAATTTTTAGCTGTGCAAACAGCATATGCCGCTTCTTTCCGTGTCCTGGTAGTTTTTGTACAGCAAACCCGGCATCGCCTAACGCATTTCTTACGGTGCCTGCAACACTGTAGCTGCTAATGGTTGATTTCTCATTGCAGGTTTTTGCAATTAAACCGAACAGTTGCTGCTCCCAAAGCTTTGGGTTTAAGCGCGGGCTGAATCCATCCAAAAACCAACAGTCAATGGCACGGCATACTTTCGTATAACGCGATTTAAGTTGACTAAAAGCCTCTCCGTAATATAAATCCAGAGTAATATCATGGCTTAGGCAAATTCGATGACAGCCTATGCTGTGATCGGGGTAGTAGCGTTGTAGTTCGTCACTTTGAGCTTTAAGGTTTGGCCAACGCTGATGGATTCTTTGCAACTGCTCACAGGTCAATGGATGTTTTTCGAAGGCAATATAATTAAGGCGTGAAGGTCGGCTACTGGATTCTTGCCATAGCTTGGCAACCTGCAAGAAGTTCAAGCCACTGCCAAAACCTAATTCAGCTATGGTAAATAGCTCGGCACTCTTATTAGCCTCACGACCCTCGCAACTATCGGCTGTCTCAGCCCAGCGCTGGGACAGCCTGTTAGCATTTAGGAAAACATGCAGGCTTTCAGCCTGTTCATCATCTTTTGAGTAGTACACGTCATCAAACAAAGAAGAATATGGCAGGCCAGAATCAAGCCATTGGATTTGAGCGTTTTCTACTTTCATTAGGCTAGATTACTACACCCAGAGCAGGTTGAGTGTTTTAGTAAAGAGGTAGCGACATTTTCCGTGCGAATGAGGGATAGCAACTGACAAAAGTGTTGGATATTGGGGTAAAATGCTGGTCTTTCAAATGAAGCACACAGGGTCTGTTAGATGTTAGAGATTAATAGTCAGTTAGCGAAGTTGAAGGAGCTAAGCGAAAGAACCGATAGCCTCAGGGGGTATCTTTGACTACGAAGTGAAAAAAGACAGGCTGACCGAGGTGGAACTTGAACTGGGCGAGCCATCGGTGTGGGATAAACCTGAGTATGCGCAGGCATTAGGCAAAGAAAGGTCCAGCCTGGAAGCGGTAGTCAATACTGTCGAAAAAATGGATTCCGGGATTACTGATATTAAAGAGTTGTTAATTCTTGCTCAGGAGGAATCTGACGAAGAACTCTTCGACGCGGCAAATAAAGATCTTGCTCAGCTGCTAGAAAGTCTTGAAGTGCTCGAGTTTCGCCGCATGTTTTCTGGTGAAATGGATGCTGAAAATGCTTATCTTGATATACAGGCCGGCTCTGGAGGTACAGAAGCACAAGACTGGGCTGAAATGCTGCTGCGAATGTATTTGCGCTGGGGTGAGAAAAAGGGCTTTAAAGTCGATCTCGAAGAGGTATCCGGCGGTGATGTTGCCGGTATCAAAAGTGCAACAATAAAAATTAGCGGAGAGTTTGCCTTTGGCTGGCTTAGAACCGAAACTGGCGTGCACAGGTTAGTAAGAAAATCTCCTTTCGACTCCGGAAGCCGTCGACATACATCTTTTGCGTCGGTTTTTGTTTCACCAGAAGTTAATGACGATATAGAAATTGACCTGGATATGTCCGTAGTACGGATTGATACTTATCGATCCAGTGGCGCAGGTGGCCAACATGTTAATAAAACTGATTCTGCCATAAGGCTTACTCATGAGCCTAGCGGCATCGTTGTACAGTGCCAGAGTCAGCGATCTCAGCACAAAAATAAGGACATGGCGATCAAACAGCTAAAGGCAAAGCTGTATGAAATGGAAGAATTAAAGCGTAAAGAAGAAATGCAAGATATAGAAGAGTCCAAGGCTGACATAGGCTGGGGAAGTCAAATTAGATCCTATGTGCTGGATGCTTCGCGAATAAAAGATCTTCGAACTAATGTTGAATCAACGAATACCGGCGCAGTTCTAGATGGGGATTTAGACAAGTTTATGGAAGCCAGCTTAAAAATGGGACTGTAGATTGTGTTAAGCCCGAAAAAAGAATGAATGCGCTGAACAAGATAAGACAAAGTAGAGGCTAAAGCCTCAAAGGATTACAAGAAACATGACTGACGAAAACCATGATGAGAACAAACTGATTGCCGCGCGTCGAGATAAGCTAAGCAAAATGCGCGAGCAGGGCAAGGCATTTCCCAATGATTTCCTCCGAGAAAACACGGCCAGTGAGTTATTGGAAAAATTCGGCGAAATAGAAAAAGAAGAGCTAGGAAAAATCGCAGCTAAAGCGGCAGTGGCGGGTCGTATTATTCGAATGCGCGGCCCATTTACTGTAATTCAAGATGGCACGGGCCAGATTCAAATTTACATGAACAACAAGTCATTTTCAGGAGAACAGGCTGAGCAACTCAAAGCTCTAGACCTTGGTGACATTATTGGTGTTAACGGTGAGGTTTTTAGAACGGGTCACGGCGAGCTAACCGTTCGAGCTGCCAGCTTTCAGTTGCTGACAAAATCTCTTAGGCCGCTACCGGACAAACATAAGGGTTTAACCGATACAGAAATGCGATATCGGCAACGCTATGTCGATCTTATCGTCAACGAACAATCTCGAAAAACATTTATTATGCGCTCGAGTATCGTGCGTGTTATTCGCCGATACTTCGAATCTTTGAACTTCATGGAAGTTGAAACTCCGATGATGCAGGTGATTCCCGGAGGCGCTACAGCAAGACCGTTTATTACCCATCACAATGCACTTGATCAGGAGATGTACCTGCGCGTGGCACCGGAGCTTTTTCTCAAACGCCTTGTGGTAGGAGGTTTTGAGCGCGTCTTTGAACTGAATCGTAACTTTAGAAATGAAGGCCTGTCGACTCGACATAATCCGGAATTCACCATGCTTGAGTTTTATCAGGCTTATGCGCGATATCAGGATCTTATGGATTTAACAGAAGACCTGTTTCGTACTATTGCCGAAGAAGTTTTAGGCGGTACGCAGGTAACGTACCAGGGATCTGTATACGATTTCTCCAAACCTTTTGAGCGCTTATCGGTTTGTAATGCTATCAAGAAGCACTGCAACGTTGATAACGACGCCGCGTTTTCTTCAAAGGAATCGATTGTTGAATTGGCGAATACATTGAATGTTCAATTCGATGAGGCATGGAGTAAAGGTAAAATTCTAATGGAGATATTCGATCAAAAAGTAGAATCAAAACTTGATCAGCCAACCTTTATTACCGAATACCCCATTGAGGTTTCGCCATTGGCAAGACGCAGTGAATCTAATCCTGAAATTACCGACCGTTTCGAATTAATAATCGGGGGCCGCGAGCTAGCCAATGGGTTTTCTGAATTGAATGACCCTGAAGATCAGGCTGAGCGTTTTAAGGCGCAGGTAGCGGAAAAAGATTCTGGCGATATCGAAGCTATGCATTACGATGCTGATTATATCACGGCTCTTGAGTACGGCATGCCGCCAACAGCGGGCGAGGGAATTGGAATTGACCGCCTGGTTATGTTGTTTACCGATTCTGCTTCCATAAAAGATGTTTTGTTGTTTCCGCATATGCGTCCACAACACGAAAGCGAGTGAGTGTGGCACGGATGAGTAGTCCTGAATCAGAACAACGCGAAATCAAACTCAATGAATCCTGGCGGCAACTCCTGCAATCAGAATTTGAATCTGAGTACATGGAGCAGTTAAGAGATTTTTTGCAACAGGAAAAATCCAGGGGCACGCAAATTTACCCTGCTGGCAAAGATATTTTCAACGCATTAAATGCCACGGACTTTGATAAGGTTAAAATTGTTATCCTGGGGCAAGACCCTTACCACGGACCAGATCAGGCCCATGGTTTGTGTTTTTCTGTTAAAGAGGGCGTTCGAGTTCCACCTTCCTTAAAAAACATATACAAAGAACTGGTCGCTGACGTCAGTTTCGTCCCTCCAACCCATGGATGTCTAACACGCTGGGCTGAGCAAGGCGTGCTGCTGCTTAATGCCGTATTAACTGTCGAGGCAGGTAACGCGGCCTCTCATCAAGGCAAAGGCTGGGAGCAATTTACCGACCGAGTCGTTGAGTTGCTCAATAGCAGTCGAGAGGGTTTGGTTTTTATTTTATGGGGCAGCTCAGCACAAAAAAAAGGCGCCATGATAGATCATAAAAAACACCTGATTTTAAAATCTGTGCATCCCTCGCCGCTTTCTGCAAGCCGAGGTTTTTTCGGTAATCATCACTTTTCAAAAGCAAATAGCTATCTGCTTTCCCATGGCTGTACCGCGATAGATTGGCAGTTACCACAGCAGACAAAGGCATAATTTGAGGTTCATTAAATGAGCAGTAATTGCATTATTGTAGGAGCCAGCCATGCCGGAGTGAGCCTTGCTTTGCAGCTTCGAAAGGAAGGGTGGGCAGGATCGATTCAGTTAATCTCTGAAGAAAGCCAGTTGCCATATCATCGCCCTCCGTTGTCAAAAGATTTTCTGCTTGCCAATAAAGACATAGACGGGATTCGCCTACGCCCTCTAAAAACATACCAGGGTAATGATATAGACCTAATGCTCGACACCACGGTTGAAAGCCTGGATTCGAAATCTAGAAAAATTTCTCTCAACGACGGCCGCATTTTCGAATATGACAAACTGGCTTTATGCACGGGTGCGAGAGTTCGTAAATTACCTTTAGGAAACACGCTTAAGAATATATTCACCATACGAACTTCTGATGACATTTCTGCCCTGTCGAAGCAGCTTGGAGTGGGAAAGCGCGCGGTAATTATTGGAGGAGGTTACATTGGGCTAGAAGCCGCCGCGGCGCTTGCACAAAAAGATGTTCAGGTAACCGTGCTGGAAATGGCGGAACGTGTATTACAACGGGTGACCAGTGAAACCATGTCCAACTATATGACCGCCTTGCATCGCAGTCATGGCGTCGAAATAGTCACGTCAGTACAGGTGGCCGACATTCTAGGGCAAGGTTCAGTAGAAAAAGTTGTGTGTACCGACGGCACCGAATATTCGGTGGACTTTGTTATTGTGGGCATAGGAATTATTCCTGAAATAGAACTGGCAGAATCTGCGGGCTTAAATGTCAGCGGTGATGTACAGGGAATACAGGTGAATGAATACGGGCAGACAAGTGATGCTGATATTTATGCGGCGGGAGATTGCACCAGTCATCCAAGCCTTCTTTATGATCGAAGGCTACGCCTGGAATCTGTGCAAAATGCTAATGAGCAGGCGCGCGCAGTGGCGGCTAATATTTGCGGAAAGCAGCAGGTGTACAATGCAGTACCATGGTTCTGGTCCGATCAATATGATGTCAAGTTGCAGATGAGCGGATTAAGTGAGGGCTATGATCAACTTGTATGCAGAGGGGAGCCAGAAAATAAAACCGGAACAGGCTTTGCCTTGTTTTATTTAAAGGATAGCATCGTCATTGCTGCAGATTGCGTAGCCAGGCCGAAGGAATTCATGGTGAGCAAGCGGTTGATAAAAAGTAAGGGTAGAGTGGACAGAGTTATGTTGGAAAATGAGTCAATAGAGCCGAAAGACTTTCTCTCCGATACTGCCTAAGAATGATGGCCAGAAACACAATTTCAATCCTGTATTGAAGCAAGCTAAATCAGGATTTGAAATTGTGCTTTAAGTCTAAGTATGTCGATTAAGCGCGGCGTCTTTTTCTTGAAAGGCCAAGTCCGGCTAAACCTAATCCTAGCAAAGCGATAGACATAGGTTCAGGTATTGGACTCACACTAACGACAAGATTATCAAACTGGTGTGCTTCACCCTCGTACCCACCCTGATTCCAGGCAAGTGAGGTTAAATTTGCAAAGCTTGAATCAAAGAAGAAGTTTGTAAACCCAAAAGTAAGTGGTTGAAATGTCTGGGTGACGGTGCCGCCTCCAGAAACATTGCCGGTAAAAATCACCGCTGGCGAGCTACCATATGAAGCAAGAACAGATAAGCCTATACTCTCGATTGAAAAAACATTGACGCTTGAATCCACTAGTGAAATTTGTGCCCCACCTTGACGTAGATGCAGGCCAGCAGATCCAGCATATTGGTTCGTATGATTCTGCCCTGCGTAATACATATTTGAACCGGTAATAGTGAAACCGTCTTCCATGTATACACCAGAACTAATATAGTTAAGAGCACCGTTGGCGACTTCTAAAGAGTCAAAATCGATCACTTCTGCTGCGGCAGTTGCCGAATACAAGCAAACACATGCCCCTAACGCACCTAGTATTTTTTTCATTTGTTGTTGCTCCAAATTTTATCAAATACTCCAGAATATCTATTGATATACGGATATATAGAATATGAAGCAAGATTCACGCCACTAAAATAAGCTATTGATTTTGCACAATATTTTTCTTGGGCATAATGTATTGGGGCTTCTGTCTGTAAAGAATGCTGACACCATATAGGTTAGATGTCGCTGCTAATACTTATTTTAGGCGGGGTACTAAAAAGCTAATTTTATGACAGCCCTAGTCTCCAGTGTAAATACAGCCACTAGTGCAGGTTTCGCGAACCTCTATTTCAACGAGTTCAGTTAGTTGGGGTTTAAGCTTTTTCCAAATCCATTGTGCCAGGTTTTCACTGGTGGGGTTCTCAAGGCCTTGAATCTCGTTCAAATAATAATGGTCGAGTTGC
This sequence comes from SAR86 cluster bacterium, assembly GCA_002402175.1. GTDB lineage: Bacteria > Pseudomonadota > Gammaproteobacteria > Pseudomonadales > Pseudohongiellaceae > UBA9145. The sequence goes on from NVVJ01000001.1 coordinate 26,020, forward strand.
TCAAGAATTGGATTAAATGCGCGACCAATGTCCGAAAAATCCATTATCCAGCCTGTATTACTACCTACATCACCTTGTACGGATATTCTAACCACAAAAGAATGGCCATGTAGTCGGGCGCACTTATGCTCAGCAGGTACATTGGGCAGCCTATGGGCGGCTTCGAAATTGAATTCTTTGAATATTTTCACTTTATAGATATGCGGGCTGTTTGGGAGGCGCAACATACTACTTTGTGAATCGTTTTATGTATAGAGTCTTTGGCATATAATGCCTGAATAACAATATCAAATAGCAGAACACGCAATAGAGCTCTCCCAGTATGAATTCACCTAATTCCTTGCTGCGTTCAATAAGAAGATTCATTTTAGAAGGCAAAAGGCTTCCCACCTATTTGGGTATTTTCAGTGTGGTCTTTGTTCTATGGCTGCACCAGGGGGCGCCGGTCTTTGTTGATGATTTTATTGAGCGCCTTGAGTTTTTAGTTTACGACCAACGACTCACCATCATGCCGAAGGCAGTCAAGTCAGCTGAGAACAAGATTGTCATTGTAGATTTGGACGAGCGAAGCTTGCAGGCAGAGGGGCAATACCCCTGGAATCGTATAAAGGTAGGCCAGCTGACTGAAAAGCTCAGAGACAATGGTGTGCTGGTAGTTGGTTTTGATATTACCTTCCCGGAACCAGATCGGAACATTCGAGATCTGTTAGCACCGATTGACTTGGACTCATTAGACCCTATTTTTGCAGAAACGCTGAGGATGATTGAGCCGCAAATCGATGCCGATCAATACTTTGCTAATTCAATGAGTGGCAATATCGATGTTGTGCTGGCGATCAACTTTAACCCCCAGAGCACGGTGAGCTATAACGAACTACCTGCATCAATAGTTGATATAGGTGAAGAACTGGCTAGTCGTATAACTGTTGTGGATATGACCGGCTTTACCGGTAATTTGAAAGTACTGCAGGACGCAGCACGAGGAAACGGCAGCATGAATCAGCGGCCTGATGCAGATGGCATCGTAAGGCGCGTGCCTCTGATAATTCGTTATGGTTCGGATTTATACCCGACACTATCTCTGGAAATGGTGAGAGTTTATAACTTTGCTGAAGGCTATGAGCTATTGACGGCGCAGTACTCAGGACTGGATGTAGTAACCGGGGTGCGTATTGGGAGAGGAGCTGGCGCATTCGTAATACCAACCGACGGCTTTGGTCAGGTTAATGTCCCCTATGTAGGCACATCGTCACTAAATAATAATAACTACTTTACCTATGTGTCAGCCACCGATGTGCTGAACGATAATCTTGATGATGATGAGAAACTCGCGTTACAGAATAGCCTGGTATTGGTAGGGACTAGTGCGCCGGGCTTAGGCGATATTCGGGCCATGCCTTTACAGCAGGTTTACCCCGGGGTCGAAGTACATGCCAATATGTTGAATGCTTTGTTGGACTCAGTAGCGACGGTTGTAGTGGACTCCGGAAACACCTCTACAAAATCTGTTTTCGAGAGCTTTCAGCCCCCTGCGGATATCTATTTCCCCTACAAGCCAGACTGGGAGGCAGGGGCTCTTTTAGTCGTCATGATGACCATCGGCTTAGCGATGTCCGTTGCCTTTCCTTATTTAGGTGCGGCTTCAATGGCGGTAACGTCGATAGCTCTGGTTGCGTTGAGCGTGTGGACCAATTTTCAATTATGGACTGTTTACAAATTCGATTTTTCGCTGGTTCTGTTGCTGCTGCTAATTGTGCTGGTTACCACGGTTAACATGGTTTACGGCTTTCTAAATGAAAGCCGTACTCGAAAAACCATTAAAGGCATGTTTGATCAATACGTGCCGCCAGCACATATTGACTCGATGCTGGAAGACCCTGACAACTACAGTTTTGAGGGAGAGAGCAAAGAGTTAACCGTTCTGTTTTTCGATATACGTGATTTCACAACGATCTCAGAAGCACTAAGCGCGACCGAATTAAAAATCCTGCTCAATGACGTATTCACGCCCCTTACCGCCATTATTTTCGAGAACAATGGCACCATCGATAAATATGTTGGTGACATGGTGATGGCATTTTGGGGGGCGCCGCTTGAAGACAAGAAGCACCGCTCGAATGCCGTTAAGGCCGCATTGATAATGCTGAAAAAAATAGAGGAACTAAGGCCTGAGTTTAAGGAACGTGGCTATCCGGTGGTTAACGGGGGCATCGGTCTTAATACTGGCATTATGAGTGTAGGAGACATGGGGTCTGTATATCGGCGCTCTTATACGGTATTGGGTGATTCGGTAAACCTTGGAGCCAGGCTGGAAGGCTTGACTAAGTTTTATGGCATCAAGCTACTGGTTGGCGAAAAAACCATAGAAGGGCTGGAGGGTTTTTTACTGCGCCGAATTGATCGAGTAAAAGTAAAAGGGAAAAATAAAGCCGTGGATTGCTATGAGCCCATGTGCTTAATCGATCAGGCTGATGATGAACTGAAAAGCCGAGTTGACGCATACCATAAGGCTCTGGATTTATATTATGCAAAAGAATGGAATGCGGCTGAAAACGGATTTAAGGCATTGCTGGAAAATGAGCCAGATACCAAACTTTATAACGTATATCTCGACAGAATAGAGACCCTGAAGGACACTCCTTTAGCAGAAGACTGGGATGGATCTTTCACTCACACCAGCAAATAATTTAGCTGCAAACTTGGCCTGAGCCACTAGCCTGAGCGCACTTGTTGACATAGCGGCGGGAGTCGGTAGAATGCGCCTCTCTCAATGCTATGGGTGATTAGCTCAGTTGGGAGAGCGTCGCCCTTACAAGGCGAATGTCGGGGGTTCAAATCCCTCATCACCCACCAATTACGCATGTTGCGGGCCGGTAGTTCAGCTGGTTAGAATGCCGGCCTGTCACGCCGGAGGTCGCGGGTTCGAGTCCCGTCCGGCCCGCCATTTTATTGCGTTTTATCTTGTTCCATTTCTCATTAATTTAGTACTTCCCTCCCATGTCACTCGATCTGGACATCAGCGCACCACTGATAGAACCCCTGCGGTGTGATCTGCTGGATCGGCATAACATTTGTTTCAATATTCTGCGTCTGGATACTATCCATCCGACGATTCATGGCAATAAGTGGTACAAGCTAAAACGAAATCTACGGCAGTTCCAGACAAAAGGCGTAAGCCGTGTCTTGAGCTTCGGTGGCGCCTATTCCAATCACTTATATGCACTTGCAGCGGCAGGTGAACATTTCTCATTAGAGACTATTGGCCTTGTACGAGGAGAGATAGTTGAGCCCCTCAACCCCGTTTTGAAGTTTGCTAAAGACCGAGGGATGACGCTGATACCACTTAGCCGTACCGAATACCGACATAAGCACGAAGAGTCGTTCCTCGCCAAATTACAGGACCGGCTAGGCCCATTTCAGCTGTTGCCAGAAGGTGGAAGCAACCTGCTGGCGGTACAGGGCTGTGAGGAGATAGCTGAATCAATTCGCTGGCAATCATCTTCTCGGCCTAGGATAGTAGCGCTGTGTTGTGGCACAGGCGCCACTATGGCCGGGATTGTTGCCGGTCTAAGTCATCAGTCTTCTAGCAACCCGGCTGAAGTGCTTGGAATTTCGGTTTTAAAAGGGGAAGGGTATTTGCAGGGAGAAGTTCGGAAATGGCTGGAAAAGAATCATTGTCAATCAGCTACTAATTGGCGAGTAGAAGAAAACTACCATTGTGGCGGCTACGCTAAAACTAACCCCGGGCTCAAAGCATTCCTGGAGAGCTTTTCAACTAGTTTCAGCCTTCCTCTAGAGCCTGTTTATACAGGGAAGCTGATTTACGCTTTATTCAATATGATTAAAGAAGGCGTGATTCCAGATGGTGTAGAGATAATTGCTATCCATACCGGTGGGATTTACTAGTCAGTAAAGTCTAATAAATACAATCGGGTACACGTTGATTTACAAGCAAATACTACTAGCTATACGTCTCTATTCAATGTGCGATAGCGTTTTTAAAAAATTGGTAAAAATTCCCACAACTCGCTAGAATGCCACTCAGGCCATCTAATTGGCCGTTTCCGGTATTGTTCACTGAATTCAGCAACTATGTTGAGGCTGTCCAATCAATGCGGCATTCATCATCACTCGCTAGAGCCACATTGGCGTATTGTTGCAGCCTTGCAAGCCGGTTGCTCTCAGTCGGTACGTTATTACTGTTACTTGTGCCAGGGTCCTCTGCTGTTGCGCAACCTACAACTCCATTCATAGGCTTAATCGAAGCATCCCCTTCTAATCCACCGCCACCCACTTACGCCGAAATGTCCCAGCGAATCTCTCTGGATTCGTCTCAGCTCATTAATCTACGCAGTGGTAATGAGCTAAGACTGCAAATTGCTACAAACCTGTATATTTCACTGCTTGTGACCATGCAGAGTGTTTACATAAACGGCGATCAGCTTGTGAGGGCCGAGGGCGTTGATAACGACCTTGCGTTTGCACTTACTCTTACATTTGGCCGACGCAGCCTGTTTGGCAACCTGAGCGTCGGAACAGAGGTATATCAGATACATGCAATAGGGGAGTTAGGAGGAAAACCTTTTGAAGGGTGGCTATATAAACCGGGAAGTCTGCTTAATAGTAATAGTGCCTTTCAGAATGATTACCTGATTATTGATAGGCATTTGAGTGAAGAAGTGCCGCGAGCTGTTCCCGAAATAATTTCTACCTTGCCTTTTAAGCTTGCCCAGACTAACTCAGTGACATCTGACATGGCGGACGACAATAAATCAGAGGCAAAGCAGGAGCTCACGAATGCGGAGATTAATAGCAGTAACTTTCGTATCGAACAAACGTTTAGTCGTGACAGTGTTTTGGTTGGCGATAGTGTAGATGTAGAGTTGTATTTTGAAAATATTAGCAATCAAATTCATTCGGGATTATATGTAGAAGTACTTTTTGTTCTGGAAAACAGCAAGCTATTGGCGGCACCTAAGCAATGTAGAGAACAACTAAACCTCGCTCTGCAAAAGATACTCTATTGCGAATTAGGAGACATTAGCCCCGGGCAAGCAAAAACATTTACCTACACTATAGCGACATCCAAGGAATCACAGCCTCTTATTATAAGCACTGTGTTGATAGGCGACCTTCGCGTTGATGGCTATGTGAATGTGACAGAGGATATACGTGTAGATAGCGACGGTGATGGGATAAGTGATTTTAACGAAAACATACAAAATACTGATGCTACAAATCCTGACTCAGTAAATCATTCAAACACAATAATAGATGTGATGGCTTTATATACGCCAGGTGCTGCTGCTGTTTACCCGCACGGCGTACAGACCAGAATTAATCAATTGATTTCAATGGCAAATCAGATTTATGCAGACAGTGGCGTGAAAATAACATTGAGGCCGGTTTACCACGGACTGATTAATTACAACGATGTTGATGACATGGATACAGCGCTTAGTCATCTTATAAATAAAACTGATCCTGCTTTCTCAGAAATTAATAGGCTTCGGCAAGATTTTGGTGCCGATTTGGTAATACTATTTCGACCGCTGGAACATGCAGCAGGTCGATGTGGGTTGGCGCCAGTTGGTGGCTTTAATACTAATGGAGATTTTAGTTCCCTTACTGAAAAAGACTTTGCCTATTCTCATATTGCTATAGATTGTCCGGCAGATGTTGTCGCTGCCCATGAGTTGGGTCACAACATGGGTTTAACACACTCGCATTTAGAGGATGGCAGAGGAGGGACTTTTAATTTCTCCACTGGCTATGGAGTGGATTCTCAGTTTGTGACTGTTATGGCCTTTCCTCAGGCATTCAATACACAAACAAGAGTATCTCTATTCTCCAGTCCTTCTATAAGTTGCCTGGGGTTTCAGTGTGGTGTCGATTCCGGCTCTGATTTCGGAGCAGATGCGGTATTGTCTTTGAATCTGGTTAGGCACCAGATTGCTAATTATTTCCCTACTCAAGTGCCGAATTTACCTAGCTCGGCGATTACCACTCTTTCTGGTATTGCTACCAATGCTGGCATTGCTGTTGCTGCCAGTAAAGACGGAGGATTGAATTTTTCCAGTAGCTTTGCCATTGATGATCTTGTAGATGTCGTTGCAGATCTCCGGGTTGATGACAAGCATGTGGGAATGACTGGCGGTATTCATGTGCTAATGGGAGTTCTTGGCGAAGGGCTATTTCAGCTTGGCGAGGGAGGGGAGATTGAAGCCTGGAATGGGCGGATTGATGGCTTAAGCGCATTTACTGGCTTTGGTGTCTTGAGGAAACTGGAACACCTGACCCTGCTTGATTCCTATAAATTCGACAAGTCTTTGTCGGGCAAGCAACTAACATTGTATGTGGCTTATCAGGTTGTCGAAACGGGAGAGATTGTATATACCAGTAGCCCGTTGGTACTAACTATTAAATAGTGTAGTTCTAATCCTGATAATAACTTCTATACCACTCGACAAAATTAGCAATACCGTCTTCAATTTTTGTCTTCGGCTTGTAGCCAACATCATCTACCAGAGCGTCGATGTCAGCAAACGTTGCTGGCACATCACCGGCCTGTAAAGGAAGGAAGTTTTTCTTTGCTGTTTTGCCCAGACATTTTTCCAGAGTTTCAATATAGTACATTAGCTCAACAGGGTTGTTACTCCCTATATTATAAATCCGGTAAGGCGCTTTGCTGGTGGCGGGGTCTGGCTTGGCACTATCCCATTCATCACTGGGTGTTGCCGTTTTGTCCAGAGTACGAATGACGCCTTCAACGATGTCGTCAATGTATGTAAAGTCTCGCTTGTGCTGGCCGTTGTTAAAAACATCGATAGGTTCCCCTGCAAGAATTGCGCGGGTAAACAAAAAAAGCGCCATGTCAGGTCGGCCCCACGGTCCGTATACAGTAAAGAAACGCAACCCCGTTGTTGGTAGATCGAATAGGTGGCTATAGGTATGGGCGATGAGCTCATTGGCTTTTTTTGTTGCGGCGTAAAGGCTGACGGGATGATCTATATTGTGGTGTACAGAAAATGGCATGCGCGTGTTGGCGCCATAGACTGAACTGCTCGATGCATAAACCAAATGTTCAACCTGATTGTACCGGCAACCTTCAAGAATATTAACAAAGCCTGCAAGGTTAGAGCTTATATAAGCCTGTGGGTTTTCTAATGAATAACGAACACCTGCTTGTGCTGCCAAATTCACCACTCGCTGGGGTTGATGTGCTGCGAATGCAGCATTTATTTCGTCGGCATTTTCTAAATCTATTTTCAGAAAAGTAAAGTTCTCGTGCTTCAGAAGCCGATCTAACCTCGCCTGCTTTAAGGTGACATCGTAATAGTCATTCAGATTGTCAATGCCAATGACTTCGTCGCCGCGTGCGAGCAATCTTAATGACAGGGCGTGGCCTATAAAGCCGGCGCTTCCAGTAACGAGGACTTTCATATTCGAATCACTTTTCTTAATGTATTAAATAGTTTGAGCTATGGTGGTACTTCAGTTATATAGCGCCGATTCCTGGCAACGTAAACAGCCTTTTCAGTGATGGTAATTGTATCATAACTATTGAATTACGGTTCCTGATGATGCGGGGTCAATACCTTTTGAATGAGACTAAAAAGAATTAAATTCAAGTAGTTGCGGCGCTCTGACGGCATGACGGCCTGTGATATACTTTGTGCCTTAAATTTAAGGATATAGCTGGCTACGAGAGTAGTCGATTTCGGTTAAAGGCTTTTTTGGCTATGACAGACTTCAAACGAATAGGTTTGGTGGGCCGCCCCAGACATGCTGGTGTCGTGGATACACTGCACCGCTTGCTTGCTTTTCTCGGCGAGAAAGACCTGTCCATTGTTTTAGACAGTATGACTGGGGAGTTGGTTGCGGGTCACGGCCAGCAGGAATGTAAAAGAGAGGAGCTTTCGCAGTTCTGCGACTTGGTGATCGTGGTCGGTGGTGATGGCAGCATGCTAAACGTAGCCAAATATATCGCCTCAGATAAGGTGCCAGTTATTGGGATCAATCGTGGCCGACTGGGCTTTTTAACGGATATTCTTCCAGATGAAATCGAATCGGGCATTAATGATGTGCTTAGTGGGAACTACACTATCGAATCAAGATTTCTGCTTGATGTAAACGTTAGAAGCACTGGCGAGAATGCACAAAAGCAAGCCAAGTATTTGGGGTCGGCATTAAATGATGTAGTGCTGCATCCGGGCAAGGCGGCGCAAATGATTGAGTTTGAATTATTCGTTGATGACAAGTTTGTGTTTAGTGTGGAATCTGATGGACTAATCGTAGCGACTCCAACGGGATCTACTGCGTATGCGCTGTCTGCTGGTGGTCCTATTATGCATCCAGGTCTAAACGCAATAGTGCTGGTGCCAATGTACCCGCATTCTTTAGGTAACAGGCCTATTGTTGTAGATGGTGATAGTGAAATCCGTATTGTCGTATCGGCGGCTGAGAGTCTTCAGCCACAAGTAAGTTGTGATGGTGAAGTAATGTTTACGGCAGTAGCCGGAGATGAAATTCTTGTTTCTAAAAAAGAAATACCCTTAAAACTGGTTCATCCGTCTGAGCATAGTTTTTACCAAGCTTGTCGCAGTAAATTAGGCTGGGGACATCGTTTGGTCAAAAAACGATGATTAAAGCCGTAAGCTTGGCAATCGAAGTTGATTTGCAGCGCTTTAGTCAATTTTTACGAAGCCAGGGAATTTCTCATCGTATAAGTGAGGAATCTGGACAGCAGGTGATCTGGGTTGAAGGGCCACAGCAGGCTGGTTTTGTGAAGCATGCTCTGGACAACTGGTCTTTTGAACAAGCGCCGCAGGAAGAACCAAGAGCGCCAGACCAGCTAAACAAATCGCACAGTGGGACAGCATCTGCGTTAATTTCTAGTATTCTAATTTTCTACCAAAAATTCGTATTTCAGTTTCGTGCTAGCCCTATTAGCATTCTGCTAATAATCACTTGCCTGATTGTTGCAGTGTTAAGTGGACTTGGCAGTCAATCGCAACGTGTGGGCTGGCTTTTCTATCCCCTGATTTCCTCTAGCGATTTATTCAGCTTGATGGGAGACATAAATACCCCCGGTGTTTTAATTCGCAGCTTTACGCCCATGTTTTTGCATTTTGGCGAATTACATTTAGTGTTTAATATGCTCTGGCTCTGGTTTTTTGGCAAGCAATTAGAGGTAACTCATCCTCGAATGCTGTTTATAGCACTTATACTAATTACGTCATTCTCCGGCAATACTACACAGTACTTATATAGCCATTACAATAACTTTGGCGGCATGTCTGGCGTGGTTTACGGGCTTGTTAGTTATACCTGGTTGATACATCGTTTTATGCCGAGGAGTCACATGCTAATAAATAACAATATGTTTGTTGTTTTTGTGGTTGCGCTAATTGTAATGGAAGTGGTGGCGTCGTCCTGGATCGCCAGCGCCGCTCATGTGGGCGGGCTCGTTTCAGGCTTATTGTTTGGTGCTGGCGTGGTTGCGGTCTATCGTTTTGTGTTGCATCGAGACTCTATCATGAAGTAGTGCCTGTACATTTTAAATTTTTGGAAAATATTACTGAGCAGGATTTACAATGAAAGAAAATATTGAAGAATTATTTCTTCAGGCGCCAGAATCTATGGAACAACTCATAGGCAAGATTACACCTGATATTTACCAAAGAATTAAACTAGCCGTTGAAATTGGAAAATGGGAGGACGGCAACAAGCTAACTTCTGACAGGCTAGACTCATGCATGCAGATTATAATTCTTTATGAAACGAAGCATGTTGCCGAGAAAGACCGAGCTGGCTTTGATCTCTCTTCTGAATGTTCTAGCAAACAAAGTAGTGTTGCTCGACTGAACGGGAAGCAATCATGAAGAATGTAGCGCAGGGCACTCTAAGAAAAATGCGAAGCCGTTTGGATGCGCCCGTTTCTTATCAGATACGTTTGGGTGATAGCGAGCTTGCGCTTAATCCTCTGTTAGAAAAAACAATAAAACTACAATTTAACGGAACAATTAACTGTGTTAACTGTGGACGAAAAACGTCTAAGAGCTTTAGCCAGGGGCATTGCTTTCCCTGTATGCAAAAGCTTGCATCCTGTGACTCATGCATTATTCATCCGGAGAAATGCCATTTTGATCAGGGCACATGTCGCGAGCCCTCATGGGGAGAGCGCTTTTGCATGCAGGATCACATTGTCTACCTTGCAAATTCTTCAGGGCTAAAAATAGGTATTACCAGGGCCACTCAAGTGCCTACGCGCTGGATAGACCAGGGTGCAACTCAGGCATTGGCCATAATCAGGGTTAGGACAAGACTGCAATCAGGCGAAGTAGAAATGATGTTTAAAAAGCATGTGGCGGATAAAACCAACTGGCGCGACATGTTAAAAGGCGAAGCTAAAATACTCGATATGCCGGCAGAAGCACGTCGACTTTTAGGAGAGTGCGAATCTGATTTAAAAGAGATAGAAGAAAAATTCGGATTCTTTGCTGTCAGTGTCCTCAACGGTGTTGATACAGTTACTATTAAGTATCCCGTTGTAAGCTACCCTGAAAAAGTAGTCTCGTTCAATTTTGATAAAACGCCAATTGTTGAGGGAACACTATTGGGTATTAAAGGTCAGTACCTGATTCTTGATACAGGCGTGATTAATTTGCGTCGTTTCTCGGGCTATGACGTTTCCCTAAGCCACTAATATTCTAATACCGACAGCGCCGCTGTCACGGTACCCACTAACTTTTGCTATTTACGAATAACAGGCTCCTCAAATTATGAAAAACGCGTCAGCCAGGACAACCTATTTAAAAGATTACAGGCAACCTGATTACAACATTGTCACTACCGATTTAGATTTTGATTTGTACGAAGATCACGCGATAGTGCGTTCACGACTTGTTTTCAAAAGAAATACACAAGATGTAGATGCGGATAAAAATAGCCTGGTTCTGCATGGGCAAATGTTGAAGTTGCTGAAACTGTCTATCGATGACGTAGAGCTCGAAGAGGGACAATACATACTGGATGACGAAAGCTTAACTATACCGTCACTGTCTACGCTTCTTAGCGGAGCTGCTGATGAATTTAATTTTGAATGCCATACCCGTATAGAACCGCAAAATAATACGGCATTGGAAGGCTTGTATAAGTCAAAGAAAATGTTTTGCACGCAGTGTGAGGCCGAAGGGTTCAGGAGGATTACCTATTACCTGGACAGACCTGATGTTATGTCGAAGTTTACGACTACTATTACGGCTAATCGCGAAAAATATCCGGTATTACTATCCAATGGAAATAAAATTTCCAGCGGCACAGTCGAGAATGACTCCCAAAGGCATTGGGTAAGCTGGGAAGACCCATTCATGAAGCCAAGTTATTTATTCGCCTTAGTCGCGGGTGATCTGGTTAGTCTGAATGATAGCTTTACTACCTGTAGTGGTCGGGATATTGATCTACAAATATTTGTTGAAGAAAAAGACATAGATAAATGTGATCACGCGATGCTGTCCCTAAAAAAATCTATGCAGTGGGATGAAGAGGTGTTTGGCAGAGAATACGATCTCGACATATTCATGATTGTGGCTGTAGATGATTTCAATATGGGTGCCATGGAAAACAAAGGCCTCAACGTTTTTAACACTTCTTGCGTGCTTGCCAATCCTAAAACAACTACAGATTTGTTTTTTCAAAGAGTTGAAGCTGTTGTGGCTCACGAGTATTTTCACAATTGGTCGGGGAACCGAGTTACCTGTAGAGACTGGTTTCAGTTAAGCCTGAAAGAAGGGTTTACGGTATTCCGTGATTCGGAATTCTCGGCAGATATGGGGTCGCGCACTGTAAAGCGCATAGACGATGTGGCGTTTTTACAAACCGTGCAGTTCGCAGAGGATGGTGGGCCTATGGCTCATTCTGTGCGGCCTGACTCTTATATGGAAATTTCAAATTTCTATACAGTGACAATATACGAAAAGGGTGCCGAGGTGGTGAGAATGATTCACCTGATTCTTGGCGCTGAAAAATTCCGTGCGGGTAGCGATTTGTATTTTAAGCGCCATGATGGACAGGCTGTAACCACTGAGGAATTTGTTAAAGCAATGGAAGATGCCAGCGGTGTCGATCTTAAGCAATTTCGGAACTGGTATAGCCAGGCGGGCACTCCAGCATTGAGTGTTGCGGGTAATTATAACGAAAAGACAAAGCAATACACTTTGAGCGTTGAACAAAGTTGCCCAGACACACCAGGCCAATCCAACAAACTGCCATTTCATATTCCGCTGCGTATTGGACTAATGGATGCGCAGGGGCGCGAAATGCCTTTGAATCTCAGTGACGATACTGTCGAACAGGGAGCAACGGATAGAGTCTTGGCCGTTACCGAGCAAAAGCAACAATTTGTGTTTGAGAAAATTGAGCAAGAGCCTATTCCTTCCTTGCTGCGTGGTTTTAGCGCGCCGGTACGACTAAACTACGATTATTCGCGTGAGAATCTATTATTCCTCATGACGCATGACAGCGATGGTTTTAATCGTTGGAACGCGTCTCAGTTATTGGCTATAGATATTATTGCCGAACTTCAACAGCACAAAATTCAAGGCAAAGAGTTGGCTGTCCCTCAAAGTCTGATCGATGCTTATTCGGGTGTCTTGAATTCCGTGTTAGATGATAAAGAGTTAGATAAGGCTATGGTCGCTCAGCTCTTGAGTCTGCCGACATTGGGCTTTCTTATTGAAAGATCAACGGTTGCCGATGTGGAGGGTATTCATGAAGTGAGAGAGTTTCTTGCCGATGGATTAGCACGAAACCTTTCGGACCTGTTTAAGAAAGTCTATGAAGACAATTGCAGTGATATGCAGTTTAGTGCAGATGCAAACTCGGTAGCCAGAAGGGCGCTGAAGAACCTTGCTTTGTCCTACTTGCTTAGAACCGAGGATGAACAGGCCTTACAAAAATGTCAGCTTCAGTTTGAGCAAGCCTCGAATATGACAGACCAACTTGCGGCTCTTAGGTGTCTGGTGAATTGTAAAGCTGAATCGGCAACAGCCCTAAAGCAAGAAGCTCTTTCTCTGTTTTATCAACAGTGGAAACATGAACCTCTGGTGGTTGATCAATGGTTTGTGGTTCAGTCGGTTTGTCAGTTGCCAGATGGCTTGTCACGGGTAAAAGCTTTGTTGGAGCATGAAAATTTTGAAATAAGAAATCCAAATAAGGTGCGTTCTGTTATAGGTGCGTTCTGTGGTCAGAATCATATTGGGTTTCATTGCGCCTCTGGCAGTGGTTATGAGTTTTTAGCGGATCAGGTATTGCTGTTAGACAAACTTAATCCTCAAATCGCCTCGCGTCTTTTAACGCCTCTAACGCGTTGGAAGAAATTTGACTCTAAGCGACAGGCGCTTATGCAGGTTCAACTGCAACGTATCAAGGCCGAGGAAAATTTGTCAAAGGATGTATTTGAAATTGTAGAGAAGAGTACGGTGTAGAATCGAAAAAACGGAGTATCTGGAATTAAGCTAATTCCGATGTAAAAGTTCACTATGTAAAGGTTTATAAGGAGCGAATTAATTCGCTCCTTATAAACCAGCTAGACTTTATGCTGGATCCAGCACCTGCACATCTGTTAGTGGAATATTTTTTGCTCGCTCGGCCGCTTCCATAAATTCCGAGATCTCATTGAAATTAAGATAGCGGTAAATATTTTCCGACATGGTATCAATGTTGCCCATATAGCTCATGTATTCATCCATGGTTGGTATTTTACCAATGGCTGCACACACAGCAGCTAACTCCGATGAGGCTAAGTAGACATTCGCGCCCTGGCCTAATCGGTTAGGGAAGTTACGAGTCGAGGTTGAAACAACTGTTGAATTGGGTGCAACCCTTGCCTGGTTGCCCATGCAAAGAGAGCAACCTGGCATTTCTGTGCGTGCCCCAGCTACGCCGAATATGTTGTAGATGCCTTCTTCTATTAACTGGTGTTCATCCATTTTAGTTGGAGGGGCAATCCATAGCTTAGTTGGTAATCCGCCTTCAACCTGCTTAAGCACTTCACTGGCAGCACGAAAGTGTCCGATATTAGTCATGCACGAGCCAATAAACACTTCGTCTATTTCAGTTCCCTGTACGTCGGAAAGTGTTTTAACATCGTCCGGGTCGTTAGGGCAGGCCAGTAACGGCTCTTTGATTTGATTGAGGTCGATGTCGATTATTTTGTAATATTCGGCATCAGCATCGGGCTCCAATAGTTCTGGGTTTTCTAGCCATGCTTCCATAGCCTGAGTGCGTCGTTCTAGAGTTCGAGCGTCTTGATAACCGTTATCGATCATCCAGCGCAGCAAAGTAATGTTGGATTTGAAGTATTCGATAATAGGTTCTTTATTTAATCTGATACTACAGCCGCCCGCGGAGCGCTCTGCGGAGGCATCAGAAATTTCAAATGCCTGTTCCACTTTTAAATCTGGTAGCCCTTCAATTTCGAGAATGCGTCCAGAGAAAATATTCTTTTTACCCTTTTTCACTAACGTTAAGTCGCCGGATTGTAGTGCTGTATATGGGATTGCGTTAACCAGATCGCGTAAGGTAATTCCTGGTTGCATTTCTCCGCTGAAACGAACCAATATTGATTCAGGCATGTCTAAAGGCATTACCCCTGTAGCGGCGGCAAAAGCAACAAGGCCAGAGCCGGCGGGAAAGGAAATGCCCATAGGGAAACGTGTATGTGAGTCACCGCCAGTACCAACGGTGTCGGGCAGTAACATGCGATTAAGCCAGGAGTGGATAATGCCATCACCGGCACGCAGCGAAACACCGCCTCGAGTTTGAATAAAGTCAGGCAGGGTGTGCTGAGTCTCTATATCAATAGGCTTTGGGTAGGCGGCGGTATGGCAAAAGGATTGCATAACCAGGTCAGCGGAAAAACCCAGGCAGGCTAAGTCCTTTAGTTCGTCGCGAGTCATGGGGCCAGTGGTGTCCTGGCTGCCAACGGTGGTCATTTTAGGTTCGCAGTAGCTGCCGGGCCTTATGCCTTTAACACCACAGGCTTTGCCGACAATTTTTTGTGCAAGGGTAAATCCTTTGTCAGACTCCTGAGCAGTGGCTGGTAAGCGAAAAGTTGTTGATGCCTCTAGTCCAAGCTCTTCTCTGGCTCGTTGAGTCAGTCCACGTCCAATAATAAGGGGTATCCTGCCGCCAGCGCGAACTTCATCCATTAGCACGTCTGTCTTCAGTTCAAACTCGGCGAGCACTTCGCCACTTTCGTGATTAGTAATTTTTCCGTTGTAAACATCTATATCAATAATGTCTCCAGTGTTTAAACTTTCAACATCGCATTCTATTGGCAGGGCGCCGGCATCTTCCATAGTGTTATAGAAGATTGGTGCAATGCTCGCGCCGATACAGATGCCGCCATCACGCTTGTTGGGAATATGGGGCATATCATCGCCGATATACCAAAGCACAGAATTAGTAGCAGATTTTCTTGATGAGCCAGTTCCCATAACATCACCCACCAGGGCAACCGGGTAACCAGTTTTTTCTAGCTCATTTATCTGATCTTCGGCATTCGTTACGCCATCGCGCGGGTTTTTGTACATTGCTTTCGCGTGTAAAGGTATATCCGGTCGAGACCAGGCGTCTTGCGCTGGCGACAAGTCATCGGTGTTGGTTTCTCCGGGCACTTTAAAGACGGCGGCGGTAATTATTTTGGGGATTTCGGTTTTAGCGGTAAACCAGTCGGCGTCGGCCCATGACTGAAGAACCAGTTTAGCTTGTGTATTACCATCTTTCGCCTTCTCGGCAACGTCATGAAAGGCGTCGAACATTAGTAATGTATGGCACAGCTCTTTTGCGGCGGCGGCATCCAGCTCTTTGTCATCGAGTAGTTCTACTAAAGTAGAGATGTTATACCCACCCAACATGGTGCCAAGCAGTTCAACGGCCTGTAGTTTATTGATTAGTGGGGAGGTGGCCTCACCCTTAGCCACAGCGGATAGAAATCCGGCTTTTACATAAGCCGCTTCATCTACACCGGCAGGAACACGGTTGGAGATCAGGTCTAAAATAAAGTCTTCTTCACCTGCAGGGGGTGATTTAAGTAATTCAATCAGGCCAGCGACCTGGTCCGCTGATAAAGGCTTGGGAACGATGCCCTGTTCGGCTCGCTCTGCAACATGTTCTCTATAGGCTACTAACACAGTAATTTCCTCATTGATTCATTGCTGAAAAGTGAACCGAATTGGACAATGCCTGAGAGGCTGTCTACGAGTTGTATTTGAGTCACTTAACAGGGGTCATTTTACAAATGGAATGATGCGCATGCTGTCTGAATAAGTGTCAATCGACGTAAATCAAAATTGAGACAGATGCTTAAAACGTGCGCGTATTGTACTGTAATTCAACATAAAAATCCAGTTGTCGTGGTCTGTGCCCTGGCTGCATGTCGTATAAAAGAGATGTTCAGAAGGCTTAACCTTGAGCAAGTTGAAACTAAAATTATTAAAGCTTATCGCCTAGATTTCGACTAAACCCTTGTCGTTAATGTTGATACAATAAAGATCTATGATCCCTGTAAAAACACCATGTCTTGGAATTTGTTCAACTACTTCGTTAGGTGATGCGGTATGCCGTGGATGTAAACGCTACTCTTTCGAAGTTATTAGCTGGAATAGCTACGACGCGGCGGCCAAATCGGCTGTGCTAAAACGCATTGAAATACTTAATACTCAAATTCTCGAGAATAAGCTTAGAATTTTTTCACGGGCAAACTTAAAGAGCGGATTAACACGATTCCAGATACCCTTTGACGAGAGCTTGTCTCCATTTTGCTGGTTACATAATTTGCTTAAGAAGGGGCATCAACGCATAGAAAGGCTGGAGGAATATGGTGTGCATGCTTTGCCAGAGTTTGCGGATTTGTCTTTGCATGAACTTATTGAATTGATTGACCGGGAAATACTGGTGCTATGCGAAGCGCATCATGCCCGATACTTTGCGCAGAACAGAGAATGTATAGACGAAAAATTTGAGAATGCTGGTTGAACTCTGAGTTCTTTATTCTTCGAGTGTGAATGGAAAATTTTCCAGTTTGATGCCTTCAGCAGTAACCTCGACATACCAGCCGCGTTGATCCCAGTCACCTAAAACGACACGTCGGGCCTTGCTAGTACTTCCTGTAGATAGCTTTAGAGCGAAATCATGAACTGCGGGCCTGTGAGTGTGCCCATGAATCATGGTGACTTTTTCAGCTTTGATAAGTAGGTTTTCCACTTCTGACTGATTCACATCCATTATTGAATTATCTTTAGTGGAGGTTGCCATGCGGCTGCGTTCTCTGGCCTTTTGTGCAAAAGCACGGCGTTTATCAAGACTCTGGGCGAGAAACTCCTGCTGCCAGGATTCTTGCCGTACCATATTGCGAAATTCAATGTAGTCAGTGTCGTCGCTACAAAGACTATCTCCGTGTAATAGCAAAACCGGGCCATAGTCGGTTTCAATTTCGGTGGGGTCGCTGATAAGTGAGGCGCCGCACTGCTTGGCGTAATCTGCACCCAATAAGAAGTCTCTATTCCCGTGCATTAGTTGAATGCTGGAGCCAGCTGAACTGAACTCCAGGAGAGCGGCGGCGACAATATTTGCCAGCTCGGATTGCTCATCATCACCAATCCAGACTTCAAATAAATCACCAAGGATATACAGAGCACTACATTGAGCTTTATTGCTGGTTAGAAAAGCAAGTAATGCCTGAGTGATATCCGGGCGAGAATCCTCTAAATGGAGATCTGAGATGAGCAGGATTGAAGAAGACACTAGTCTTCTTCAATGATTTCAGTAGATTCTATAACTACTTCAGTTACCGGTACGTCTTGATGTCCACCAATTGATGCTGTATCGCAACCCTTGATTTTATTGACCACATCCATGCCGTCAGTGACGCGAGCGAATACGGCATAACCCCAGCCCTGATCACTTTTGTCACGATGGTTTAGAAAGTGATTGTCGCCGACATTGATGAAAAACTGGGAACTGGCGGAGTGGGGGGCAGAAGTTCGCGCCATAGCCAGTGTGCCAATCAAGTTAGAAAGACCGTTATCGGCTTCATTCTCGATATTGTCGCGGCTCTCTTTCTGTTTCATGCCTGTTTCGAAACCACCACCCTGAACCATAAAGTCATCAATGATTCGGTGGAAAATTGTGCCGTCGTAATATCCGTCTTTGGCGTATTGCAGGAAATTGGCAGCCGATTTTGGTGCTTTCTCAAAATCCAGCTCAATGCTAATTGGCCCGTAATTGGTTTTTAAAACAATCATGTTTACTACCTTGTAATTCAAAAAAACTTAAAATGCATGGCACTGCTTCTAAAAATGCCAGAGTGTAATGCTATCTGGTATTTTACGCCTCTACCAAGGATTACTCCTTAAATGGCAATATATATACCCAGGGTAAAGATTATCAGAAATTAAGAGATTTAATCTTCTAAAGTTGCATTTATGGAGAAACTTTTCTTATGGGATTGAGTGTGAACCGTTATAATAAAGTTTTTGCAGCTAATGCAAAAGACCGATAAATTCTAAGAAAGAAGATACTTCCCAATGAATGACTCCCATGCCGGCTCTAAAGACGGTAAAGATTCTTCCGGCAATACAATTACGTCAAATTTTATCAGGCACAAAGTTGCCCAGGATTTGGCTGATAATAAACACGATGGACGTGTACACACGCGCTTCCCGCCGGAACCCAATGGCTATTTACACATAGGCCACGCAAAATCCATTTGCCTTAACTTTACCGTAGCGGCCGAGAATGGGGGGCTATGCAATCTACGTTTTGATGACACAAACCCGGCCAAGGAAAGTCAGGAATATGTCGAAGGAATTAAAAATAATATTCAGTGGTTGGGGTTTAGCTGGAATGGCGAGGTGCGTTACTCCTCCAGTTATTTTTCCAGCTTATACGATTTTGCCGTGCAACTTATTGAAGGCGGCAAGGCCTATGTTTGTGATTTGAGCGCAGATCAGGCCAGAGAGTACCGAGGTTCATTAACCGAGCCGGGCAAAAATAGCCCTAACCGTGAGCGGACTAAAGAGGAAAATCTTGATTTGCTTGGGCGTATGCGAGCAGGAGAATTTGAAGACGGTCATTGCAGCCTGCGCGCCAAAATTGATATGGCGTCGCCTAATATGAATATGCGCGATCCTGTTTTGTATCGAATTCGCCACGTAGAGCATCACCAGACTGGTAGGCAGTGGTGTATATATCCCACCTACGACTACACTCATTGTATTTCGGATGCTATCGAGGGCATAACACACTCTCTATGTACCCTGGAGTTTGAAGATCACCGGCCGCTGTATGACTGGATACTCCATGCTCTTGAGTTGAATTCTTTGCGCGCAGTTAGTGACCTTGCAGATTCTGAGGCAACTTATGTACTGCCAGAACAAACCGAATTTGCCAAACTAAAGCTTAACTACACCATGATGGGTAAGCGAAAGTTGCTTGAGATGGTAGAAACCAATGTGGTTGATGGCTGGGATGATCCTCGTATGCCTACGCTAGCGGGAATGCGACGAAGAGGCTTCACTCCAGCTTCTATTCGAAATTTCTGCGAGAGCGTAGGGGTTACACGCAGCGAAAGCGTTGTTGATTTAGGCATGTTGGAACATGCGATTCGTGATGATCTGGATAAGAGCGCTCCAAGGACTATGTGTGTATTGAATCCATTGAAAGTTGTAATCACAAATTTGGACGAAGGGCATGTCGAACATATCAGCATGGCTAACCACCCCAAAGATGAATCAATGGGGCGCAGAGATGTGCCGCTTACTAAAGAAATATTTATTGATAGAGCGGACTTCGAAGAAGAACCCCCAACTGGTTTCAAGCGCCTAACCGGTGGCGGTGAAGTTAGACTGCGCGGCGCTTATGTCATCAAGTGCGATAAAATAGTAAAAGATGAGCAGGGGAATATTAGTGAATTGCACTGCTCTGCTGATAAAGACACGCTTGGCAAGAAGCCGCAGGGCCGAAAAGTTAAAGGAGTGGTTCACTGGGTGTCAGTGCCAGAAGGTGTGCCGGTTACAGTTCGCTTATACGATCGTTTGTTTAATGTAGAAAACCCGGAGAGTAAGGACATCGAAGACTATCGTCAGTGTTTGAATCCTGATTCGTTAATCGTGCTTGAAAATTGTGTACTGGAACCGTCGGCGGCAAATACCGATGCTTCACTGAATTTTCAGTTTGAACGTGAAGGCTATTTCTGCCGCGATGAAATTGACTCATCGAATGACAAGCTGGTATTTAACAGAACAATCACGCTTAGAGACTCATGGTCTAGCTGATAGATAACCAATAGATAAAAGCTAGATAACAACGGGAAAATTAGAGACAAACAGTGTTAACTATTTACAACACCCTTACTCAGACAAAGGAAGAATTTAAACCTCGCGAGCCAGGCAAGGTAGGCATCTATGTATGCGGCGTTACCACCTACGACTATCTTCATTTGGGTCATGCTCGAATGTTGGTGGCATTCGATGTAGTGACGCGTTATCTGCGAGTCAGTGGGTATGAGGTGAATTACGTTCGCAATATTACTGACATTGACGACAAAATTCTGAATCGCGCCAAAGAAAACGAAGAACTGTTCTCTGATCTTACTGATCGCTTTATTGACGCGATGCATGAAGACGAAAAAGCGTTGTCTGTATTGCCCCCTGATGTTGAGCCCAGGGCAACGGGTCATATTGAAGAAATAGTTGCGATGATCAAAGTGCTGGTCGAAAAGGATATTGCCTACAGGGCCGATAATGGCGATGTGTATTTCTCAGTTCTTAATTTCCCAGGCTATGGGAAACTTTCCAGAAAGAAAATTGACGAATTACTCGATGGCGCTCGTATCGAGGTCGGAGAGCTTAAGAAAGACCCAAGAGACTTTGTGCTATGGAAGTCTTCAGCAGACGATGGCGTGGGCTGGGACTCCCCCTGGGGCTACGGCCGACCAGGGTGGCATATCGAATGCTCGGCTATGTCTACATGTTGCCTGGGGAATAATTTTGACATTCATGGTGGTGGCTCGGATTTGCTATTTCCCCACCATGAAAACGAAGTAGCGCAATCTGAAGCAGCAACAGGCACTCAATTTGCTAATGTCTGGATGCATAATGGCCCGCTCAGAGTGGACAACGTAAAAATGTCCAAATCGCTTAATAACTTTTTTACGGTGAGAGAGATACTGAAAGATTACGATGCCGAAGTCGTGCGTCATCTTTTGATTGCCAGTCACTACAGAAGCCCGATAAATTATTCAGAACAGAGCCTGCGACAATCAATCAGCGTATTAGAGCGGTTTTATAACGCACTTAAGGGGCTTGACACTGCTGGAGCAAAGTCACTAACCAATAGTCGCTTCGAAAAAGCATTTTCGGCGGCTATGGATGATGATTTTAATACCCCCGAAGCCTTTAGCGTGTTGTTTGAAATGGTTAAAGAGATTAATCGACAGAAATCTGAAGATATCGCGGCGGCAAACCAACTGGGAGCGCTATTGATTAAGCTAGGTGGCATTCTGGGCATATTGCAGACAGCCCCTGATGAATTCTTAAGAAATGATGTTGCTACTGAAATTGATGCAGAAAAAATCGAGAAACTCATTGCAGCACGAGAGCAGGCCCGAATAGAGAAAGACTGGGCCACGGCGGATAAAATTCGTGATGAACTAGCGGCAATGAAGGTAGTTGTAGAAGATGGAGCAGGCAATAGCGGATGGCGTATTGAGCGCTAGAGTCGCTATTCGTTTATAAACAATCCAGTTTTGTTTCAATGATTTGCTACAAAGCCCATGGAATGATGGTTTTCAACACTCCAGAAGGCAATCAAGCATTGACTGGTTAAGAGGACGTGAGTATTATGCCGTCCTCTTAAAATGATGTCATTTTGAGTTGTAGGACCCAGTATCGGGGTATAGCGCAGTCTGGTAGCGCGCTTGCTTTGGGAGCAAGATGTCGGGAGTTCGAATCTCTCTACCCCGACCAATTTTTGTCGCTGTTGTTGATTAGAATGTTGATTAACTAACAAAGACAAAAAAGTAAGTTAGAAGTACGCGCCGAATCCTTTTCGGTTACACCTTCAACACGATCAATGGTGACTGTAGCTCAGCTGGTAGAGCTCTGGACTGTGACTCCGGTTGTCGCGGGTTCGAACCCCGTCAGTCACCCCAAATTCCCTCATATTAAGCGCACTATCTCTAATTCGAAATAACATGCCTGAGCTTGCTCCATTAACGTGAGCTTAGTTTAGTGTGTAGGTATGCCAGGCTTTTTTAAGCCTGTGACGACAGCCGGAATTTCCTCGGAGGCAATCCCAGGCTTTCCTTGAATGCCTTATTGAATGAAGACAATGAATTGTAACCGACCTCCATAGCTATATTAGCAATAGGTTCTTCGGTTTCTGCTACCAGGTGCTTTGCTTCTCGAATTCGGTAGTAGTTCAGGAATTGATTAAAATTTCGGAATCCCAGAGTTCTATTTATTGTTGCTCTAAGCCTGTGCTCGGAAGTTGACAGCTTGTGTGCAAGCATCGCTATGGTGAATCCTGTCTCGTGATAAAGCTTCTGCTCATCCATAGCCTCATTGATTTTTTCCATTAATTTATCTTCTTTGCTGCAAGTGGGGGCATCATACTTATTAGATGCTTGCCTTAAATCTATCGGAGAAGAGTTTTGAAGCAGTACTTTGACGTTACTGCTTGCTCCAAAAGCGGCAAGGTTTAAACCCAGCGTCCAGAAAAATATGGATGCAATGATCACTAGAGTAATTACATCAGTAAAGGGAAGTGAGCTATTCGAAGAAGACAGCTGCGTGATAAGTGAGGACAGCGCGCCAAAGAGCAAGGTAAAAACAACCACAATCCCCATGCTGATTACGAATGGGATTCGAATTTTTCTTCTTTCCTCTATCAAGTCGGCCTTAAGCCCTTCAATGCCCATGTAGATCACATGAATGCTCAAACCGAGCATTATCAAAACTGGAATCATATACCCAAAGTAATAGCCAAACAGGCCCAAGTCATAGCCCAGCATGCCAAGAGTACGAACGACGATTCTTACGGTGATGTAGAAAAAAATTAGAGCCAGGCCGTAGGGTGGTATTTTTTCATCATCCCCAAAAAACAATAATGAAAACACCCATAGCACCGCGGGTGTCATTATTGTCAAAATAGCTAACACCATACTTATCAGCGGATTGGAATTAAGCGCGGATATACTGCTTAACAGGAAAGAGATTAGACAAATGCAGAAAACTATCAAAACCCTAGCTTGTTTTTGATGGCGAAAGTTAGAAAATATGAAGGCTCCCATTAATGAAAGCTGGGAAATAGCGAGGCCTAAGAAAAAGGTAGTAAAAGAACCCATGATTTGGCTCGTTAAGCAGAGTGTTAGTCACCAGTATCGTAATGATACAACTAGTCGGGGAATGACTTATTATGAGCCATAGCAACGTTTTCAGCATATCCTACTTCGCAGGTATTTTCATCAGCTGTAGTTATACAGGCCATGGAAATAAGGCAGTCAAAAGCATGGTAGGTTTTCGATATACTGATTGACGGATTATTGAAAAAGTTGATGCTATTCTGAAAATCGGCGCTCATCTTTTCTGATACAAAGCCCGTATTGCCTGCCTTTGGCCTGAAAACTGAGGAAATTCAATAAATTAGTCAGTATTTTTTAATTATTAGGAAGATTCTTGGCGCCGAAACTAGTTTAATCAGCGCATGGATGCTGCTTGGTCCGTTTTTAGCTATCTAAATTTCACTCGATGTGGAAATTAGACCCGTAAACAGAAAGGAGATGTAATGCGAATTTCAGCATATATAAACAAAGGTTTGTTGCTGGCTTTCTCGGCTGTCGCGCTGTCATCAGCGACTCAGGCTCAGGAAGTCACATTTCACAAGGATATTGAGCCAATCTTGCAGCGTAGCTGCCAGACATGTCACCGCGATGGTGGTGTGGCGCCAATGCCATTGATTGAGTATGAGCAAGTCGCTCCTTATGCCGGTCTAATAGAGTACAAAACTGGTTTGCGCGATCGCGCCGGCGCTATGCCTCCTTGGTATGCCGAGAAAAATATAGGCATCAAGCATTTTAAGGATGATCCATCCTTAAGCGATGCAGAGATAGCTGCCATCTCTACTTGGGCACGAAGCGGCACTCCCAAGGGCAACGAAGCTGATGCTCCAACGCCATTGTCATTTGATGACGCTACCAAGTGGAAATTAGGCGAGCCTGATCTGATCGTGAGCACTGAAGATTTTTTTATGGAAGGTGGTCGACCTGACTGGTGGGGTGAGCTTCCTACAGTCTCAGTTGGCCTTGATGAAGACCGCTATGTAAAATCTGTAGAAATAGTGGAAGTGAATGATGTGGATATGTCTGCAAACTCCGACACTGTTGGTGGACGAGTTATATTTCATCACATGATCTGGAGTACTCAGCTTTTAGACGATGAAGGTCAGTCAATTCCTGGTCAATCCACTAATTGGCCGGTGCATGAAGTGGCTCGTAATGGCGATGTCTTCGACCCGGATGCTGGCCCATTACTTAGGGCTAACTCTGCGTTCCGCACCGACTCTGTGCATATGCACTCAAACGGTCGTGATACCACTGCTCATCTGGAGATAGGCTTCACTTTTCACCCAGAAGATTACGTACCAAAATTTAAGACTGGAATCAGCATCCTTGGAAATGGCGTTGATATCAGCGTAGAAGGCGATGCGAGGGATCAAGAGCTACACGCTTATACGGTTCTGACTGAAAACACCAAAATTGTTACTTTCGAACCACATCTGCATGCTCCTGGCGAGCGTATGTGTCTGGAAGCTATCTGGGGATACTCAGTAGAAACAATCAGCTGTGTTGGTTATGACCATAACTGGGTGAGAGGCTACGGCTACCAGGATGATTACACACCACTACTGCCTAAAGGCACTGTGCTGCACATCACTGGTTATTTCGACAATACTTCCGACAACTACAACGTGCCAGATGCAAGAAATTGGCAGGGTTCTGGTAACCGTTCGGTAACCAATATGTTTATTGATCTGGGAATTCGGGTAACTATGACCGATGAACAGTTCATGGAAGAAATGGCTAAACGACGTAAAAACCGAAACCTGGGCCCTAATGACCACGTGATTGGTTGTCCTTTGTGTTCGGCGCCTCTGGTATGGCAAATTCCAGATTCAGCTGATGCCAGTGACTAAAAATGATTGATGCGTTGGCGCTGAAGGAGACGAGGCTGTTTCTGCAAGCGCCAGCACATAAACTTGTAATAAAGGAGATTTTCCTGAGAAGGTAGTTATGAAAACTGACAAATTATTAAGAATTTTTACAGTGATGTTCGCAGCTTCGTTAATGCTGCTTTCTAACCTGGCCAGCGCACAGCAGGCTTATCATTATGCGCGAAACACCTACACTCACGGGCAGCATGCAGAGCTTGCATACGAAGGCTGGCGTGAAAATGAAGACGGTACTATTACACTCACGTTTGGCTACTTTAATCACAACTGGGAAGAAGAGCTCGATGTTCCAGTGGGTGAAAATAACTTCTTTTCACCGGGTCTGGCAGACCGTGGCCAACCTAGTCATTTCCTTCCTCGTCGTAATCGATTCACCTTTGATGTAATTGTTCCTGGTGATTTTGGAGACGATGAGCTGGTTTGGGAGCTAACTTCTCCTAATGGCACGACTCGAAAAGCTTATGGTACTTTGAGAGCAGATTACAAAATTGACAATATAATTATCATGTCGGAAACCGGTGCTTTAGGCGCGGGAACGTCCGATGCGAAACTTAGGGCCAATATAGCTCCAGTGTCAGAACTGATCGGAGACGAAATTCGAACCATCAGTGTAGGACAACCATTAACTTTTCAGACCCGGGTAAGTGATGATGGCGTACCTGAGCCTCATGACCCTATGCGGCTTATCAGACGTCTTGGTGGCGCAGCAGCAGCTTTCGCATCACCAACAATGATGCGCGACAGAATGGCTTCAATGGCTCCACTAAAACCGACTGTGGCTAAACACAATGGACTGTTTTTATCATGGAACGTTTATCGTGCTCCTGAGTCCGTTGAATTAGTACAGGAAGCTGTTCATTTCGATCCGCCACAGGTTAAGCCCTGGGAAGATACGCGTACATCGGCTAATTCGCCGTGGGGCTGGTTGTGGGTTCCGCCTGAATTACCTGAAGACGGTATACACGAAGTGACAGTTACCTTTGACGAGCCTGGTACTTATTTGTTGTGGGGGCGAGCTGATGACGGCGGGCTTTACCATGATCAGTATCTCACCGTAAACGTAACTCCCTAACGGCTATACAGCAACAGCGTTAGGACAGTAAAAACCAGGGAAAGAAGCTCTTTTCCTGGTTTTTTCTATTTGTCACACACAAATAAGTTCAGAAAAGCTGGTCTCAGACCGGTAATTAAAATATTTTGTAGTGCAGTTAAGCTTGAGGAGAATGGTGTGAATATGTTGGAGCAAAAAACGGAAATTAAGACGTCGAGTAGTTGTGGCAAAAATTTTTCTATCAGGGCATTACTTGTCAGCTTTCTTTTGCTGTTTTTAATCAGTCCTGTGGCACTGGCTCAGCATGAAATGCACAATATGGCTCCCGAAGTTGATGTAGAGACTATGCCAGCAAGCGATGAAGTGCTTATCGTGGCACCTAAATCTATCATGCTGCATTTCATGGGTGATGTTCGTCTGGTGAAATTTACATTGAGAAATTCAGAGCGAGAATTCTTAGATATCGACTTTCGTTATAAGCCGATGGCGAGTCAACGGTTTATGCAAACTCTGCCGAAACTTGGAACGTCAGATTACTACAGTGTTGAGTGGGCAATACTCGACAGCAGGGAACAACTCATCAAAGGAAGCTTTCATTTCTCGTTTGGAGAAGACGCCAGAGCACCATCGTATTATTTAGATCAGATAAAACACCCAGATCATATTATGTCGCCCGATTATCGATTGTTATAGGTTGGTAGGTAGGCGGGAGGGTACATATGACCAATATGAAAGCAAAGACCCTCGACGGAAAGCGTACTTCTGTTCACGATATGAATACAGGTTCTTATGGCGAAATCAGTGAGCAGAAGGGTATATTCAGTAGATTTCTAAAAACCTGCAAAAATATAAACCTGTTTATGGCGGGTATGTACACAGGCGTTGGCTGCGGCGGCACACCGCACACACATCACAATTATAGTGTTGTTGAAAGTGTCGATGAAAAAGCAAAAAACAATCCAGATTCAAAATCTAGTTAACTCTTCGCTTAATCATCATGGTCAGACAGCAGAAATCGTGTAAAATACACGCCGTTTCCAGCCAGTCTATTCGACCGGCAAACAGCGCAATGCGCCCGTAGCTCAACTGGATAGAGCACCGGCCTTCTAAGCCGGGGGTTGCAGGTTCAAGTCCTGCCGGGCGCACCAATTCATGCTAGTTTTGAATTTCCCCTCCAGTACATGACGTACTAGTAACGTAATTGTGTCGTGGCTCAATTCTCGTGTTTGTATGAAACTTAACCTTTCTTGTATAGGGGGGAATGAAAATGAATGTAAATCCAGAGATTGTAGTTTCAGGACGTGAGCGTCGAGCCTGGAGTCAAGACCACTTAGCCGAGGTGTCCGGTATAAGTTTGCGGACTATTCAGAGAGTTGAGGCAACTGGGAAAACATCTAAAGAAACACTAATGGCATTGTCCGTGGCATTAAATATTAGTGTTCAGGATCTCATTGATAATCCGATTTCACCAAGCTCATGGTTTTCAATTTATCGTGTAGGCTTCGGCGTGATGATTTCAGCCGTGTTCTCGTTAGCTTATATGTCACTAGTCACGGCCGATGAAGGTTTAAAGTTAGCTTATACTTATGAGAAGGTTGTTGGTGAAAATTCTTACTCGGCAGAAGTAGAGTACTTTCTATTATTTGACGAATCTGCGACAGCGGATATCACTGGAGCTACCAGAATAGGATTTCATGGTCGAGAAGTTGGAGAATCTATTGAATTGAGTGTGTCTTTGTACGACTATCTGGATGAAACTGATGCAGTATTTGTTGGGTCGAGCATAGCTACTGTAAACTTCGGCGAACCTGTTTCCTTTACATTTAAAGAACCCACAGGACCCATTTATAAATTAGTTGTCATACCTACGCGCGCAACATTAGATATATAGCTGTGCCAATACAAAACTGATTGAAGGGCTTTGATTAAAGGAATTCAAATGAAGGTGCAAACTTTAAAGTTCATTTTTACGATTGCTCTTCTCGCCAGCTTGTCGTCTTGCACCGATTCAGAGACGGAAAACATTCCAAGCTACGACACGCTGATTTCCAATGCCAGTTTAATCGATGGCCTGGGTAGTCCCGCTCGACCTGCGGATATCTACATTAAGAATGGGCTTGTTGCTCGTATCACTACACCAGATGAAGTAAATGCAGTGGTAGCAAATACTATAGACGCTGGAGGACGAGTTGTGGCGCCTGGATTTATTGATGTCCATTCCCATGGGGATCCGCTATCTACTCCTGAATTCGAGAATTTTCTAGCACAGGGAGTAACTACAATTACCCTGGGTCAAGATGGCGATAGTCCTGAATTGGCTGACCTTGGACCATGGATAGAACAGGTGAGAGAGGCAGGTATAGGCGTTAATGTGGCTATGTTTGTAGGCCATGGCACTCTTAGAAATCTGGCAGGTATTGGACAAAACCCTAACCCCGGTGCGGATGACTTGCAGCGGATGCTGGAATTGCTGAACAATGCATTGGATTACACGTTTGGCTTGAGCACGGGCCTTGAATACAACCCTGGTCTGCATGCACCCGAGTCCGAATTGATAGAGATGGCACGTGTGGTAGGTGGTCGTGGGCGGGTGATTATGAGCCATATGCGTAACGAAGATGATGACCAGCTCGAAAAATCAATCGACGAGTTACTAAGCCAGGGTCAGTATAGCCGAGTGCATATATCCCATTTGAAATCAGTTTATGGCAAGGGCGCCACTAGAGCTGAAGAAATACTTGATGTATTAACGGCGGCAAGAAGCGCGGGCATTGATATTACCGCGGACGTATACCCTTATAACGCTAGTTATGCCGGAATTGCCTTACTGTTTCCGGTTTGGTCGAAAACTGCCGAAGAGTTTGTTATTGCCAAACGTGATCGCAGAAATGAATTAGAAGAATACCTAGTTAATCGCATTGCTCGCCGTAACGGGCCTGGTGCCACTTTATTAGGGACTGACCCCTATACGGGTAAAACTCTGGCGGATTTAGAGGTGGAGCTTGGCCTGCCATTTGAGGAAATTCTGATTGATGTAATTGGCCCGCAGGGAGGAGGGGGAGCCTATTTCATTATGGATGATGAGTTGCAGTCTCGATTGCTCGAAGACGATAACATCACAGTATCATCCGACGGCAGTCCGACTGGGTTTCACCCGCGTGGTCATGGGGCCTTTGCTAAAATAATTGAAGAGTATGTGGTAAATCGAAACGCTATGACTCTAGTGGACGCTATTCGCAAAATGACTTCTTTTTCAGCCGCAGTTCTTGGTCTGAATGATCGCGGAAGTGTGGAAGTTGGAAAGGCGGCAGACTTGATCGTGTTTGACCCTGCTAGAGTAAAAGCTAATGCGACATACCCTGATCCGCTGCAGCTTTCTGAAGGGTTTGATATTGTCTTGGTTAATGGTGAGGTTGCGTTTCGGTCAGGGGTGGCTACGCCAAATTTATCAGGAAGTGTATTAACGCCTTAGTATTTCAGAGCGAAAAATCAGGCACAAATTGTGCTAACTAGTTCAGGGGGGGATCTTCTGCCTCCGCCATTCTCTCTTTTCGAGCCTCCTCCTCGGCTAGAATAGATTTAATTTCTTCCAGTACACCATCTACATCAGCTTCTTCAGAGCTTTCTACAAAAATACCGGTTAAATCAGTTTCAGGCTGAAGCTCACCCTCTTCATACAGTTTCCAAATTTCTTTGGCGTAGTTGCTTTTAAGCAATTCGGGAGCAAACTGTCCGTAGTATTGGCTTATCTTATTTACATCTCGTTCGAGCATAAATTCTGCATTGTTATTTGCTGATGCATTTACCGCTTGCGGCAAGTCGATAATAACCGGCCCGTAGTCATCGACTAGAATATTAAACTCTGATAAATCACCATGTACGATGCCTGCACAAAGCATTCGCACAATATATTGCATAACAACGGCGTGGTCTTCTACTGCCTGTTCGCAGGACATGGAAACATCACCGAGTCGGGGTGCAACAGCGCCTTCGCCATCAGTGATCAATTCCATTAACAGTACGCCATCAACACAGGCATATGGCTCAGGGACGCGCACACCGGCTTTGTCGAGTAGTCGCAAGGCATCCACTTCGGCATTGTGCCAAGTTTCCTCCTGTTGCTTGCGACCAAATTTTGAACCCTTTTCCATCGCCCGAGCTCGACGTGTGTTACGGGTCTTCCTGCCTTCGGAATATTGCACTGCCTGTTTGAAGCTACGTTTTGCCGCTTCCTTATAAACCTTGGCACACTGAATTTTGTTATTGCAACGGACAACAAAAATATCTGCTTCTTTTCCGCTCATTAAGCGACTTATTACTTCATCTATCAGCCCGTCTTCGATTAAGGGCAGTAGTCGCTTTGGAATCTTCATGGCATTTCTAAACTGTGCTTTAAGCTTGGATGAATTGACGAACTATCCTTGGGTATCGGTCGAAAGGGTATTTCTTTGATCACTTCGCGTAATTTTGATAGCAATATATGTCTTCATAGAGTGCTATAGCACTTAATTAGACGAATACGTGTTTCATTGTTTGCGTGTTTTCGCTATATACCTGATCTTGCATGATGCTAAAGGGCGTGAATATTCTGGCAAATAGGCACTATAAGTAGTAGTTTTTAGGTTAATTCGACCATGGCGCCAGGCTTTAGGTCACTATCATTAGCAGATAAGAGGTAGGTAATGAAAAATACAGGGTTCCGCTTGAAAGCTGAAGTTTTAGTAGCGTCTGTGATACTGTTTTTGTACAGCTCATTCACTTTTTCTGCCTCAGCGCAGGAAAGCGAATTTGACGGAGAGCGTATAGTTCATCTTCTACAAGAGCCCAGGCACAGAACTGTGCATCACCAGGGAGACTTGTATCTACTGGATGTACAAATAAACCCGGGGGATGTCTCCCTGCCTCATGTTCATGATCAGCCTATTTTACTGACATTCATAAGTAGTCCAGACCGGCCAAGAGATGGTGATGTCAGTGCCAATATTGAATATGCAAGCATACCGGATACTCACAAGGTTCCAAATAATGGCTCTGGACTGTTTAGAATTATTGCGCTTGTTCATGACGGCGAAGGGAGCGCCAGCATGACATCTGGCCGGCCTTCTGGTTTGACAGGTGAGCCGCAACTAGAAAATGCCTGGTTTCGCTCCTATCGAGTAGAACTTGCTCCAGGTGAGGAAACTAAGGTTCAGGTGCACGAGTCAGCAAGTGTAGTGATTCAGGTGGCCGATGGACTAATTCATGTTTCTCGCAGCGATGGAATAACTTCCGAGCTTGATGCTAAAGCCAAGTGGGCCTGGCGTGATGCTAATGAAGCCTACACAGTGAAAAATGTTGGGCAGGTGGCGTCTGCCGTGGTGATCAACGAGGGACGATAGCGCGTAGCGGCTTAAGGAGTACGATTACCACCACCGTAGTGAGTTGTTTATTAATACTCTCTAATTATTACTATTTACCACCCAAATGAGGAATGTCATGCGTTATCTGTTTTTTATTACTTTCTTAATGTCGACATCAGCACTTGCTGACGAGGGTATGTGGCAACCTCATCAATTGCCTGACTTGAGTTCTCGTTTGTTGGAGTTGGGGCTTGAAATTAATCCGGCGAATTTAAGTGCGCTTGACCAGTTTCCTATGAATGCAATTGTTAGTCTCGGTGGCTGCAGTGCTTCTTTTGTTTCGCCTCAAGGTCTGGTTGTCACTAATCATCACTGCGTTTATGGATCGGTGCAATACAACAGTACGCCAGAAAACAATTTACTAACGGATGGCTTTCTCGCTCAGCAGTTAAGCGAGGAAATTCCGGCTGCTCCAGGAACTCGAATATATGTAACAGAAGCCGTTACCGATGTTACCGCTGCCGCACTGGCGGGTGTGACCGCCTCAAGTACAGGCATAGAGCGTTATCAGACCATCGAGTCAAATCGCAAAGCACTAATCGCTGAATGTGAATCCAGTGATATGCACAGATGCAGCGTGTCTTCATTCCACCAGGGCCTGGAGTATTTCTTGCTAAAACGGCTAGAGATTCAGGATGTTCGGCTGGTATACGCGCCAGCTACCAGTATTGGCAAATACGGTGGCGATATTGATAACTGGCAATGGCCAAGGCATACGGGAGATTTTGGTTTCTATCGGGCTTACGTGGATACACGCGGCAGACCAGCAGAATTTAGTGAAAACAACGTCCCCTATAAGCCGGATAGTTTTCTGGAAGTCAGTGCAAAAGGAGTAGAAGAAGGCGATTTCGTGATGGGTGTTGGTTACCCCGGAAGCACTAACCGTTACCGTACAGCGGCGGAAATTGACAATCAATTCACCTGGTTCTACCCGAAAGCACGTCAGTTTCGCGAGGACTTAATGAGTATCATTGATGAGAATTCAGAACAGGGTAGTCCAGCACGGCTAGCCTACGAGAGCACTCTGGCTGGCTTATCCAATTATGCAAAAAACTATCAATCCATGGTGGAAAGCTACCAACATAGTGATTTCATCAACAGGCGCAAACAGGAAGAAAACGACCTTGCTGTCTGGATAGATGGCGATGCCACGCGAAAACAAGCGTATTCGGCGCCGCTGGTTAAGCTACAGGCTTTAATTGATTCTGATAACGCCGCACGAGAGCGAGAGCTCGTGCGTGGCTACATGAGCTATGCGACGTTGCCAAGCACTGCCCAACGGCTTTATCGCTTGGCTGTTGAAAAACAAAAACCCGATGCCGAGCGAGAGCCCGGCTATCAAGAACGTGACATTTCGCGTTTTCGTCAGTCTATGCAGCGAATAAGCCGGCGTTTTGATGCACAAGTCGATAAAGCCATGTTGAGTTATCTCCTGGCACAATATTCCAAGTTGCCCGAGCAATATCGATCAAGCTCTTTAGATAGTTTTTACGATTTATCCGAGGGGTTCAATCAAGGCGAGGTAGAGCAAATTATCCAGGACGCCTATTCTCAATCCTCACTTAATGATGAGGCTACCCGATTAGCCTGGATGGATAAAAGTCTGGAAGAGTTTCGCAGCAGCACTGATCCACTTATTCAATACGCTGTAGCATCCCACGACGAACGTATGCTTTTACAACGCGAAGACAAGGAACTACGAGGTCAGTTTCAGCAATGGCGTCCACGCTACATGGAAGCTGTTATTGCTTACAATCGAAGTTTGAATCGTCCGATTTACGCAGATGCAAACAGTTCTCTAAGAGTAACTTTTGGGCAAGTGCGGGGCAACCAACCCAAAGATGGTTTGGTGAATCAGCCTTTTACCAGCCTGGAAGGAATATTAGGAAAGGACACGGGGGTTGAGCCGTTCAATGCTCCAGCTAAGCAACTGGACTTAATTCGTCAGGAGCAACATGGCAAATATTCTTTAGCCTCTCTTGGTTCGGTTCCGGTTAATTTTTTAAGCACGCTGGATATCACCGGCGGGAATTCCGGTACAGCGACTATGAATAGTAAGGCGCAGTTGGTCGGGCTGCTTTTTGACGGAGTTTACGAGAGTATTATCGGCGACTGGGATTTTGATGATGACAAGAATCGCGCTATATCCGTTGATTCACGTTACATGTTATGGGTTATGGAATACATGGACGGAGCCACAAATTTGCTGGATGAAATGGTGATAGTTGATTGAGATTAGTAGCCTCGTATGACGATTTCACTGTCACGCTCAGATGCGCGCAAGCTAATACTAAATAGCCAGAGGCTTCACAGTCGTCGTTGTTTTGGTAAAGGTGTTGATGCCAGTCTTCAGGCAATAGAGCATCTGGGTTATGTGCAAATTGATACGCTTTCGGTTGTGGCCAGAGCTCATCTGCACACGCTTTGGAATCGGGTCGAAAGCTTTGTTCCTGAGCATATAGATTTGCTACAGCAAGAAAGACGAGTATTCGAACATTGGTCCCATGCTTTGGCTATTCTGCCCATGAAGGACTATCGATATTCCCTACCAATGATGAATCGTATTGCTAGTGGCGAGACCCATTGGTATCCAAAAAATTCAAAAGAAACCAGAAAAGTACTCAAGAGAATTACCGAAGAAGGGCCTTTGCAAGCGAAGGACTTCGATGACAAAAGCCATAGCAAGGGAATGTGGGCTAGAGCGCCTTCAAAACTGGCACTAGAACAACTTTTTATGGAAGGGAAATTAATGATTTCCGGGCGTGTCAATTTCCATAAAGTTTATGACCTTCGTGAACGAGTCCTCCCAGCTGACGTTGACACGCGCGAGCCTACAGAAGAAGAGCTATGTCGGCATCTTATTACAGGGTTTCTTCGGGCTCACGGTGTGGCCAAATTAAAGGAAATGTCCTACCTGCGAAAGGGACTGTCTCCAACAATGTTGAAGATAGCAAAGGAGATGGAGGAAGACGGGTTAATAGTTAATGTCGAAATTGCGGGAGATGATTATTTTTGCCAGGGAAATGTAGACGAGCAACTAAGAGACATTCGGCCGAACAATAAACTGAGGATTTTATCCCCGTTCGATAATGCCGTTATCCAACGAAAGCGAGTAAAGCAAATATTCGATTTTGATTATCAAATTGAATGTTACGTGCCAAAAACAAAAAGAAAATACGGTTACTTTTGTTTGCCAATATTGCGTAACAATAAACTGCTTGGTCGGCTCGATGCCAAAGCCTCCCGAAAAGAAAAGGTATTTCATATACTACAACTGCATATAGAAAAGCCAATACGCAACCTTGATGGGTTTTATGCGGCATTGTTATCCGAAATAAAGAGGTTTGCTGCCTTCGATAACTGCAACAAAATACAGCTACATAATATTACTGGTACGAAAATCAGGCCAAAGTGGGGTTGATAGTCGGCACATTTTTAGGTGTAACTATGTAAGAAAACCATTCCCTATACGTTATATAATTATGTTATAAATTTTTGCTTTTTAATTAATCAATTATTTTCAAGTATTCGCTGTCATGACTAAGGAGTTATCATGGAATCTGAAATGATGAATATGTTTGCTACGCCTCTGTATAAGTCTTCTATAAACAGGAGCCTTTCTGAGCAAGAGGTGCGGTATATTAGAAGTCAGTTAAGTGATCCTGTCTTTGCTGTTTCTAATCATTCTTCCAGAAATAAAAACGTTCTCGATGCGCAGGAAATGGAAAGTATCCGTGGGGTAATTCAGGAAAATATAAATAGCTATTTTAAAACTGTTTACAACACGTCAAATGATGTCGTTTTACAAATCACACAGTCCTGGCTAACGGTTACCCGGCGAGGTGAATCGCATCACTCTCATATTCACCCCAACAGCATCGCTAGTGGCGTGTTGTATATAAATGTTGCGGAGGATGATGGAATCAACTTCAGCAGAAACGAAGACCAGCAGTGGTACGAGCTGATGCGTGACACTGAAAATTACTACAGCGCTTCTCGGTATTATGTGAATACAAAAGTCGGTGACTTGCTTATCTTTCCCTCCAATGTTCTTCATGGGGTAAAGGAAGTAGCAACGGACATAGAAAGGATTAGCCTGGCGTTTAATACCTTTTTCTCAGGAGAATTGGGTAGGGATGAATTCTCTAATTCCATAAAGATCACGCTTGGATGAGCGCATAGTGAGTGTAGCGCTGCTGGTGCGTATATTTATTTATTGATAAAAAACAAAGAATTAGTTAAGGGATCTCAAAAATAACCGATATATTAAGTGCAACACATTGAAAAGGCTTAGGTTAGGATTGGTTTCTTAGCGCTAGGCTTTTTTTTCGACTGAGATTAAGGCTAGCCTTTAAAAGTTTAGCTGGCTTTCAGTTGTTCTTCAGTTGCCCTTAGGCAGCTGTTCGAGTTTTTCGACAGGGCAGGCTACCACGTCGTCCTGTCCGGATTTTCGCCATTGAGTAAAAGGGACTAATCGATAGGCGCCGCTGTGCCTGGCTTTAGCGCCGCGTCTTCTGGCTTTACTGCCATCGGCCTTGCGAGTATTGAAGGTAAATAACTCATAATCCACGGGCAGCAAGCTACGTAATTCATCCATAGATTCAAAGGACAGGGCGCTGTCGTAACTGATTTCAATAACCATTATTGGTCGGGCTTCTTGCAGAGTATCCTTTAAGCCTTCCAGTACGTTTTTCTCGAAGCCTTCTACGTCAATTTTCACTAAAGACATGCTTAATCGTTGTTTTTGTTGCAAATATTCATCACCGTTGACGAGTCTAAGCTTGCCTAAATTGGTATTACCCTTGCTAACAGTACTGGCATCAAAAGATCCTATTCCCTGATTGCGGCCGGTAGGGGCGTAAAAGTCCAACTCTTCGGTTTTATTGCTTAGGCCCAGGGAGTGCAGCTCGATATTCTTGATCTGATTAATAGCGATATGATGCTTTAGCTTGTCACTAACCGCATCATAGGGCTCAAACGATAGAACCTGGCTTGCTATCTGAGACATAAACAAGGAATGCTGGCCAATATTTGCACCAATATCAAAGAACTGCTGTTCCTCCTGCCCTGCAAGTTTGTTCAAATTAAACATTGTATCTCTGAGAAAAAATAGCAGAGGCTTTTCAAAAGCATCGTAGTAGTAAATATTGAATTCGATGCTGTTATTCAGATTGCCTTCGTATTTGAGGCCATAGAAATCTTTGCAAAAGGGGGCATCGGGTGCGTTTCCGTATTTGACCAGTTTTTTGTACACGCCTTTCTTGTGTTTTAGACTGATTAAAGGCAGGTCAAAGATAAATTGTAGGATGGCTTGCATAATGTTCAAGGGTTAGCAGGTGAGTGCCGTTACCGATTGTCTAATAGTCATTAGCTAAGAGTACAAGGGAATTCGATAATTGTCAGGTTTCTGCTGCTTAGTAAGCTTTGGTGTAGTGGATGTGGCAAGAATAGCGAACTTTTTGTGAAGCTCATTGCAGTTTTGTCGCTGGAATTGATCGAGCTCTGGTAATCTGAGTTTATTAGGTAATAATGATTCAGCTACTCGTAAAACAGTCTTCGCCAAGTCTTAATTGGCTAGCTTAGACTTCGATTGCCGAACCAGGGGGTCAACCCTCGCAGATTGATTCTCTGGTTATATCGTCTCTTCCTAGTTGCGGTCTTCATGCTGGCAGCACACTTACTCTCCGAACTCGCTTCGCATTCTATTTAGTACATTCCTGTCTGATTGTCATTGCCTGCCAAGTGGTTTATGTTCCTTGCCTGAACATTACAGAGACAGCTTATGTTAGCGATAATTGGCGGCACTGGATTATCCAGTTTAGATGGGTTTGAACCAGCAACAGAAAAAGTTGTAGCGACTCCTTTTGATGATGACGAAGTGCGAGTCCAGTTTTTCAATTACCGTGAGCAAGAATTTGTCTTTTTACCGCGCCATGGCGCTGGCCATGCTGTGCCCCCACACAAAGTCAATTACCGGGCTAATATCTGGGCATTGTCCGAAGTAGGGGTGAAGAGTATTGTCGCGGTGAATGCGGTTGGCGGCATTGTCGACTCGCTTGGCCCAGGCAGCTTTGCCGTACCAGATCAGTTAATTGATTATAGCCATTCACGAAAGGAAACTTTTTTCGAGAGCGGGCTAACGCAGGTAACGCATATAGATTTTAGCCATCCATATACGAATAAACTTCGCGCGTGCATCCTTCGTGCTCTCACCACAGTAAACGAGAACTCTCCGACAAAGCATGAGGTATTGGACGGTGGTGTTTATGCCTGTACACAAGGACCTCGGTTAGAAACAGCGGCCGAAATACGGCGGCTTAAACGAGACGGATGCGACATGGTAGGCATGACCGGAATGCCAGAGGCGGCTCTGGCGAGAGAGATGAATATCGAATATGCCAGCCTGGCATTGTCGGTAAATTGGGCAGCAGGTATAACAGACGCACTAATAAGCCTTGATGAAATTCACCAAATTTTGGCGAATGGCATGGAGTTTGTTGCTGCAGTGCTTAAGGAAGTAATTCAGGATACCGGTCGTTAGTAGTTCAAACCTGGCTCTCTTGTCTGCCTAACCACTAGTTAGTTTCAAAATTGAACTCGGGTGTCGGAATCGGCGGCACTTGATATTGCTCTACCAATATTACGATGCCCATAGCGGGGTGGTCGAGATAGTGAAACTCACCAGAGCGCATGTCACGGCTTTGCTGGAAGTGGAATATACGACGAATGCCATATTGGTTGATTTGAGTGTCGGTATTTTGAATGCTGTTTCTGTTTTTCATTTTCGAAGGAATGTCGGGAAGCGCCCAGCTGCTTTCCAATTCGGCTGCTGCACTAAACTCGCTTAACCACAAATCTGTATCTAGCACTATTCGGTCACGGTTCGGATTAAAGCGTACCGTTATATTTCCTTGCAGTTCGTGTTGCTGTCCGTATTCACGCCCGCCTTCGATGTATATAGGAGTGGCCTGGTTTGGATTCTGCATCGCCTGGCGCCACAAGCCGTGATACAGCAAGCGATGATCGGCGGTTCTTTCAATAGCCCTATTACTTTGTCTAAAATCGCTCTCACTAAGAGGTAGCTGGATGAACGAATCGCGCTCATAGTCAAAGAAACTAAAATTGCGTGCTCCTGCGTTAGGTATAGGGGCGGTGGCGAGAACTAAATTATCGGTATCAGCTGTCTCAGCTGTATCTGATTGTTGCTCGGAAGCTGGCTCGGATAGCTCAATATCACTTATGAATAAGTCATCGATTAAAAGAAGATCACTTAATTGCTTCAGGCGTTGAATTTTATCAGGGTACTCAAGCTCGAGTCTGTCTGCTTGCCAGTGTTCTTCGTTTCGGTCTAGTAGGTCTTCGTTACTAAATATAGATATTTCGACTTGGAACCAGCGCTCGCCATCTTGAGCAGAAGCAGTGGCGGGTGCTATTACGAAAGCCAGAACGCAGCATACTGAAAGCAGTGTTGATTTGGTCCTGGCAGGCTTAACAATCATTCAAGTGTTCCAGCGTGAAAGCGGTTTCATGTCGCTATTTCATCAATGATTTTGAATTTATCCAGCAAATCACTGATAAAGTCCAGTTTATCATCAGCATCACTACAATTATGCGTAAATTGTAAATGATTGGCGCCGCCTAATTTATACAGCTGCGGCTCGTTCTGTATTAATTGAATTATTGAAAGTGAATCGATTCGAGGTTGCGGAATAAATTCGATGCGCCCTGTGCTGATATTTGCATCAATTTTTTTGATGCTATAGGCCTCAGCTTTAAGCTTAAGTTGAGTTAGCCTGAAAAGTAATTTTAATGGCCTGGGCAGTAATCCAAAGCGATCTATCATCTCAACCTGCAGCTCTCGCAAGTCATCGTTATCTAATGATGCGGAAATACGTTTGTACATAATCAGCCGAATGTGAACGTCAGGCAGATAGTCCTCGGGAATTAGAGCAGGAATCCGTAGGTTGATATCAATAGATTTGTCGATATCAATTTCAGGCGTCGGTGTGCGTCCTGATTTAATGGCGGCCACTGCAGCCTCTAGCATTTCGGTATAAAGCGAAAAGCCTATTTTTTGCATATGCCCGCTTTGTTCATCACCTAGCAATTCGCCTGCGCCTCGAATTTCAAGGTCATGGCTTGCTAGTGTAAATCCCGCGCCGAGTGTTGACGCTGCCTGAATAGCTTCAATTCGTTTTTGTGCATCGGCGCCAAGTTTGCTATGACTTGGCAAAAGCAGATACGCATAGGCTTGATGGTGAGATCTGCCAACACGGCCGCGCAGCTGATGTAGCTGCGCCAGTCCAAATTTATCAGCCCGATGGATCAGAATCGTATTGGCACTTGGTATATCGATGCCAGTTTCGATAATAGTCGTGCAAACAAGAACGTTGTAACGCTTGTGATAAAAATCAGCCATGACTTTTTCAAGATCACGTTCTGGCATTTGTCCATGGGCGATACAGATTCGTGCCTGTGGGCTAATTTCCTTTAAATGCTCTGCAGCACGTTCAATAGTTTTGACTTCGTTATGCAGATAGAAAACCTGACCGCCACGTAATAACTCGCGAGACACAGCTTCCTTTATCAAGCTGTCTTGTTGTTGGCGCACAAAAGTTTTTACTGACAGCCGGCGCGCAGGAGGAGTGACGATAAGTGAAAGGTCACGAATGCCTGCAAGTGACATGTTTAGCGTGCGCGGTATAGGCGTGGCAGTAAGCGTAAGAATATCAACATTGGCACGTAGAGACTTCAGTTTTTCTTTTTGGCGTACTCCGAAGCGATGCTCTTCATCGATGATGAGCATGCCTAGGTCTTTATATTTGATTTCGCCATTTAGTAATTTGTGTGTGCCAATAAGAATATCTACAGCGCCGTTGGCAACTCTTTTAAGCGTGTCCGTTTGCTCGCTATTGGTTCTAAACCGGGAGATTACATCGATTGTAATCGGCCAGTCGGCAAAACGGTCTTTAAAGCTTTCAAAGTGCTGCTGAGCAAGTAAAGTGGTTGGCACTAACATGGCAACCTGTTTACTGTTTTGCACCGCGATAAAAGTAGCACGCATGGCCACTTCGGTTTTACCAAAACCAACATCGCCGCAAATGAGCCTGTCCATAGCGCGACTGCTCGTCATGTCATCAATTACAGCTTCGATCGCGCTTTCTTGATCGGCTGTTTCTTCAAACGGAAAGCTGGCCGAAAATTTTTCGTAATCATTGCTTTCGCACTTGTATTTATATCCCTTTTGGGCTTCTCTTTGCGCATAGATATCAAGTAGTTCGGCAGCGACATCGCGAATTTTTTCTGCCGCCTTGCGTTTGGTTTTTTGCCATTGGTCCGTGCCAAGATGGCTAATCTGTGCGCCTTCCTGTTCTGCGCCACTGTAGCGACTAATCAGATGCAGCGAAGAAACAGGCACATACAATTTTGCACTGCTGGCATATTCAAGCGTTAGAAATTCTGTCGCCTGCCCGTCTGTGGTGATTGTCTGCAAACCAAGGTAGCGGCCTATGCCATGATCAAGGTGAACCACCGCATCGTTAATTTTCAATTCGGTCAGGCTTTTAATAATAAAATCGGTGTTGCTTTGCTGCTTGTTACGTCGACGCCTTTGCGCAATGCGATTGCCAAATAGCTGTGCTTCAGTTATCAGTATCAGGTTGTGTTGTTGTAACCACATACCCTGGTCGAGCGGGGCAACAGTAATGCCAAAAAACGCATCGGCTTCTACAAATTCTTGCCAGTGCTCAAATACATCTGGAAAAATATCAATCTGCTTAAGTATTTCTAATAGTGTTTCTCTTCGGCCTGCAGACTCGGCGCAAAACAAAACGCGCTGGTCGCTGTTCTCGCTGATAAATTGCTGTACCGCCGAAAATGGTAATTTTAATTTTGCGTCGCTGCTTAATTCGGGTAGTTCAGAACTTTCAAGATCGAATGACGCCTTGGAGTCCTTAAAGTCAATCTGGCGAAATTGCTTCAGTTCTTTTAGGACAGTATCAATAGGCAGGAATATTTCTTCTGGAGGCAAGATAGGGCGATATTTATCAATTTGCCTGTCTTCATATCGACTTTGAATGTCTTTCCAGAAATTGTCGCCAGACTGTTTAAGGTTACCTATTTTGCAAAAAGTCGTGGATTCAGGCAGAAAATCGAACAGCGAATCCAGTTCTTTAAAAAACAGCCCGAGATAATATTCCAGCCCTGGCGAATTAATACCGTCACTAACATCCTGATAAATGGGGCACTGGCGCAGGTCAAGATCAAACCTTTCTCTAAATTCGCTGCGAAACGCCGTAATACCCTTGGCATCTAGTGGATACTCTCTTCCAGGCAGTAGTCGAATTTGCTCCACCTGCTTGTCTGAGCGCTGCGTCTCTGGGTCAAAGATACGTAGAGTCTCAATTTCGTCACCGATTAGATCAATTCGAAAAGGGAAGCGGCTTCCCATTGGGTAAATGTCTATGATGGAGCCACGAACAGCAAATTCGCCATGCTCAAACACGGCGTCTACTGCTTGGTAGCCCGCATTGACTAATTCCTTTCGCATGGCAGGGATGAATAGTTCCTGACCGATTTCAAGATCAAGACTATTGGCAGTGATGTACTTCTGTGGTGGTAGCTTGTGCATTAAGCTACTGATAGAAACAACCAGAATGCCTTGTTCTAGTTGTGGTAAGTGGTATAGAGCACTCAGGCGATCAGAGATGATGTCCTGATGTGGGGAGAAATTATCGTAGGGCAATGTTTCCCAATCGGGAAGGCTAAATACCTTTAGTTGGGATTCTGGCCCATTTGCCCGGGAGCAAAAGTATCTCAGTTCTCGCTTAAATTGGTCTACCGACTCGTTGTCTTCACACACGAGCAGCAACGGGCCGTCACTATTTGCGGCGGCGCTGGCTATTGCAAGGCTGGTGGCTGAGCCGACTGTTCCTTTCCAGTAACATGCGAGGTGGCTGTCTTCGGGCAGCGGAGGGTTAAATATATTTGCCATGAATTAGGTTTGGATAGCGTATTGCCCGTAGTGAGGCTAGCTGCCAAGCGCGAGCTAGTGTCCTGGGTCATTCAAAGAACCGCGAATTGTAACGCATATTGAATGTCTAAACAGGCTTGAATAATTAGATGATGATCGGCTTGAATTTTGACTTGTGTTGTTGCACTGGCAATCCATTCACAAGATAATACGGCCTACTCAAATTTGGCGTATAGCCAGCAAATAGAAAAGGGGTTTTTGTGGTCCGTCCTAGCGTAGATGATTATTTTGGTGACTGGAAACAACGCGAAGCGTTGGTGCAGGAAATGATTCCTGTTATAGGTCGATTATTCGGTCAAAGAAATGTGGGCCTGTTTATCTATGGCCGCTCGATCCACAACCGCTCAGTGACGTTTATCATGAAGGCTCATCGCTTTGTGCGCCAGATTGAGCGCAACGAGTTGTCAGAGTTTGAGACTCATCCTTTGCTGATGGCCCTGGCCAAGCTTGATCTTTGGCATGCCCAGATCGACCTTGGAAAACTCGGCATAGGTTTTATGGCGCAACTTGAAGAAAAAGGCGACGCGGCACTGAGCGTAGACGAATTTGTTCGAGGAGAATTGCAATACCTCGATGGCGTGAAGGAGAAGCCCGTCGAGAAATGCCAGGATGTTGTGCTTTATGGCTTTGGTCGCATTGGGCGCTTGATGGCGCGCTTGCTTATTGAGCGTACTAGCACCGCCGAAGTTATGCGGCTAAGGGCTATTGTAGTTCGTCCCGGTGGGGAAGGGGATTTACAAAAACGGGCAAATTTGTTCAGTAACGACTCTGTGCATGGTGCATTTCAGGGCACATTGCGCGTGGACGAGGAGAACAATAGCTTAATTGC
This sequence comes from SAR86 cluster bacterium, assembly GCA_002402175.1. GTDB lineage: Bacteria > Pseudomonadota > Gammaproteobacteria > Pseudomonadales > Pseudohongiellaceae > UBA9145. The sequence goes on from NVVJ01000001.1 coordinate 69,624, forward strand.
CAATGGCAATGTGCTTAAGGTCATTTATGCAAACAGCCCGGATGAAATTGACTACACACAATATGGTATCGATGACGCCTTGATCATTGATAACACCGGTATATGGCGCGACAAAGAAGCACTCTCTTTGCACCTTAAATCAAAAGGGACGGCCAAAGTCATTCTAACGGCACCTGGAAAAGGCGATATTAAGAATATTGTTTATGGAATCAATGATAATCTGATCACCCCTGAGGACACTATAGTCACCGCCGCGTCCTGTACGACCAATGCGATAGCACCAGTACTTAAGGTTATAAACGATAAGTTTGGTATTGAACACGGGCACGTTGAAACAGTTCATGCTTACACTAATGATCAAAATCTAATCGATAATTACCACAAGGGCGATCGTCGAGGCAGGTCAGCGGCTCTTAATATGGTGCTTACGGAAACCGGGGCAGTCAAGGCTGTGGTAAAAGCAATACCAGAACTTGTAGGAAAGCTTACCGGCAACGCTATACGCGTTCCAATCCCCAATGTCTCTATGGCCATCATGAATCTGACGCTAGAAAAAGCGACAACCAAGGATGAGCTGAATGAATTTCTTCGGGATATCGCATTGCATTCAAAACTTCAGAATCAGATAAGCTACACTGAAGCGCCTGACGCGGTCTCAAGTGATTTTGTAGGGACCAGAGAGGCGGGTATCGTGGATTCCAATGCCACTATTGTGAACGGCAATCACTGCGTGCTGTATTTATGGTACGACAATGAATTTGGCTATTGTTGTCAGGTGGGACGACTGGTCTACAAAATGGCAGGTATTACGTATCAGCAATACCCTTTGGAGGACTAGCCCCGGCTAATCAAATACTAGCCGACCATAGATCAGCTAGTATTTGCGATGGCATAGACCTATAATTCGCACCGCCGAAAACGCGCCCGTATTAAGCGGCGTAAGGTTTCCAAATTCCATTGCCCCGGTTTCTGCTGTTGTTGCAGCGGCACTGGGGTATTATTTTTATAGTTGTAGGACTTAGTTCCGCAGCGAGTTAGATTGAGCAATGATCAGAATTAAACGCGGTCTGAATCTTCCAATATCTGGTGAGCCTGAACAGCTTGCTGGAAAAGCTCAAGCGACCCGGTCTGTTGCCTTATTGGGTTGTGACTATATTGGTTTGAAGCCCACTATGCTTGTCGCTCAGGGTGACCGAGTAAAGCTTGGGCAGCCCTTATTTCGTGATAAGAAAAACCCTTCTGTTATTTTTACCTCTCCCGCCTGTGGTGTTGTAGCCACTATAAATCGTGGTACGCAGCGTAAGCTGCTGTCTGTGGTGATTGAGCTAGATGGTGATGATCAAGTTCCGTTACATAGCTATTCAGATTCGCAATTAAATTCCCTATCGCGGCAATGTATCGTCGATGACTTGCTGTTGTCGGGCTTATGGACTTCATTGCGAACTCGGCCTTACAGTAAAGTACCTGATCCTGAAGTAGTGCCTCATACCTTGTTCATTAATGCTATGGATACTAATCCGCTGGCGGCGAATCCAGTAGTAGTCATGAAGGCTCAGGTAGAAGACTTTGTGCTTGGGGCTAATTTATTGTCTAGCCTGGCAGATGGTAAAACCTATGTTTGTGTCGATAGAAAAGTAGACGCCTTACTTAAGCAGAAAGAATTTACTGACAAAATAGTGGTGCAGGAATTTCGAGGGCCTCACCCATCCGGTTTAACCGGTACTCACATTCACTGCATAGAGCCTGCTGGGGTTGGAAAACAGGTCTGGTCGATAAACTACCAGGACGTGATTGCCATTGGTAAGCTATTCGCCTCCGGGCAGCTGTGTATGGATCGTATTATTTCTTTAGCAGGTCCTCAGGTAACTGAGCCGAGGTTGATAACAACCCGCATTGGCGCAAACCTGGACGAGATTAGCGTCGGAGAGCTAGAGCCTCATGAAAGTCGCCTTATATCCGGCTCGGTATTAGGTGGAAGAACAGCGGCAGGAGTTGAGTGTTACTTAGGCCGATACCATCTTCAGGTTTCAGTGCTGCGAGAGGGCAGGGAACGGCCTTTGTTTGGCTACCTTTCTCCGGGGGCAAATCGCCATTCAGTGATGGGGATTTATATATCAGGAATATACAAAGATAAAAGGCATGCAATGTCGACAAGTACCCAGGGAAGTTCTCGGGCTATGGTGCCAATAGGCGCCTACGAAAAAGTCATGCCGCTGGATATATTGCCTACGCAATTATTACGAGCATTGATAGTTGGGGATATCGAATCCGCCCAAAATCTTGGGGCGCTTGAACTTGACGAAGAAGATCTGGCACTTTGTAGTTATGTTTGCCCAGGAAAATACGAATACGGTCCGATTCTTCGTGACAATTTAACCTTAATTGAGAAAGAGGGTTAGGGCTAATGGGTTTACGAAGAGTTTTAGATGATATTGAGCCGCACTTTAAAAAGGGCGGTAAATACGAAGCATGGTTTGCCTTGTTTGAAGCTGTAGATACGCTTTTTTACACTCCAAACAAAGTCACATTAGCGCAGCCTCATGTGCGCGATGGTATTGATCTTAAGCGGATTATGATTACCGTTTGGGTCGCCGCTTTTTTCCCCATGTTCTATGGAATGTACAATCTGGGGTTTCAGGCTAATAGCGCTATTGCAGCGATGGCACTGGAAGGCAGCGGTGACTGGCATGAGCCATTTATTGCTTTGCTGGCTGGACATAACCCGGCAAGCCTTTGGGACAACACCTGGTTTGGGGTGGTGCACTATATGCCGATCTATCTGGTTGTATTTCTGGTAGGCGGTTTCTGGGAAGTGCTGTTCGCTATGAAACGTGGGCATGAAATCAATGAAGGCTTTTTTGTAACCTCGATTCTTTTTACGCTTATAGTTCCCCCTGATATTCCATTGTGGCAGGCCGCATTGGGTATTAGCTTTGGCATAGTAGTTGGAAAAGAAGTATTCGGTGGCACAGGTAAAAATTTCCTTAATCCGGCTTTAACCGGCAGGGCTTTTCTGTTCTTTGCCTATGCGCCGCAAATGTCGGGTGATGCTGTATGGACTGCGGTAGATGGCTTTAGTGGAGCGACTCCTCTGGGTCAAATTGCGGCGGAAGGTTTGCCGGCGATTGCCGCTGCTACCGGTAGAGAATTAACCTGGCTAAACGCATTTTTCGGTCAGATGCAGGGCTCTATAGGGGAAACATCGACTCTGGCAATTCTATTGGGCGCATGCCTGTTGTTAATTACTCGCATAGCATCGTGGCGAATAATGCTTGGTGTGTTTCTTGGTATGTGCGCTACGGCGACGCTATTTAACACAATCGGCTCGGACACCAATGCGGCATTTGCTACACCCTGGTACTGGCATTTCGTTCTAGGTGGTTTTGCCTTTGGTATGGTTTTTATGGCAACGGATCCAGTGTCGGCGGCGATGACGAATACCGGGAAATGGATATTCGGAGGGCTTATCGGCTTCATGATCGTATTGATCAGAGTGGTGAACCCGGCCTATCCAGAGGGCACGATGCTGGCAATTCTATTCGCCAATTTATTTGCACCTCTGATCGACTACTTTGTTGTTAAGGCGAATATTAATCGGAGGCGAGCACGCGGTGTCCTCTAAAGACTCTATATCAAGAACGCTACTCGTCGCATTTTGCCTTTGTGTGGTGTGTTCGATCATTGTGTCCGGTACGGCAGTTATTTTGAAGCCGCTGCAAGATGCAAACCGTGTTCTGGATAGAAACAAAAATATCCTGAGCGCAGCTGGCATGTTCGACTCAGCCACAAACAGCAATGAAGATGTAGAAATGATCTTCAGTCAGTTTACCCCGCGCATTGTCGATTTACATACTGGTGAGTTTCTTGACGATGCGCAGCTGGAAGAATTACAGATAGATATTAATAACTACGATCAGCGGTTAGTGATTAACGATGCAAACTATTCTGAAGCTATTGAACGCCAACAGGATGTCGCCAGTATTAAACGTCGCGCAATTTACCCTATGGTTTATGTTATGGAAGAGGCTGGCGAAATTGACACAATCGTTGTGCCGGTGAGTGGCTATGGCCTGTGGGGTATTTTATATGGCTTCCTCGCATTGGAAGGTGATGGCAATACGGTGAAGGGCCTGGCTTTTTATGAGCTAAAAGAAACACCAGGTTTGGGAGCGGAAGTTCGAAACCCTCGTTGGATGGCTCTATGGCCTGGCAAGCAGGTCTATGGCGACAACGGTGATGTGCGCCTGCGTGTAGTAAAGGGAGCGGGGAGTGGCATTTACCAGGTGGATGGTTTGTCTGGGGCCACCTTAACCAGTCGCGGCGTCGATAATCTTATTCAGTACTGGCTAGGCGACGACGGTTTTGGTCCATTGCTGGCTGATATTCGAAATTCAGGAGGTGGAGAATAATGGCTGGAGCAAAACAAGTTTTACTAACCCCTCTGTTTGAAGATAATCCTATCGCTCTGCAAATACTGGGAGTGTGTTCGGCGTTAGCCGTAACGACTCAGCTGAGCGTGACCCTGGTTATGTGTGTCGCCTTAACTTTAGTTACAGCATTTTCAAATTTATTTATTTCCATGATTCGTAATCACATGCCTTCCAGCATTCGAATTATTGTGCAGATGACAATTATCGCTTCTCTTGTGATTGCAGTTGATCAATTTCTGCAGGCGTTTGCATTTGAGATCAGCAAGAACCTAAGCGTGTTTGTTGGCCTTATTATCACCAACTGTATTGTTATGGGGCGCGCTGAAGCATTTGCGATGAAAAACCCACCAGGTATTAGTTTTCTCGATGGAATAGGTAATGGCATGGGATACAGCATAGTTCTAATATCTGTTGCTTGTATTCGTGAACTATTTGGCTCTGGAAGTCTGCTTGGCTATGAAATTCTGCCTCTTATTGAGAATGGCGGCTGGTATCAGGGTAACGGGCTAATGCTGCTTTCTCCAAGTGCCTTTTTTATAATCGGCTTCCTGATATGGGGCTTGCGAAGTGTCAGAAAAGAACAAATTGAAGTACGTGAGTTTCGTATAGCGCCGCAAAGCAAAAACGAAGGTGCGTTCTAATGGAACAGTTGCTTAGCCTTTTTGTTAAAGCAGTATTTATAGAGAACATGGCGCTTCAGATGTTTCTTGGCATGTGCACATTTTTGGCCGTGTCAAAGAAAATCGAGACGGCTATAGGACTGGGCGTAGCGGTTGTTGTTGTGCAACTTATAACGGTGCCGGTAAATAATATTATTTTCAATCAACTGTTAAGAGATGGGGCCCTGGATTGGCTAGGGTTGCCGGGCATGTCTTTGCAGTTTCTCGGGTTTCTTTGCTACATCGGTGTTATTGCCGCCATGGTGCAAATACTTGAAATGTTTCTCGATAAATTTGTACCAGTTCTTTATAACGCCCTCGGCGTATTCCTTCCACTGATTACGGTTAATTGTGCAATTCTCGGTGCTACTTTGTTCATGGTAGAACGAGACTATACGTTCTCTGAAAGTGTAGCCTTTGGCCTGGGCTCGGGTTTTGGCTGGGCGCTGGCTATTGTTGCCCTGGCCGGTATACGTGAAAAACTAAAATACAGCGACGTGCCAGAGGGTTTGCGCGGGCTTGGTATTACTTTCATCACGGTGGGATTGATGTCCTTAGGGTTCATGTCACTAAGCGGAGTCTCGCTGTAGACGAATATTCCAGAATGATTGATTTCACAACAATTTTTGGTGGCGTTGCATTATTTACCGTTGTGGTAATGTTGTTGGTCGCGATTATTTTGTTTGCGCGTTCGCGGCTTGTTAGCAGTGGCGATGTGCATATTGAGATAAATGGCGATGCGCAGCGATCAATAATCGTTCCTGCAGGAGGAAAGCTACTTAACACTCTCGCCGACGCAGGTATTTTCCTGTCATCAGCATGTGGCGGCGGCGGAACTTGTGCGCAATGTAAGTGCCAGGTGTTAGATGGTGGTGGTTCGATGCTGCCAACGGAGGCTGGTCATTTTACCCGCGGGCAGGCTAAAGAGAACTGGCGTCTTTCCTGTCAGGTGGCCGTTAAGCAGGATATGAAGATTCAGGTTGCGCCAGAATTTTTTGGCGTAAAACAATGGGAATGTACAGTTCGCTCTAATAACAATGTAGCCACATTCATTAAAGAACTAGTACTCGAAATCCCTGATGGTGAGAGTGTCGACTTTCGTGCAGGTGGTTATGTGCAGCTAGAGGTGCCTCCCCATGTTGTTGACTATAAAGATTTTGATATAGATGAATTATACCGCGGAGACTGGGAAAAGTTTGGAGTGTTCGACAATGTTTCCAAGGTAAATGATTCCACTGTCAGAGCCTACTCCATGGCAAACTACCCCGACGAAAGGGGCATTATTAAATTCAACATTCGCATTGCCTCTCCACCACCAGGGACTAATTATCCACCAGGTAAAATGTCGTCTTATGTTTTCTCTCTAAAGCCTGGTGACAAAATAAAAGTCTTTGGGCCTTTCGGTGAATTTTTTGCCAAGGAAACAAATGCGGAAATGGTGTTTATCGGCGGCGGGGCAGGAATGGCTCCAATGAGATCGCACATATTCGATCAGCTACGAAGGCTAAAAACCAAACGAAAGATTAGTTTCTGGTATGGCGCGAGAAGTTTGCGCGAAATGTTCTATGAAGATGATTACAACACTCTAGCTAAAGAGAATGATAACTTTGACTGGCATATAGCACTGTCAGATCCGCAGCCGGAAGATAATTGGTCTGGTCTTACAGGTTTTATTCACAATGTTGTCTTGGAGAACTACCTCAAAAATCACCCGGCACCTGAAGACTGTGAATACTATATGTGTGGACCTCCCATGATGAATGCAGCAGTGATCAAGATGTTAAAAGATCTGGGAGTTGAAGATGAAAATATCGCTCTGGATGAATTTTCTTGAGTGAGGATTTGTTTGAAAGCTTTACTGCGTCGCCATAGCTTTATACTTATTTTCTTAGCCTTACTGCTTGGCTTTGTGCTTTTGTCTTCGGATGACGCCCAGGATATTCACCGGCTTGATGGCTACACTATGGGTACCAGCTATCAAATTCAGATAGTAGATATGCCAGCGGAATTAAGCAGTGATCAAGTTATTACAGATGTCAGTGCGTTACTTGGGCAGCTTGATACAGAAATATTCTCTACTTATGCCCGTGATTCAGAGCTATCTCGTTTTAATCGACATCCAGTAAATACTCCTTTTGCAGCCTCAACAAGGATGGTTGATGTCTTGCTGTTAGCGCAGGCAATATCAGAACAAAGTGACGGAGCTTTTGATATTACTGTGGGTCCGCTTGTTAACCTCTGGGGGTTTGGGCCCCTGATTCAAACTGCGGATTCTGTTCCTGAACAAACACTGATTGATATTGCCCTTGATTCAGTTGGACACAGGTATTTGCTAATAGATGAAGCAAAGTCTGAAATAACAAAAACCAAGGACATTTATGTCGATCTAAGCGGCATCGCAAAAGGTTATGCCGTCGATCAACTAGCCGAGTATTTCGATGAGTCGGGAGTGGAAAACTATTTTCTTGAAATTGGCGGAGAACTCAAAATAAAAGGCTATAAGCCTGGGAATGTGAGCTGGGTGCCTGCTGTTGAGACACCGTTAGATATAGCTTCTCAGGTTTATGAGGTGTTTTTCAGTCGCGGTGAAAAAATAGCCGTTGCGGGTTCGGGTGACTACAGAAACTACTTCGAAGAGAATGGTGTGAGATACTCTCATGAAATTGATCCGCGTAATGGCAGGCCCGTTACTCACAAGCTTGCGGCGGCTTACGTAATCGACGAATCGGCTGCTCGCGCTGATGCATTGGCAACGGCGTATATGATTCTTGGGCTGGACGCCGCTAAAAGACTCGCCGAAGAACAGGGCCAAGCGGCATATTTTATTTATAAATTAGATGATTCATCGTTCCATGATTATGCAACAGATGGATTTTCAGTCTACCTGAAGGCCAACTAATGAACATGATGCAAATACTATTCACTTTTGTCGCCTTCGCTATGGTGATGCTTTTAATGTCAGTTGGCGTGCTGATTGGCCGAAAGCCTATACAGGGTTCCTGTGGCGGCATGAGTGCTATCGATGGTTTAAATGAATGTGAAATTTGCGGTGGAGACAGCAACAAGTGTGAGAAGTCTAGCTAGTCAAATAATCAATAGATTGTTTAGGATGCCTGAATAGGAAACTATGGAAAAGAATCATTTCGATATTATCGTAATAGGGAGCGGCCCGGCTGGCGAAGCGGCGGCTATGAATGCCAAAAAGAACGGCCGATCGGTTGCTGTCATTTGTGACCTTGAGTCTGTGGGTGGCAGCTGTACGCATTTTGGAACTATTCCGTCCAAGGCTTTGCGTCACTCGGTTAAGCAGGTTATGCAGTTTAATAGTAACCCCATGTTTAGGGATTTCGGAGATGCACGTAAATTAAGTTTTCAGCAAATTCTAAAACACATTGACAGGGTTATTTACGAACAAGTTCGAATGAGGACGGATTTCTATGAACGAAACCGGATTCCAATATTCAAAGGCAAAGCCAGCTTCATTGACAAGAAAACTATCAAACTAATTGGTAAACGAATAAAGCTGTCTGCTAAATATTTTATTATCGCCACCGGTTCCCGGCCTTATCATCCTCCCGATGTGGACTTCTCTCATCATTGTTTATTCGATAGTGACTCGATACTTACTCTGGATCATTCTCCGCGAAAAGTAACTGTTATCGGTGCCGGGGTTATTGGCTGTGAATATGCTTCCATTTTTGGCGGCCTGGGATCTAAAGTCGAACTAATAAATCCATCGGCGAGTTTGCTTAATTTTCTTGATACTGAAATTTCGGACGCACTTACTTACCATCTGCGCAACGTAGGCGTGCGCAGCCGGCATAATGAAGAATTTCAAAAGATGGAATACTTCGATGATCATATTGTGACTTATTTGCAGTCAGGAAAAAAAATTCGCAGTGATATCGTGTTATGGGCAAATGGTCGATCAGGTAACACTAAGACTCTGGGTTTAAAGCAGCTTGGTATTAAAACTAATAGCCGCTTACAGATTCCAGTAAATGAAAAATACCAAACATCAGTTAAGAATATCTACGCGGCGGGAGATGTGATTGGCTGGCCTTCGCTGGCGGGTGCTGCCTATGATCAGGGAAGGGCGGCGAGCAATGCTATTGTTGCTCCCGAAGATTGCTACCCCGTTACGGAGGTCGCTACAGGAATATATACTATTCCAGAGATCAGCACTCTTGGAGCCACCGAGGCCGAACTAACTGAGAAGAAAATACCCTACGAAGTCGGAAAAGCTTTTTTCAAAAACACCGCAAGAGCTCAAATTACTGGTGAACAGGTAGGCATGTTAAAGCTGATATTTCATTTTGAAACACTGGAGCTATTAGGTATTCATTGTTTTGGCGATCAGGCATCAGAGATTGTACACATTGGGCAGGCAATTATGCGACAGCCGGCACCGGGTAATAGTATTAAGTATTTTTTAACGACAACCTTTAATTACCCCACCATGGCAGAAGCCTACAGGACTGCCGCTTTGGATGGTCTGAATCGTGTGTTTTGAAACTCTTCAACTTAAGCTCAGGCTTGCCTTAAGGTAAAAACAGGGTTAATTTGTCAAAGTTGATATTAGCAGGCAAGGCCTGAAACGAAACAATATCAGGTGTTGCCTAAAATCGCCGCGGTTATACGCAGGAGAGATTAAAATGAAAAGAACTGCCAGAGATATTCTCAAAGAAAAAGGCGGTCATATGGTGACCATTAATTCTGATGCGACTGTATTTCAGGCGCTAACAGCAATGACTCAAAATAAGGTTGGATCCATTGTTGTGGTCGAGGAAGAGAAGATAGTGGGCATATGGACTGAGCGTGACCTGATGTTTAGAGTGCTTGAAGAGGGCTTCGACCCCAGAACTGCCCGGTTAAGTGACAACATGAGTGAAAGCCTGATTTCAGCAAACGTAGAAGAGCAGGCGTATCAACTTTATGACAAGTTTCTTGGTCGTCGAGTGCGTCATCTGTTAATTGAAGAAGACGGAGAATACATTGGACTGCTTTCAGTTGGCGATGTAATGAAAGCTAATTTACAGCAGAAAAATGAAGAGTTTGAAGAACTCAATCACATGGTGAGTCTCGAGTACTACGAGAATTGGAAAGAAGTACAATCACAGCGCTAGTAAGTGACAGATATTAGATTTAGAAGCTGATTGATCGACCTTTGCTACATGCAAAATTTGACGTCAGGTATGACAGACAAATCACTTGCTATAACTGGGCTATCCGTGTAGATTTCCTAGCGCTAATCAGGGTAGCTGTCCTTAGGGACGCGCGAAAGTTTCATAGAAAGCTTTAGCAAGATTAAGAAGTAACGATACATAAAATTATAAATGAGCCTACTACTTTAATCTGATTATCAATTTGTAGTTTACAGAATGACTCCCTGGTTCTGTATAAATTGAGAATTGAACAGGCTCCCATTACAGAGTGGATCTACTCTATGGGAAGTGACATACAATCCTTGGCATCCCCTGCCAAAGTTGATGACTCGGTAATGAGTCATGCGACCGGATTGACTTCCCCTGAATTTCTAGTTGGCCACCTGCAAACAAAGCCGACTATTCGATGGTCTTCCTGCAGATCGTTGAGCTCCTTTATTTATTCCCTAAGTCGTATTTTCTTTAATTTTACCTTCCTCTCGTTTGTTAATGAGGCATTGGTATTTAGAGTAAGTACATTAAAAAATTGGCCTTTGAGGGTGATTGAATGATTCTGTAGTGGTTTTACGTCTGTTGTTTATCGTATAAATATAATCAACAGCTTATAACCAGAATTGATTGCCTCATAAGTAATAACTGTTCGGGATGTTTGGAGTTGAGTGCTTGGAATTGTCTAACGAATTTTTAGATGGCTTTGTGCCGTTTCTTTTCTATTTTGCCCTGGTGTTGGCCGTTGTGGTCGTCATGCTGGGGTTGTCCCATTTTCTTGGTCAGCGACCACCAGCACATTCCAAAAATTTGCCTTTCGAATCCGGCATCGTCTCTGTCGGCAGTGCTCAATTTCGTATTTCGGTCCATTTCTATCTGCCTGCCATTCTCTTTATCATTTTCGATCTGGAGGTTGTGTTCCTGTTTGCCTGGGCGGTTGCTGTTAAGGAAGCTGGTTGGCCCGGTTTTATTGAAATCTCCATATTCGTATTTGTACTTGTAGCCGCCTTGTTCTATCTATGGCGCATAGGTGCGCTGGATTGGCGAACTCAAACTCAGAAACGGGAGCTAAAAACCCTTGCCGGGCCTGGTGGCGTCACCAATAAAAAGGAATTCAAACTATGAGCTGGGAATTACAAAAAGCCGATGAAGCTTCTTCCCCCAGGCCTGGCGGTAGTGCTATGGACGAGTTCATACGCCGCAATGTGGTAATGGCAAACCTTGAAGACATGGTGTCCTGGGGGCGCAAGAATTCTCTGTGGCCCTTTAATTTCGGGTTGTCTTGCTGCTATGTAGAAATGGCGACTGCATTTACCAGCCGCCATGATTTGGCGAGATTTGGCGCAGAAGTTATTCGAGGAACTCCCCGGCAGGCTGACCTGATGGTTATTGCTGGCACCGTATTTCGTAAAATGGCACCGGTAGTAAAATTGCTCCATGACCAGCTATTAGAGCCAAAGTGGGTGATTTCCATGGGTTCCTGTGCCAATTCCGGTGGTATGTACGATATCTACTCGGTTGTGCAGGGCGTGGACAAGTTTTTACCCGTTGATGTGTATGTGTCGGGTTGCCCGCCACGTCCAGAAGCGCTGTTGCAGGGTTTAATTCTATTGCAGGAATCCATTGGCAAGCAGCGAAGGCCAATAAGCTGGGTTATCAACGATCAAGGCATTATCCAGAAAGAAAAGAATACCGTGCAGAGAGAGCTTCGCCATGCTGACAGAATAGCAGCTACTGAGCTTAGATCTCCTGATGAAGTTTAATGAATACCTATTTATAACAATGATATACGTTTTATAGTTAAAGTAATAAATGAAAATAGCAGAAGACAAATTAACAGCTGACCACGCAGCCACCGCGCCTTTGCAGCAGCTAGTGCGCGATTTTGGCGATGCAATCCTGGCGCAACAGGAAACATGCGACGGGATACCCACAGTCTGGGTTGACCGATCGCGCGTTAAAAGCATGCTTCGTGTCTTGCGAGACGAAACCAGCCCTCGTTTTGAAATGCTATTTGATATTACCGCGATAGATGAGCGCCTTCGATGTCACCGGGAAGGGCAGCCAGACAGTGAATTCACGATGGTTTACCACCTTATGTCATTCAGTGGTAACTGTGATTTTCGCCTTAAAGTACCTTTGATGGACAATGATTTAAACACCCCTACCGTAATCGACCTGTGGCCGAGTGCTAATTGGTACGAGCGGGAAGTATGGGACATGTTCGGTATTAATATTGAAGGCCATCCTAATTTGTATCGCATTATGTTGCCGCCAACATGGGAAGGCCATGCACTGCGTAAAGAACATCCGGCTCGGGCTACCGAAATGGAGCCGTTCTCAATGGATGATGAGCAGCTGGACTATGAACAGGAAGCGCTGAAGTTCAAACCTGAAGAATGGGGCATGAAGCGTGAGTCTGAAAATTCTGAATTCATGTTTCTGAACCTAGGGCCTAATCACCCAAGCGTACACGGCGCGTTTAGAATCGCGTTGCAGTTAGATGGTGAGATTTTAGTAGATGCGGTACCTGATATTGGCTATCACCACCGTGGCGCTGAAAAAATGGGAGAACGCCAGACCTGGCATACATTCATTCCCTACACTGACCGTATCGATTACCTCGGTGGTGTTCTAAATAATCTGCCCTATGTAATGGCCGTTGAGAAAATGGCCGGTATAAAAGTGCCGGAACGAGTCAAAGTGATTCGTATTATGTTATCGGAGATGTTTCGAATTTGTAGCCACCTCCTGTTTTACGGGACATTTGCCCAGGACGTGGGGCAGCTTTCTCCTATCTTTTATATGTTCGTCGAAAGAGAGCGCATATTTAATATTATCGAATCGATATGTGGTGCTCGCATGCATCCGGGTTGGTTTCGAATAGGTGGTGTTGCACAGGATTTACCTAACGGTTGGGAAAAACGCATTGCTGAGCTTCTGGACTTTATGCCTGCCAGATTAGATGAATACGACACGATGGTAATGAAAAACGGCATTCTAAAAAGAAGAACACAGGGTGTAGGTGTTTACAACACCGAAGAAGCATTTGCCTGGGGTGTAACCGGAGCGGGCCTTCGCGCGACAGGGTTTGAATGGGATTTTCGCAAGCAGCGCCCTTATAGCGGCTACGAAAACTTTGAATTTGATGTGCCAATCGCTATCAATGGAGATAGTTACGATCGCTGTGCTATTCGCGTCGAAGAAATGCGTCAGAGCTTACGCATTATAAAACAGTGTCTGGATAATATGCCTTCAGGCGAATACAAGTCTGATCATCCGTTGACAACACCGCCGCGTAAAGAAAACACCATGCAAGACATCGAAACCCTGATTAGCCATTTTCTGAGTGTGAGTTGGGGGCCGGTGATACCTGCCAACGAAGTAACAGTTGCGGTAGAGGCTACTAAGGGAATTAATAGTTATTATCTAATAAGTGATGGCACTACAAATTCCTACCGAACACGAATTCGGACGCCTTCATTCCCTCACTTGCAGATGATTCCCGAAATCTCCAAAGGTTTTATGGTGTCAGATTTAATAGCGATTATTGCCAGTATCGATTTTGTTATGGCGGACGTAGACAGATGAGCAATGGCGACGTAAAAATGAGTAATGACATGATAGCCAGCACGGCCACCAGGCATCGTAAACTTTCGGCAGAAGAGATTGCCGAAATTGAACATGAGATGACTCTGTATCCGGATAAAAAAGCGGTGGGCCTTGAGGCATTAAAAATTGTGCAGAAATATCAGGGCTGGGTCTCAGACGAAAGTCTGCTTGGAATATCTAAATATCTGGGTATCCCTGCTAGTGACCTTGAAGGCGTGGCGACTTTTTTCAATCTGGTGTATCGAGAGCCAGTTGGTAAGAACGTAATCCTGTTTTGCGATAGCGTTAGTTGCTGGATTATGGGGTGTGAAGGCATTAAAAAACACATCAAAGACACGCTGGATATTAATTACGGAGAAACCACTAAAGACGGCGACTTCACTTTGATTCCTGTTCCCTGTCTTGGTGATTGTGATCGGGCGCCGGTAATGATGGTTGGCCCAGACTTACATCGAAACTTGACGCCTGGAGCAATAGACAAAATTATTTTGGATTACAGTAAAAGTAAATCAGCGGAATAAATAGTGGTAAATAATCCTTTAACCAAGAATATCGATATGACGCGACCTCCAATGGACATCGCGGCGTATGAAGCGAACGACGGCTATCAAAGCATAAAGGCAATTGCTAAAGGCTTGAGCTCCGATGATGTCCTGCAACAGGTAAAAGACTCTGGGCTTAAGGGACGAGGCGGCGCAGGTTTTCCAACAGGACTTAAATGGAGCTTTGTGCCAAGAGGGGATGATTCTCCCAAACAGAAGTATCTGGTAGTCAACGCTGATGAAATGGAACCTGGCACCTTTAAAGACAGGTTGCTTATGGAAGGTGATCCACACCTGATGATAGAAGGCATGATCATCGCCGCGTATGCGATTCATGCCAGTAAAGCCTATATATTTTTGCGTGGCGAATACATTGTCTCGCAACAGGTTTTAACGCGGGCAATCGCTGAAGCAGAAGAGCGTGGTTACCTTGGTAAAAATATACTTAATACGGGTTTCGACCTTGATATTGTCGTGCATACAAGTGCCGGACGCTATATCTGCGGTGAAGAAACCGCTTTGCTCAATGCTCTGGAAGGCAAACGAGCGAACCCGAGAGCGAAGCCACCTTTTCCACAGGTAAGTGGATTGTGGGGCAAGCCAACAATTGTTAATAACGTAGAAACCATCTGCAACCTCCCTGGGATTATCACTTACGGAGTTGACTGGTATCACGGTTTAACCAAAGGTAATGATCATGGCACCAAGTTGTTTGGTGTTAGTGGCAAGGTAAAAACTCCAGGCTGCTGGGAATTACCACTAGGACTTCCTATTCGTGAATTGCTGGAAGACTATGCCGGTGGAATGCAGGACGGACTGGAGTTGCGTGCATTCCTACCTGGCGGTGGATCGACAGATTTTATGTTGCCCCAGCACTTAGATGTCACACTTGATTATGACGAAATAGCCAAGGTGGGTAGCCGTCTGGCGACTGGAACCATGATCGTTCTGGATAACAAAACCTGTCCAGTAGGAATGGTTGGTAATTTGATGAGATTCTTTGCTCATGAGTCCTGTGGATTTTGCACGCCATGTCGTGACGGCTTGCCATGGGTAGATGAGATATTCAATGAGTTTGAAAATGGGCGTGGAAACGAGAAAGATTTACAGATTCTACATGATCATGTGACTTATTTGGGGCCAGGACGCACTTTTTGTGCTCTTGCACCCGGTGCAACAGCACCTTTAGGTAGTGGGCTCAAATATTTCAAAGAAGATTTCGATCGACATATAAAGGAAAAGTGCTGCCCTTACAAACACTAAATATATAGTAGGGGCTGCTTGCAGAATGAAAAGGTTGGAGTATTAGATGGCTAAAATTGTTATAGACGGGGTGACTTACGACGTAAATCCCGATAACAATCTGTTGCAGGAATGCCTGTCGCAGGGCCTTGACCTGCCATATTTTTGCTGGCACCCGTGCATGGGCTCTGTTGGGGCATGTAGACAATGTGCTGTGAAACAATATCGCGATGCTGACGATAAAGAAGGCATGCTGGTTATGGCATGTATGACCCCTGCATCTGAAGGCTCCATTATTTCTATTGAAGACGAGCAGGCAAAGTCCCTTCGTGCCAGCGTAATCGAAAGCCTGATGATTAGTCATCCTCACGATTGTCCAGTTTGCGAAGAAGGGGGCGAGTGTCACCTTCAAGATATGACATTAATGTCAGGGCACAATTATCGCCGCTACGACAAAAAGAAAGTCACTCATAATAATCAGTATCTCGGGCCTTTTATTAATCACGAGATGAACCGCTGCATTACCTGTTATCGCTGCGTACGGTATTACGACGACTATGCCGGCGGCACTGACCTTTCTGCACAGGCATCTCATCATCATGTGTATTTTGGTCGGCATGAAGAAGGAGTGTTGGAAAGTGAATTTAGCGGCAATTTAGTAGAGGTTTGCCCAACAGGTGTTTTCACTGATAAAGCATTCAGTGAGCACTACACTCGAAAATGGGATTTACAAACAGCCCCATCTATTTGTACAGGTTGTTCGGTGGGTTGCAATATAACGCCGGGTGAGCGCTATGGCACCTTAAGAAGGGTAGTGAATCGTTATAACAGTGAAGTAAATGGGTATTTTCTGTGTGACCGTGGGCGCTTCGGTTTTGAATACGTAAACAATACAGATCGTTTGCGCGATGCAGTTAAGCAAGGTGGCGGCTCATCAGAAAAACTGAGTACAGAACAAGTTGCCACAGTAATAGATGAATTCAAATCTGCCTCAACAATCGGTTTTGGTTCTCCTCGAGCTAGCAATGAGTCGAATTTTGCTCTGCGCTGTCTGGTTGGTGAGGAGAATTTCTACGCGGGATATTCAGATTCAGAGCATGAAGCTACACAGCTTATTGTGCAGTTGGCAAAGGACAAGGCATTTAATAGTCCCAGCATTCGCGAGATTGAAAAAGCAGATGCCATTCTGATTTTGGGAGAGGACGTAACCAATGTAGCGCCAAGAATAGCGCTGGCATTAAGGCAGTCGGTTCGTAATAAAGCTCGAGAGCTGGCGAGTGCCAGTCGTATACCTCAGTGGCAGGATGCTGCCGTACGTGAGCTTGCTCAGCATGAGCGAAGCCCCTTAAGCATTCTTAGTACCTACGTTAGCCGACTTGATGATGTAGCATCCGATAAGGTCATTGATACGTTACCAAATCTGGCGAGTATGGCATTCGCATTGGCTAATGCCATTTCAGATAAGTCTCCGAATTCGACTTCTCCAGCAGATGAATATAAAGGCGTGATAGCAAAAATAGCTGAGCAACTGCAAAAGGCAAAGCGACCTCTAATTATTGCCGGCAGCACCTCTGGCAACCTGGATTTAATAAAAGCCGCGGCTAATATTGCGCGCGGGCTTAATCAGCAACGATCTGAACCTATCGACTTGTGTCTTTTAGTGCCCGAGGTGAATAGTATCGGTATGGGCCTGTTGGTAAACGCCGACAACAGTTTGCAGGCGGGGCTTGCCAGATTAGACGGCGGCTCTGCTACTCGAGCTATCGTATTAGAGAATGATCTGTTTCGACGAGCACCTAAAACTGTAGTCGATAATGCCTTAACCAAGGCAGAGAAAGTATTAGTGCTGGATCAATTCAGTACCGCCACTTCAGATAAAGCAGACTATCTGTTTCCTGCTACGGCATTTTCGGAACACGAAGCAACTTATATTAATTACGAGGGCAGGGCGCAGCTAAGTTTTCAGGTTCATCAATGTGCAACAGGAGCAATGCCATCATGGCGTTGGTTTGGTGAAGCTACTGACATTGAAAGCCTGATCAATCGTTGCACTAATGAGGCGCAAGGCTTCGACAAACTAGCCCGCCTGTTGCCAGACAAAGGCAGCTTTATAGCAGGTATGAAAATACCGCGTCAGTCTCATCGCTATAGTGGGCGTACGGCTATGCGAGCGAACCTTTCGGTGCATGAACCAAAGCAACCTCAGGATGATGAATCAGTTATGTCATTTTCGATGGAAGGCATTTCATCGCAAAAAGACGCTAGTCTTATGGCCTCAGCCTGGGCGCCGAGATGGAACTCCAATCAATCCATCAGTAAATTTCAGGACGAAGTAAACGGTGAGCTGAAACAGGCGCATCCAGGAAGTTTGCTAATCGAAAGAGATATAGAAACGTCTTCTTATTTCGAGCCTTCGAGTAATGCTGAATCTTCTGAAAACGGCCTGCATGTGTCGCTGGCTTATCAGATTTTTGGCAGCGATGAATTAAGTGCCAGATCAAGCTCTATACAACAACGTATGACTGATCCCTATATAGGTTTATCTCCAGACGATGCAGAAGCTAAGGGCTTCAAACACGGTGACAGTGTGAGTTTGGGTGCGACTGACTCGACGGCTATTGTATGTATCAGAACATCAATTAAACCGGGTAGCGTTGTGATTTACTGCGGCAACAGCGAGATTAATGCTGCTGAACTGCCTTCACAGATCGAAATCAGCCTCAATGAACAGGCTGAGGTACTGCGTGGCATTAAAGGGCTAATAGTAAGTGACCTGTTGGAAGAGGAATACTAAATCATGACTTTCGAAGTTGGATCTGGTTTAAGCATAGGAGCGATATTGGTAACTGTCATTATAGTCGCCGCCATGCTTATCTGGGTGGAGCGGCGGTTGTTGAGTTTGTGGCAGGAAAGATTAGGGCCCAATCGCGTTGGGTATTTTGGCTTGCTGCAAGTCGTGGCGGACATGATAAAGATATTTACCAAAGAAGACTGGATACCTCCATTTGCTGACAAGTTCAGTTTCGTTTTAGCCCCTGGGATTATCATGGGCGTTATATTACTGAGCTTTAGTGTGATCCCATTTGCTCCTGGAGTGGGAGTTGTGGATTCAAATATTGGTGTGTTGTTTATATTGGCGATGGCGTCGCTAGGTGCGTACAGCGTCATGCTTGGTGGCCTTTCCTCAAATAATAAATATGCACTGCTCGGCGCTTTGAGAGCTACCGCGCAAATGATCAGCTACGAAGTATTCATGGGTATATCTATGCTGGGTGTAGTGGCGCTGACAGGTAGTTTTAACCTTAGAGAGATTGTATTGGCACAGTCTGATGGCTGGTATGTGATACCTCAATTTGTCGGCTTTGTGATATTCCTGATTGCGGGTATTGCCGAAAGCCATCGCCTGCCTTTTGATATCCCAGAAGCCGAGCAGGAAATATGTTCTGGCTACCACACAGAGTATTCTGGTATGAAATTCGGCATGTTTTTCGTCGGCGAGTATTTGGGGTTGGTACTAATTGCTTCACTCATTACAGTTTTGTTTTTCGGTGGCTGGCTTGGTCCGGCATTCTTGCCACCTATTGTTTGGTTTTCTATCAAGGTGTTTGGGTTTATCGCATTCTTTATTCTACTAAGAGCAGCGGTTCCGCGCCCAAGATATGACCAGCTAATGAGTTATGGCTGGTTGTTTTTATTACCTGTGTCACTGATTAATTTATTAGTAACTGGCGCAATTATTTTGAGTATTCAGTAATGCAGATTTTATCTGGAGACAGCTATGTATAACCTGATCAAAGACACACTGATCAGTCAGGTCGTGACACTTTGGCAAGTGATGATGCACATGTTTGTCAAAGCGGACACCGTAGAGTATCCAGAAGAGATGCCCTATATGTTTCCGCGCTGGCGTGGGCGCATTATTCTTAGTCGCGATCCAGACGGTGAAGAGCGCTGTGTTGCCTGTAATTTATGTGCCGTTGCCTGCCCTGTTGATTGCATTGCGCTGCAAAAGACCGAAGATGAAGAAGGGCGCTGGTATCCAGAATTTTTTCGTATAAATTTTTCACGTTGCATCATGTGTGGATTTTGCGAAGAAGCCTGCCCAACCAACGCCATTCAGCTAACCCCAGACTTCGAAATGGCTGAATATGTTCGACAAGATATGGTTTGGGAAAAAGAAGATTTGCTTATTAGTGGAACGGGTAAATATCACGACTATAATTTTTATCGAGTGGCCGGTAAGAAAATTGGCGGCAAGGATAAAGGTGAGGCGTTGAACGAGGCGGTTCCAGTCAATGTCAGGAGCTTACTACCATGATATTACTTTTTTATATTGCCGGTGCTGTCGCAATAGCCTCAACCGTTTGTGTGATTTTGCAGAGTAATATCGTGCATGCACTGATTTATTTAATTTTGTCACTGCTCGCTGTTGCCGTAGTTTTCTATGTACTAGGTGCCACCTTTGCCGCCATTCTAGAGGCCATTGTGTATGCAGGGGCGATTATGGTGTTGTTTCTTTTTGTCATTATGATGTTAAATCTGGGACAGCGGAGTCAGGATCAGGAGAAAAGCTGGATGGATGCTAAAGCATGGATTGCACCATCTATAATGGCAGCGGTTTTGTTAGCGCAATTTCTCAATGTATTAAGTCAATATGATTATGATTTGGTTCCAGCTGAAGTTGGTGTGCTGGAAGTGAGCGCTCTACTTTTTGGACCTTATGTGCTGGCGGTAGAGTTGGCTTCGATTTTATTATTGGCGGGCCTAGTATCGGCCTATCACCTTGCGAAAAAATAAGCAGATGACTAATAACATTACCAGGAATTATTAGAAAACGATTATGCAATCTATCCCAATAGAACATGGTTTGATCTTAGCGGCGATTCTATTCGTGCTAGGGCTGATTGGCGTTTTAACCCGGCGCAATATTGTCTTTGTATTGATGTCTCTTGAAATAATGCTCAATGCAGGCGGGCTGGCATTTATTGTCGCGTCTTCTCGCTGGGGCCATGCCGACGGCCAAGTGATGTTTCTAATGATATTGACTCTGGCTGCTGCAGAAGTCGCTGTCGGACTTGGCTTAATTATTCAAATGTATCGACGATTTCACACGGTTGATCTAAATGTATTTAGCCAAATGAAAGGCTAAAAATAGGAAAGTAGAGTGCTAGATTTAATTTGGTTATTACCGACGTTTCCATTGCTGGGGTTTTTAATCCTGGTGTTGAGCAGCGGGAATTTGCCTAAAAAAATAGTAGCGGTAGTTGGCGTCGGCTCCATAGGGCTATCATTTTTGACTGCGGCTATTATTGCTGTGCAGTTTTTAGCTTCTGGCGAAGAATATTTTATTAAGGAAGTTTGGGTCTGGATGTCCGTTGGGGAATTCACTCCCGGCTTTAGCTTTTACCTCGATGGCCTGTCGCTGGTGATGATGCTCATCATTACCGGTGTAGGGTTTTTAATACATCTATATTCAGCCGGCTTCATGGCTGACGATCCCAGTTACAGTCGGTTCTTCGCGTATATGAATTTGTTTGTGGCATCGATGTTGATGCTCGTCCTGGCGGATAATCTAGTGCTGCTCTATCTGGGTTGGGAAGGTGTGGGGCTGTGCAGTTACTTGTTAATTGGGTTCTGGTATGAAAACCCTGCTAATGGCTATGCGGCGCGCAAGGCCTTTATAACCACCAGAGTCGGTGACACGTCTATGGCCATAGGCCTGTTTCTATTATTTGCCCAGCTAGGCACATTGAATATACAGGACATGCTACATGCCGCCGAAATGCAGTGGCCAATGGGTTCAGGGTTGGCCGTTGCTACCTCACTGCTACTGCTTGGTGGCGCCGTAGGTAAGTCAGCACAGCTACCTTTGCAAACATGGCTTCCAGATGCCATGGCCGGGCCTACACCTATCAGCGCCCTAATCCACGCGGCGACTATGGTCACTGCGGGCGTCTATTTAATTGCACGCACACACATATTGTTTGAACTGGCGCCTAATGTTCAATTGCTGGTTGCATGGATTGGCTTGATTACGTTGCTAATGGCTGGTTTTACCGCCATGACCCAGCATGACATTAAGCGCATATTGGCCTATTCAACAATTAGCCAGATCGGCTATATGTTTCTTGGCCTGGGGGTTGGCGCGTGGTCAGCATCTGTATTCCATCTTATGACTCACGCGTTTTTTAAAGCGTTGTTGTTTCTTGCCGCCGGCACCGTGATTCTCAGCCTTCACCACGAACACGATATTTTTAAAATGGGTGGCAAACGTAAGCAGCTGCCAATTGCTTTTGCTTCGTTCATGATCGGCAGCCTTGCTCTGGCGGCATTTCCGTTTACATCGGGCTACTTCAGCAAGGATGAAATACTTATTGCGGCCCTGGAAATGGACGGCCCTGGCATATGGTTGTGGGCTGGAGGTGTAATAGGTGCATTCTTTACGGGTATCTACAGTTTTCGTTTAGTGTTTGTTGTGTTTTTTGGCGAAAGTAAAGGTCACCATGAGGCAAAAGAGGTCGCTGGTTTTAGTATGGCCACTCCTTTATTTATTCTAATGGTGCTAGCCCTGTTTGGCGGCTGGATTCAAATTCCCCTTGACGCCGTATTTGGACACGGGGAAGTGGATGGGGAACACCATATTAGCCTGCTAATGCACGGCATAATGATAGGCATGCCTCTGTTAGGAATAGGGGTAAGTTATTTGTTTTTCATGTCGAAGACATTCTCGGCGGATAAACTTGTCGCTAGCGGCCTCGGTGCTGCACTACATAAATTTTGGTTTAGCGGCTGGGGGATGGACGCCCTGTACAAAGCAGTATTAATAAAGCCCTTTCTGTTTCTGGCTCGTATTAACAAGAACGACATAATTGATAGCGTTTATGCAATGGTGGTCGAATTAACCCGTACCGCTCATGCCATGATTGCAAAAACACAAACAGGACAAATACGCTGGTATGCGGTAACGGTAGCTGCTGGCCTGGTGCTTATCATTTCACTTGGAGTACTGTTGTGATTTTAGTGGTGCTAATAAGTGTTCTGTTTTTTGGTGGCGTACTCGCATGGCTTTCCGAAGGCCTTGATTCTAAATTTCCTCGCATTATTGCTCTGGCAGCGGTGTTGATCGACTTGCTGATCATGCTTACTTTGCTGGGAATTCCTGAGCCAACAGACTCAGCATGGATCATTAGCCTCAACGCTGACTGGATGCCTCGATTCGGCATTTCCTTTCATCTTGCACTCGATGGCTTAAGTACTTTGTTGCTTTTGCTTACAGGCTTCCTGGGTGTTGTCGCAATAGGTTCAGCCTGGAATGAAATAACCGAAAAAGTTGGCTTCTTTTACTTCTGCCTTCTGTGGACTCTGGCAGGGGTAGTGGGGGTGTTCACCGCACTCGATTTGTTTCTGTTCTTCTTTTTTTGGGAAGTGATGTTAATACCGATGTATTTCATCATAGCTGTTTGGGGGCACGAGAATAAGAACTACGCCGCCATGAAGTTTTTTCTTTTCACACAGGTAACCGGCATGCTAATGCTGGTCTCGATTCTGGTTCTCGCTTATTTCCATTATGTTCAGTTTGGCTGGTTCAGTTTTGATTATCTGGATTTGTTGAATGTCAATATCAGCAACAATATTGAAATGATGGTAATGCTCGGATTCTTTGTAGCCTTTACAACCAAGTTACCAAGCTTTCCACTTCACTCCTGGTTACCAGATGCTCATAGTCAGGCCCCTACGGCGGGCAGTGTAATTTTGGCAGGAATACTGCTTAAGACAGGCGCTTACGGTCTAATTCGATTTGCTATTCCGCTGTTTCCTGAGGCTTCAATGCGGTTTGCGCCCGTAGCCATGACTCTGGCGGTAATTAGCATACTTTACTGCGCCAAAGTTGCTTTTGCACAAACGGATATAAAACGATTGATTGCTTACACGAGTATCAGTCATATGGGTTTTGTATTGCTGGGAATATACGCCTGGAATGAAATAGCTCTGCAGGGCGCTATTATGACTATGCTTGCTCACGGTTTAAGTGCCGCTGCATTGTTCATGTTGGCGGGAGGTCTACAACATCGAATTCATACTCGAAATATGCAAGACATGGGCGGCTTCTGGGCAAAGGTGCCACGTATGTCATTTGTTGCCTTGTTCTTTTCAATAGCCGCATTAGGTATGCCGGGACTTGGCAATTTTGTCGGAGAGTTTCTTGCCTTGTTGGGTGCGTTTCAAGCGAATATAACGCTGACAGTGCTGGCCGCATTTGGTTTGATTTTCGCATCAGTATATTCTTTATGGGTAATACAGAAAGTTTTTCATGGCGAATATAAAAATACTAATTTTGATGATTCGGGATTAGATGATTTAAGCCGCCGTGAAATGTTTTACTTTGGCGCCATGATGTTAGGTTTGATCTGGATGGGCATGTACCCGCAGAGCTTTCTCGATTTGTCAGCGGCAACCCTGAACAACTTACTTAGTATTACCGAAGGGGTCGCTGCCTCAGTGGTTCAAACAACGCTATGACTATGACATTTGATGATCTTTTACCCCTGATGCCGATGTTAATTGTAACGGCAACCGCAATTATCGCTATGTTGATGATTGGCGTGAAGCGTAGCTATTTATTAACCAGCGCTATAACCATAACTGGTTTATTGCTGGCGAGTGTTGTTGCCGCTGCCATGTTGCCTTTTACCAATCAACAAATAACGCCACTATTTATAATCGATCATTATAGTTTGTTTTTTACAGTGGTCATGTGTGCGTCTGCCATGTTTATTTCTATTTTAAGTTTTCCGTATTTTTTCAATCTTGATGATCAAAAAGAAGAATTCTATCTGTTACTTGTTATCGCGACCATTGGCGCTATCGTTATGGTTAGCAGTAATCACTTTGTTAGCACATTACTAGGCCTTGAAACCCTAAGTATGTCACTTTATGGAATGGTAGCGTACCCGCTGCACAGTAAAGAGTCAGCGAAGTATCCGCTTGAAGCCTCAGTTAAATATCTTATTTTATCCGCCGTTGCATCTGGGTTTATTGTGTTCGGAATGGCACTGGTATATGCACAAACCGGCACATTGTCTTTTACTAGCCTGGTAACGGCTGCAAGTCTAACAAACAGTCTTGGTGAGAGTTATTCGATAGTGGCACTACTTATGATTAGCGCTGGGATGGCCTTCAAGTTGTCTTTAGCGCCTTTCCATTTATGGACGCCAGATGTATATGAAGGCTCGCCATTGCCTGCTACGACTTACCTCGCTACAGTCGGCAAAGCGGCTATGTTTGTAGTGTTTTTACGTTTTATACATATTACCGAGGCCTTAAGCTTCCCTTCCGTTGTGACTGTATTTTCACTAATCGCTGTTGCTTCGATACTGGCCGGTAACCTGCTTGCACTATTGCAAGACAATCTAAAACGAATTCTTGCCTATTCGTCGATCGCGCATATGGGCTATTTAATGATAGCGGTGATAGCGACATACAGTAGCGAAGGCACTATTAGTATCGAGGCGGTGACATTCTATCTGCTGGCCTATGTCATTATGTCCCTGGGTGGATTTGGTGTGGCTTCAGTAATATCTTCCAGTGAAAAAGAATTCGATAGCATTTCAGATTATCGAGGTTTGTTCTGGCGCAACCCCTGGCTAGCCTCGAGCTTCATGGCAATGTTGCTCTCTCTTGCTGGCATACCATTAACAATAGGCTTTATTGGGAAATTTTACATATTTCTTGCCGGTGTAGAATCTGGACTATGGGTACTTCTTGCTGTGCTTGTGGTTGGTAGCGGAATAGGGTTGTACTACTATCTTCGTATAATATATAGAATGTTAATGCCTGTAGATCAATCCATTCAATATCGAATCGCAGGAATAGAAAGCATCAGCTCCTATGGAGTATTGGCTATTCTGGTGTTTTTATTGCTGTTGTTTGGAATATATCCTGCGCCAGTGATGTCGTTAGTTGCTGACATTTCTGCATACATCTAAATAGACCTGCTTCCTTGGTTGGCTAATCGTTTTTTGATTTCCTGAGTTGTGCTGCTCTGATTTTATACTACTGTGAATTTTGAATGAAAACTGGCGTCAATAATTTGTTGAAAGATAAGTTGCCTACCGTATTGATAGGCGTTGCAGTGCTGATGGTTTTATTCCTGCTAAATATAACTAGCCGCGATGATGTACAGGCAGCAAGGCAAGAGTTTGATCGTAAAAACCTTTATCAATTTTTTGACGATGAAAGTTTTGACAATGACTTATTGCTTAATACTTTTTTGATTCCTGCGGGCGTGCAGCATGAAGAACTGACTAGTTTGCATCTTTTAAATTTAAGCCGAGACCGACTTGCCTACATTGCAAAGAAAGACGGTAAAGTTGTCGCGGTTGCGGTGCCTGCTACAGCCGAAGACGGGTTTAATGGCACTATCGATCTGCTGGTTTCTGTAGATATGTTTGGTCGTATTTCTGCGGCAAGGGTAATCAAAGACTTAAACTCCAATGAGTTATATGGCGTTGTTGATGTAATTGAATCTCAATGGATGAAGGAATTTTCGGGTAATAGTATGCGTGATATTCAACGAATCAGCTGGCAGACGATTTCAGCTGAGAATGAATATGACCAGTTTGTCGGGGCATCTGTCACACCTAAAACTGTAGCGGATCGCATTTATGACACTCTGGTTTTCGTTCAGTCGAATCGTATCGCGCTAATCTCAGGAGGTGGTGGTTGAGTTCGAATTTCAATGATCAGTTCTCAGCCCATGCTAAATCATACGCGGCGGCACGCCCTGACTATCCAGCCGAGTTATTTTCTTATCTTAAAACATTATGTAATAAACATGAGCTAGCCTGGGATTGTGCAACTGGTAATGGGCAGGCGGCAAAATCCCTGGCTAAAATATTTACCCAGGTTATTGCCACCGATGCCAGTATTGAGCAGATACAACAGGCACAAGCTGCTAAAAATATTGAATATCGACAGATGTCAGCTGAAGAGCCTTTTCTGCAGCCTGGTAGTGTTGATCTAATATCTGTTGCGCAAGCATTGCACTGGTTTGATACAGAGGCATTTTATAAAAACGCTGACTCTGTGCTGTGTTCAGGAGGTGTACTGGCAGTATGGAGTTATGGCCTGCCTACAATTAGCAATGAACTCGACCGTGTAGTCATGCACCTATATGCAAATATTCTCAATGGATATTGGCCTGCTGAACGCCGCATCGTCGAAGAGCAGTATGCCAATATTAATTTTCCCTATGCGTTGATTGAGGGAGTTGAATTTCATATGACCAGGCGTTGGAGTCTACAACAGCTAACAGACTATCTGGCATCCTGGTCGGCAGTGCGCCGCTATATCGATGCCAATAACTCGGACCCGATGCAACTGGTGCGAAAAGAACTAATTGATGCCTGGGCAATGCAGCCTGAGCAGGACGTCGAGGTTCGCTGGCCAATGGTTCTAAAGCTAGGCAAGAAAAGCTAGCCAGCTTTCTTGTTTAAACCTGAGGCATGTCACGTCTTGGTATTAACCCTTTTTCAGACTATCATCGTACGTTCTACAGCAGCATTAACAGGTACTTCATGTCGGCAACTAAAATTTCTGTAATTGGCGGTGGCAGCTTTGGCACTGTTATAGCCAATATTATTGCTGAAAACGGCTACGACGTGAATTTCTGGATGCGCAACGAGGCTCAAGTGCTTGAAATCAATCAAACACATGAAAACTCACAATACCTTCCTGCTTACGAATTAGATAAAAATCTTGTTGCGACTACCGATATGGCTGCAGCGGTGGCCAACAGCCAACTTATTTTTGTTGCAGTGCCAAGTTCTTCGTTTCGAGAAGTCGTTAAGAGCGTGATTAAGCTTGCCCCCGATGATGCTATTTTCATTAGTACCACCAAGGGAATCGAGGCTGGCACATTTTCATTAATGAGCCAAATATTGATACAAGAGGCGCCAAAAGCCAAAGTGGGAGTGTTAAGCGGGCCGAATCTCGCAAAGGAAATTGCCAATAAAAACCTTACCGGAACCGTAATAGCGAGCAGTCATGAAGACGTTAGAGAGACCGTGAAGAACGTCTTAAAGTCTAAGTTTTTCAAGGTGTATACGAATGATGATATGTTTGGAGTTGAGTTAGGAGGGTCGCTGAAGAATATTTACGCCATAATAGCTGGCATAGCAGCGGCTCTTGGCATGGGTTACAACACAAACAGCATGTTGATTACCAGAAGCCTTACGGAGATGGCGCGCTTTGGAAAAGAATTAGGTGCGGACCCGATGACGTTTTTAGGTCTTGCCGGTGTAGGTGACCTGGTGGTCACTTGTTCCACACCATTAAGTCGAAATTATCGTATTGGTCTAGCGCTCGGCCAGGGCAAATCAATTGACGAGGCCAGTACCGAAATTGGGCAGGTAGCAGAAGGTGTAAACACGGTAAAGCTGGTTAAGGAGAAGGCTGACGAACTCGGAGTTTATATGCCTCTGGCTACGGGCCTATATCGTATAATCTACGAGAATGACTCCTTACGGAATATAATTTCATCTTTGATGTTGAGTGAGCAGGCGCTGGATGTTGAGTTTGCGGCGAGTGACGATAAAATACTGGAATAAGCAGCTGTAAGAATTTTAGCAAGATATTTAAGGCAAAGGAGAAGTCATGTCAGAAGAACTGGACGATTTAGTAGACAATATTCGTGAGCCGTCTGTTTGGATACGAATCACATTTATGATCGCATTTGCTGTCGTGCTCAATTTGATTATCCTTCCAGTTATTATTGTGTTGGTGATTGCCCAGGCTTTGTTCTCGGTCCTAAGTGGTAAAAATAATGACAACTTGCGCTTTTTCGGGGCGGCTTTGGAAAAATATGTTTCCCAGATAATCAAGTTTCTAACTTATAATGCTGAGACAAAGCCATTTCCTTTTTCTGACTTTCCGGATATTCCTAACGAAGGGTTTAAGGACTCTGCAAAAAGCAGCACGGTGGACTCTAAAGGCAGTGCGGCACCTGCTAATCATTCTAAGCAGGGTAAGAACAAGACTGAAAGTATTGAACCTACTGAGAAAAAGGCAGTAAAGAAAAAGGCTGTTAAAAAGAAGGTAGCTAAAAAGAAAGCGGCGAGTAAAAAAATCACAGAAAATGATGACAAGGGCTAAGGAGTCTCAGGTCATGAAAAAATGTTGATATATTTACTTCGCCACGGCGTTGCAGAAGAAAAAGCAGCATCTGACTCTGCTCGTGAGCTCACTCACGAAGGCGCTATGCAAACCAGGTCTATGGCTGATAAATTTAAGACTCATTCGCCAATAATAGAAAAAGCAATAATGAGTCCTTATCAGCGCGCGAGGCAGACAGCGGCAGAACTTCGAATAGATTTTCCTGAACTTGATTTTGATGTGGACAAGGATATTGAACCTTCGGGGGATGTATATGCAATCATGGATAAAATTGAAAGCTTAGACGCCAAACATGTACTGCTGGTTAGTCATAACCCTTTTCTGTCGAATTTATTAGCAGTTATGGTTGACGGTACCATGGAAACCAATCGGCATATTGGCAATAGTACTTTGGTGTGCGTTTCAATAGACTTTGTGGCGCCAGGATTCGGAAATATTTTGTATACAATTGAACCATGATTTTATTTAACCTTCTAAATTTTCGTAGAGTATGTGCCAGCGTATTTTTATCGTTGCTTACGGTTAGCGCATTTGCTCAATTACAGTCCTCTAATGGAAATTTCAGTGACCACACGCTGATAAACCGTTTTCCCGAATCAGAAATTATCAATCGCGAATTACAAGCGGACGTAAATTATCGACTCATTCTGGGAAGCCTGCAACGAAGAAGAGGAGAAGTAACCACAGAGAACTTCGAGCGAGTGCGCGCAGACGTGAGTAAAATCACCTACGAAATATCATCAGAGTACACAGCTGGCGATGTTCATCAATTTTTTGTTGATCAGCTAAGCTCAAAAAATTATACAGAAATGTATTCCTGTCAGGGCAGGGCGTGCGGCAGCAGTAATTTCTGGGCAAACGATATTTTTGGTAACCGTATGTTGTATGGGCCAGAGAGAAATCAATACTATCTGGTTATGAATGCAAACACAGACCCTGACGCATACATTGCTTTGTACATTATTACGCGTGGCAACCGGAAAACATATGCTTACCTGGAGATAATTGAAGTTGGCGGAACCACAGAGCCAATTCTATTGTCGCTTGATGAAAATGCTACGGGTACAGCGAATGATGCCGATGTTGATAGTCTGGCGAACACGCTGCGAGAGTCGCGGAGTATAATTTTACCGTCACTTGAATACGTATCTGATACAACCTTGAGTTCGAGCTCAGATATAACACGCGTAGCCGAAATGCTTAACACCCACCCATTAATTCAAGTCTACGTGGTCGCACATTTACAAGGTGATGAGCCGCTGGAGGTGCTTGTGAAGCGCTCGGAATTGCGTGCTAGCACATTGCGTCAAGCGTTAATTGACATGGGAGTGGCCGAGCAGCAAGTTATTGCACAAGGTGTGGGCCCGTTAGCGCCAGCATGCAATGGTGGGAGTTGTGCTAATCGAGTGGAATTCGTTTTAAGGTAGTTTAGTTCTTGAGTAAAGACAGGAACTCGGACCGCGTATTTTGGCTATTTCTAAATGCGCCCAACATGCACGACGTGGTCATTACTGAATTTTGTTTTTCCACTCCGCGCATCATCATGCACATATGTTGTGCTTCGATAATTACGGCGACACCAGCGGCACCAGTTTGTTGTATAAGGCAATTCGCTATTTCGTTGGTTAAGTTTTCCTGAATTTGAAGCCGTCTGGCAAACACATCAACAATTCTGGCGATTTTGGACAAACCTATTACTTTTCCATTAGGTATGTAGGCGACATGGCACTTTCCAATAAAAGGCAGCATGTGGTGTTCACACATTGAGTACAGCTCGATGCTTTTGACGATAACCATTTCGTCGGTATCTGATGGGAATAAGGCGCCATTGATAACCTCATCTATGTCCATCGCGTAGCCTTGCATTAAAAACTCCATAGCTTTTGCAGCTCTTTTTGGAGTGTCAATCAGGCCTGCGCGCGAAGGATCTTCACCGATTTTTTTAAGGATATCCAGATAAGATTGTTCCATAGTATTGACTGCCAGCAAGGTTCTTTAATAATTGTGGCAACCCTACGATAACCCTAATAGATGGTAAAGCCATTTTGTGAGTATTTGCGTGTGAAACTTCAGGAATACATTAACAAGGTAAGCAATCGACTGCTCGAACATGACTTGTTCTACGGCCATGGTACTGACAATGCGATTGATGAAGCGGCATATCTGGTCTATATAAGTCTAGGCTTTGACCTGTCTAAAGATATTGACGATGGGCGTGAGCTTAGTGACATTGAAATAAGTGAGATAGATCGTCAAGTAAGCGAAAGAATTGAAGAGCGTAAACCTGTGGCTTATGTGCTTGGCAAGTCCTGGTTTGCAGGACGCCTGTTCAATAGTGATAAACGTGCATTGATCCCCAGGTCACCTATTGCCGAATTAATAAGAAACCGCTTTGAGCCATTGCTTGCTGATACTCCCGGGCGGATTCTGGATTTATGTACCGGTGGGGGCTGCATTGGTATAGCGGCAGCGCTGGAGTTTGCCAACAGCAATGTTGACTTGGCCGATATCTCTATAGAAGCGCTGGCACTGGCAGATAGCAATATTGCTTTACATAATTTGTCTGTTCGAGTGAGGTCGATTCGCTCTGATACATTTGAATCGCTAGAGGGAAAGTACGATCTGATTGTTTCAAACCCTCCATATGTATCCCGCCAGGAGCATGATCAGTTGCCCCGCGAGTATGCACACGAGCCGAAAATGGGGCTGATTAGTGATGATAATGGGCTGGCACTGCCCTTAAGAATCTTACGAGAGGCCGCGGACTTCTTGAATGACGATGGTGTATTAATATTGGAAGTTGGTTATAGCCATGAACTACTGGCGCAACGCCTAAAAAACGTTCCGCTACTCTGGTTGGAGTTCGAATACGGTGGCGAGGGTGTGCTGGCCTTGACTGCTGCTCAGTTACAGCAGTACAGAGCTAGCTTCAAATAGTGTACAATCGCCTGTTTTTTTATGCTGTCTTCAGGGAGAAGCCCCGAAAATAGCAAGTGTTAGTAGCAAGAGCCTTTTATGTCAGGGAATACGTTCGGTAAATTATTTACAGTTACCAGCTTTGGTGAAAGCCACGGGCCTGCTATAGGCTGTGTCGTCGATGGCTGCCCGCCAGGACTGGAATTAACCGAAGCCGATATGCAGCGGGATTTAAACCGACGCAAGCCCGGTCAGTCACGCTTTACTACTCAGCGGCGTGAAGACGATGCGGTAAAGATACTGTCAGGTGTCTTTGAAGGGAAAACTACGGGTACGCCCATAGGTTTACTTATTGAAAACACTGACCAACGCTCTCGAGACTACAGCAAGATCAAGGACCAGTTTCGGCCGGCGCACGCCGATTATACGTATTTGAAGAAATATGGCATTCGTGATTACCGCGGTGGTGGGCGTGCCTCAGCTCGTGAGACCGCAATGCGCGTGGCCGCTGGAGCCATCGCTAAAAAATACATGCTTGAAAGCTACGGCATTAAGATTCAAGGCTATTTAAGCCAGTTAGGACCCATTGCCATAGAGTCTGTCGACTTTGATGAGATTGAAAAGAATCCATTTTTTTGCCCAGACGCATCAAAAGTAGCTGAAATGGAAGAGTATATGGCGGCGTTGAGCAAAGAGGGTAATTCCATCGGAGCTCGCATCACCGTCTGTGCCAGTAATGTACCGGTGGGTCTGGGTGAGCCAATATTTGACAGGCTTGACGCCGATATTGCCAAGGCTCTGATGAGCATAAATGCGGTTAAAGGTGTCGAAATTGGTGCTGGCTTTGAGTCCATTACCCAAAAAGGCACTGAGCACCGTGATGAAATTACGCCAGATGGCTTTCTGAGCAATAATGCTGGTGGAGTACTTGGTGGAATATCGAGCGGTCAGGATATTATAGCGAGTATTGCATTAAAACCGACTTCCAGTATTCGTTTGCCAGGAAAGTCTATAAATATCAATGGCGAAGCGGAAGAAGTGATTACCACCGGGCGACACGACCCCTGTGTTGGAATTCGCGCTACGCCTATTGCGGAAGCAATGCTGGCAATTGTACTTATGGATCATTTGCTACGTGATCGCGGGCAAATCGGTACAACTAGAACAAACTTACTGTAAGAAGTGTCAATTGAGGCCTTTTCAGGGTTCATCCTGAGGTGGGTTAATGTAGTTGAATTTCTTTTATAATACATATAGATAAAATACTTAGTTAATAGATAACATTAGATTGGTGATAGATATGGGTAGTCAAACGCTTTACGACAAAATTTGGGATGCGCATCTAGTTAGGCAACGAGACGATGGCACAGCTCTGATTTATATTGACCGGCATCTTATTCACGAAGTGACATCTCCACAGGCTTTTGAAGGTTTACGAATTGCAGGTCGGAAGCCATGGCGGGTAGATGCCAACTTTGCAACTCCCGATCATAATATTCCTACTACCAAAGAGGAGCGGGACCAGGGCCTTGATGGGATCAAAGACCCTGTATCAAAAATTCAGGTTGCTACACTGGATGACAACTGCGAGGAGTTTGGCATTTTCGAATTGAAAATGAATGACCCAAGGCAAGGGATCGTGCATGTTGTGGGTCCTGAGCTGGGTGCCACACTTCCCGGCATGACTATTGTCTGTGGTGATTCACATACTTCCACTCACGGTGCCTTGGGCGCTCTAGCTCATGGAATAGGTACTTCAGAAGTTGAGCACGTATTGGCTACTCAGTGCCTTCTGCAAAAGAAAGCGGGGAATATGCTGGTTCAGGTTAATGGTCAGCTAAACCCTGGGGTAACCGCCAAAGACATTGTGCTGGCGATAATTGGTAAAATAGGCACGGCTGGAGGCACTGGGTACACCATCGAATTCGGAGGTGAGGCGATACGCGCCCTGTCTGTCGAAGGCCGGATGACCGTGTGTAATATGGCGATTGAGGCCGGCGCAAGAGCGGGTTTGATAGCAGTCGATGAAGCGACTCTGGAATACATTAAAGGTCGACCTTTCGCACCGTCGGGAGAGTTGTGGGACAAAGCCGCGAACGCCTGGAAAGAATTAGTTAGCGATGACGATGCTACTTTTGACCTGGTTGTTGAACTAGAGGCAGGCGAGATCGAACCACAAGTTACCTGGGGAACATCTCCAGAAATGGTAGTGCCGATAAGTGGAAGCGTGCCAAACCCGGCAGACGAGAGCGATGAGGCCAAACGAGCCTCCATGCAGCTCGCGCTAGACTATATGGGCCTGAAAGGGGGCACTCCAATACAGGAGATAGCTCTGGATTGTGTCTTTATTGGCTCCTGTACTAACTCCAGAATAGAAGACCTTCGATCGGCTGCAGAAGTGGTGAAAGGTAAGCAGGTTGCAGACAATGTAGAGCTGGCACTGGTAGTGCCTGGTTCTGGTCTGGTTAAGCGGCAAGCTGAAGCAGAAGGCCTTGATAAAATATTCATTGCCGCCGGTCTTCAGTGGCGGGAACCAGGCTGCTCTATGTGTCTGGCAATGAATGCAGACCAGCTGGGTGAAGGTAAGCATTGTGCTTCTACTTCAAATCGTAATTTTGAGGGTCGGCAAGGTTTTGGTGGACGTACTCATTTGGTGAGTCCGGCCATGGCTGCCGCTGCCGCCATTCATGGCCATTTCGTCGATATTCGAAAAATTAGTTAATCATGATCTTTGAGTATTGTTAAAATTTAGTAAAATCAAAGAATTAAGAGTAAAACATGAACAAATTTATCATTGAAAAAGGGTTGGTAATGCCACTGGATAGAGCTAATGTGGATACTGATTTCATCATTCCTAAACAGTTTCTTAAATCAATAAAACGCACCGGCTTTGGCGTAAATCTGTTTGATGAACATCGCTACCTCGACAAAGGAAAGCCCGACTCTGATAACAGCAAGCGGCCCTTGAATACCGACTTTGTTTTAAATCAGCCCCGTTACAAGGACTCTAGAGTGCTTTTAGCAAGGGAGAACTTTGGATGTGGCTCTAGTCGCGAGCATGCGCCATGGGCGCTTGAAGACTACGGTTTCAAGGCTATTCTGGCGCCAAGCTATGCTGATATTTTCTACAATAACTGTTTCAAGAATGGCCTGTTGCCAATTGTTCTGGATAAGAGCGTTATAGCGGGCTTATTTGTTGAAGTTGAAGAAAATGAAGGCTACCAGCTAGAAGTTGACCTTAGTGAGCAGGTCATCAAGAAGCCAAATGGTGAGACCATTGCATTTGAAGTCGATGGGTTTAGGAAGCATTGTCTGCTTAATGGGCTAGACGATATTGCCCTGACACTTGAGAGCTCAGAAGATATAGGCCATTTCGAGGCAAGTTGGCGAATAAAGGCTCCCTGGTACTTTCCTGCCTCAACGTAAAGCGTGTGGGATTAAGGCAAACAACAGGTTAATTTTACATCAGCAAGGCGAATTATTATGAAGAAGTACGATGTAGCTATCGTTGGCGCAACAGGAGCGGTAGGTGAAGCATTACTCAGTATTTTGGAGGAGCGGGATTTTCCTGTTGGGACGATTTACCCGTTAGCTAGTGAGCGCTCAGCAGGTAAGACAATCATGTTCAACAATAAACCGGTTATGGTTACTGATTTAAGTGAATTCGATTTCTCTAAGGCTCAAATTGGCCTGTTCTCCGCTGGGGGAAGTGTCTCAGCTGAGTTTGCACCTAAGGCTGCCGAAGCGGGCTGTGTAGTCATTGATAACACCTCTCATTTTCGCTATGAAGACGATATACCCCTGGTGATACCTGAAGTGAATGCCGCTGCCATAGCGCAGTACACCAACAGAAATATAATTGCGAATCCCAATTGCTCAACAATTCAAATGCTGGTTGCGCTAAAACCTATTCATGACGCCGTAGGTATCAAACGAATTAGCGTAGCTACCTATCAGGCTGTTTCGGGCGCGGGAACTAGCGGAATTGAAGAGCTCGCAATGCAAACAGGAGAGTTGCTTAACGGCAGAGATGCCAAATGTAGCGCATTCACACGCCAGATTGCATTTAATGCATTGCCGCAAATAGATGTATTTCTTGAAAATGGCTACACCAAAGAAGAGATGAAAATGGTCTGGGAAACACAGAAAATATTTGACGATGAAAGCATCATGGTTAGTGCAACTTGCGTCAGAATACCAGTGTTCTACGGCCACTCAGAAGCAGTGCAGATCGAAACGAAAAAGGCAATCAGTGAGCAGGAAGTTCGAGACTTGCTCGACAAGGCTCCGGGCGTTTTGGTCATGGATGAGCGTAAAGATGGTGTATACCCAACTGCAGTGCACGAATCTGCGGGCCAGGACGCAGTTTTTGTTGGAAGAATTCGGCAAGATATCTCGTTTCCCAATGGGATGAACCTTTGGGTGGTGTCTGATAATGTGCGAAAAGGGGCGGCTTTAAACTCCGTTCAAATAGCTGAAGAGTTGATAAAAAGCTATTTATAATGAATACTTGCAAGCAGTTGTGAAGAAACATTCTTAATATGTTTGCCAGGTAAATTTGTAGTGTTCACTAACATGTGAATCTGGAATTCAGAATTATTCAGAATACCGGTGCGGTACACCGGTTGCCTGTAGAGAGAACAAGGAAATATGCTACGTAAATTCGCCGTCATTCTGACTATACTGTTAAGCGGTATGGCGACACAGGTGCATGGCCTGGGGCTGGGCGCTATATCCGTTGAGTCTGCTCTCAATCAACCCCTACGTGTTCGCATAGAATTATTGGAGCTAGGTAGTACTCGGCTTCAGGATGTGAGCGCACAAATGGCATCGGCTGAAGACTTTCTTCGGTTTAACATTGATCGTATCGGGTTTCTTTCTAATGTTCGGTTCAGCCTGGAATCAACGCCGTCAGGTAATGTAATCATTCTCACTACCAACCAGTTGGTACGTGAACCCTATTTAAGCTTTGTCGTAGATACTCGTTGGCCTAGCGGTAGATTATTACGTCAATATACGATTTTGCTCGATCTTCCAGTATTTAATGATCAGCAGGCTACGCGTGAAGTTAGACAGCCTATAAGTCCAGTTCTACAGCGACCTTCCGCCAGCCAGGCATCTACCACTACAGTTGATTCAAGCGCACAAACACCTCCGGCTGTAAGCCCGCCGGTTGCATCGAGGCCCAATAATAGCTCAGCTGCAAATTTACAGCCCGAGCAGATAGCCCCGACAGTTAACGATGAGCCTGCATCTGAAGAAACTATCAGTGAAAGTGAAGAGGTGAGCACAGAAGAGGAAGCGGCTTCCAGTTCAGCTGAATCCGCGCCGCCTACGCCTACAGAGGAAGTCACCGAGGAAGAGGCAGCTGACGAAAGTGAGGTTGCCGCTACTGAACCCGAGCCTGAACCTGAGGTTCGCAATGAGCCTGTGGAAGAGGAAGAGCCAGAAGAACAAGCGATAGAGACTGTCGAAACAACGGCCACCGATACGCTGTCAGACATAGCGCTGCAGGTAAGGCCAGACAGTTCAGTGACAATGCAGCAGACTATGCTGGCAATACAGCAACTTAACCCTGACGCGTTCACCGACGGCAACATTAACCAGATGCGTAGCGGTGAGGTTTTACGAGTTCCTTCCTTAGCTGAAATTCAAGCAATTGACCCCCGTGAGGCAGTTGATGAAGTGTCTCGTCAGAATCAGGCATTTTCAGAAGTTGATTTACAGCCTCTAGCGGCGCCAGTTGAGACTGATCCGGTAGAAGAAGATGCCCCACAGGGACAGCTTAGTATCGTAAATAGCGATACCAGTGCTATTGATGCCAGCAGTGGCGGCGCAAGTGCCGACGATAATCAAAACGCTGAGCTGGATCAGAGAATAGTCGAGCTGGAAAACCAGTTGGCACAGCGGCAGGAAGAAGCGGACCGAGCCAGAATCGAAAGGCAGGAGTTAAACTCCCGTTTGCAGGACTTGGCATCACAAATAACATCAGCTCAGGAAATTATCCGCTTACAGGATATTCAGCTGGCGCAACTACAAGATTCCCTGGCTGAAGCGGCGGCCGTAGCAGAAGCTCAGGCGCTAGCAGAGTCATCAGTTACTGCTGATGAACTTGCTCCATCATCTACTCAATCTACAGGTATTGTCGATGACGTGATGCGAATACTTGGTGGAAATACTATCTTCGTACTACTTGGCGTCGCCCTCATTATTCTGCTGCTGGTTGTTTTGCTATTGCGTCGCAACAAAGCCGCCAAGCTCGAGGAAGACGGTGCAGATGAAATTGCGGAACAAACATTTGATGCGACGGACAGCGACGATGATGATTTAGAAGAAGAGTCATCTGAACTACAGGATTTTGACGAATCTGAACTGGACAGTGAACTGGACGATATTATCGGAAGCGAAGAGCTGGCAACTGCACAAGACAGCATAGAGCCAGAGGAAGCTGAACAAGAAGAAAGCTCCGAATTAAATGTTCTGGCTATAGCCGATCAATTTATAGAAGAGCAGCAATTTGACCGAGCTATCAGCCTGTTAACAACATCTCTCTCAGAGCAAGGAGATGACCCTAATGTCAGGCAAAAACTCGAGCAGGCGCAGCTTGCTCAGAGCGAGCAAAATGAGTCCGCCAGACGAGCAGAAAAAGAAAACGAGAGCAGGCAGGCATCAGAAACGAAGTCATTCCTTGATGACCTGGGTATAGACCTCGATGCATTCGACGATGATGATGCCTATGCTGAAGATAATGCTGACGAAGAAGTAGATGAAAGCTCTGTGAATGACGATGGCAAGTTAGCAGATGCAGAGCCAGATGAAATGGAAGTTACATTTGATCTCGGTGGTAGCAATGACAGTGATGTCGATATTCTCGAAAATACGGATGATTCTTCGGATAGCAGCGCATCTGATGCCACCGAAGAGATGGATACGTTTGAGTTTACTACTGATGATTTATCTTCCGAGCCAACGGAACCGGAAGTTGTTGACGAGGGCGCCGATGAGCTTGGCATAGATACTCTGGAGTTTGATACAGATACAACTACAGAGACAGTGGACACGGTAACACCCGATGAAGACCTGGACCTGGAAACGGTTTCCTTTGACACAGAAGTTTCCATTGACGATGAAAAGCCAGAAAATTTAGAAGTTGAGACTGACGCTGAAGTAGCGATTGAAGATGATGAAAATTCGGTAGATTTTGACTTTGAATCGGATGATGTCAAGGAAGAGTCTGCTGAAGTAGTTGATACTGCAGCCACCGATGAAGAACTAGAAACCTTTGACTTTGATCTCGATGGAACCCCGACTAAGACGGTCGTCGAATCGCCGACAGAAACCACAGATGATTTTGACGAACTGGATGTAGATATAGACTCCAGTGAAACCCCATCGATGGGTTCTGGCGTAGAGGCGGGTGAAGAGTCGAAAGAGTCGGACGAAGACGATTTTGATTTTGATCTCGATGAATATGAGGTAGACGCCGCGGCGGACGATTCAAAGAGTTCGTCAGAGTCTCAAGACGATGATGAAATAGATTTCGACCTTGGTGATGAATTAGAAACATCCGATGTGACTACGCAGGTAGGCACTGATACAGAAGTTAAAGAAGAAAGCGTGTTTGATATAGACGATGATCTAGAATTTCTTTCTGATGATGATGACGAAATAGAAATTGAATCTGTCGATGATGTTGAAGAAATAGTTATGCTTTCAGATGATGACGAGACAGCAACAAAACTGGAACTAGCCTATGCCTATCAAAAAATGGGTGATACTGAGGGGGCTCGGGAAATACTTCAGGAAGTGATCAAAGAGGGAACTGAAGAACAGGCGAAAGAAGCCTCAACTTTGTTGGGCAACATGAGCGATTCGGCTGAATGATCTGGCAGCAGTTGTAACTTAATATTGTGTCAGATCCTAAACTCCCCCCAAAAACTGGTTGCCGCATCGCGCTTGGTGTGGAATACGATGGTGCCAATTACTCTGGTTGGCAAAAGCAATTATCTCCTGAACAAAATACAATTCAACAAAACGTTGAGCGCGCATTAAGCAAGGTGGCAGATACAGAAGTGTCGGTCACTTGTGCAGGTCGTACTGACTCGGGTGTACATGCGACAAGCCAGGTCATACATTTTGACTGTGTTATTGATAGAGGGCTCAAGGCATGGGTTGTAGGCTGTAATAGCCTGCTTCCAAAAACTATTCGAATACTCTGGGCTAAAAATGTTGCTGATGATTTTCATGCTCGTTTCAGCGCGCGCTCACGCCGTTATCTGTATTTGATTTATCAAAGAAAAATCGAATCTACAATGTTCGTAAAGCGCGTTACCCATGAGCGGGGGTCTTTGAATATTGAACAAATGCATGAGGCAGCTCAGTGTCTGCTTGGCGAACAGGACTTTACCAGCTTTCGCGCGGCCGGCTGTCAGTCCAGAACGGCAAAAAGAAATGTTATGCATGCGAAGGTTTATAAGAGCGGGCAACTAATTGTGTTTGATATTCAGGCCAATGCATTCTTGCAGCATATGGTAAGGAATATTATGGGATCACTGATTAAGGTAGGTAAGGGCGAGCAACAGGCCCAATGGATAGCACAGCTGTTAAAGGCTAAAGACCGGTCGCTGTCGGCGGCCACGGCTTTGCCTCACGGGCTGTATCTTACTGGGGTGGATTATCCTGAGGAATTCAAACTACCCAGTGATTTCCTTATTCCCGATTTTTTACAGGGCGGTACATAGGCTCAATCCTGTGAATTTGTTAGAATAATATTCAACCATTTATCTTTAATTAAGAGAGTCTGCAATTAAGCCCTGGATTAAAATTTGCGGTATTACCCGACAGCAAGATGCGCTGTTGGCAGCGCGCCTTGGTGCAGATGCCATTGGGCTGGTGTTTTATCCTGCTAGTCCTAGAGCGGTGTCGATAAATCAGGTTTCTGACATAGTGCGAGGTCTACCTGATAAGTTGACTATTGTTGCTCTATTTGTCGATGCAAGCAGAGCCGAAGTTGAGAATGTAATCAATATTGGTTGTATAGATTTATTGCAATTTCACGGTAACGAAACAGCCAGCTTCTGTGAATCGTTTTCTGTGCCTTACATGAAGGCAATTGCAGTTAAAGATGAGCAGAGTTTGTCTGCGAATATAGACAACTATCAGTCAGCAAAATACATTTTACTAGATAGCTATGATCCAAATGTCCCTGGCGGTACCGGCAAGACATTTAACTGGGATGTAGCTAGCTCACTCAGCCAGGAACTGGACTTGCCACTGATACTGGCAGGAGGCTTAACGCCGGACAACATCAAGGCAGCAGTGGCCACGGTTCAGCCCTTTGGTGTAGATGTAAGTGGTGGAGTGGAATCAAGTAAAGGAATTAAAGACAAGGTCGCGATGCAATCGTTTATTGAAGGAGTAAGAGCAGGTGGTTAAAAATGTGAAAATCGACACTGAATCCAGTGGCGCAGAAAATAACCAGGGCAAGTTCGATGGGCCTGATGCCAGCGGGCATTTTGGGCCTTATGGCGGTGTCTTTGTCGGCGAAACTCTTGTAGCGGCAGTTGAAGAACTTGCGGCGGTGTATGAAGAGATTTCAGATGATAAGGAATTTTGGGACGAATACGACTCTCAACTTAAATACTATGTTGGCAGGCCTTCGCCTTTGTATTTTGCGCAGCGACTGACGCAAAGCAGCGGTGGTGCAAAAATATATCTTAAGCGAGAAGATTTAAATCACACAGGTGCGCATAAGGTTAACAATACAATCGGCCAAGCCCTGCTTGCCAAGAGAATGGGCAAAACTCGTATTATTGCTGAAACCGGAGCCGGCCAACACGGTGTCGCCACTGCTACGGTTGCCGCGCGCTTAGGGCTTGAATGTCATGTTTATATGGGGGCCGACGATATTGTCAGGCAGGCACCCAATGTATTCCGTATGAAGTTGCTAGGAGCGAATGTTGTTGCAGTGAAATCCGGCTCGCGAACACTCAAAGATGCAATGAATGAAGCGATGCGAGACTGGGCGACAAATGTCGACAACACGTATTACATTATAGGAACTGTTGCTGGGCCGCACCCTTACCCCAAGCTGGTTCGTGATTTTCAATGCGTCATAGGACGAGAAGCCAGAGAGCAATCCTTAGAACAGATAGGTCGCCTTCCCGACGCACTTGTTGCCTGTGTTGGTGGAGGGTCTAACGCCATTGGTTTGTTTTACCCGTTTCTGAAAGATGAGAGTGTTGCTATGTATGGTGTTGAAGCTGGTGGCCACGGTATTGACACCGGGGAGCATGCGGCACCGTTGAGCGCCGGCGTACCGGGAGTTTTACATGGCAATCGTACGTATTTAATGACAGATAAAGCGGGGCAAATTCTGGAAACCCATTCAATCTCAGCCGGCCTTGATTATCCAGGTGTTGGGCCAGAGCATTCCTGGTTAAAAGATTTAAACCGGGTAACCTACGTTGATGCTACAGACTCTGAAGCTATGGAGGCGTTTCATCAATTAACACGTCTTGAAGGTATTATTCCTGCTTTGGAATCCAGCCATGCTATTGCCTATGGCACAAAGCTCGCAGCGAAAATGGGCAAGGATAAGAACCTCATCATCAATCTGTCCGGTCGTGGCGACAAAGATATTGAAACCATCGCGCGTATCGAAGGCATTACTTTATAAACAGTAGCTTATACAAAGATAGTAGAAATGAGTCGAATTAAACAAGTAGCAAAGCAAGCTTCACAGCAGGGTAGAAAACTGCTGATTCCTTATTTAGTGGCAGGCGATCCAGACCTGTCGACAACCCTGGCCTTGATGCATGTGCTGGTTGATCAGGGCGCTGACATTATTGAATTGGGTATTCCTTT
This sequence comes from SAR86 cluster bacterium, assembly GCA_002402175.1. Classification (GTDB taxonomy): domain Bacteria; phylum Pseudomonadota; class Gammaproteobacteria; order Pseudomonadales; family Pseudohongiellaceae; genus UBA9145. The sequence goes on from NVVJ01000001.1 coordinate 112,217, forward strand.
TAGTGATCCGTCTTCCGATGGCCCGGTTATACAGCGAGGTGTTGAACGCGCGTTGTCTAAAGGCGTCACTTTGCAAAATGTATTGAATCTCGTTGCTGAGTTTCGGCAATCTAATGAAAATACACCAATTGTGCTGATGGGTTATCTCAATCCGATAGAAATTATGGGCTATGCCAGCTTTGTTGAAAATGCAGCGAGTGCCGGCGTCGATGGCGTTTTAGTAGTTGATATGCCGACAACAGAGTCTGAGCAATTACACGGCTTGTTGCAGGAACGTGAGATTGACACAATCTACCTGGTAGCACCGACAACACGCGACGAGCGACTGGAAACAATTTGTAGTCACACCTCGGGATATTTGTACTATGTTTCCTTGAAGGGTGTAACCGGGGCGGCATTAACTGACTATGAATCTGTAGCAGCGAATATTGCAAAGCTCCGGGAGAGAAGTGATTTGCCCATTGTAATTGGCTTTGGAATAAAAGATGCTGATAGTGCAAAGGCTATGGGAAGTTTGTCCGATGGTGTAATCATTGGCAGTGCATTGGTTGAACAAATTGCAAAACTGTCCGATCAAACAAATCCGAATGAGACTATACTTGCGCAAACCACCGATGTAATCAAAGTGGCGAGAGAAGCGCTGGACAGTATTTAGTAGAGCCTGAAAGTATTGAATAACTATTGAACAATTATTGAATTAGTACGGAATGAAAAATGAGCTGGATTGATAGAATATTACCCTCAATAGCGAACTCATCTGGTGAGTCTAAAAAGGGTGCCGTGCCAGAGGGTGTTTGGAAGAAGTGTCCTCGCTGCGATGCAATGTTGTATAAAAAATCCCTAAGCGAAAATTTCGATGTTTGCCCGAAGTGTGATCACCATTTACGGATTACCGCGCGGCGTCGAATCGAGTTATTCCTTGATGCAGGTGATCAAGAGGAATTGAGCGCCGACCTTGAACCTGTCGATTTATTGAAATTCAAGGATTTAAAAAAATACAAAGACCGCATAACGGCAGCACAAAAAAGTACCGGCGAAAAAGATGCCCTCGTGGTTATCAAAGGCAAGCTTTTGGGAGCTCCGTTAATTATAACCGCCTTCGAATTTAGCTTTATAGGCGGCTCTATGGGAGCTGTCGTCGGTGAAAAATTTACTCAGGCGGTCAATACCTGTATCGAAGAAGGGCTGCCGTTGGTATGTTTTTCTACCAGTGGTGGTGCGCGCATGCAGGAAGCATTGATTTCATTAATGCAGATGGCTAAAACTTCAGCCGCACTTGAGAAACTAAGAGGCAAGTCCTTGCCCTATATTTCGGTGTTGGTAGATCCTGTTTACGGTGGCGTTTCCGCGAGCCTGGCCATGCTCGGCGATGTAAATATTGCAGAGCCTAATGCCCTGGTTGGTTTTACCGGGCCAGATGTTATCCGCCAGACTGTTCGGGTAAAACTACCTGAAGGTTTTCAGCGCAGTGAATTTTTGCTGGAACATGGCGCCATCGATATGATCGTGCATAGACGTAATCTACGCGACAAAATTGCATCTCTGCTGGATAAACTCATGTATTACCGTCGTACTGGATCCTGAATTCTCTGTTCTTCTATTTTCTGTTCTTTAATTAGTGAGCTCAGATTGAATGGTAGCTACATCGAGGTCTACAACCCGGTCAATAGAGCAATGGCTTGAATATATTTCATCCGTTCATCCCCGGGAGATTGAGCTCGGCCTGGAGCGTACTCGTCGAGTTGCCGACAAACTACAAATAGGCAAGATTGCACCCCTGGTGATTACCGTAGCAGGAACCAACGGCAAGGGTTCCTGCGTTGCCAGCATGGAAGCCATACTTCAGCATGCTGGTTATAAAACAGCCGCCTATACTTCTCCCCATATACATTGTTTCAACGAGCGCATTCGTGTTGAGTCAGCAGCTGTTAACGATGAAACGTTAATAAACGCTTTCGCGGATATTGACCGCTGTCGGGGAGATGACTCACTCAGCTATTTCGAGTTTGCCACCCTTGCCGCACTGCATATTTTTAATAAGGCCCAGCTCGATATCGTGTTGCTGGAAGTGGGTCTTGGTGGGCGCCTGGACGCAGTCAACATAATAGATCCCGACGTGGCAGTCATTAGCAACATTAGCATTGATCACGAAGACTGGCTGGGGTCGGGCATTGAAAACATCGCCGCTGAAAAAGCCGGGATCCTTAGAGAAAACACACCAGTTGTCTATGGAGAGCTCAGTGTTCCGGATAACATTACACGCAAAGCAGATGAGCTAAATTCGCCACTGTACCGGTTGGGAAGAGATTTTGGCTTTTCTATTGAGCCTGATTCCGGGTGCTGGACTTGGAATGGCGTGGACGCCTCGCAGGGAGTGATTCAATTTAAAGACCTCACGCGGCCGAACCTCGCTCTGGTCAATGTATCAGTCGCATTGCAGGCATTGGCCTTACTTCCAATAGAGTTAAGCCTCCAGGGCGTTAATGAAGCGCTAAAAGGCCTTTTACTGCCTGGTAGATTTGAATTACGGCAAGATTGTAAGACTTCCACGTCGCTAATATTTGATGTTGCACATAATGCGGCTGCCACTGAGCTATTGGCTGAAAATTTGAGACAGTATAAAAAAGAAAACCCGAAAATACAGCGGGTTATTATGGTGCTTGCAGTGATGGCAGATAAAGATATTGAAGCAATGATTTCATCCTTAGAATCCTGCTTCGACTTCTGGTATATTGCGCAGGTTGAAGTGGCAAGGTGTATGCCTGCACAAGAAGTGACACAGCGTATCAATTCCAGCTGTAAAGGGCTGAATTTGCTACAATTCGACTCAGTGATCGACGCATACCATGCGGCATGCGAGCAAGCTACTGAGCAGGATGTCGTCGTTGTGACTGGCTCATTTTTCACAGTTGCGGCAGTGCGAGAGTTAAGTTTACCGGTTTGAGCGACTATTTTGGGGTATCAATACAGTGAAGCCAGGAACTAAACAGAGAATTGTCGGCACTGTAGTGCTGCTAGCCTTGGCGCTGATCTTCCTGCCCATTGTTTTCGACGGCGAAGGTAGTTACCAACCCCCAATTTCGAGCCGAATACCAGAAACCCCAATAATTTCAATCCTTCCCGAGCCAGTGCAGACCAGACCCGTTCTCCTGGATGATATTCAGCTCGATTCTTCAGATTCCGAACCGACAATTGTAAGTGTGCCCCCACAAGAGCCAGATAGTAATGAGCCGACTGCATCTTCAGCTGACAATGCACCGGTTAACAATGTATCGGCTAGCAATGTAGAGGTCAGCGATTCACTTGCGAGTTTCACTCGCGAAATCCCCAGTCTTTCAAACAATGGCCTTCCTCAGGGCTGGAGTGTCCGCCTTGGCCTGTTTTCCGATGCCGAAAATGCCAGCAAATTATTGAATCAATTACTCGCTGCTGACTACAAAGCCTATTCACGAGATATAAAAATTGAACAAGGCTTGATGACAGGGGTATTTGTTGGACCCTGGTTAGAGAGAGGCAGGGTCGCCGAGTATCAAACCAAACTTCAGGAGGAGTTCAGTCTGGCGGGAATGATAGTTAAATATACACTTGAAAGCTTATAGGATTGATTGATCGTTATGGACTTGAATCAAGTCGACATCGTTATTCTGATCATCACCGTGTTGTCATCTATGTTTGGATTATGGCGAGGACTAATCAAGGAAGTTCTCTCGTTGTTGAGCTGGATCGCAGCTTTGCTGGTAGCGCGGGTATACAGTGAGCCTTTGTCAGGACTGATGGTCAATATGATCGAGAGTGACGGAATACGTTATGTCACTGCATTCGCTGTGTTGTTCATTGGCATTATGATGCTTGGCACATTACTTAATTTTTTGATGTCCAAGTTAATAACTTTTACCGGGCTGAAATTGGCAGATAGATTATTCGGCGGCGTATTTGGCCTTGCTAGAGGTTTGATAATTGTTTTGGTTATCATGTTTGTTAGTAGTGTGTTTGTGTCAGAAACGCAGTTATGGCAAGAATCAAAATTAATCCCCTATGGGATGGTAATGATTGAAGAGTCTCGAGTCTTTATCGGGGATTTAAATAGCGTCGACCCGGCGCAGCAAATTAATTAATCACGGAGCATCAATATGTGCGGATTGGTTGGAGTGGTTTCAAGCAGAGACGTAGGTGTCTGTCTTTATGACTCATTAACCGTGCTTCAGCATCGAGGTCAGGATGCTGCTGGCATTATGACCTGTGATAACGGAAAACTAAATCTGCGCAAAAACAATGGGCTGGTTAAAGACGTGTTTCATAGCCGGCATATGCGACGCCTTACCGGTCAGATGGGCATTGGCCATGTTAGGTATCCAACGGCAGGCGGATCTAGCCCGGCACTGGCGCAGCCATTTTATGTGAACTCCCCCTACGGCCTTAGCCTTGCTCACAATGGTAATCTAACCAATAGCAAAGAGCTGAGTAGAGATCTTTTCAAAGAAGATTTACGCCATATAAACACAGATTCAGATTCGGAAGTGTTACTGAATATATTTGCTCATGAGTTGCAGCGACGCAATAAAATGAAACCACTTCCTGAAGATATATTTGCCGCCGTCGCGGGTGTACATAACCGCTGCCGAGGAGGTTTTGTGGCGGTGGTAATGCTATCAGGTTACGGCATTGTCGGATTTAGAGACCGTAACGGAATACGCCCGCTTATTTTTGGCAGTAAAGTAGTAGAAGGTAGAACCGAATACATGATTGCTTCGGAAAGCGTTGCTCTGGACTCCCAGGGGTTCACTATTGAAAGAGATGTCGCCCCCGGAGAGGCTGTTTATATTGATGTGGATGGAAATCTACATACACAGGTTTGTACAGACCCTGGAGAACATACACCCTGTATCTTTGAACAAGTTTATTTCGCGCGGCCAGATTCGTTAATAGATAGTATTTCAGTGTATAAAGCGCGGCTGAGAATGGGTGAGAAGCTGGCTGATAAATTGCTAAAACTTCGTCCTGATCACGATATTGATGTGGTTATTCCCATTCCAGATACTAGCCGTACATCGGCATTGGAAATGGCCAACAGTCTTGGCATTAAGTATCGAGAAGGATTCGTAAAGAATAGATACATTGGTCGTACCTTTATAATGCCTGGCCAGGCACAGCGAAAAAAAAGCGTTAAACAAAAGCTGAATGCTATTGATCTGGAGTTTCGTGGCAAGAACGTTCTATTGGTAGATGACTCAATCGTCAGGGGCACAACCTGCAAGCAAATCATTCAGATGGCGCGGGATGCAGGCGCCAACAAAGTTTACTTTGCCTCGGCGGCTCCTGCTATCAGGTTCCCTAATGTTTATGGTATCGACATGCCGTCGGCTTCTGAGCTGATAGCTTTTGGTAAAACAGAAAAAGAAGTAGAAGAATTAATTGGCGCAGACTGGCTTATATATCAGGACCTTGATGATTTGATATCGTCGGCCGCCGAAGGTAATCCAGGAATAAAACAATTTGAATGCTCCGTATTCAATGGAGAATATATTACTGGCGATGTCGATGAGGTTTATCTGAAACGGCTTGAGAATATCCGTAGCGATGCGGCAAAAAAATCCAAAAAGAAAGGCGGAGGCAAAAAAACATAGCAATATTGCCGACCTTCATAACGATGCCTAGTGTTTTTAAGTAAGTGAGTAAATATGTTTTCATTGAATGCTGAAAAACAGTCTGAGACTCAGGCAAATTTTGTAGATAACAAACTGTCTCAGCAAGTGCAGACAATTGTAGATGAAGTGGGAAAGGCTCTGTTGGGCAAAGACCATCAGATTCGTCTGGCGCTGTGCTGTTTGTTTTCCGGTGGGCATTTGCTTATTGAAGACCTTCCCGGAATGGGGAAAACCACCTTATCTTATGCTCTGGCAAAAGCGCTGGGGCTTGGTTACAACCGAATTCAATTCACTAGCGATTTATTGCCGGCCGACATTCTTGGCATCTCAATTTTTGATCAGAACACCAGTCAGTTTACATTCCACCCCGGGCCAATTTTCAATCAGCTGGTATTGGCCGATGAGATAAATCGAACCACGCCAAAAACTCAGAGTGCTCTACTCGAGGCGATGGAAGAACGACAGGTAACTATCGAAGGGGAAACTCGTATATTGCCAGAGCCGTTTTTTGTTATTGCCACACAAAACCCGGTTACGCTTGCCGGCACCTATCCCTTGCCTGAATCCCAGCTCGATCGATTCTTAATGCGGCTACGACTTGGTTATCCGGATCAGCAGGCAGAACGGAAATTGTTGGAAATGAGTACGGAAAAAGACAAAGTAGAAGACATTCGACAATGTCTATCGGTAAAGGACGTCATTCAATTCAGGAAACAATCTTCTGAAGTTAAAGCAAGCGGACCCTTGCTTGATTACGTGCTGCGTCTTATAAATTTTACCCGCGGAAAAGATGATTTTCATTTTGGCCTGTCTCCTCGCGGTAGTTTGGCAATCATGCGTTCAGCGAAAACATGGGCCCTGATGTGCGGCCGTAATCATGTGGTGCCAGAAGATGTACAGGTAATATTGCCTTGGGTGGTTGAGCACAGGCTGCGAGCGACTCTAGATGACGATGGGCACACCGGTGCGTCGTTGGTGCAGCGTTTGCTCAATGAAGTAGATGTAATCGACTGACTGCAGTTTCACGAGGAAGCTCGTGTGTCATTCTCGTGTACTATGCTCGTGTAATATGCTCGCACTATCATTGCCTGGAAAATTAAATGGTTTTCAGCTTTCGAGAAAAACTCAATAAAAGCTATCAGCGTTGGATTGCCAAGAATATTCCCCCGCGCGCTAAAATCACACTAAATAGAAGGAATATATTTATTGTGCCTTCTCGAAACGGCCTGTTTTTTATTCTGGCTTGTGCATTAATTTTCATTGCCGCCATCAATTATGCGGTTAGCCTCGCTTTCGGTTTAACATTTCTAATGGCAAGTATTTTTATTCTGGCCATACTGCATTGTTTTAATAATCTTAACCAACTTACGCTTGAAAGCCGTTCGTCATTGCCAGTATTTTGCGGAGACGAGGCAAGATTTAGGGTCTTGCTTTCGCGTTCGGCAAAGAGAACGCATGAAGCCCTGGAACTTAACTTTCCAAAATCCCCAGTCAGTAATACAGACCTTGTGGCTAGAGACCTGGAAGAAGTCGACGTATTTGTGCTGGCAGATAAACGGGGAGAGTTTCATGCGCCTCGTTTGCGGGTAACAACAATTTTCCCTCTGGGTCTATGTCGTGCCTGGTCTGTAGTCGATCTAAATTTAAGTTGCCTGGTTTACCCAAAGCCGGTTGCCTTCGCAATGACTCAATTTAATAGCGGCAGTTCGGGGCAGGACGATTCAGCCATGCATGTGTCCGGGAGTGAGGAATTTTACGGTCTTCGCGACTATGTTCCAGGAGACCCTATGCGTTCAGTAGCGTGGAAAAATGTAGCCAAGGGGCAGGGCATGCAGGTTAAGCAATTCGTCGATTACGTTGACAACAAAGTATGGCTGGACTGGGACATGTTTTACGGCTTCAGTGTCGAGGAGCGTTTGTCTCGTCTTTGTTATTGCGTATTGCAGCTTGCTCGCTCTGGAAACCCTTTTGGATTAAAAATTCCCGGTACAGAAATTTCACCAGGAACAGGCCCCGAACATAAACGACAACTACTGAAGGCCTTGGCCTTATTCAGTGTGGACTAATGGATATAAGTTATCAAATACCTAGAGCTGCCCTTGTCTGGTTGTTAGCGGCTGTAATTCTGGTGATTCTTCCTCAGAGTATTCGTATGCCTGTGTGGATATCGCTGGTAGCATTTTCCTGTGTAACCTGGCGTATATTTATTTTTAGAGGTGTATTGCCTTATCCCGGCCGCATTATGCGAGTGCTGGTGGTTTTATTTACACTCGTCGTTTCGGTTACGCAGATGCGTAATATAGGCATAGGACTCGATTCGGCTGCTAGCCTTCTAACATTGGGGTTTGTGTTTAAGCTTATTGAAATGCGTCAAAAGCGGGACATATATGTCGTTATCTCGCTGTGCTTTGTAATGGCAATGGTAGCTTTTCTTTACTCACAAAGCGTTCTCTCAACTCTTTATATAATGCTGGTGATTACCGCCACCATTGGCGCAATGATTGCCCTGAATCGCTCTTCACTAGTGTCAGACAATGCAGGTACTGCGCGCCTCGCTGGCAAAATTATCCTGCAAGCAATACCACTGGCGGTCGTATTATTTATAGTATTTCCACGTATAGCGCCGCTATGGGCAGTGCCATTGCAAACAGGTACCAGCACTACAGGTGTAAGTGATGAAATGTCACCGGGAGACATTAGTCAGCTAGGGCGCTCTGGTGATTTGGCATTTCGAGTTCAGTTTGAAAACATTTCCCCGCCGCTACATCAGGATCTGTATTGGAGAGGGTTGGTGTTAGATGATTTTGATGGTGAAACCTGGCGTAGAACGCGTACCTCTTCGTCTTACTCAGTGGCATCGGCATTGGCGGATTTTCAATGGGACTGGGAGGACAGGGTTAACAAAAATGGTAATCCCATTTACTACAATGTCATTATGGAGCCGACTCAACAACCCTGGCTGTATAGTTTGCACCTGGCTGAATCTGAAACGCAGGAATTTTACCGCAGTCGTAATTTTGAATTGTTCAATAACGGGTTGATTAGTCAACGATTCAGCTATGACTTGCGATCTTTTACTAATAATCAAACTGATTTAATACTGCTCGACAGTGCTAGAAATCGCAGTACACGTTTGCCTGAATCTGGTAATCAGCGAAGCAGGGAATTTGCCACGCAGCTGCGGGATTCTGTTGCCAGCGATCGAGACTATGTTTACGCGGTATTATCTCATTTTCAACAGAATGAATATTTTTACACGCTAAATCCTGCGTTACTGGCCGAGGATAGAGTAGATGATTTTTTGTTCAATACACTGGAAGGTTTTTGTGAGCATTACGCCAGCTCTTTTACTTTTCTGATGCGATCTGTTGGGATTCCGGCGCGGGTTGTCGTGGGTTATCAGGGAGCAGAATATAACCGCTTTGAAAATTACATGATGGTTTATCAATACAATGCTCATGCCTGGAGCGAAGTATGGCTGGAAGGGGAAGGCTGGGTTCGGTTCGACCCTACTGGAGCCGTATCGCCGGAAAGAGTTGAACTGGGAATGGAGGCAGCTTTGGGCGATGATCCTGCTTTCATGGAAGACGGGTTGTTTTCAGGATTGCTGCGGGGAAATCTAAACTGGTTCAACACACTTCGTCTTAGGCTGGACGCTATAGAATACGAATGGAATAGGCGAGTCGTAAATTACGACGAAGAAGTTCAGTTTGAATTTTTTACCAAACTGTTTGGAGAAGTAACAGAACAAAAAGTGCTGTTGCTTATGGGAGGGCTTGCCAGCCTGGTAATACTGGCAATAGGACTTACTGTTATTAGAATTGAGCCTCGATCAAAGCGGGCGCCATTAGATAAATTTTATTTTAAAATTTGCAAAGAGCTTGGGAAAATTAACCTGGAAAGAAAGCAGGGAGAGGGGCCTATTGCGTATCGAAATCGTGTCTGTGTGGCCAGGCCCGATTTGAGCGAAACAATGTTTGAACTTACTGATCTTTACGTCAAGCTGAGCTACGGTGAGAATTCGCAAAACGATGCACAATTGAAAGTGGAAATAAAAAACCTTAAAGTGATGTTTGCTCGTTTAAAGTCGCATCTGGGCCCTCTTGCTCGCCTAAAACAGACATAAAACCTCTCGTTCAAATTTTATCAGCAGATAAAACTCCGCCTTGCGCTTCGATAATGTTACATTCCTAGAAATTGATTAAAATAATAAGAGATAACACCATGGCCAAACTATCCTGCATAGCACTCGCATTCATTATTTTGCTTTCCGCTTGCTCTCAAGAGCCAGAAGACGTGTCAGCTGTCGATTCTCGCGGCGTTGAAATTCGTTGGACCAGCTACGGTATTCCCCATGTAAAAGCAGATTCCTGGAAAGGTCTGGGCTTCGGCCTGGCAAATGCCGTCGCTACCGATGCCGTTTGTGTATTGGCTCGCGAACTGATTGTGGTAAGAGGGGAGCAGGCGAAATACTTTGGTGCCAGCGAGGATAATATAAACAGCGATGCGTTCCATAAGGCATTACTTCATTCAGAAAAACTTAATCAATACTTAGATTATGCATCGGATGAAAGCCAGGCTATGAACGTGGGATATGTAGAAGGCTACAATCATTTTATTGAGGCCCATGCCGGCCAGCTACCAGCTTCTTGTAATGAACAGCCATGGGTTAAGTCTATCGAGTTAAATGATATGGCGCGCCTTGGCATAGGCGTAGGCATACGCTATGGACTAGGACGTGTGACCGATGCAATTGTCACAGCTGAACCGGGTTTATCCCTGGCCGCAGCAGAACCTCTTGATTTGTTCGTGGACGTAGAAACGATAGGCAGTAACGCCGTAGCCTTTGGTAAGGAATTAACCGAAAACGGCCGCGGTATCATGCTAGGAAACCCCCATTATCCATGGCATGGGGCTTCAAGGTTCCATCTTGCCCATCTAACTCTGCCCGGTGAAGTTGATATTATGGGGGTAGGGCTAATAACCACACCTATGATCGCTATTGGCTTCACCTCCAAGGTAGCCTGGAGTCATACGGTTTCGACCGCCTTGAGGTTTACCATGTTCAGGCTGGAACTGGTGCCTGGGAATGCTATGGCCTACAGAGTAGGCGACAAGGTAAATCCTATTGAACCTATTACGGTCGATATTGAAACCCCATCGGGCTCTGTTAGCAGGACTGCCTATATGACTCACCTGGGTCCGGTGGTAGTGAGTGATACTACGCCATGGAGTGAGCAGTATGTGTATGTCATGCGCGATGTAAACTACGAAAACTACCGCGGCAGTGACCAGTACCGAGAAATACAACAAGCACAGAATGTAAGCGATTTGCGTGCCGCGCTTGGTCGTTATCAGGGAGCTTCGTTTGTGAACACCATCGCCGCCGATAGCTCCGGTGGTGCCTTGTATGCCGACATGTCGGCTATTCCCAATGTGTCCGCTGCTTTGATTGAGCGTTGTGAAGTTGGTAATGGTGGTCGCGTTATAACCTTAAATGGGTCGGATGAAGCCTGTAATTGGCAAATTGATTCTACCGCCGCCGCTCCTGGCTTAATGCCTCCTTCCGAGCAGCCTAGCTTGATTACTGACAGCTATGTGACTAACAGCAATGATTCATACTGGTTATCAAATCCGGATTCGCGTCTCGAGGGCTTCTCGCCAATAATCGGTAATGAATTGTCTACTCGAACACTGCGTACTCGCGCTGGCTTAAACCTGGTTGAGGAAATTCTAAACTCTGGTGAGCCGGTTAATCCCAGTACCGTGCAGAATATGTTATTCAGTCATCGAAACTACGGCGCCGAACTGCTGCTGGATGATATTTTGAGTGTTTGCGAGCTCAAACAAGTACCAGAGTTAGCTGAGGCTTGTGATGTTCTTTCTAACTGGGATCGAAAGCAGGATGTTAATAGTGTCGGTGCTCATGTGTATGGTGAGTTCTGGAGAGCCGCTAGCTCTATCAGTGAACACTTTACCGTCGCTTTTGATGTTAGCGACCCTGTTCATACGCCAAGAGGGCTTACTATAGATCGCAGTGAAACACAGGACTATGTAATAGAGTCTTTAACAGCGGCGGTTTCGCGTTTGCAGGAGGTAAATATACCCTTAGATGCTAAGTGGGGTGATGTACAGTTTGCAATGCGTAACGGTGAAAAAATTGGTATTCCCGGCGGTAGTGGTGGTAGTGGAATGTTCAGCGTTATTAGCGCTCGATTAAATGCTGAGCTTCAGGGTTACAACCCTATTCGTGCCGGCAACAGCTATATACAGGTAGTAACCTGGAACGACGACGGTACTCCTGATGCCAGAGCCATACTCACTTACTCGCAATCCCCTGAGCCGGACTCCGCTCATTATTCGGATATGACTAAGCTGTATTCAAACAGCGAGTGGATTAGCTTGCCTTTTACCGACGATCAGATTGAAGGCGATTTGAAGCGAACAGAAACCTTCTAGTTAATTGCAGGGGATTGATTGTTGACCCTGGTTTATAAGGTGAAGTTAGCTACCAGCTAACTTCACCTGTTTGAATAATCCGTCCAGGTGCTGTTTTATTTTTTCCCTGTGCTCGCCCTGAATTTCGATTACTCCATCCTTAACGGTACCGCCGCAGCCACATAGTGTCTTGAGCTGCTTGCTTAAGGCCTTGAGTTCTTTCTCGTCAATTTGCAGCCCCGAAACGAGAGTAACGCCTTTACCTTTCCGTCCCTTGGTTTCTTTTCCAATTCTAATTATCTGTTCTTTGATTGGTACGTTGGGCATGGCCGCTATACGGCAACGACATTTTTTCAATGGCTTGTGGCAACCAGGGCAGTTGCCTGAGCCGGCAGTTGTATAAACCAGGCGGGAATTACTCATAAGTACGCAGATAATTTTGCGAAGTAAGCAAGGGCGTTACGCTTTGTAAAGCGGCGGAAGGCAGTACAAGTCTTCTTGCTTGCGGGTTTTGGTGGATTTCTTTTTCTGTTTACGTAGTTCGGATACAAGGCTTAACAAAGACTGTGAACTAAATTCTGTGTTGTTACTGCTGTTATACAAACTGCTTTGTATTTGTGTCGCGTATTCGCGCAGTTCGAGAACTTCTGTTTGCTGCAATATGTCTTCCATACTTTTGATAGAGTGTTTATCAAGAAAGTGGTCGCACCATTGTATTAGAGACTCTCTAGTGGAAATGGAATTATTTTCGCGACAGGCTCGTTGTAGTTGTTTGAATGCAATCGCTTCATTATTTGCTGCGCTGTAGTGCGCTAGAATCTGCAATCGTTTTTGATTGGCAAATGCTTTTATTTCTTGTTTGTGGTTAGCAATAATAAGGTTATAAATGCTCAAAGTTACTATGATAAAGGCAAGTGCAATTGCAAGATTCATCCAGAATGAATCAACTTCTATGAACTCAGCCGCATTTTGCTCATCAATCATATCTTGATCGACTATCGGTGCGGCGGCGAGCAAATCTTCAATATTCTCAGTGCTGGCTATTGCCTGCTCTGATGGAACAATTCCTTCAATTGTAGCAACTATAATTCGCGTAGCGGGAACAATTGTAGCTTCCAACTGGTCAGTGTCGATGTTCCACCAGGGAATAGAAATTTGCGGAATAAGGATATCTCCGCTAGTGATGGGGACCATTGATGTTGTTTCAATTCTTGTTCCAACAATAGCGCCATCAACAAAAGTACGCTGTATATCCGGTGGATCCGGGTATAGATTTAGCCCGTCTATTTCGCTGGGGCCAAAAGGGGGTAACACCGCGCCATCAAGCCCTTCAGCAATCATAGTCAGTGTGCGAGTAACGCTGTCACCTACTTTGAGTGAATTGAGGTCAGTACTCCAGCTTTCTTCAACAGTAAGGTTTGATACCGGCAACCAGAAATCTGTATTTTGTACGCTAGCGGGGCGTTCTTTTACATCAATAGTAATGCCTTCGATGAAAGCCGTTACCCGACGTGTATTCAAATTACGGAACACAAAGTTGCTGGAGCCGTCTGTCACTTCTCCGCGAAAAAGAATGTCTGGTATTTCAAGTGGTCCGCTACGCTGAGGGAACACAACATAGCGTTTTTCGTACACGCCATAGCGTGCGCCGTCTATCAATTTCTCATACTGGTTTGGCGATCCGATTAGTTGAATAACGGAGTCGGGCATTTCCAGGTCTGTAAATTGCGGGTTTCGTATGCCATTAATTGTGTAGTACAGCCGAACGGTAAACAAAAGCTGTTCCTGCACGTAAACAGATTCCTTGTTTGTTTCTATCTCAAGGAATAGCTCGCTACTTGCTTGATTAGAACGAGGCCCTTCATTAACAACATTAATACTGATTGGCTCAGTTATCTGATTGTTGATGTTGAGTGCCGGGATTGTTAGTTCGCCCTCTATCAGCGGGAATAGGGTGACAATATAATCAGTCCAGGCTTCGACTGTGCCATTGATGCTGCGTATCTGGCTAGAGGTTCGGGTACCTAATACATCAAACTGATCAGTAAGAGGGGTCAGGTCTAACTGAGTGCCTTGTCGCTGATCATAAATGCGTATTGTTAAGATGACCGTTTCACCTCTTGCAATTTCATTTCTGTCCAGGGTTAACTGAATTTCTTGCGCACTACTAAGGCTTGTGGCAAGGAACAAAAAGAATGCGCTCAGAATATAATATTTTCTCACCAGATCTGACCTCCATTTTGAAGGTTATTAGATGTGCCGTTTAACTGCCGTTGACGATACTGGTAGCGAAATTTACGCTTTAACAATTCCCCAGGATCGTCCTCAATTCGTCGTAACCACTGTTCCAGTGCTTGTTGTTCTTCAAATTCTTCATTCGTGGATTCACTGGGCGTGTTTTGTTCGCTATTTGACTCTGATGCTTCCTGGTCTTCAGGAGGCTGATTCTGTTGTTCCTGTTCGGATTGATCCTGATTGCCTTCCTGGCTTTCCTGATCTTGCTGGTCGGCATTTTCCTGATCTTGTTCAGACTCGCTTTCTGAGTTCTGCTGAGATTCGTTTTCCTCGCTATCGCCTTCCTGCTGTTCTCCGTTTTCTGCTTCTTCAGCCTCTAAAAGTTTTTCGACAATCTCTTTGTTGTGAGCGGCATCAATATGATCTGCATCCATAGAAAGAGATAGGTCATAGGCGGCGATGGCTTCGGCATAGGCCCCGGTTAAGGCGAGTGAATTGCCTCGGTTATAGTGGCCGTCTGGAGTGTCACTAAAACTAAACGCTGCCACAGCGGCCTCATAGTTCTCGGCTCGATAACTGGCGCTTCCCTGCCATTGCCCAGATTCAAACAATGCGGCGGCTACTTCATGATCTTCATTAGTAAATGCCTCGGCGGCTTGTTGGTCTTTTGTTTTCCACAAATCACGCCACTCAAGCGCTTGGGCTTGCTGGCTTGGTAGCATCATCCCCGAGCCGGTAATCAGCACCAGGCTAAACAACCAGCCGCGCCTGAAGCTCAGTGCGCATAAGGGTAAGACTAGTAATAATAACCACGGGCCGACTTCGTACCAGACATCAAACTCTTCTTCGACTTCTGACAATTGCTGATCATCAAGTATATCGAAATCCGTGAGCAGGTAGGCAAGGTCAGAATCGGCGAGTTGAATGTCGTGGTAACGGCCGCCAACTCTGTTTGCCAGGGACCGTAATACATTCTTGTTCAAAGTAGGAACAACCATGGCGCCATTTGCATCGGTGAGAAAGCTGCCATCATTGGTGCGAATAGGGGCTCCTTGTTCGGTGCCTATTCCCATAATTAGTAACTCGTAATTGGTTTCCTGCATTTGTTCTGTAATTAGCAGTGCTTCATCAAATCCGCGTATGCCATCTGTCATTAGCAGAATTTTGCCCTGATTAGCTTCGACATCGTCCAATAGTCCTATGGCCAAATCCAGAGCGGCGCGGGGGTTACTGCCGAACAGGGGCATGATGTTTGGATCAAGAGAAGGCACCAGGGCTGCAATTGTTACTACATCGTCGGTAAGAGGCGTAACGGTGTGGGCATCGCCTGCATAAACTACCAGTGCGGTCTGACCTTCTGCTCGTAATGCCAGAATGTCCCGTAGCTTTCGCTTTGCCAGGTCAATTCGGCTGGGTTCATGATCTGGTGCGAACATCGAAAGTGAAAGATCCAGCACTATTACCATCGCGTCTTCGCGTTTTTGTACCGGCTGTGGCAGTTTTTCCCAAACTGGCCCTGCCAGCGCAACAACGCAGAGCAGCCATGCAAAGAGAAGTAATAGTAGCGGTGTACGCTGGGAAGCGTTTTTACTACGATCCAGTAAAAAGGGTAGCAGGGACTTGTCGATAGCTTTATCCCATGCGGTGACTACGCCATTAACTCGCCACATTGCAATGAAGAATAACAATGTTGGAAGCAAAGCCAATAACCACAGCGGACGCAGGAAATGAAACTCCTCGATCAGGCTGACTGGTATAAGAAATTCCATCAGGCGTTGCTTCCAGTTGTTATTGAGTCATCGTCGGTTTCATCGCTATCCTGGATTCGGGCTTTACCAGCAAGGGATAACCAGGGAGTTGAAAATAAAGCGAGTAGGAAACTTATCAATAGGGCAGAGCCTAGTGGCCAGTAGAATAAAACGCGAGTGGGGCGATAGGTTTGCTCGTCTTGCTCAACAGTTTCCAGGCGATCAAGTTCTTCGTATATATCCACAAGGTCATTAACATTCCTGGCTCTGAAGTAGCGGCCACCAGTTGCCTCGGCAATTTGTGTTAACACGGCTTCATCCAGTTCGGCAGATGGATTGATTGCACGGGCTCCAAAAAAGGTGCGCTGGACTACCTGGTCCGCGCCAATTCCGATGGTGTATATTTTAATATTTTCAGTGCGCGCTAACTGTCCAGCCTGTTCGGGTGATACGGCGCCAGCGTTATTCACGCCGTCAGTTAGTAGAATGAGTACGCGGCTATTTTCTGGTCTGGTACGTAAGTGAATCACCCCCAAACCGATGGCATCACCTATGGCGGTTGCAGATTCTTCAATTATGCCGATTTCGGCTTCGGCGAGTAGGGTTCCGACGGTTTTTCTGTCGAAAGTCAGAGGCGCCTGAATATACGCATGTGCAGCAAATAGAATAAGACCAAGCCGATCGCCTTCACGTCTTTCTACAAAATCACCTACCACAGCTTTAACCACATCGATTCGTGAGGCTTGACGATTGCCCACAACCATATCCTGAGCTTCCATACTGCCGGAGATATCGACTGACAGCATTAGGTCGCGTCCGGTAGAGGGTAGTTGAACCGGGTCGCCCAGCCACTGTGGACGGCTTGAAGCGAGTACGACAAGAATCCAGATAAGAGTGCAGCAAATTAGATTGAGTAAACGCCCAGACGTCATGTTTTCGTTATCTGATTGCAATCGACTCAATACACTAAAAAAGGGCACATAAAGCGCTGCATCCTGACGCGGTGCTCGTGCCAGCAATTTATAGATAATCAGGGGCAGGGGTAGTGCCAGAAAAATATAGGGCCATGTGAACTCAAGCATCTAGATCTGACCCTCGAGGTTCGTCTTCACGCCTTTATTGCTTTGATAAAGGCTGTTGATCCAGCGCTGTCCGAGAAGCTGCATAGCGTCAACATCGACATTGCATTTAGTCTGGAAACGCCCATAACTTAAGGCTGAGGCGATCTCTTCAGTCATCTGAGAAGAGTCACCTTTTTCACGAATAAAATCAACCCATTGAGTCCCGGCAAGGCTGGCAACATTTGACTGAGGGTAATGTACCAAGGCGACTCTGCGTATGACCGAATTGAATGCATTCAGATACCTTAATTGCAGCTGATCTGTGTCGGAGTTGTCTGAATGAGAATATTGCACATAACATTGTTCTAGCTCGCTCAAAGCATATTGGCAGATTTTTTGCTGTCTATTATAGCGAGCATATTTCCGCGCCAGTAAAACAGTGGCTACAAGTAATAAGACGGCCAATACCCACCATCCAGGCGCAGGCGGCCAGTAGCTTATAGCCTCTGGTAAATGTATATCTGCTAATTGAGCTAGGAGCTCTTCGCTATCCATTGCCGAACCTGTTCAAGAACGATTTGATTGGTACGCATCTTAATAAGGCGAATTTTGAGTTTTTCTAGATCCGACTCAAGGTTCGCGACACGTTGCTTAAATTGTTGTTTGTATTTGTTTCTGGCTTTATTGCTATGAGTATTTAATGCACCTTTGCGACCACCATCTGTAATGCTGTAAACACCGGGCACAGGAAGTGTCTCTTCCAGCGCGTCATAAACCATGCAGCAGATGACGTTATTATGCCGTGATAGTTGATTAAGGTATTGCAGTGCTTTTTCATCGAGTGTCATGAAATCAGAAATGACATACAAGGTGCTGCCAGGTTTGGTGATTCGACGAATTTGACCTAGAGCGTGGGCGAGGCCTGGTTTGAATCCTGGGTCTACTTCACGTTGCAGCGTTGGGTCTTTTACATCTTGCAGTTGTTGATTGTAGGTAAAAATCTGGTTCAGCAGGTGCAAGGCCGAACGACGGCTACGCTTTGGCCTGATCAGGCTCGAGCTAGTATCTGAAAACACCAGCCCCCCAACTCGATCGCCGTTATCAATGGCCAGCCAACAGAACAGGGCGGCGGCTTGTGCCGCAATCACCGACTTGAACGCAACCTGACTACCAAAAAACATATTGTGAGTTTGGTCGACAGCGACAATTACAGGTCTTTCGCGCTCTTCACGAAACACTTTGGTGAATGGCTTATTTGTTCGGGCAGTGACACGCCAGTCAATGAGTCGAATATCATCGCCAGCTTGATAAGGCCTAAATTCTTCGAAGTCGACACCTCGGCCGCGCATCTTCGACAGATGAAGCCCAGATGTTCCTGCGATAGAACGATTGTGCACCAAATACTCCAGAGTCTTGGCAGCATAACGCTGTACCAGCAACTCTTGCAGAGTAATTATCGCCCCAGTGCTTTGATAGCGGGCGTGATGAGCGTCTATTTGAAACTTGGCAGACATGATTAGCCTTAACGAAAATTCTTAGGCTGAAGGTACACGTTCGCGAATTGTTTCCAACACCTTGTCCGGGGTTATCCCGCTGGCCTCCGCTTCAAAACTCAGAAGAATTCGGTGCCGCAGAACATCAAAGAATATCTCCTGCACATCATCAGGGCTGACAAAGTCTCGCCCCTGAATCCAGGCATGGGCTCTGGCGCATCTGTCTAGCGAGATAGTGCCACGAGGACTAGCTCCGTACTCTAACCAGGAAGCGATATCGTCACCGTAGGCTCCTGGATTACGTGTTGCCATAATGAGCTGGATTATGTATTCCTCAACTTCAGGCGCCATATGCATGGCCAGTATTTCCTGACGGGCGGCGAATATATCCTCTTGGGCTACTTGCTTTGGAGGCTCAGACACCTTGTTTGCGGCTTCGTCTCTAACCAAGTTAAGTATCGCTCTCTCGGCATCAACCTCTGGATAGCCTATGGTTACGTGCATAAGAAAGCGATCAAGCTGGGCCTCAGGCAAGGGGTAGGTGCCTTCCTGCTCTATCGGGTTTTGTGTAGCCATGACCAGAAACAGCGGAGGTAGAGTAAAGGATTCACGGCCCACACTAACCTGGCGTTCGCCCATGGCTTCCAAAAGTGCCGATTGTACTTTTGCTGGTGCTCGATTGATTTCATCAGCAAGCACAAGATTGTGAAATATAGGTCCCTGCTGGAAGCGGAACGTGCCATCTTCAGGGCGATAAACTTCGGTGCCAGTAATATCACTTGGGAGCAAATCTGGAGTAAATTGAATACGGTGAAAGTCCCCTTCGATAGCGCGGGACAAGTCCTTGATCGCCTTGGTCTTTGCCAGTCCTGGTGCGCCTTCAACCAATAGATGTCCATCGGCTAGTAATGCGATAAGCAATCGATCAATCAGGCGTTCCTGACCGATAATTTGTAGCGATAACCAATTCTTAAGGTCTGTTATTATTGCGTGATTGCTCATATTTGATAATTCTCTGTAGTCGATGCAGCACGTATGGCGAAGTCAGCGATTTTAAACGTTTTAGTGTGGATGTCTAGGTGAAGATTGTAGCGGAATGTAGCATAAGCCGAGAGATTTCAGTGTAGTCGTAGCATAGTTATCCTGAGATGCATTTCTTTGTCTTAAAACAATAAAACGAAGTATTTATAATTGCGTATCAAGGGTTTATAGCTTTGTGTCGTTAATCTGTTACTAGTCTGATGCCTGGAGAGGCCTGAATATGAATTCGAAATTATTAGTCGRTCACGAYCGACTGTCTTTGCTCAGCCGGCAAATAGAGAAAAAACTCAATTCTGCCAAGGCCGYTAAACTAAAATTRTTTGCATCTSMGTAYTTCGCCAGYACTGCRGGYTCTGACCTGGACAARCTAAGCAACGATGAAATGTATGCCGCAGTTGYTGCTGCCTGGAGCTTTATTCAGGARCGTAAATCCAGCTCTCCAAAAATCAGYTTTACTCAGAACARCTCCGCTRGCGGTGAGCCGGGAAGTACRACTACCACRATACATATACTGCTAGATGACAAACCTTTTCTGGTGGATTCAATCAGACAGGCWCTGCTKCGYTGCCATGTGACTATACGTGATGTGAATAAYGCAGTGCTTTATGTCGAGAGAAATGGCAAAGGCAAAACAGGAAAGCTTAAAAMCCTGTCAAAAGTTGATGGAGATGGGCTTCAGGTAGAGGCGCTAAGTTCCATYACCTGTGCSCATATTRCTGAATCAGCCTACAAGRMKMTRGAAGCRGARTTACGTGACACCCTTAAAAACGTTGCCGTTGCCGTTCGMGACTTYCCGGCAATGTGTAAGCGTGCACTCAGTATTCATGAATCCTTACAACGTAATTCTGACAATCTTCCGGTATCAAATAGCGATGTAGCCGAGTCTCTTGAATTCATTACCTGGCTRCTCGACAACCACTTTACTTTTCTGGGCTACGAGCAATACCKAATATCAGGRCATCAGAAGAAGGCAGTCGTTGAGCTGCAGAAAGATTCATTGCTGGGGGTTTCACGGTACAAATCTGGGATAAAAACAAAGGTTGCCTTATCAAGTTTGCCAAAGGGCATCGGAGATTTAATTCTAAAGAAACAGATATGCAATTTTGCCAAATCGGGGCAACGTTCCAAGGTGCATCGACCAGCTCACTACGACTACATCCTAATTAAAGAGTTTGATGCCAAAGGTAATGTTGTTATAGAGCATCGTTTTTTAGGCCTGTATACCTCTACCGTGTACTTTCGCGAAGCCCTTGAAATTCCATTAGTGCGCAACAAGGTTCGTCAGGTATTGGAGCAATCTGGGTTTTCTGAAAATGGACACAATATAAAAGATTTATTGCAGGTAATAAATGCATTGCCGCGCGATGAATTATTTCAAATTAGTAAAAGTCAGTTGCTTAAAACGGCAACGGAAATTACTAGAATACAAGACTCTCGCAGTAGTCGACTATTTATCCGCAAAGACTTGTACGGAAAATTCTTTTCATGTCTCGTGTATGTGCCTACAGATATTTTCAACACCAAGGTAAGGCTTGGTATTCAGCAGTTGCTTCGGTTAAGGCTGCAGGCTGAAGAAGTAGAATTCAGTACGCACTCTTTTGAATCGACATTCACGCGCATTCATTTCATTTTACGTGTTCCCAAAATACATGAAGTAAAATACAAAGTAGCTAATATTGAAGCGGAAATGACTCAGCTGATTAAGCCCTGGGAAGATTCCTTCCTCGATGAGTTGCGGGCCAAGCACATTGATTCACGGGCGAGCGAATTATTCGCAGCGTATGCGAATTGCTTTACTGTGGCATACAAGGAGCACTACAACGCATCCGCCGCAGTACAAGATATTAGTGATATGGAGCAGGTGGCATTAACGCAGCAGGTTGTTGTCAACCTTAGTACCTGTTACTCAGAAGTGGGTGCAGAGTTTAGTTTTAAAGTTTTCAGTTATTCAGATCAGTTGTTTTTGTCAGATGTCGCGCCAATATTAGAAAATCTGGGGCTGAATATCATAGGTGAGAAAACTTTTAGTTTGCAATTAAACAGTAAAGATAGAGTCTGGCTGCACGATTTTTCACTGTATCGAAAAAATGCAACCGGCTCGTTTACGGCTAATAGCAAGAAAGTATTCGAGGATGCTTTTACCGCTATCTGGACTCGTCAGGTAGATGACGATAAATTCAATGAGTTAGTAACTACCGCTGAAATAGTCTGGAGAGATGCATCTCTATTGAGAGCATACGCATCCTATTTGAAACAAATAAAGTTTGGCTACAGTGTCGCATACATTGCACAAACGCTGTCTAATCATGGCGAGCTTTGTAGATTGTTGGTTCAATACTTTAATGAAAAATTCGACCCTGCTAATTCAGCAGTTAAAATAAAGTCTACTAGTAAAACCAGAGCGGCCCTTGTCGCAGCAATTGATAACGTAACTATTCTCTCAGAAGATAGTGTTCTTCGTTCATACCTTAACCTCATTGATTCCACGCTGCGCACCAATTACTTTCAGCTTGATTCTATTAGCGGCAAAGCTAAAGACTATGTTTCATTTAAGTTTAATCCCGAAGGCATTCAGGGAATGCCTTTACCAAGCCCGAAATTTGAAATATACGTTTTTTCTCGCCGTATAGAGGGCGTCCATTTGCGCGGGGGTAAAGTCGCTCGCGGTGGACTGCGTTGGTCCGACAGGCGTGAAGATTATCGTACCGAAGTGCTTGGCTTGGTAAAGGCGCAGCAAGTTAAAAACTCGGTGATTGTTCCCGTAGGAGCAAAGGGAGGCTTTGTTATAAAAGAAGAGCCTGCTTCTGCTAGTCGCGAAGATTTTATGAGGCTTGGCATTGAATGCTATAAGACATTCATCAAAGGCTTGCTGGATATTACAGACAACATTGTAGACGGCAAGCTTGTGCCGCCGAAGCAGGTTGTACGCTGCGACGAAGACGATCCTTACCTGGTAGTTGCCGCCGACAAAGGCACGGCCACATTTTCTGATATTGCCAATGGCATTGCAGATGATTATGGGTTTTGGCTGGGGGATGGCTTTGCATCAGGAGGAAGCAATGGCTACGACCATAAACAGATGGGTATTACTGCTAAGGGAGCCTGGGTTTCGGTACAGCGACATTTCAGGGAAA
The DNA here is from genome assembly GCA_002402175.1 of SAR86 cluster bacterium. Taxonomy (GTDB): domain Bacteria; phylum Pseudomonadota; class Gammaproteobacteria; order Pseudomonadales; family Pseudohongiellaceae; genus UBA9145. Next base: position 135,012 of record NVVJ01000001.1, read on the forward strand.
TGGGCGTCGATGTTCAAAAGCAGGACTTTAGCGTTGTTGGTATAGGTGACATGTCTGGTGATGTGTTTGGTAACGGCATGTTGCTTTCCAGACATATCTGTCTGGTGGCCGCTTTTAATCATTTACATATTTTTATTGATCCAACTCCAGACTCGGCTCGTAGCTTCAAAGAACGCGCAAAGTTGTTTAAGAAAATAGGTTCATCCTGGTCTGATTATGATGAGGCTTTAATTTCAAAAGGCGGAGGAATCTTTTCTCGCAAGGCGAAGTCAATTTCTATATCGCCGCAGATGAAATCTCTTTTTCAAATCAAACAAAATGAATTAACACCCGATCAGCTGATTTCGAAAGTATTAACCAGTCCGGTGGATCTGTTGTGGAACGGCGGAATTGGAACCTACGCAAAATCTTCCGCTGAGAACCATGCCGAGGTCGGAGATAAAGCTAACGATAATCTTCGAGTGAATGGCAAAGATTTGCAATGCAAGGTTATCGGGGAGGGTGGAAACCTCGGGTTTACCCAATTGGGTCGAATTGAATATGCCATGTCTGGCGGCGTGTCCTTAACAGACTTTATTGATAACTCAGCAGGTGTGGATTGTTCGGATCACGAAGTTAACATAAAGATATTGCTTAACGAACTTTCTCAGGAAAAAGGGTTTTCTGAAAAGAAGCGTAATCAATTGCTAGAAAGCATGACTGAAGACGTTTCGACGTTGGTGCTAAGGAATAATTATTCTCAGGTGCAGGCGATTGGGCTTGCTCACTCTGAAATGATATTTAGAAATAAAGAGTACGCTGATTTAATTGTATATCTGGAAAACAATGCAGGCCTGGTACGTGAGCTAGAATTTCTCCCAAGCCAGGAGCAGATGGAAGAACGTTCAGCCAAGCAGCAACATCTTACTCGCCCTGAAATATCTGTGCTGACTTCTTATATGAAAATGCATCTGAAACAGGAGTTAGTAGTAGCTGATTATATTGACGACGAATACCTTCAGGATAATCTGTTCGATGCGTTCCCTGCCAAATTAAAGAAGCGCTACTCTCATCAGGTGTTAAAGCATCCATTACGACGCGAACTGGTATCCACGCAGTTAGCGAATTCGCTGGTTAACTTGGTAGGACCAAGTTTTATTTATCGCATGGTAGATTCAACTGGCGCGTCCCCTGGGGAAGTTGTGAAGGCGGCATTGATAGCGCGTGACGTATTTCAGATTCCGAAATACTGGAGCCAGATTGAAGCCCTTGACTATAAGATATCGGCAAGCACTCAAGACATAATGATGACCAGGCTTACACGATTACTGCGTCGTGCTACGCGTTGGTTGTTGCGCAACAAGAGCATTAAACTCGAATTTGAATCGGCGAATAAAATGTTTTTATCTGACATTGAAGCGGTTCGCAAGATGTTGCCAGCAAAACTACCAGCTGATTTTGTATCCATGTTTGCGCAAAAACGACAGGAGCTATTGGATAACCAGGTGCCAGAACAACTGGCAACTAATTTAACGCAAAGCGAGTTCTTGTTTCCAGCAACCAGCTTTATTCAGGTTAGTCATGAGACTGGAGAAAAGCTTGCGGTGATTGTAGAGGTTTATTACGCCATTGGTGAAGAGCTTCAGTTAAACTGGCTTGGCAAGATGATTAATCAATTGCACGTTACTAGTAACTGGCAGGCCCTGGCTCGAGAAACTTATCTGGATGACTTGTCGTGGCAGCAGCGGGCTTTGACAGCGAATATAGTCTCAGCAACTTCAGGCGCAGGTTCGGCTGACAGTAAAGTACAAAAATTCTGCAAGCTTCATCAAGATTCACTGAAACGAGCACGAACGATGATCACGCAATTGCAATCAGAAGCAGAGCCGGATTATTCAATGTTTTCGGTGGTGCTTAGAGAGTTGCACAGTCTTGCTGAGTCTACAGATACTACTAAATGATTCTGTGCGCATAAATCATAATTTGTGTTGGCATACCTGCCATGGACGGCGGAGAAGTCAGGGGGCCAGTGAATAATTCGGCTAAGGCGCCGAGTTTGTGCTGTTAGCTTTGCGGTATTCCAAGTACAATTTCCAGTACACATTCCACACGCAAATCTGGCTACTCAACATTGTATAAACTTCTTAGAAACCTCCTGTTTTGCATGCCAGCAGAGGCATCACATACATTTGCTCTAAAAGCGATGAATGTAAGCAATGGTCTTGGCCTGTCCGGCCTGTTAGCGGCCAAAACCGATGCCCATGCACAACCAAAAACTGTTATGGGTATTAATTTTCCGCATATCGTTGGCCTCGCCGCCGGTCTAGATAAGAATGCCGACTATATTGATGCCTTACACGCCTATGGGTTTGGCTTTATCGAAATAGGCACATTAACGCCAAGACCTCAGCCTGGAAACCCAAAGCCGAGGATGTACAGATTGGTGTCTGAGCAAGCAATCATTAACCGCCTTGGTTTTAATAATAAAGGTGTCGAGTACGCGTTGGAAAAAATTAGCCGTCGTCGCAGCCAGGGCATTGTCGGTATAAATATTGGGAAAAACTTTGATACACCGGTAGAAAACGCAAATGAAGATTACATAAAATGTTTGAGGCAGTGCTACTCCTATGCCGATTATGTAACGGTAAATATATCCTCCCCAAACACACCCGGCTTACGCAGTTTGCAATTCGGTGATGAGTTAAACAGCCTGCTGGACGAATTAAAGCAAGAACAAAGTAAGCTCAATATTCAGTGGCAGCGCTATGTTCCTATTGCGGTTAAGCTTGCGCCTGATATGGATGATGATCAAATTCAATCCTGTTGTGAAAGTCTTTTAAGTCGAGAGATTGATGGCGTGATCGTTACCAACACCACCCTGGATCGCAGCCGCATTAAACAACATCCTCTTGCACAACAGGCTGGGGGCTTAAGTGGTTCGCCTTTAACCGAATTATCCTGCGATGTGCTGCGTAAAATCAAATCCCACGTTGGTGATCGCATTCCAATTATTGGTGTTGGCGGCATTATGTCGGGGCAGCAAGCTGTTGAGCGGCTTGCGGCTGGTGCCGATTTATTACAAATATACACAGGCTTTATTTATCAAGGGCCTGAGCTTATATCTGAAATTTTATCGGCCGTTAGTACTGCTTCAACGCCAGATGATCATGCAGATTAAATTAATACTTTACACAACGGCGGGTTGCCATCTTTGTGAGCAAGCTGAAAAATTGCTGGAACAGTTGTTGTCATTGCCTGGCAATGACAATCAATTTGAAGTTCTGCCAGTGGATATCAGTTTAGAAGAGCGCTTGGTGGATTTATACGGAATACGTATTCCGGTGGTAAAAAATGAATTGAGCGGCAAGGAGATAGGATGGCCGTTCGAGTTATCCGACCTGGCGGAATTACTTAAGACAGCTTGATATGCCAGGGTTCAAATCGTACGCCAAATAAATTATCTGTAGGGTACCGAATATCAACATAGGCTAATCTGCTAAGCTTTGCGTATTCGTCGGTGGTTGAAAAATCGGCAGTAAAATTTCGTGCACCGAAGCCAACCTTGCCAATATCAAAATCGCCGACGCCATGGTAAGAGTGTCCGGGAGGAGCAAGGGATCGCGAAGCCCGTGACAGATTTCCATTAGCCTCAATAGCCTTAGCAAGAAACAGGTGTATTTGTTTAACAATACTACGCACACCAGAGGTTAGTATCACTTCTTCACCAACATCATTTTTAATGTGCTGATAAAGATTTAGAGATTCACCCCGCAACAGATAATGACCTGTGTTGGATATTTTGGCGACGTCGTTTTTCGGAATGAAATCGGTAATTTCCTGGCTGATTTTTTTACCAAAAAACCCATAGCGATTTGGATTGGCAAAAAATACTTCCTCGATAAAATTTAGCTCATCCGCAGTAAAGGCACCTATTTTCGAAAAATTCCTGCCGTGCTTTAACATGTCGTCAAAGCTAAGCAAATTAAAATTTCCATGGCCTATATAGTTCTCTACCCGTGTCAGGCGCTGGGTGGTTTTTAATAATAGTGCTTCGTAGCGCGGGTCTAGATAGATATCGTTGGCGAATATGGCATCGAAGTTGCGGATTTTCCGCAAATACTTCTCTACCGCGACATCATCGAGCTGGGCGGTGACGAAATTAGAAGGTGAATCAAGGCTTGGGGCAGGGGTCGGTATGCCTTTAGCAGGTTGAATTGAATCTATCTCAATAGCCGTAAAACGGAACGACTCGAGTGAGGGTGTCGGATTCTCTGCCAGTATTGATGCATCGGTGACTATAGAGGCTGTTTTGAGTAACGGGGTTTGTTGATTTATACGCTGCCACATAAACTGGCCGCCAAAAGCGACCGCGCTCGCGGTAAAAAAACCTTCAAGAAATGCCCGTTTGTTCAATGTACTACCTTAGTCTTATGCTGCTAAATCGCCAAGTAACTGCAAAATATACCAAAATTTGTCGAGTTGAGTAATGTCTGCATCAAACTATTGCAAAATTATTTATCTGACAGCTGAGTTTATGGCGCTCTAACTCAGGGTAGTGCAAACAAACGTCTGGCATTGTCGTAGGTGTCCAAGGCGATTGATTCTACGCTACGCCCCGTGTGCTGGGCTATTGTATTGAGAACTTCGGGCAGGTATTTAGGCTCATTTCTGCGGCTTTTTGGCCTGGGGCGCAAAGTTCTGGGTAATAAATAGGGTGCATCGGTTTCTATCAATAAACGTTCTCTAGGGATTTTTGCAACCATTTGCTGCAAAGACGAGCCCCTTCGCTCGTCACATATCCAGCCAGTTATGCCTATATACATATCCTGATCAAGGTAGCTCATTAAAGCCTGCTCTGAGTCTGTGAAGCAATGAACGACGCCGCCAACAAGCTTGGGGCGATATTTCACTAACAGCCGATAAAAATCATCGTGGGCATCGCGCTGATGTAAAAAAACGGGTTTTTGTAGGTCAGCCGCAAGCTGTAAGTGCTGCTCGAAAGATTCGAGTTGTTCCTGCTTGGGTGAAAAGTTGCGATTAAAGTCCAGGCCTGTTTCGCCGACAGCCACTACTTGCGGCTCACTCGCTATTTGGCGAATTTGTTCCATATTAGAGTCTGTAAGCGACGCGGCAACATGAGGGTGAAAGCCAGCGGTACTACTAAAGTACTTCGGGTATTTCAGGCCAAGCTGGTGAGCGGCCTGACTCGATTCAAGGTCAGTGCCGGTGAGAATTATATGATTAACGCCTGCCGACTCTGCCGAGGATATAACCTCATCCAGGTCATGACTAAAGGACTCATGAGTCAGGTTGGCACCGATATCGACAAGTTTCATGTAATTGCTCGTTTTAAGCTGGGCTAGCTGTTTTCAACGCGTTGAATTGACACTGACTTAAAAGCGACACGAGTCTATCTTATGCATTGAGACAGAGCCAGAGGTGGGTGGCTAAGCCTGAGCTCTGGAATTTGAATGCTTTTTACTCGATAATGCCTTTGCTATCGACTTTAGCAGACCGCTTTCCTTACACCTCAGTAGTCAGTCTTATAACTTATAGTAAAACTAAACGATAAAACTAAACGGTAAAACTTAAAATCGGAATATTATTGTGGACGCCAAAGTAAACAAGAAGGATCTGGACTGGTCAAAATTGGGATTTCAGTATCAGCGAACCGATTACCGGTTTAGAGCAACCTGGAGTAATGGCAGCTGGGACGAAGGAGGGCTCATTGAAAGTGAGTTCATCTCTACTCACGAAGGGGCTCCAGCACTTCACTATGCCCAGCAATGCTTTGAAGGCATGAAGGCACAAACTGCTGAAGATGGTCGAGTTCTATTATTCCGCCCGGATTTAAACAGTGACAGAATGAATCTGGCAGGCCCCAGGCTATTAATGCCTGAAATTCCAAGAGAAATGTTTATAGCAGCAGTAGAACAAGCTGTTCGTGCAAATTACGCCTGGATTCCGCCCTACGGCTCTGGTGCTTCTTTGTACATACGGCCAATGCTCGTTGGCATAGGGGAGAACCTGGGATTAAAGCCGGCCAAGAGTTATGAGTTTCGAGTCTTTGTTTCACCCGTTGGGCCCTATTATCAGCAGGCTGGCCTGGCTCTCATCAGCCTCGCTGTTTCCGACGTGGACCGTGCAGCCCCAAAGGGCACAGGTAGTTTTAAAGTGGGTGCAAATTACGCCGGCGGGTTACTTGCGACTAAAAGAGCCCAGGAATTAGGTGCTAATGAGGCTTTGTATCTTGATTCTCTGGAAAACCGCTACATCGACGAGGCAGGCTCAGCAAATATAATCATCGCATTAAAAGACGGTACTTTTGTAACGCCAAAGTCTGATGCGATCTTGCCAAGCATTACACGACGCTCGATCATGACTCTGGCCAGTGAGCAATTAAACCTCTCGATTGAGGAGCGGCCAATTGATCTGCGCAAAGAATTTTCCAATTTCAAAGAAGTCGCGGCCTGTGGCACGGCAGCTGTATTAACGCCTGTTGGCCGCATCTGGTTTGATAATGAATGGCACGATGTTAATGATGACGGCAAGTCTGTAGGCCCAATCATGCAGAAGTTATACGACCTTTTAATAGGTATTCAAAAGGGTGAAATAGCCGACCCCCATGGTTGGGTGCATGAGGTAGTTCTTTAATAGTTCTATCTGGCGCCATTGACCTGTTTTGCAGTCTATGTTCCAAGATTTGCAAATTCAGAACATGGTTTGGCTCTTTCTGGGACATATTCTGTGACATATATAGGTGCGATCTATATCGCTTGCCTATATTGCACAGACGGCTCTGGTCAGTTATTTTCTTTGAATTGTCGCCATTGAGCCCTAAATTCCTGCTGTTTGGAGGTAAAATTAGTGCATGTTTGTTCGAAATAGAGCAGATTTGTGAAATATTTTTTAAGAGAAAACTTGACCCGTCTGCAACTTATCCTTATATATGTGCGCTGTTTGCTTGGCCACAATCCATAAAATATCGAGAATCGTTACACAATGGCAAAATCTTTAGTAATAGTTGAGTCACCCGCAAAGGCAAAAACTATTAATAAATACCTGGGTTCACAGTACATCGTTAAATCCAGCGTAGGACATATTCGCGACCTACCCACCAGCGGTAGCGGCAAACCCATTGATACTAAAGCAAGGGCTGCTGCGGCGGCTATTACGCGCAAGCTCGATCCTGAAGCGAAGGTCATTTACAAAAAGAAGAAAGCCAAGCAGCAGCTTGTGAAGCGCATGGGTATCGATCCCGAAAACGACTGGGCGGCACAATACGAAATATTGCCAGGTAAAGAGAAAGTCGTTGCCGAGCTAAGAAAGCTTGCCAAGAACGCCGAACACATCTATCTCGCGACTGACCTTGATAGAGAAGGGGAAGCCATTGCGTGGCACCTCAAGGAAGCCATTGGCGGAGATCCTGCGCGATACAAGCGCGTAGTATTTAACGAAATTACTAAACGAGCAATTACTGAAGCATTCGTTGAGCCAGGTGAGCTCGACATGCGCTACGTTGAAGCGCAACAGGCACGCCGTTTTCTGGACAGGGTAGTTGGGTTTATGGTTTCGCCACTACTTTGGGCCAAAGTGGCACGAGGTTTGTCTGCAGGGCGAGTTCAATCAGTAGCGGTACGGCTTGTAGTTGAGAGAGAGCAGGGAATTCGTGCTTTCATTCCTGACGAATTCTGGGAAGTCTTTGCAAAGCTAGAAACCACCTCTAGCGAAAAGCTACGCTGTCAGGTGGTTAAACAAGATGGCAGTAATTTCAGACCCGATAACAAGGCAGACACCGACGCGGCGTTAGCCACACTGGAAGCGGCAGAATTTTCGATTCTCAAACGAGAAGACCGTCCTACTTCTTCAAAACCTAAAGCTCCTTTAATTACATCTACTTTGCAACAGGCGGCAAGTACACGCCTTGGCTTTGGTGTTAAAAAGACCATGATGATGGCGCAGCGGCTCTACGAAGCTGGGTACATTACCTATATGCGTACAGATTCCACGCATTTGAGCAATGATGCGATTGCCATGGCCAGGGGCTACATAGAAAAAAGCTTTGGTGAAAAGTATGTCACCGAAAAGCCATTGTTTTACAGCTCGAAAGAAGGCGCTCAGGAAGCTCACGAAGCAGTACGCCCATCGGATGTGAAGGTCGTTGCCGAAAAGCTCATGGGAATGGATCCAGATGCTGTTCGACTCTACGCATTAATCTGGCAATACTTTGTAGCCTGCCAGATGCCGCCTGCCAGGTATTTGAGCTCGTCCATAACCATCAAGGCAGAAGAGTTCGAATTGCGCACCAAGGGTCGCATTATGCAGTTTGATGGCTATTTGAGAGTAATGCCGTCAAAAGATGAAGATGTAGTTTTACCTAATGTTGAAGAAGGCGACATACTAAATCTTAAATTGCTTGAGCCTTCGCAGAATTTTACTAAGCCGCCGGCACGTTTTACCGAGGCTAGTCTGGTTAAAGAATTGGAAAAAAGAGGAATAGGCCGTCCATCGACCTATGCATCGATTATTTCGACTATTCAGGATCGTGGCTATGTGAGGTCCGAAAATAAGCGCTTTTATGCGTTGAAGATGGGCGACATCGTTGCCGAGCGTCTACACGAAAGCTTTACTGAGTTAATGGACTACGATTTTACCGCCAAGATGGAAGAGTCCCTTGATGAAGTCGCATCAGGCAAGAAGAATTGGAAAAACCTGTTAAATGATTTTTACGCAGGCTTTACCAGTCAGCTGAGCAAGGCTGAAGCTGAAGAAGACGGAATGCGTACCAACGATCCGACTAGTACGGATATTGCATGCCCCAAGTGTGGCCGCGATATGCAAATTAGAACGGCGTCTACGGGTGTTTTCCTGGGTTGCTCTGGCTATTCACTTCCGCCGAAGGAGCGTTGTAAATCCACGCTCAATTTAACTCCGGGCGAAGACGCAATTCGTACAGATACTGCCGAGGAAGCCGAAGCTCAGGAAAATATCATGCTTCGTCAAAAGCGGCGGTGCACAACATGCAATACAGCAATGGACAGCTACCTCATTGACGAGAAACGTAAACTACATGTTTGCGGAAACAATCCAGACTGCCCAGGTTACGAAGTAGAAAATGGCGAATTCAAAATTCGCGGCTACGATGGCCCGTTAATCGAATGTGATAAATGCGGCAAAGACATGCAGTTGAAGAATGGCCGATTTGGCAAGTATTTTGGATGCAGCGGCGAAGAGTGTAAAAATACTCGCAAGTTGTTACGAAACGGTGAAGCAGCGCCACCAAAAATGGACCCTGTGCACATGCATGAACTGGAATGCGACACGGTTGAGGATCATTTTGTTTTAAGAGATGGTGCAGCCGGTTTATTTCTGGCCGCTAGTAAGTTTCCACGTAATCGTGAAACCAGGGCGCCACTGGTTGATGAGATTCTTCCGCATAAAGATGAAATTGATCCGAAGTATGCGTTCCTGATGGAAGCGCCTACAGAAGACAACCTGGGTAATAAAACGCTAATACGTTTTAGTCGTAAAACCAAAGAACAGTATGTGCAAAGCGAAATAGACAAAAAAGCGACTGGCTGGAAGGCGTTCTACGAGAATGGTAAATGGAAAATCACCATCCCCGAGAAAAAGGCCGTAAGAAAGAAGGCCGCAAAGAAGGCTGTAAAGAAGAAAGCTACAAAGAAAGCCAAGAAGAAATAGCGGTAGCAATGCTGCCGCTAGCACCACCTCAACAGTAAGTTGTGGGTGGTATTAAGTTCCGCGCCGAATTACACCAACACTTATTCCTTCGATAGCAAAGTCGCAAGTACGTATATCGACTTCAATTGGCTCATACTCAGGGTTCTCAGGAAGCAGGCTAAGCTTGTACTTGCTCCTGCTTTTCTCCAATCTTTTAACAGTCACTTCATCATCGATTCTGGCAACGACAATGTCGCCGTTATTAGCCTGACTGGTTTTGTGTACCACCAGTAAATCGTCTTCATAAATACCAACATCAATCATGCTGGTGCCTTTTACGGTCAGTAAATAATCTGCCCTGGGCGAAAACATATCCGGTGGTATGTCGCAATAATCAGCGATTGATTCCTCCGCAAGAATAGGACTCCCCGCAGCAACCTGACCAATAATTGGCAAACCTAATTGCTCGTTGATTGGCAGTCGTAAACCTCTCGAAGTGCCAGGCATCATTTCAATAGCGCCTTTGCGTGCTAGCGCCCGCAAATGTTCTTCGGCGGCATTAGGTGACCTGAAGCCCATTTTTTGCGCTATTTCAGAACGCGTAGGAGGAAAGCCTGTTTCGCGTAAATAGTCCTTAATGAACTGAAGAATCTCTTCTTGTCTGGGGGTCAATTTAAGCATGGTGGTTATGTCCTTCCAAGGATTTAACTGTGATTATATACAGTTATCTGGCAATGACAATAATTCTTTAATTGGCTGGGTATCTGCTCAACTTGAGTAGTGATCCCGTGGTAAGTCCAAGCATGAAGCAGATGGTAAGGGCTACAGCTGGAGGCGCTTGTGACTGACGCGGATGCAGTATTGCCTCCATAGACACGCCGTAAACCCGTCCCTGGGGGCTCGATTCGGCATCCCTGCCTCATTACGGTCTATTCCGGCAACACTGCATCCTCGCCCCGCAGATCAGTGAATCATCAGCTTAAAAGTATAAACAGAAGAAAAAGCAAACAAACCAAAAGAAAGTTTCAACTATCCACCAATGCTCACAATATTAAGCATTTGGTACGGGGAAGTGTTTCGCAGAAGTGTGTGAGGCAGGGATGCCGAGCCCAAGCCCCCATGGATGGGATTTCGGCGGCTTCGGAGAAACACTTCCCCGTGCCGAAGGCGGAAAAAGATACTAGACAGCCAGTCATGGACAACTCTATGATCCGCCCGTAAATTAGTGAGATACTAAAACGGTTGCGGGCCCTTACATGGGCGGACTAATAATTTAAGAAATTGTCAGATAGAGGAACTAGAATGAAAAAAATAGCATGGTCACTATTACTGACTTTTGTATCTTCCAGTTTTTGTTTGAGTGTATTCGCCGACGGACATACGGCTATTGACCGAGCGGTTTCTAATAGTGCTCGCCTTGAAGAAGACAGTGATAGAGACGCGGCACGAAAGCCTGTGGAAGTTTTGGAGTTTTTTGGAATTGAACCAGGCATGAAGATTTTGGATGTCTTTGCTGGTGGAGGATATTATGCCGAAATTCTCAGTTACATCGTTGGAGCCGAAGGAGAAGTAACACTTTACAATAACGGAGGTTGGGATGGGTTTGTCGGGCAGGGCGTTGTAGATCGCCTCGCGGATAATAGATTGCCAAATGTGCAAAGCATCGTTATGGAAGCCGATGAGTTTACTCTGGAAGCGAATCATTACGACGCCGCTGTTTTCGTATTAGGGTTTCATGATCTTTATTACGAGAGCGATCCAGGTTGGCCGGCTATTGATGCTGATAATTTCATAGACAGACTCTATGGAGTAATTAAGCCAGGTGGGGTTTTGGGAATTGTAGATCATGCATCGGAGCCGGGCGTAAGTGTTGCTGTGGCAAACTCTTTACACCGAATTGATCCGGGTATTATTAGGAGTGACCTTATTTCGGCTGGATTTGTTCTCGAAGAAGAGTCAGATATTTTACGTAATCAACTTGATAACCGTAATATACCCATGAGTGATCCGAGTGTTCGTGGCCAAACTGATCGAGTGGTAATGAGGTTCCGAAAGCCATCTATGTAGGCCAGTAACTACTTTGAATTTCAGGTCTCGGAATAGGAAAAATCTGAGACCTGAAATCACATATTTCTTCTATACTGTCCGCCAACTTCAAAAAAYGTRTCGGTTATCTGTCCMAGAGAACAGCAGCGAACAGCATTCATYAATTCGGCAAACACGTTTTCGTCATTGATGGCAGCTTGCCGTAAGCGTTGCAAAGCWTCATCTGATTTGTCKGCGTGTTCTGTTTTGAATTTKGACAAGCGTTGTATCTGGCTTTGYTTTTCTTCTTCAGTTGATCTKGCCAGYTCTATCTCGACTTCTTGATCAGGCTGCGGATTCAAAAATGTATTTACGCCAACCAGTGGCAARCTRCCATCGTGTTTRCGATGTTCGTARTACATAGATTCATCCTGAATCTTGCCTCTTTGATARCCAGTYTCCATRGCRCCAAGTACACCGCCTCTTTCCGAGATRCTTTCGAATTCTTGTAGYACGGCTTCTTCTACCAGRTCGGTAAGTTCATCGATGATGAATGAGCCCTGGTTGGGATTTTCGTTTACYGCYAATCCCCATTCYTTATTGATGATAAGTTGTATAGCCATGGCTCGGCGAACAGACTCCTCTGTAGGCGTAGTTACCGCTTCGTCATAGGCGTTAGTGTGCAGGCTGTTGCAGTTATCATAAACCGCAATTAACGCTTGCAGCGTGGTGCGTATATCGTTGAAGGACATTTCCTGGGCGTGCAGGGAGCGACCCGATGTTTGAATATGATATTTTAATTTTTGACTGCGCTCGTTAGCCCCGTAGCGAAATCTCATTGCCGTTGCCCAGATGCGTCTGGCCACTCGGCCCATTACCGTGTACTCAGGATCCATGCCATTGGAAAAGAAGAAGGAGAGATTGTGGGCAAAATCATCTACCTTCATGCCGCGGGCAATATAAGCTTCTACAAAAGTAAATCCATTAGACAAAGTAAACGCCAGTTGTGAAATGGGGTTCGCACCAGCCTCGGCAATGTGATAACCGGAAATTGATACTGAGTAAAAATTTCGAACAGAATGTTGAGTAAAGTATTCCTGAATATCGCTCATCAGCTTTAAGCTGAATTCCGTGGAGAAAATGCAGGTGTTCTGGCCCTGATCTTCTTTTAGAATATCGGCCTGTACCGTTCCGCGTACGCTCTCTAAAGTCTTTGCCTTAATTGCTTCGTATTCTTCCTTAGACGGCTCTTTACCATTTTCCTGACTAAAGTTATCGCACTGTTGGTCAATGGCCGCATTCATATACATGGCCAGTATGGTAGGAGCTGGGCCATTAATGGTCATTGATACCGAAGTACTGGGACTGCATAAATCGAAACCAGCGTAGAGTGCTTTCATATCTTCAAGCGTAGCGATAGAGACGCCTGAGTTACCAACCTTGCCATATATGTCAGGTTGCACGGCAGGGTCGAAGCCATACAGGGTTACAGAGTCAAATGCGGTCGAAAGGCGTTTTGCCTCAGAATGCTCCGACAGCTGCTTGAAACGTCGATTAGTTCGAAAGGCATCACCTTCACCAGCAAACATGCGAGTTGGGTCTTCGGATTCGCGTTTAAACTGAAATACGCCGGCGGTAAAGGGGAATTTCCCAGGCACGTTTTCTAAAAGTAACCAATTTAACAGTTCGCCATGATCTTCATATCGGGGCAGTGAGACACGAGATATCTTGGTTCCAGACAGAGATGTTCGTGTTAACTCGGTGCGAATTTCACGGTCTCTAACTTTTACTACGTATTCATCGCCGCTATAGTCCTGCTTGAGCTGAGGCCAGCTTTCCAGTAGTTTTTTAGCTCGGCTATCAAGTGCGCTGTCTTTCTTTTCAATAAGAGCATCAAGGCTAGAGCCATCTTGTGAATTTGCTTCCAGCATGGCCTTGCTTGCCAGTAGTTGCTGCTTTTCTCGTGCCAGTGCTGCCTGAGCTTTTGCTGTGTCGTGATAGTCACGAACAGCCTCAGCAATTTCGGCCAGGTAGCGCTGCTGTGATGCTGGAATAATCAGCGAGCGTTGGCTAGAGACTTTCGTAGTTACTGCAGGGAGTTGTTGTTCGTAGTTTTTTAAACCATGCTTGCGTAGCTGCGGCACAAGGGCCTGATAAAGCGCGGTTATTCCATCGTCGTTGAACCTGGATGCGATTGTGCCAAATACTGGCATTTCATTGGGCATTTGCGAAAATGCTTCGCGGTTTCTTTGCACCTGTTTACAAACATCTCTTAAAGCATCGTCGCTGCCTTTGCGGTCAAATTTGTTAATTGCGAATACGTCGGCATAGTCGAGCATGTCAATTTTTTCAAGCTGACTTGCGGCGCCAAACTCTGGTGTCATTACATACAGCGAGGTATTAACAAAGGGCACAATGCCTGCATCGCCCTGGCCTATACCAGGCGTTTCAATAATTACTAAATCAAAACCAGAAACTTTGATAGCGCTGATGATTTCGCTTAGTTTTTGTGGAATTTCAACAGAAGCATTTCTGGTTGCGATTGAGCGCATGAAGATATTTTCATGGCCAATCGAGTTCATCCGAATGCGGTCACCTAATAAGGCGCCACCTGTCTTTTTTCGTGTAGGGTCAATAGCGAGCACGGCTATTTTTAATGAGTCGTCGCTGTCCTGACGAAATCGGCGAATTATTTCATCCGTTGAAGATGACTTTCCTGCGCCGCCAGTACCGGTAATTCCAAGCACTGGTGTTTGTGTGGCAGTGTCCGCCTGTGCCGCGAGTTGTTGCAATTGTGCATCACTATACTGATCATTTTCTATGGCGGTTATGGCTCTGGTTAAGATCAGCCGATCTCCATCAGCCAGTGCGGTCAAATCAGGAGCAGGTGGACGTTGATCGCCGCTACTGCATCTTTGCAACATGTCATCGATCATGCCTTGCAGACCAATTGTTTGCCCATCGTTCGGCGAATATATTCGAGTAACGCCGTAGTCATGGAGTTCTTCAATTTCAGCAGGAATGATGACGCCGCCCCCGCCACCAAATATCTTTATGTGCCCTGCGTCGAGTTCTCGAAGCCTGTCTACCAGGTATTTAAAATACTCGATGTGGCCGCCCTGATAAGAGCTAATGGCGATTGCGTCAACATCTTCCTGTACTGCGGCCTCAACAATATCCTGCACGGACCGATTGTGTGCCAGATGAATTACTTCAGCACCGCTGGACTGAAGAATGCGGCGCATTATGTTGATGGCAGCATCGTGGCCATCAAACAGGCTGGCAGCCGTGACGAAACGAACCCATTTTCTCTCACTGACTGGTTCAACAGATTGATCAGCTGATTTTTGAAGTGTTACAACGTTCAAGTCAGATTTCCTTTGTGGTAGCAAGGGCGAGCAGCTATTAATGGAGAGAGTTCAGGGGGCCCGCAGAATCTGGCAGTTTAGCGTATTCCGATGTTTAGTTCACTCAGGATGGCGTGTTTTTGTGGAAAGAAAGGGGAGAGAATACTATGGTCGAGAGGTGCCTGATTGGTGACTATCCGCTGCTGAGCCTGTCTCGTTGTAGGCTCCAGCTTTTTCTGGAACCCTTTTTATATCGTCCTAGGACAATTCAATTATTTTTAAAACCGATGCTTTTCAAGGAAGGAGATAATAGCATCTGCAGTCTCAGCAGGTTTCTCAAGCCCCATAGCATGGCCTGCATTCGGTAGATTAACTAACGTAATCCGCTTGCCAAACTCTTCTTGCATGCGAAGGCCATTTTCCGGTGGTGCAGTCTTGTCATCTATGCCTTGAACAATCAGCATGGGGCCCACGCCGCCAGCCCACCATTGCTCTAGTGGTGTGTTTCGATTAGCTTGAATTTGAGATGCTCTGGAGTCATTCCAATATTTTAAACCCTGAACGTATTCTCGTACGATGGCTGTGCTTGAGGCTGGAGAGAAAAGAACACGTCTTGCCAGGTTGATTTTTTTATCCTCGGGAAGATCTTGCTGACCTAGCAACATTCCCAGCTCCCCTGGTTCTGTTAGTGGCCGTACCAGGCCGCCGGCAGCAATTAAAGTGACACTTGCTATTTTTTCTGGATAGTCTGTTGCCAGAACCCTGGCTATTCGATTGCCCAGCGCCCAGCCTACAATGTGAATTTTTTCCAGACTCAACACATCGATAACTTTTGCAATATCTGCTGCGTAATCGTGCAGGGTCAAGTTATCCAGTGTGCCCGTACTGCCCATAATGCCGCGTTGATTAATGGCGATCACACGATAGCCAGCGTCTGCTATCAGCGGGCCAATGTATTTATAGCGACTTATGTCGCCACCAGATCCCGGCAGCGCAATAACTGTTTCGATTGTCTCGTCATTAGCTATCCACTCAACTGCATTGAGTTGGGCGTGGCCTATATCAATAGTAATCTGTTTGGTATCTGCAGCAATAAGGTGGAATGAAAGGATGGATGTGACTAAGGACGTAACCAGAGTTAGCAACCAGGTTTGCTGTAATGTGTTGAAGATTTTTCTCTGCATGATGAGTTGCTCTGCGCAA
Source organism: SAR86 cluster bacterium (assembly GCA_002402175.1). Classification (GTDB taxonomy): domain Bacteria; phylum Pseudomonadota; class Gammaproteobacteria; order Pseudomonadales; family Pseudohongiellaceae; genus UBA9145. The sequence goes on from NVVJ01000001.1 coordinate 151,247, forward strand.
TACAATTACAATTAGTTGATTCTAGCATGGGAGTTAGTTTTTCCAGGAATATAGTTCTGCCCTTTCTTGTTGCCAGGTAATTATCTTTGTATAGTGGCCAAATGGAAGTATGGATAGTTTTCACATTACTGGCTGTAGTCATGCAGTCAGTTCGCACTGCCGGTCAAAAACAAATTGCAAAAAGTGTTTCAGCTGAAGCGGCGACGTTGGTTCGTTACCTGTTCGGTTTGCCTTTTGCATTGTTGTATTTCTACTCTGTTAAAAATTATTATCAGATTGAATCACTACAGGCAGGGTGGATCTTTTATCGAGCGGCAACTCTTGCCGGAATAGCACAAATAATCGCGACGGTATTTCTGGTAAAGGCCTTAACGATTAGAAATTTTGCAGTTGGCACAGCCTTATCAAAAACCGAGGCTATATTGACGGCGGTTTTCGGAGCTCTGTTCTTTTCGGCGGCGCTGAGTTGGGTTGGTTATCTCTCTGTTGTTCTTGGTGTAATTGGAGTGTTGGTTGCCAGCAACTGGAAAATAAATTTTCAGGATCTGCTTAGTAATGAATCCATTAAATTTGGATTAGGTGCGGGCCTTGGGCTTGCTCTGGCATCTCTGTGGTTACGCCAGGCATCTTTATCACTTGATCTGCCAAGAGTTCTAAGTGCGTCGGCAGTGCTGGCGTATATGGTGACAATGCAAACGGTAATTTGTTTAGTCTGGGTGGCGGTTCGTGAGGCAGAGCAATTTGGGCTGATATTAGCCAGATTCAAAGCTTGCTTATTTATTGGCATTACCAGTGTCGCTGGTTCGATAGGCTGGTTTACCGCAATGAGTTTGCAGAATGCGGCAATAGTAAAAACGCTGGGGCAAATAGAATTTGTGGTGACCCTGTTAATCACCTATTTCTATTTTCGTGAGCGAATATCCAGGCGCGAATATGTTGGGATACTGCTGCTGGTTGTTAGCCTGGTTCTATTGCTTAAGTCATAAGTGTCCAGATAACCAAGCAGACCACAACGGTTAATGGGGCAACAAGCATCAGTACAAGCATGGTTCGTAAGTGTGTCATTTCAATATCCTCAATTCGTTATTCAAGCAGGTTGCTTCGATTTTCGCTAGTCTTAAGATAAAGAGTGCACATCTCGTGCCATGAATTAGTAAAACCTGTAACGTATTGATATTTATATAATATATTACGATTATTCAGAATAATACTTCGTTTTTCAAAACGGCCCTTATGTCATATGTGACGTTATTGACAAAATGAATGACATAAATGACAATATTGTCATGAGCATCATCAGCAGTGACTCAGTGCTTACGTTACGTTCCATGTTGGAGGGCTATGATTGCCCGGCAATACTCGTGTCTGCTGATTATGAAATTCTAGCCACTAACTCTCATTATCAAGATGCCTTCGGCGAAATCGATTTTTCTCGTAAAAACCACTGCTATCAAATATCTCATGGCTATAAAGTACCCTGCGATCAAGCCGGTGAGGATTGTCCTTTAGGTGCAGCCTCTAAATCAAATCACAAAGAACGCGTGTTACATATTCATCAAACCTCTCGAGGTGAAGAACACGTAGATGTAGAAATGCTTCCGATTCATGACAAAGAGGGGCACCTGTCATTTTTTGTCGAGCTTCTGCATCCGGTACCTCTTGCAAGCGGCGCATTTTCCGATCAGGAATTAGTTGGCAAAAGCGCTTCTTTTCAAAATATGTTGAGCAAGGTTTCAAGAGTAGGCACAACAGATGCGTCGGTTCTGCTGCTTGGTGAATCTGGAACTGGTAAAGAGCTGGCGGCACGTGCCATTCACATGTCAGGCAAACGTAAAGACAAACCGCTGGTTACGCTCGAATGTGCAGGTCTGACCGAATCCTTGTTTGAGAGCGAGCTGTTTGGTCATGTTAAAGGTGCATTTACTGGCGCTCAGGCAAACAAGAAAGGGCTGGTAGAATTAGCCGACGGTGGAACTTTATTTCTTGATGAGATAGGGGACATTCCTCTGCCAATGCAAGTAAAGCTGCTACGCCTTATTGAAACCGGCACTTTTCGAGCCGTGGGTAGTGCCGAGCTCAGGAGATCAGACTTTAGATTGATTTGTGCTACCCATAGAAATTTGTTCGACATGGTTGAGCAGGGAAGTTTTCGCAACGACCTGTATTATCGAATTAATGTTTTTCCTATTACTATGCCGTCCTTGTCTGAGCGTGTGTCCGACATTCCTCAGCTCGCTGAAGTGCTTCTAAAAAGACTAGAGCCAGAAAAGCCTTATCACCTGACTGATGCAGCTAAATCCCTTTTACAGAAAATTCACTACCGAGGAAATATCAGAGAACTACGAAATCTGTTAAACAGAGCATTAGTGATGGCTGATACTGATGTGCTAGATGAAGATACTATCGAGCAGTGTCTTACGGATACTCATGGGCAGCTGAACAAAATAGAAGGCCTTGCTGATGGTTCAATTTCAAATACAACTACCGTTGTATCTAAAGAAAAGCGAATAGTTCAGCGAACTCTAAAATCGAATGAGCAGGATTACCTGACTCAGCTAATTGCCAGTTGTGGCGGAGACAAAAGTGAGGCGGCGGTAATAGCAGGAATTAGCTTGCGCTCCCTGTATCGAAAGTTAAGCCCTTCCCGGTAAATACTGAGCCTGAAGACGATCTATCTCAGCAATTTGGCTATTCTCCCGTCGAAATCCCTGCAACAATTGATTGATGGCCACGAAGTGAGTAACAATGGCTACCTGCTCCTACATAGAAGAGATTGCCATGAGTCTAAGTCACGAATTTTTGGAAGAACTGGAATTACTGAATCTGTTTAATCTGGACAGCTCTCTTGAAGGATTAAAGATTCATCATCAGGCAGCGCCTGAAAGAATAGCGTCGGCAAAACGCCTGCATAGCAAGGATATGATCACACTTGAGGATGGAGGCTATCTGACAACTCTGGGTATAGAAGCCGCCGAGCACGCACAGGCTCTGGTTCGAATTTTGCAGACAGATGGTTAGGCAGACAGATAGTTAAATAACCGATCTATTCTCTAGTTTAGGCTCTACTCTACAGGAAGTTTTCGCCCACTGAGCAGGCCAGGATTCTGCTTAGGTGACTATAGGGCAGACCGGTTTTTTCATGCCATGAATTAAACTGCTCCTGTATCTTCTTCAGGTCTCGTTGGCTACTCGGTTTTTCTGCTATATCCAGACCTGTACCGTTTAAGGCCACCACAACATCCCGAGAAAGAATAAAACAGTCTTTTTCAACACGGCGCATAAACCACAGTGCGCTCTGACCGCCTAGCCGTGATCCGTTTTTCTTCAGATATAGCATCAGGCCTACTTGATCTGAGGCGGGCCAGTCGGCCAGGAATTTGCCGAAACTTCCGTGCTTTCTAGACTCTTCCATCACAAAGTAAACATTTTCCTGTAGGGCTTTTATCTTTTGCCAGTTGCGCACTACACGTCGGTCGCTGGTGTAGGCTTCCCATTGCTCTGGTGATAACAAGCTCAGTTTGTTCAGTTTAAAACCAAAAAAAGCTTCCTCGAACTCGGGCCATTTGTTTTCTATGACTTTCCAGCTAAAACCAGCCTGATTGATGGTTTTGGTCATCATCGCCAGGTAGCGATCATCCCCAACAGCGGCTAGTTTCTTTTTAGTGGCGAATTTGGGCAGTAACTTCTTCAAACCGGTTGCGCCACCCTTGCGTTTCTCGGCGCGCTCTCTGATTTTGTTAAATTTCTTCATGGGCTAAGATGATTTCCTAGAATAGGCAACCGATTCTACCCGGTTCGTCCAAATGCGCCATGCATTCCTACGCCTCCCGCTATCACGTAGAAATGCGGCTGTAGATAGGGCATTTTGCTGTAACCGGCCCTTTAATGAACTCTTGCTGAATTCTTAACGTTATGTAACGTTATTGAGAGCTTAATAAATGGGCGCTGGAGGCGATTTTTAGTACCATTAATAAAAGGTCTTTTGTTTCCTGTACGCAGCAAGATGATTGTGAAAGAAAGGATTAACGAATTAAGGAAGCCAATTATGAAGAACATTTTATCTGTAAGGCGCCTTTTGTTCGGCGTGGTAGTGAGCAGCATTTCCCTGCTGTCATTTAGCGTTAGTGCGCATAGCCCTGTCTGTAATTGTTATAACGATGAAGAGGGTGAGAATCAAATTATATGCGAAGGAGGGTTCTCCGATGGTGCGTCAGCTGAGGGCGTGGCAATTCGCGTATTAGACGACCGGGAAAGAGTTCTTATCAATGGTGTAATGAGCGAAGACAGTACATTTACCTTTGCCCGGCCTGATGCTGATTTTCATGTGGTATATGATGCCGGTGATAGCCATCAGGTTACCGTTTACATGGATGAAATTGAATAAAACCCAATCAACGCAATTCACCGAATACGAGTAAGGTTCATGATTGATAGACGATTTTTTTCCATCTTTAAAACAAGTATATTTCTGCTCTGCACTGTTTTAATTAATACCAGTGCCTACGGACATTTCCAGATGTTGTATACGCCGGAAATGGCATTGACCCGAGGTCAGGCGACACAGTTCACTATGGTATTCACCCACCCGGTACATGGTGGACCGCACATGGATATGGGGTTGCCAGAACAATTTTATGTTGTTAGCCAGCGCGGAGGTGAAGCACAGCCAAAGCGGACAGATTTGCTGGAGTACGTGCAACCCATCGATTGGCTCTCAAGCCAGGGCGCCACTCAAGCATACACCGCCAGCTTGCCACGTTCTGTCACCCGTTCATTGGGAGACTATGTGTTTGTGCTGCAACCGGCGCCCTATTATGAAAGCAATGAAGATAAATACATTCAACAGTTTACCCGGGTCATGTTGAACATTGGTGGCGTGCCTGGTAACTGGTCGGAGCCTATGGGCTTGCCTGCTGAAATTCAGCCGCTAAACAAACCGTATGCGAACTGGACTGGCGGATTATTTAGAGGCATTGTGCTGGCCGATGGCGAGCCGGTACCCAACGCCGAAATAGAAATTGAATACATGAACCACATGCCTGATCAGGATGCGAATCGCTTCAGTGAAGCTGCCGAGGTAGAACTGCCGCAGGACTCCTATGGCACCATGACTATTTATGCCAATGACCGTGGTGAATTTTCTATCGGTTTGCCTCGCGCTGGCTGGTGGGGTATTTGCGCTCTAGCAATAGGTGCAGATACCGAACACAACGGCAAAAGTCTTTCGCAAGATGCAGTGCTTTGGTTGCAAGTAAAGGACATGAAATGACCGCAGCCGCAATTACTGTTGCGCCGAAATCTGGTCGTAAGGAAACGTTGGCTATTGGAATAATAGGCCTGGTTATTGCGGCTATTGCCGCGGTGGCGATTAGTCAGCGACAAGTTGAAGAGACCCTGCCTCGATTGTACGACTGGCAGATAAGTGCATTTTATGATCTTGGCAAGGTTGATAGAGCGGTATACAGCTCTTTAGTGGTGGCCATGGATGAATTATGGTGGATGCACGAAGATATTCTGTCATACAACCGTGATATTGCCGTTGAGGATTCGTGGCCGACTATGCAGGAACTTGGAGAATATTACTTCCTCGCTCCTTTTGCCGAAGATCTGTTTTGGTCACAATATGGCGAAGTGAAATGGAGCAGGGTGACTTCTTTTTCATTTGAAGGTTCAACGGTTTATCATGGTTTTGAAGGAACTACAGATGAGCAAAGTGCTTATCTGGTGGTGCTCTCTCATGCCCATAAGGGAGCCTCATTTACCAATGGTGGTGCAATATGGATGCATGCAGATGCTAATGCGCCAGCACCGGATACCGTGGTTCGCGATTCGTTAATCCTAAATGGCTGGAAAGAAGTGGTACCGTATAGCGGCGCCATGGAAGTCAAAAGAATCAGACGCCGGTAGGTAGAGAATAGCTAAAAGGAGTTAGTCAGCAGTATGAAATCTGTTTTATTTAGCGTATCTACTTTCGTAGTTTTTCTGAGCGTGTCATTGCTCTCAACAGGGAAGGCATTCGCCGACCCGCTGAAAATAGGTATCACTCTGCATCCCTATTACAGCTTTGTGGCAAATGTTGTAGGCGATCGAGCCGAGATAATCCCCCTTATTGATGCAGGAAACAACCCACACAACTACACTCCCCAGGCTAATGATATACGTCGAGTGTTGAGCATGGATGTACTGGTCGTCAATGGCATCGGCCACGACGAATGGGCATTTGAAATTATACAGGCGGCTGGCCGTAAAGAGCAGTTACCTCTTATTTATGCTAACGATGGCGTGCCGCTTATTCCTGTTGCGGCTGACGAAGGTGAGGCGAAGGTCGTCAACGCACACACTTTTGTATCAACCACAGTTGCTATACAACAAATATATACCATAGCGCGAGAGTTAGGAAAACTCGATTCAGACAATGCCACTTATTTTCGAAATAATGCGCGGGCTTATGCGTTAAAAATTCGCCGCCTCAAGGCAGAATATATGACGCAGCTTTCTGAGCTGGATACGTCGACACTTCGCTGCGCTACCATGCACGGAGCCTACGGTTACCTTATGCAGGAGTTCGGTTTACAGGTGGTTGCTGTTATTGAGCCTCGCCATGGTGTAGAGCCTACTGCACGGCAGCTGGCTGATACTATCGACAAGATTAAATCGGCCAATGTGAATGTACTGTTCGCAGAAAAATATTTTGCCAGCAATTTATCCGAAACTATTCGTGAAGCAACTGGTGTAAGTATGTATTCGTTCTCTCATATGTCAGACGGAGAATATTCTGCTGGTTTGTTCGAGACAGAAACTCGGGCCAATCTTGAAACTTTGGTGGAGGCAATGCGCTCTGTCGCAGCTGCGAAATAAAATCTCATGCGTGGTCCTGAAATTCAATGCCAACAAGTTAACCTCTCTCTTGGCGGAGTGGATATTTTATCGGATGTAAATCTCACCATCGCCGGTGGAGAAATCCACTGTGTTATCGGGCCCAATGGGGGCGGTAAAACATCATTGATTCGTAGTGTCCTGGGCCAGATGCCACATACCGGCAGCATTGAAATAAGCTGGGGCGACAATAGCGACAATCAAACCATAGGCTATGTGCCGCAATTCCTGGACTTTGATAAATCACTTCCCATTAGCGTCAATGATTTTATGGCTATGGTCTGTAATACCTACCGACCAGCCTTCTTTGGGCCAGGGCGCGATAGCCGCGCCATAACTGAAGCCGCGCTTGAGCGTGTGGGTCTGGCAGGAAAGCGTAAAGCCAGGCTCGGTAGCTTGTCCGGAGGCGAGCGCCAACGAATTCTATTTGCCCAGGCCTTGATTCCGGAGCCTGCGTTGTTAGTGCTGGACGAACCCATGAGTAGCATGGACCAGCGCGGAGAAGCCATATTCCTCGACACTATTCGGCAACTATCAGCCGATGGAACTACCATTATCTGGATTGCTCACGACCTGCAACAGGTTCGCGAAATAGCCAATTCGATAAGCTGTATTGAGCGCACTGTAGTTTACAGTGGTCCTCCTTTGCCTTATCTCGATAGCGATGAAGCGGCTGAAATGTTTCGCTATATTCGCCCCGCTTCCGTTCTTCGTCAGCGTGCTAGTCAGGACACAGTCAGGACAAAGCCCAATGAATAGTTTCTACGAATGGGTGCGAACATCACTGCAGGGGCTGGCCCAAGAAGGTGTTCTGCCTGTGGCATTTGAATATGGCTTTGTTATCAATGCGCTGCTTTGCGCTTTGCTGATTGGGCCTCTATTGGGTGGTATTGGCACAATGGTAGTTGCCAAGCGGATGGCATTTTTCTCGCAATCGATTGGTAATGCGGCAATGACCGGGGTTGCCATAGGAATATTGTTAGGAGAGTCCTATACCGAGCCTTATATTTCTATGTTTAGTTTCTGCATATTGTTTGCATTGTTGCTGAACTACACCAAAAGTAGAACTCAGCTTTCCTCCGACACACTAATCGGTGTTTTTCTTTCTGTGTCGCTGGCCATTGGTGCTTCGTTACTATTATTCGTTTCGGCCAGAGTGAATACTCACATACTGGAAGCAGTCCTATTTGGCTCGGTGTTAACCGTCAGCGATACAGACATGAACGTGCTGCTTGTGGTGGCAATAATTGTGCTGGGCACGGGAGTGCCTTTATTTAATCGCATGTTACTTGCCAGCCTTAACCCCAGTTTAGCCAGAGCGCGTAAAATTCCTGTGGAGCTTATGGAATATGTGTTTGTGTTAATGATTACTTTACTGACTGTAGCCTGCCTTAAAATAGTAGGTGCTGTGCTGGTTGAAGCCTTGCTGTTAATTCCCGCGGCTGCTGCTCGAAATATCAGCTCTTCTCTGCGCGGCTTTGTGTTTTACAGCATGATTTTTTCAACCATAAGCTGTATCGCGGGGGTGCTTATACCCATGCAATGGAATCTTCCTCTCCCTTCGGGAGGCGCTATTATCATGGTTGCTGCCTGCCTGTTTTTAATTACAACAATTATTCGGGCAACCGTTCCTGCCTTTAGAGAAGCGAGGGCTTGATAAAATGAAAACCATTTTCAAGTGGAATTACACTTTGCTACTAATAACTGGGTTGGCATTGCTTGCTCCAACGGTCAGTGCGCAGCAAGATTCCAGCAATGGCACAGAAGAATTAATACTGACATCATTGCCTGTGACTTTTTTTCTTGCCTCGTCACTGCTTGCAGATACAGCTATTAATGTGCGAAATCTACCGCCTAGGGGTCGGCGTCTCAACGGACAGGCGAACTACTTTGAATCCAGGGCGGAATCATTGGCAGAGACATTCAATGCCGCGATCGCTGTCATTACCATTGGCAAATTATGGCGCGACGATCCGATATTTACCGCAGTTCGAGGTAGTAATATTCGTGTAGTGGAAATCGACGCCACCAAGCCCTGGTCAAGTACGCTCGAAGGTGTGTCTATAGCAATGAGTCCGCGTCAGGACGCAAGCTGGATGCCTAACTCAACAGTCAACGCTGTATCGGCCGCAACACCTTCGCTTTTCTTCTGGTTAAGCCTTGCTAATGCAAATCGTTCGGCTGATATCATTGCGCGGGATTTAATGCGTCTTCTGCCCGATGAGGCTTCGCAAATTCAGGTCAACCTAACGACACTACGTCGTAAGCTGCTGGATTTGCAGCATCGCTACGAAATAGCTTTTTTAGAAGTGCCAGACGTCACAGTTTTCTCTTTGGCATCTGAGCTGGTTTATCTCACTAGCGATCTTGGCCTTTTTGTTGATGGTTCTTTTTACAAGCAAGACATCTACTGGACAGAAGACGACCTGGTCGGCTTGTCAAACCATCTTCGAAATAATCAGGTTGCCGTAGTGTTGCATAAATGGGAGCCGGCCGAGCCAATCCTCAATGCCATTGAATCAGCTGGGGCAAGCTTGGTAGTAGTTGAAACTCTTGACTCGGGTATTGTGGAGTCGGGGAATATGCTAGCCGAGAGCTATTTCTTAATGATGGAAGCCAATCTGGAAAATATCAGGGCGGCATTGGCGGCTACCTCCAGGAACTAACACAAAGCTGTCACACTTTCGCTATACATGTTTTCGGTGTATTGATTTCAGAACTTAAAAACCACCTAAACAGGTGATTCGCCGGATGTGCCTACGGCATAAAATTTCCCAGTGGCTGTTATCCGATGCCCGGGTTTTTGTTAACTCAATACACATTTGCAGTGCGAATCTGATAGCATTCCTCGCGGCTGTATCTGGCACTTGGGTTTTTGTTAACTCAATATACACTTGCAGTGCGAAACTGAATTATCTGAACAATTATTGGAGACTGGAAATGCAGAAAATCAAGAACATAGTTGGCCTTACACTTATGTGCGTACTGGCGGTGGCACAATCCCAAGCGGCTGAAGTTGAGGCATACTTTGATTCAACCAGCAATGAGCTGGTATTGCCCCATCTGGAAGTCGGAGGAGTTATTTACTACGCTACGTTGACCTTAACTAATGCGGAGACGTTTACCTTTGCGCTTAATCTGGACAAGCTTACAGATATTACACCGCCGGCAGAGGCAGCAAACACAAGTAGCGATCAATCCGCGATAGTTGGTACCTGGACTATCGCATCGCTGGGCTCGGATACTCTAAGACTTACCTTCAATAGCGACGGAACTTACCAGCAATTTGAGAAAGACAATGAAGACTGTGACTCTTCATCTAACACGGTTAATTTAGGCGGCTTTGAAGAAGGCAACTATTCGTGGAAACCCTCTACCGGCATACTTCTAGCTCAGGGCATTTTCCGTGACGAGAATGGTGAATGCGGGCTTTCAAACCCTAAAGATGGCGTACCTGTTAGAGTGTTTGTCGATGGTAACCAAATGCAGGTCATTGAAAAAGGCGCCTCTTTTGATGGAGATGAATACCAGTTCGTTCGTGTTTCCAACTAAATTATTAGGGTTGAATTTTATTCAACCCTAAGACTCATAGCTTGGTAGATTCCTTGTAATTTGACATGTGGTCACCCAGGCTTCTAATAAACCTGTCTTTCTTGTTCGCCCTAGGCGTTACGCTGTTGTTCGTCTAGGTGCTAACAAGCTCTCCCGGCAATGACTTGCTGGAACAACTTACTAAAAAATGCTTTCTCTTATCGCGAAAGGCTATGGAGTTAAGGAAGTAAGTGAGCTTTTAAGTATATCAACCAATACCGTGTCTCTTCACATTAAGAACTTATATAGTAAATTGAATATACATAACAGAGCAGAAGCGCCGTGCAGTTGAATACATTTGTACCGTACTAGTGCGAGTGCATTAGATTGTTGGTAACGAATTGAAGGAGCTGAAACTATAATGAAAATAAAAGCTGGTAGCTTAGTTGCCGTAGCACTAATTTTATTTTTCAACACGCAATTGCTGGCCAATCAACAAAATGCGTTTGATATTTGCCCGGCAGAAAAAGACGATGTTGAGCGACTGGAATGTTATGACCGTTTTGCTGGAGAAACTACAAATAGTATTGTTACACAGATTAGCTCCCTGGCAGAGTCTGCTAATTCAGAAAAGAGAAACGCAGATTTAGTAGGTCGGCTGACTAGTGATGACCCTAATATGTTTACCATCGCAGGCTCTGACAATTTGGATGATGAGAATCGATTAAGATTCAATTTGTCGGTAAAGTATCCACTAATTGAGAAAATGTTTTCTAGTATTAAGCAAGACAATGACAGTGTGCTAGAAAAAATAATTCCTAATCGTCTTTTCCTTGTTTATAACGGCACTTATGATTTTTATGCTCTTCCTACTACACGATACCATTCAAAGCCGGTTGTTTCCCGTGAGCAGAACCCTGGCGCTGTGTTCGAATGGGAGCTGGATAATATTGGTAAGCATAGATTGAGAGCCGGCTTTTTTCATCATTCAAATGGCCAGGCTCTTGAAGATAATTCTGATGATTTGACTATGGATGTAGATAGCAACATAGATATTATAAATGATGCCATAAACACTCGGGGTATAGATTATGCTCTGGCTCCTTTGAGCAGGAGCTGGAATTATTTACAACTGCGTTACCAAATGACCAAAGATGGTGACGAAAGACCTTCTAGTAACTGGTATCAGCTCCAGGTCGAACTTCGAAAATATGTAGGTGATAAAAGTGATGATATTTTCTGGGAATCACTGACGAACCGGCGCAGAATTCAAGACTATGATGGTTTTAGACTACTTGGTGAAATTGAGTTTCCTTTGTTCGGAACCTCGTTTGATGTTATTGCCCGCAGTGAAATAAAAACCGGAGTCAGCAGGCGAAATGCATTTTCTAAAATCACCACCAAAACATCATTGGGAACYAGGCTAAGCGATAGCAATATACGAATATCTGCCTTCTATTTTGRCGGCTATGGCAAAGAGCCATCAACCTACCACTTAAAATCACGCTACTGGGGTATAGGGCTCGAGTTGCGTTAAGCNGKMCRAAAAAGCAAACATATCCTATGTTTCTTTGSTTGTGAAAAGCTTTGGRAATATGCGGTTGGTYCTRCYYATATAGCWYACATAYTCATCWCCAAATTCCTCYAGCATTARWGCYTCTTCTCGTTTRACCCGCGAAARGAATARAACGCTGAARCCGATAAGATAAGCAGGACCTATAARCCAGTTAGCCACCARYAGTAATTGRCAYRWCGCTGCGATAAAAATTGAGGTATACATTGGATGTCTTAYGGWTTTATAGATTCCATTGGTAATGAGTTGATGAGACTCYCTRATTTCSAGCTTTGGWGACCATTGCCTGCCCAGATCCACATGTGAACGATGAAATAACCACAAAGCYAAAATRCTCAATATCGAACCCGAWATRCCGGAAARYWGGGAAAGCTCGTAGTTAAAATAATCGAAAGCYGGCGTAAACAAATACAACAGTGGAARGAACATTCCACCCATAAACGCTAGCAGTAAACCAACCTTTTCAGTCAGGTCAACATTGGCTTTTATGATGCGAGTCAATCGGTTGGTTTTTTCATGGGGCCAGCGAATAGCGAAACTGATCATAAAAACTACAAAGTAGACAAAATCAAAGATGTTCCAATTTAGCATTTGATACTCCGCGAATATATGTAGAGAGAAATACTCTGAGTTGTTTTTTATCCAGACAATATCTAGTGTTTATGCAGTGCCTCGGCTTTCATTTTCTGCGTATCGTGCAATTTGTTTCCGAGATAGAACTCAACAATCATTTCGCAAAAACTCTCGAAGATTGCACCTTCAAGCCGGAAGGACATGGGTCCAATGTGCAGGTGGTACAGGTTGCATTCACTGCAGTGGGTAATTGAGCTGAACCGGCTTTCCGCCACTATTTCACTTCTGCACATCTGGTGTTCATTCATCTTTTGTCTCCGAATACATTATTTATAGATACTAATGCGAATGGTTCGTATTTGCAACAATATGATATCGACAATGAAGCGAAGAACCGGAGAGGTGGTAGCAGCGACTGCATTTTTACTGAAACTCAGGTATTCAAGGAGGGCTTGAGCCATGGTAATGAAGAGAGGAACGGGCTGTTTGTAAAACAGGTTTCACAGCTTCGGTGACGGCATTGTTAATCTTACATTCTATAAAATTTAGTTCATTTTTATTTTCGTTTGCCGGCACTGCTCTGCATAATTCAACCTATAACTGAGCCTGCGAATAATCGAGCTCGGCTCTATCTAAAATTCCCTATTTCATCTCATCGTTCTTGGGGTTGTGTATTTTTCTTAATTTCAGAAATGAAACCAAATTCTAAATCGATGTTTTACTCAATAAAATTTCACTAGAATAACCGCAACGCTACATCCCATTAAAATGTTCAATGAAAGGGTTTAATCATGCTCAAATCTCATATCTATGCAGTAGGATCCGAACTGGCTAAGAACGCTGTTTTAACACGAGATATACTGGCCGAGGCCAAACTGGAAGACATCGACCTGGTCGAAAAATCACTGGGGATTATCGAAGTTCGGCAAGCGCCTATTTCTATGCAACCTTCTGAGCTGGCTATCCCCGCAGCTGAGAGGGCGCTATTCGAATCTGGATTGTCTTATCACGAAATAGATGCCGTAATTTATTGTGGAATCGAACGAGATTGTCCGGAACCTGCTACTGCTCATATCATTTCATCCGTCCTGGGTTTAACGCCGACTATTTGCTTTGATATTTCCAACGCCTGTCATGGTTTCACCAGTGGATTGCAAGTAGCTAACTCCTTTATTCGCTCTGGCGACATACAGCATGCATTAATAGTCACTGCCGAACTTTCTAGCAAAGTGACTCATAAGGTTGTGGATATGTTCAAATCAGGGGAATTAGAACCTGAAGATATCAAGACACATATTGGTGCGTTTACAGTAGGTGACGCCGCTGGCGCGATGGTTCTGGGTCCAAGTGAAGGCGAGCAGGGAATTAATCAAATACGCTGTGGCTCTGTTAGTCGTCATCATGGCTTGTGTTCATACAATTACAATGAGCTCGGTAACTTATCCTTTAATATGGATATGGGACGGATTAGTGCGGTTACACTACGCTTGGTTAAAGACCTGATCGGGCCTACTTACAAAGACCTGGACTGGTGCGCCGAAGACGTGGACTTATTCATACCGCATCAGGTTGGCGAGCGGCCATTCATGAAGTCGTTAGAGATCGTAGGTATTGATAAGGACAAGTCTATTGCAACCTATCCCATGCTGGGAAATCTAGCCTCAGCTACAATTCCAGTGTGTTACGACATGATGAAAAAACAGGGCAGATTGTTGCCAGGGTCAAAAATGTTGATGGGTACTACAGGCAGCGGGATTGTGGCTTCATTTGTGGGGTTGTCGCTGTAGACTAAGGCTTGTCGAATTGTGATGTACAGCTATAGATAAGCGAATCAAATGCGGTTAGAATCTAGGCTTCCCACGATTTTCAGGGTTTGAAGTAGCATGGAACAAGAAGCATTAGTTTTTCTGGGCGCGTTTGCGTTTGCTGGTGTTTTGTTCAAGCTGGTGATTTTGTTCAATCTGAGTGCTAAGAGCAAAATCGCCGAAAGCTTTGTGGTGGTTTGTATTCTGTTTCTGATTCAGAACGTCTCTGAATTTCTTGCCTATTTTACCTATTTACCGTCAGAACAAGTGAGTCGGGTGTTTTTTCATGCGTACATGATTTCCCTGTATTTCATTTTTCCAGCGGTTTTGATTCTGGCTTTAACACTGGTTGAATACAAGCATCTACGTCGAGCCCAAATAGCCTTGTATAGCATATCGTCATTGCTCACTTTGGCCCATTTTGGGGGCTTCGTCATTGCCGGTGTGAAATTTCTGGGTTGGACAGCCATTTCCATTCAGGCGGATTATTTCTGGCTGGCGAGTGCTTTCGTTATGCTGAGTGCTATTTCGGCTATAGCGGTTCTTGTTTATCACTTTCTGATGAATGACAGCTTTGAAATAAGAGGCCGTTGCAAGGTGAATCTGTTGGCGTTCTCGCCTATGTTTGTGATTATCATCTTTGTAATCATTTCCCGCTTCCTAGGTTTTGAATCATCTTTGGCGGTTAGCCTGCCACTAGCTAGCATGTTTTTTCTGTTAATTATGTTGCTGCAATCCAATGGTGATATTTTCTGGGTGTCTTTGCGATTGAAAATAATCCTTTCAGTTATGACGCTTAAAAATATCAACTCACTTGATGAGATACTGCTTAGAATCGAGCGAGTTAGAATTATCGAAGCTTTGAGAGTTTGCAATGGAGTGCAACGAAGTGCGGCAAAGCTTCTGAGCACACCGCCATCGACTCTGAATAAGAAAATTGCAAAACACAATATTATCGCCGAAGAGTTTCAGGGCATTAGTGTCGCCCAGGCTTTCAAAATACGGCGTGCTGTCTAGTTCGATTTCTTTAGTAGAGGTCGAATCAGGCGGCGGTAAGAAAGTGCCAAACCTGTCCATACCATAAGCAGAGTGGTTAGCGACACAAACCCGGCAAGTGTCTGTCCCCAAAACCCTAATACTTCCCCCGTGTGCAGAAATCGAACGATTGAGCGTGTGCGTCTTGCTGGTGTCAGGCTGCTAAAAGGTTGCCAGGTAGCGACTTCTCCAGTTATTCGATTCAGACTGAGGCTGTGGCGCAAATGAGGCTGACCGCCATTGCCCTGGTCGATTGAAAACTGCGCCACAGTGCTGGAAGTGGTGGGCAGGGAAAGAGTCAGCTGTCGCCAGCCTCCGCCCTGTTCGGTAACGAATTCTTTAGTGGCGGTGAATAACTGATCCATATTTAAATAATTTAATTCAAGCACAGGCTCAGCCGTCGCCTCGCCTGTGGTGTCATTGTTGCCAGACGTTGGGGGCGGACCCCTGCGACCTCGCACTGGAGGTTCTTCGCCGTAAAC
>NVVJ01000097.1 GCA_002402175.1 SAR86 cluster bacterium
CTTAGCATTGAAGTGTAACCGGTATTGATGTAATTGTTCGGATTACTGCTAAAGTTAAAGCCATAGTCCAGAAGGGCTGCTCCACTCATGTTGCACATATATTCCAAACCGCCATTTGCTGTGCCCATTATGTAGTAGCCAGGTTCCACTACGCCACGCAAGGCCAAGTTCGAGACCAATTGGTTTTCCATATATACATCAACTAAGGAATCACTTAATGAAGTATGGGAATACCATATTTCTTCGTTTTTATCGTACCACAATTGTTCATAAGGTTTCATCTTATTGAACTTGGCATATTCACCAATATAATAGGATGATTCAAAGGCTGTGCGGTCTACAAACATTTCAGAGCCAAAAGGCCATGGGTCGTCGTAAATGAAGTATTTAACTTTTTTCTCCCATTCAAACCTTAATTTTGACGCTTTTTCAGTTTCATTCTTCAATTCTAGTGCATCAATTATGTAAAGTAGATAACGTTCATGGAAATTTCCTTGTTTGTAAGCCCAGTCTGTCCACCCGTTAAACGACCATTTTTCGCCCATTAGAATATTGTAGGGTACTTCAAAATAAGCCATAGCAGTTCGGTAGGCTCTTTCCAGGTATCCATCGGCATCGAGGTATTCTACCATGTCCGGATTGTTACGGGCAATTACATAAAGGTTGTAATAAAGTGCAAAATGAGTTGTGTAGTCGAAAGTACGCCACATCCTTTCTTTTCCCCAGCCACCTGAGTTAAAACCAGCCACTTCGCCCGACCGGTTTTCATACCAATTTTCGCTGCCGTAAATTCCGTAGGGATAAGGAATTTCATCGTCTCTTCTTTGCAGACCACCCCAAACGAAATGTTCTTCGTCCAGATTCCAAACACATGGTGCCAATTAAAGTTTCGAGCCTTGCTGCTGCTTACTCGGCTATCAAACCACAGGCGAGTCTTGAACCTTCGCCACTGCCATAGCGCTGGCAGCCACAGATACATGCCACTTAATACCAGAAACAGAAACATCAAATTACAGGCGCCAGTGATGGCTCTTGCTATGTTTCGGTTATCGCCGGTGAGACTGAACCAGCGATGGAAGCTAGTCATGGTTCCAAAAAAGTTATCCAGAGCTGGGGGTGCTTCTGCCATTTCCTCGCCGGTGTAGGGGTTCAGGTTTACACCGCCGGATCTTCCTGCGCGTAGTGCTACAGGTGCCCCTGGGTCATTGGTTACCACTAGCGAGCTTAATGGCTGTTCCGGGTTTTCATTGCTGGCAATCCTCAGCATTTGATCCAGTGGAAGGGCGGTAGTTTGCTCCTCCGTCGGTACGTAATAACCCCTGGCCTGCCATGCGAGAATTTGCCTTTCGTAGGTAAGCATCACTCCAGTAAAGGACATGGTAAGTACTACTAGCGCGGAAACAACACCGGTTACTAAATGAGTCCAAAAAATTATTTTTCTAAACATGGGAGAAATACTTCACTAATGATGGATGAGGAGTGTTCTGGAGGGTAATCTAAATGATAACTATTATCAATTAGATTTACCGTCTCTCGATGGAACGTCTCTTTAGTTTTCGTTGAGGATAATTCGGTTCAAGGTTTGAATGTTTTGATTTAAATCTTGCCTGCTCGGATTGACGATCAAAGCCCTGTTTAAAAGTTCAACAGCCTGACGGTAGTCGTGTTGATCGACAGCTAACTGCGCATGCCCGAGTAATGCCCGTTCCTGAAAGGCATCAATGCTTGCTGCTCGCGTGTAAAGCAGTGCCGCCTGAACATAACGTTGCTGACTGCTTTGCAGACCGGCGAAGTTTACCAGTGCTTCGCCGTTGCCGGGGTTTAACTCTATGGCCTGGCTTAGATATGTAGATGCGTCGTCCTGATTATTCTGAGCCAGAGCCAGGGCGCCGCGGTGGGAGAGCAGGCTGCTTTCCTGTAATGAAGTTAAGTCAGTCCAGCTTGCGAGTCCGGAGGTAATCAAACGTTCAGATTCCTGCCACTGCTGATTGTAGATTAGCCAGGCTATCGCTTCTTCGAAGGTATTGTAAAATTCCGTACTGTCATCAAGRCTGGCCAGCATTAARTCAACCGCGCGAGGAATGCTGCCATATTGGAGATGCAGCTGTGCGGCAACTAGCYGATTGGCCGCATCGYTCTCATCCATTTTTAAYGCAATTTCAAGCCGTGTAAGTGCWGATAAAGGTTCATCATTGTTCAGKGCAATGTTGCTRGATTGTAGCCACAGATCACGGTTGTTTTCRTCCTCGCTGAGCATTTCATCAACCARTGCCTGTGCCGCMGGAAAGTGTTTAGCRCTTATCAARCCAAACAATAARCCCTGCTGCCATTGGATGTTRCCAGGCTGGAGTAGCAATGCCTGYTGATARCCGTTGATGGCGCTCCAYGCACTGAAGTCCTGTARRTTGGCAAAGGCGAGCTGGCCAAAAGTTTCGGCGTCAGCGATTCCCAGYTCAACTGTCCTKGAAAGATGGGTRCGAGCTTTATCGTATTYTGCATCTTGTAGGTAAAGTAAACCCAGACGTTGATGCGCGCGCGCGAAATCAGGCATGGCAGCGACAGCGCCAAGGAACGCCCGTTCGGCGTTATCATTGTCTTGCAGCGCCATATACACCTGCCCGAGTATCTGTTGCAAGGCGGCACTTAACACGGTGCCGTCGGCAATAGCCATTTCCATTAACGAGGCAGCTTCCTGATAGTTGCCGTTGTTAAGTAAAGGGCGAAGGGCGTCACCTAGCACACTTTCATCGGCGTTGAGCCTGGGTTCGCGCTCGTCCATAAGCGCAGTGGAGACATTGAATACCCACACGGGCTCGCCAAGGTCTATGTGCAACTCGGGGCTATTGTTAAAATTCTGTGCAATGGCAAGCAACGGGAAAACGACGGCCCCCAGGCCAAAAGCCACAGGAGAAAGGCATAGCGATAATAACTGTTTCATGGTTTAACAAACTCCACCGGCCAGATAAACCTGGCACGTACGGCCTGGCCGGCCTTCTGAGGAATAGAATAACGTGCGGTTCTCACCACGCGTTCGATAGAATTATTCAGCTGTGGATAGCTGTTTTCCAGTATGCTCACAAGTGTGACTCTTCCGGTTTCATCAATGAATACGTCAAGTCTCACTATTGCTCTGTCGACTCCGCGGTTGCTAAGTGTTCGAGGCCAGTCGATGCGCATGGATGTCAGTAAGGTAGGAATGCCATCAAGCTCATCCAGGCCGTAAGCAGACCAGTCAACTTGCAGGTCGAATTCCCAGTCGGTGGTGAGTGTTTTAATATCGGGAGAAACAAGTTGCAAGGCTTCCAAAGGATCTTGCCGTTTGACTTCGCTAATCACTACCGGTGGGCCTTTGCCATCTACGTTGAGCTGGATTTCGGCCTCAACTCTTTTCTGTTGTTGCTGTGGAGGAGGTGGGGGCGGCGGTGGAGGTGCTAATGAAACCTCTCGAATCGTGAGTTCATCTTTTACCAGCTCTTCAAGATTTTTTTTGAGAGATAGCAATCCAAACATGACTATAAGCACCGCAAGGCTGAGACAGAACGCTAGTAGTTGCCGCCGATTGGTATGGGTGTTGTATGTTGTTAGTGAAGTATTCATTTTAATTTATAAACAGATTAACCAGATCCTTAGTAGTCGGTAGCGATGTTGACGGATTCCGCGCCGGCAAGTTTGGCCTCGTCAATGACTTGTACCAGTAATTCCGTGCGCACGCTTTTGTCAGCCTGCACAACCACTGGGCGATCTTGAGCCTGCAGTAGCTGGTACACAGTGGCACGAACCCCGGCGACTCCAATGTTGCTGCTGTCGTATACAACTTGCCCATTTTCGGTGATGGCAATCATGATAACTGTTCGTTCCAGTTGTGCGGTTGAAAGCGCCTGGGGTTTGTCAATTTCAACGCCGGTTTCTTTGACGAATACGGTAGTCACAATAAAGAAAATTAACAGAATAAAGACAACGTCCAAAAGTGGGGATAAATCGATGCGATGGTCGTTCTGGCTTTCAAGGCGTTGCTGAATACTAGGGCGCATGTCGATGCCCTGCCTGTGGGTTTTGAAAAGCGGCATCGTTTGTAGCAGCTATACATAAGTTTCTGCGGTAGAGATGACGTAAATAGGCATGTAATAGCCATGCCGGCACCGCCACTGCCAAACCAAATTGTGTGGTTAGCAAAGCATCGGCGATGCCGCTGCTGAGTAATTGCGATTGATCCAGATTTTGCCCCAAAGACATTCCGTAGAAAGTATCGAGTAAACCGCTAATGGTGCCTAACAGGCCAAGCAGCGGTAACGCACCGATGAGCAGCTGCAGAGTGTCGATCCAGGGGCCAGCCTCGAGTTGAGACTCTCCCGCGCGAGCACACAATATCCAGTACCATAGCGACTGATAAGAGCCCAGCCCCAGTAGCAAGATTGCCCACAGTATCCAGTTATCAAAAGCCTCAAGGTTCATGCTGGTAGCCCTTGTGTGGGAGGCTCGGCATCAAATGTAGAAGTGGCCTTGCTGCTATCACTGCCAAGTTGGCTGAGAGTTATTGCGCTGTTTTCTAACTGGGTGTAATAGGATTTAACTCGCCGCGACAAGAGCGCATGCAGTACCAGGGAAGGAATAGCCACAATAAGGCCTAATTCGGTAGTTACCAGTGCTTCGGAAATGCCGCTGGAAACAGCGGCAGGATCTCCTGCTCCAAATAGAGTCATCAAGCGGAAGGCCTCTATCATGCCGCTAACCGTTCCTAACAAGCCTAATAGGGGAGAAACGGCAGCAGTGATTGCAATCGCACCTAGCCAGTATTCGAGCCGGTGTTTGCATTCCATTAATGTAGCAAATAAACGGTCGTCGCGAATTTGACCAGGAATCGTTTCCCGAATTACGGTAATCAGTTGTTTCTGCATACCTTCCACTTTTTCCGCCAGGTACGAGTTATTGTATTTTTGCAAGCGCTCAGCCAGTGCAGGCACTATGGGCGGCAGTAGCCAAAGTTGTATTGATTTCATCAGCGCAATAGTCAGGGCAAAGACGGCGAACAGCAGAATAGGAATTGCCCACAGGCCTCCCTTTTCAATGTGATCAAGAATCGACTCCTGTTCCTGTGCCAGACGCAAAGCCCGAGACAGCGTAGGATCAAATATAATATTGCCACGCTGGCCGTCATACAGCGCTGCCAGGGTGTTGTTCTGTCGGCCTGAAAACAACAGCGAGACTTCGCTGCGTTCATTTTCCTGATCGACAAAGCCACCGATGCGGTTTTGTTCTTGCCAGAACCAGCTAACGGGGCCGATGTTTAGTTCGTCGGCAGTTTGCAGCTCTCCATTGGGCATGATGATTTCACTAGTGTGCCAAATCGGGTAAAGCATTGCCTGTTGCTGGCTGATGAAGTCACCCAGCCAGGCGATTTTATCAATGAGTGGCGTGCCTAATGGCCAGTTTTCACTGTTCACTTGCTGATTGAAGCGTCCTAGAAGATTTTGCTGAAAGAAGCTCTGCTCTTCCCAGCTCTCGAGTCGTGTCTGTAGTTGCTGAATACTCAAAGTGGCTTCGTCGGCTAACCTTCTGGCGGCGGCAGTTTGTTCGCGCAAGCGACGAATTTCCTGTTCAGCCTGACTTAGAGTATTGGCTAGAGTTGTGCGTTCATCGCTGATGCGACGTTCAGTGATACTCAATTGTCGTTCCGCGGCCTGTAACTCCTCCAGTAGCGCCAGTTCGGCATCTGACAAACTAGAGCTGGCAGACTTGGCAGCGACGGGAATGGAAAAAACCACTACACAAAGCAATAGGGTAAGTGCCCGCCGTAGCGGGACTGAAAGTGTAGGCATACTCATTGTGTTGATTCTTCGATGTTTGCTGTTTCAGGAGTGGCTTGGGATAAAGGCGGAGTTTGTAATATCAGTGGCAGTTCGATGAGCTGCACATCGACATTACGCTCAAGCATGGCGATGGCCCGTTGCACCGTAGTGGCGTCAACTTCAGTTTCGTTTAGCCAGGCCCATCCATCGGCTTGGCTTTGACCATAACCTGCAAACTGACCGTCGGCTGAGACATACCAGGCATGAGAAATGCCGAGATAAAGCTGCTTGACCAGGATTTCCGATCCGTCGGGGAAATTGATTATGTCTTCATTAATGTTAATACGCTGTTGAAAATCCTCTAGCTGGGTAAGCATTTCCAGCAAAGTTTGTAGCTGAACATTGCTGTTGCTGCTTCCACTGTTTTCGG
>NVVJ01000023.1 GCA_002402175.1 SAR86 cluster bacterium
TGTAAAAACAGATCGTCCCCAACTGCTTCTCTTCGTAGCTCCCCAAGACCCAGATTTGGCACAACAAAAGCACCGGAACTGGCTAGTTGCTGCGCGATGCTATCTGTCAAATCGCTGCCTAATCGCCCATGTAGAAAACCACTGACGCCAGCATCCAACAAATCAAGTATGTCCGTGGCATATTGTTGATGTACATAAACCTGAATGTTATGAGAATTTGCCTGGTTAATAATGACTCGATACAATTCAGGTGACAACTTCTCCTGACTACCTCCCCTGTCGTCTACCCATATCTTAATGACAGAAATGCCCTTGCTGGCGATTTCTGTAACAGCGTCCCTGGCCTGCATTTCAGTGCCAACTCCATACAGAATTTTTGTGCCTGTTTGCTCCTCTACTGCCAGAGCGTGAGTCAAAAATTGGTTATTTGGACCCTGCCCTGGAGGCGCCATACCGGCTGCAAACAAAAACCTTGCCGCTACAAATTCATTGTCTGTTTGCGCTTGCTGTACAGAAAATGCCAACTCATCTGGATCACTACCCGCTGAAAACACAGCGGAAAACCCATAATAGGCATAGCGCTGAAGGTTGTCGATCAGGTTCTCTCGTCCGTAATTCTCAGACCCCCAGCTCGTTGCTGCTTCATACCCTAAGTGGGCGTGAGCATCAATCATGGCCGGCATTACAGTTTTCCCCGACATATCTAACACCGTTAGTTTAACCGGCAATGCCATGTCATTTTTATTTCCAACTGCCGTTATCAATGTATTCTGAATAAGAATTGAACCTACTTCAATGACACTGCCGTCGCCCACTATAATTCTGGCATTGTCTAATAAAATTGAATCAGCACCAGTATTATTCTGTATTTGGCAGGACAAGACTGTAATCAGCAAAATCACCGGCAGGACAGCAAACTTTAACAATTTGAAGGCTCTGTTCTTTGCCTGCGCCCTACTAGCTGCAAATTGAAGTAATAGTTCATTCCCGTCGATCGATATTAGCTGTCTTAATTGCATTTTGAAGCTCTCTTTTTGGGCTTGAGGCTGGTAATCTACCACCTTTACACCGTGTTCTACATATCTTGTTATTTAGGAAAACCTTTGCAACTAGCAACACCACAGAAAACCATACTAAGTGACGATCAGGCGCTAAGCCTTGCTGGCAATACTGATACTGCTTCGCTGGTTAAGCAGGCGCGAGATTTGTGTGATTCCTATCATGGCAATGTCATTACCTATTCCAGAAAAGTCTTTATACCTTTGACACACCTGTGTCGAGACGTGTGTCACTACTGCACCTTTGCTCAAACACCGAAGCGTATCGATCAGCCCTATATGAGCATTGAGCAGGTGCTGAAATTATGCAAAGAAGGCGCAGAACAAGGTTGTCAGGAAGCTCTATTCACTCTAGGTGAAAAACCAGAACTACGCTACAAGGCTGCTCGTGAAGCCCTGTCAGAATTGGGCTTTGCAAGCACTATTGACTATGTTTTAGAGGTTGCTGGCAGAGTTCTAAATGAAACCGGCTTATTGCCCCATATTAATGCCGGCAATATGACAGCCCAGGAGCTGGCTAAACTCAGAACGGTCAGCGCCTCTATGGGCATCATGCTGGAGTCGGCTTCTAGCAGACTCTGCGAAAAAGGCATGCCACATTATGGCTCTCCCGATAAAGACCCTGTGGCTCGTCTTGAAACAATTGACCTGGCTGGGCAGGCCAACATACCGTTTACTTCCGGAATTCTTATCGGCATTGGCGAAACCCGCCTCGAAAGAATTGAATCACTTTTGGCATTACGTCAGTTGCATCAACGCCACGGACATCTGCAGGAAATAATCGTGCAGAATTTTCGCGCCAAGCCCAATACAAAAATGGCCCAGGCGCCTGAGCCAGACCTAAATGAGCTGCTATGGACCATAGCCGTTGCCAGACTTATTTTCGGTGCGAGCATGAACATTCAAGCCCCACCAAATTTAAGCCCAGGCGTATTACCCAAACTAGTCGCCGCTGGCATTAATGATTGGGGTGGAGTCTCTCCGGTAACACCAGATCATGTAAATCCCGAAGCACCCTGGCCGCATCTGGACAAGTTGGCCAAAGAAACGGCAGCTGCCGGTAAATTTCTCGACCAGCGGCTGACTGTTTATCCTGACTATGCGCAGAATGCGAGCAAATGGCTTTCTGCAGAATTACGTCCTCACGTTCTAAAACAAATGGACAGTTGCGGTTTTGCAAAAAGGGACAACTGGACACCTGGCGCACTTAATCCCATTCCAGGCCTGGAAAAATCTTTATTACAATCTACTGCACCAGCAGCATCAAGCATCACTACTTCAGCGAACGCTGTCTCTGAAAAAATTCAGAACATCGTAACGCGCTGCGAGTCTAAAGAAGCAATCACCATTGAGGAAATTACCGAACTGTTTAAGAGCAGAGGTCAGGATTTTTCTTATATTGCACAACGTGCTGACAAACTTCGACAGCAGGTTAATGGCGACACGGTGAGTTACGTTGTCAATCGTAATATTAATTACACTAACGTCTGTTACTTCAAGTGCCAGTTCTGCGCGTTTTCCAAAGGCAAACTCAGCGAAAACCTTAGGGGACGACCCTATGATATTAGCGCTGAAGAAATTGCTCGGCGCTGTGTCGAAGCATGGGATCGAGGAGCCACTGAGGTATGTATGCAAGGTGGCATTCATCCAGATTATACCGGCCAAACCTACGTGGACATTGTTCACACTGTTCGGCAGGCAGTGCCTGATATGCACATACACGCGTTCTCTCCCCTGGAAGTATGGCAAGGCGCAAGCACACTTGGACTAGACGTAAAACAATATCTAACGCAGCTAAAGAACGCCGGTCTTAATACTCTGCCCGGAACTGCTGCAGAAATTTTACATGACGATGTTCGGGCGTTGATTTGTCCAGACAAGCTCAATTCGCAGCAATGGTTGCAGGTAATGGAAGTGGCCCATGAGGTGGGTTTTAACACCACAGCGACAATTATGTATGGGCACGTAGACAGCCCACACCACTGGGCTAGCCATCTGCATAAAATACGCGAACTACAAAGCCGTACTGGCGGATTTACAGAATTCGTACCTCTGCCTTATGTGCATATGGAAGCTCCAATGTACTTAAAAGGCAAGTCCCGTAAAGGCCCCAGCTTTAGAGAAGCGGTACTTATGCACGCCGTTGCTCGACTCGTGTTTCACGGTTTAATTTCAAACATTCAAGCCTCCTGGGTAAAAATGGGACTAGACGGTGTTGCAGCCTGTTTGAACGCGGGAGTAAACGATTTGGGCGGCACATTAATGAACGAAAGTATCACTCGAGCAGCTGGAGCCAGCTACGGGCAAGAATGGAGCCCTGGTGAGATCGAAGATACAATTCGTAACATGAATCGCCTGCCTCGTATGCGTAATACCCTGTATGCTGACGCTCCTGACGAACGGTACAAAACAGCAATGATTGCAGATAAATTAACAGACATTGAGCTTGAATCTGCAAGCAAAAAGCAAAGAAGCAAGAAAATCGATAATCTTGCGCAAGTGATCTGAACTAAATTCACTATTAACCGCATTTTCCCTGCAGAGAACACTCCATGATAAGCAAACAGAAAATGACCAGTATTGTGGTAGGCATTATTGTGGTTATTACCGCTACTACGTATGTTTTCATGACTCCCTATAACCGCATAGCAGGCATACGAATTGGCGGCACTCTAACGGCACCACCTACTGACTGGAATTCGGTAAAAGGCCGCGGCATAGGTCAGCTCAAAACCGGAGGATTCCCGCCCTTTGTGGTAAACATGTTCTATGCTACCGATGATGGTGGTTTGATTACTGCTACACGTCCCGACGGTGGATATTGGTCAAAGCGCGCTAGAATTGCACCGGACGGATACCTTCGTGTAGGAGATGAAACCTTTGCACTAACAGCCACTGAGATATTTGGTGATGAACGCCTGCCTTATCTGGAAAAATATGGCGCTGCTAATCGCATGTCCATGGGTTATGATTTTGAAGGTGAGATTATAGTAGGGGCTTCAGAGCCCCTGCACACCTGGAAAGTTTTTTACTGGACCGCCAGGTAAACAGGAATCTATTAAAAATATGAAAATTGCAATTACCGGGGCCAACAGCAGTGTTGGTCTAAATTTGTTAAAGCATATCGCCTCAGAAACACAGATAAAAGTTATAGCTGGTGTTCGATCTGAAAACGCATTGAAGTCACTTCCTGAGTCAGATCAAATAGAGCCGAGGATTATTTCCTATGATGATTCTACAAAGCTAGCCAGCTCTCTTGAAGGCGCTGACTGCATAGTGCACCTTGCCGGAATCCTTATAGAAAGCAAACACACGAGTTACACCAGTGCCAATGTTGATGCAACAGCAGCCGTTGTAGATGCGGCACTGAAAACAAAAGCAAAACATCTGGTTTTTATTAGTGTAGTGGGAGCTGGAGCTGATTCACCCAACGCTTACTTTCGATCGAAGGGGCAAGCCGAAGAACTGGTTAAACAGTCAGGCATGTCGGCAAGTATTATCCGTACTCCAATCTTACTAGGTGTTGACACTGCTGGCGCCAATTCAATTATTGCTGCAGCCTCACAGACTAAAACCAAAATTCTTGGCGGTGGAAATTATTCGATGCAACCGCTGGATATCGATGACTTGAACAAGGCCATCCTTCATTGCTGTGAAAAGCAGGTCGCTGGCACAAGCCTGCATGAACTCGCCGGCCCTGAAGCTGTTTCATATCGAAAACTGATTGAGAAAACGGCGGAGCTAATGGGCAAGAAAGTTGAGATCGGCTCCATACCAATCTGGACCGCCAAATTGGTAGCGGCAATTAATAGTCGAATTAAAGGCGGAGGCTTCACTCCTGCGGTAATAGATGTCATAACCACCGATGAAACCGTCTCTTCTAATGCTGACAAAGCATTAGACATTGAACTCACACCACTTCTTACTACACTAGGTAAAATACTGGGGGATAAGCAAAGCACATGAGCAACGATACAGAAAACCAGCTTAACGACGAAAGTTCTGCCGAAAACGAAAACGCAAAACTCCGAAAGCCTGGAGTTTTAGGGCGTGTCTTATTTCTATTTCTGACAGCGCTTTGCTTCGCTTATCTTTACTACCGATTAAACGGCGCCGCCATGCGTGAAGGCTTGTCATTAGTCGAGTATATGACGCAGGTGTTTGCAACGGTTGACTGGATTCCTTGGCTTTTATTAATGGTGGTTTACTCGTTGTTCTATTTCGCTATAGACACCCTGGTAGTTACCAAGGCTCTTGGCTGGTTCATTCAGGATATAAAGTACAAAGATATTTTACCTATTCGGGCGAGCGCCTACATTATTTCTATTTTTAATGAACAAATTGGCAAAGGTGCCATGGCTTATTATTTGAATAAGCGTGACAAAATCCCTGGGTGGGAAGTTGGCTCAGTCATGTTGTTTATTATGTTCTGCGAAATCTATTATTTACTTATCTGGGCAACCATAGGGTTTATATTTGGCGGCAGCTCTCTACCGGAAGTGTTCGGCCTGGTTCCTTATATAGCACTTGTGGCATCTGTAGTTTTGGTTTTGTGGATATCCTATTTCCAGGGATTAATTCTGCCAAACAATAAATTTCGTGATCGACGCGTGCTGCATGCATTTCGTCTGGCAAAACCCTGGCATTACGGTGCGTTCTTTCTATTGCGCTCACCCGCATTAATGGCAGCTATTATTGTTTATACCATTGCCTTAAACCTGTTTGGGGTTGAAGCGTCGCTATTAACACTACTACCCTATTTGCCAGTTATCTTCTTTGCCGCCGCCATACCTACACCAATGCGAGCGGCTGCAATTACCTTCTGGGTAATTTTGTTTCCTGAAAATGAAGGTCAGATGGCCGCCTTCGGCTTTGTTCAGCACAACTTCTTTATTCTTTTCAACGCTGCAATTGGTCTGGTTTTTTGGCGTCGCGCTCAACGCGATCTATTCGGCAAGTAATGGCCAATCTGCTAACCGCCCTGCGTCTATTTCTGGTATTACCAGTGGCGTGGGGACTTGCAGATTCGAGCTTTCTGAACCCCTGGGTTCTTATTTTCCTCATTGCACTGGCAATCGCCAGTGATTATTTCGATGGCATCGTGGCACGAGCCACCAACACGGCATCTTCGCGTGGGCAGCTATTTGATCACACAACTGACTTTGTATTTGTTAGCGCAGGGCTTACTGGACTAGCAATTTTAGGACTCATAAATCCCTTGCTACCGATATTAATCGTATTTGCATTTCTTCAGTATGTTATAGATTCTTATTACCTTTATAAGCAAAAGCAATTACGAATGAGTTTTTTGGGCCGATGGAATGGCGTATTTTATTTCATACCTCTGGTACTAGCCGCGGCTTCCAGACTAGATGTTCTAAATATTATTTCACAACCACTTCAACTGGCTGTCACAATAATTGGCTATGCTCTTATTGTTTCCACCATCACCTCAATCATTGACCGAGTTCTTGCTCCACTTCGCGCTACTGAAGCTTCGCCTTAGAAAGGAGTTAAACAGTGATATTTCCCCATACATACAAACTCACCGGGCTTTTTTCTGTTCTGTTATTTTTTAGTAGCATAAGCAGTCCGGTAATTGGGGATACGATGAGCGATCTATTTTCCAGTATCGATCAACGATTAGCGTATATGGAGAGTGTTGCGCTGTTCAAAGCAGAGAATCAACTTGCTATTGAAGATATTGAACGAGAGTTGATTGTTATAGCCGATGCAAAGCACATGGCCGAGACAGAAGGTTTGTCAGCAGAATCTGTTGCAGATTTTTTTACCGCTCAAATTGCCGTAGCAAAAGCGATTCAATATCGTTACCGCGCCGAACTACTCTCTAGCCCAGGCACTGATCAAGCAGTAGATCTAAACGCAGAAATTCGGCCTGCCCTGACCCTGCTAGGAAACCGCATCGTAGTTCTGCTAGCCAAATATCTCGAAGAAACAAACGGATTCAGTCAAACTCATGGTGAGCAGTTTAATCGCGCGATTACCTCTCGCTTTGTTTTGGAGAATGAGAAAAGTATATTGTTCAATGCCTTATTAAAGGCGCAGCTCAAGTAAAGACAGATTCTACATAACGGAGCATCTATGAAACCGGCACACATTCTTGCACTACTTGGTTTATTGGTTTGCGGAAACACCATAGCTCAGCAAACCTACGACACCATCATCCTCGGCGGGAGAATCATCGACGGTTCTGGCAACCCCTGGTATGAAGCCGATGTGGGTATAGTCGATGAGCACATCATATCTATCGGCGATCTCAGCGGGGCTTCGGCCACAACCGTTATTGATGCCACCGGCCTGGTAGTCGCCCCTGGCTTTATCGATCCTCACACCCATGCTATCCGCGGTATTTTCGATGTACCTACCGCTGAAAGCTCTCTGTTGCAGGGAGTAACCACCCTTACCGAAGGTAATGATGGCAGCTCGCCCTTCCCCATCGATGAGCACTATCAAAAAATAGCCGAACTGCAGATCAGCCCAAACTGGGCCGTCTTTGTTGGTCAGGGAACAATCCGCTCAATAGTTATCGGTAGTGAAGATAGAGACGCAACGGCCACCGAATTACAGCGCATGAAAGACATGGTTGCAGAGGCCATGCAGCAAGGTGCTCTCGGTATTTCCACCGGCTTATTCTATGTTCCGGGTAGTTTTACACCCACTAGCGAAATCATAGAGCTATCAAAAGTAGCCGCAGAGTATAACGGCATTTACATTTCCCATATGCGCGAGGAAGCGGCGCAGCTAATCACCTCGGTTGAAGAAACTATACAAATCGGCATTGAGGCCAATATTCCGGTGCAGATGACGCATCACAAGGTTATTGGCAAAGAAAATTATGGAGCTAGCATCGAAAGCCTGCGGCTTGTTGACGAAGCTCGCGCCCGCGGTATCGATGTCACTATCGATCAATACCCCTACACCGCATCACAGACGGGTATCACCGCACTTATCCCCCAATGGGCACAGGAAGGCGGCAGGGAGCGCATGCTGGAACGACTTGATAGTCCAGAAACTCGAGGCACGGTAAAAACTGCCATTGTTAACAAGATTCTTTATGACCGTGGTGGTGGCGATCCAAAAAACGTTTTCATCTCTCGAAATAGCTGGGACCGATCCATGGAGGGTAAAAACCTCGCTGAACTCACCGAAGAAAGAGGCATGCCCCCTACTCCAGAAAACGCCGCCGAGGTAGTTATGGATATTGTGAAAAATGGTGGCGCCACGGCCGTCTACCACGCAATTGGCCCAGAAGACGTAGACCGCATTATGCGACATCCGGCCACGGCAATCGGTTCCGATGGCCCACTGTCTGTTTTTGGCGTAGGCGCTCCTCACCCACGCCAATACGGCACGTTTGCTCGCGTACTCGGTCATTTTGTACGAGAACGAGGTGTGATTACTCTCGAAGATGCCGTGCGCAAAATGAGCAGCATGTCGGCGCAGCGCCTGGGCATTCGTGATCGAGGTTTACTGGCAGAAAACTACTTTGCAGACATTGCCGTATTCGATGCCGATGAAATTATTGATATGGCAACATTTGAAAACCCGCATCAGTACGCCGTAGGTATGAAATACGTCCTGGTGAACGGGGAACTAGTGGTAGAAAATGGTCAGCACACAGGAAGGCGACCTGGAAAAATTCTCTACGGGCCTGGTTGGCAGAAATAACCACCACAGGTCAATTATTGTCTTCGGTTAACAAAGCTGTCGCCATCCATGGCAACTAAGCCAAGCTTTGCTGTTAGTGTTACTTGATCGCCGCTGCGATAGCCATTACCACTGCGTTCATCTCCTGACCAAATGACTGATCTGCAACACTCGCTGAAGAGTTATGCATGGCAATAACCAATTCTTTTTCAGGATCGATCATTATCGTTTGCCCGAAAATTCCTCTGGCGGCGTAACTACCATCACCATTGAGCCACCAAAAATAACCGTACCTTGCAAGACCTTTAGATGGCGTTGTGGATTCCTTCATCCAGTTCTCAGGTATCACCTGAGTGCCATCGGCAAGTTGCCCGTTGTGCATGGCGAATATGCCCAGCCGAGCATAGTCTCGCAGCGAAGCATTCAAACAACAGCCACCAAGTTCAGCGCCACCATAGCCATCAAGCACCCAACTCGCATCAAACTCCATGCCAAAGGGCTGCCATATTTTGTGAGTCAGGTAGGTTGATGCATTATTACCAATGGCCGCTCTAAGAATTCCACCCGCTAAATTTGTTTCGCCAGTGCTGTAATTAAATACCTCGCCTGGCTCCGAACCTACCGGCAGCTTGGCCAGATATTGAATCAGTGGCAGGCCGTTTAAACCGCCCGCTTGCGCCACGTCAGATTCTGGGTCAGAATAATTTTCGTTCCACTCTACGCCAGATGCCATATTCAACACGTTTTTAATAGTGGCATGTTCGTAGGCTGTACCTCGAAGTCGAGGCAGGTAATTAACCACAGGCTCATCGACACTTTCAATATAGCCATCTTGAATAGCAGCGCCTATTAAAAGAGATGTGATAGATTTAGATACTGAAAAAGAGATCCAACGGCTTTCTTTATTGTTTCCGTCGGCATAGTACTCCGATAATATTTTGTCCTTGTGTACAACAATTAGACCTATGCTTTCTGGTTTGTCCAGAAAATCCGCAACACGTTTTGTTGTGCCATTAACGGTATAAGTAATATCGGAAAAGTCTGTTGGGCTGGAAGTTAACTGATAGGTTTTGTCTCCAGCTGGAACCATTCTAGTCGGATATATATTATCCATTTCCTTAAAGCCAACACGGCGCTGTTCAGGTGTCCAAAATAGAATATCTTCACTCGAACCTGATTTTTCGTAGGACGCAACCAATGTGTCAATGATCGCAAGATCTGATGCAGACAATGCTGGTGTGTCAGCAATGCTTGCCCACCCTGATAACATAACCGCAATGGTAAAATAAATTTTCGTTAACATTCGTTTCATTATTTTCCTCTCCTTATTAAATTATCTCTCACCTCTAAAGACTGCACTAGGGTGTTCGACGCCTCTTTTGATTATCTAGATTTCCTTCTTCAATCCACATTCAATACCATCCAGCAAGCATCCTAGCTGGCTATCGTATGTCATTCCAAAATCCAGCGGCATCACGTCAGACATTACTTTCGCTAATACCGGAAATGCAGCGGGATCGTTATTGTTTATTTGGCTAAGCCCAGTGCCCGTTCGTTTTTGTCGCTCCAGTGTTGCCGCGAAGCGCTCCTGTCGCTCGGTAAGTACAAAGGCATGATCAATAACAAGCGCATATGCTTGCCACGCAGCACGGTGACGGAAACCCGCCTCTACAAGAACGCTTAAGGCTCCCTCAATAATGGCGTATACCGCAGGTATAGACGGACCGATTTTAAATCCATAGGTGCAAGACCCAGGCATGGTTAACAGTGCGCGCCGAAATTCATGACCCAACTGCCAGAGATACTCACGCCATTCCAGTGATGAACGCGGAACCTTGATGCGCCCACATAATTCACCCATGCACAAATTAATCAACGTATCGCGAGATTCAACATGGCGATAAAGAGCGGTCGTAGACACGCCCAGCTTGCGCGCGACTGAGTGCATCGACAGTTCATCCACACCGATATCGAGAGCTGCCTTAACTATTCGACCCTTGTCGATAAGGCATGGCCGGCCCCTTGGAATCTGGGCTGTAGCTTGTTTTTCTTGATTTTCTTGATTTTGAAGCACTGCAAAGCAAATTCAGTAATGAGAATGAATATTATATTAACACTATTAACTAATTGATTGATATCAGTTGAAACTAGCGCAAACCCACTTGCTTGTTTGCAAACAAGAACGATTCGCATTATATTCCTCGCGTTGAGCGGCGCATGAAACTAGACCCGCCCTTAACCTGTGTAATCCACCAGGACACGAACTTGACCACGCCGAAACCTCGAGGGCGAGCTGCCCTTTCAGCTACTAATAATCCTGCCGCGATCGTTCAGCGCGTCTTGCTTGCGGTATTGCTTGGGTATTTTTTATCGGCGGAGATTGCTGGATTAGTTGGCGTATCGCTTACGCGCTTCCTGGACTTAAGTGAATCAGCCACACTAAGCGCCATGTTCGCATTCATTATTTACACCCTTGTAATTCTTTGGGCATTTGCCGATCGAAGCCTGATACGGCTGTGGGTCTGTATCCCCGGTGGTGCAATTTCCTGCTACTCACTTAGCACTTATCTGGCAGCGGGAGTAAGCATTTAGTGTTTGATTCACTACGTGATTCAATGAGCTGGCTACATACCTGGAGCGGACTAATACTTGGCTCAATACTATTCGCCGTATTCTGGATGGGCAGCTTAACTGTATTTGATCGAGAAATTGATCGCTGGATGATGCCAGAATCTCGCCTGCAATTTGTCCCCGATCAGTTCTCACTCGAAGCAGTAGTTGCAAAGTTTATTCCCCAGGAGTCCTCACGCTGGCAAGTCGTTTTCCCTACCAGCCGAAGCCCGGTTGCCGGTGTTTACTACCTTATAGACGAAGGGTATGAGCGGGTAGATGTAGATCCGAATACTCTAAGCAGTCTGGCTGTCACTGAGACGATGGCAGGCACAGGATTTATTTTCCGCTTCCATTACAGCCTTCACATCCGTTGGAACGAAGTGGGTCTGTGGATAGTGGGCTTGGCTGCTATGTCCATGCTGGTGCTGTTAGTCTCGGGAGTTATTATTCACAAAAAAATCTTTTCCGATTTCTTCACATTCAGACCTAAGAAAAAACTGGCTAGAAGCAGTCTCGACCTACACAATATCTCAGGCGTGCTTGCCCTGCCCTTTCATTTTGCTATTACACTTTCTGGTTTAATTATTTACATCGCGATATATTTTGCGCCTGTAATAGATCGAACTTATGGTGAGCATACCAACACTTTCCTGCAAGACTCTGCCGGAATCTGGCAACGAGAACCAGCCCACACACCGGCAGGCCCTTTAAGCTCTCTCGATTCTATGATTGAACAGTCATCGGACATTTGGGGAGGCAGCTCTATTGTCTATGTACGCGGCTGGAACCTTGATGACAGCAATGGAACCATAGAAGTTCGCAGAACGCGGCTTGACGATGTGTCCTTGAACTTTGACTGGATTAGCTTCGACGCTGATAGCGGCGAACTGATAGACCAACACACTGCAAAACCTGTTACGGCTGCGCAGCGCTGGATAACAGGTTTTCACTTTATCCAATTTGATCACTGGGCTCTACGTTGGCTTTTCTTTGTACTTGGCATAGCAGGATGCGTGCTCATCGCCACCGGTTTCCTTGTGTGGTTAGGAACCCGGCGTAAAACTCATAAAACAGCAGGTTTTCAGACAGTGGAAAGCTTAACGGTAGCCTCAGTCACTGGAATCATTATTGCCACGCTGGCATTCTTTATCGGGAATCGACTTTTGCCTGTAGATGCCAACTGGCTTGGAATTATCAGAAGTGACATAGAGCAATGGATATTTTTCCTGGCATGGGCAGGAGCATTCATACATGCATTTTCCCGCACTGCAAAACCGGGAATAGCCTGGGCCGAACAGTGCTGCTTAATTAGTGCCTTCAGTGTACTGGCGGTGGGACTCAATGCCATGACAACCGGTGATCATCTATTTAATTCTATAAGCACGGGCAAGTTTGCCGTAGCAGGCATGGATTTAATGCTAATGTTCGGCGCACTTGTCACGGCCTATGCGGCGCATAAAATTTATAGCGCTCAACGCAAGCATCAACAACACTCCTCTGGCAATTTAGACAAATTCCAAGCTGAGCAAAGCAATTGAACACCCTGTTTACATTTTTGAGCTTCTGTACCGCCTATGGCGGATTCTTTTTGATCGCACTGACGCAAAAAAGGCCCAGAAAAATTCTTTGCAATGGTGCCAAAATTTCTCCTCTGCACAGAAGTATCTATCAAGCTATTGCGTCTTCTATGTTACTAATCTCCTTTCTAGTTATTCTTCCTGGTGAAGGCTGGGGCTTCGGCATCATACTTTGGGGARCWCTAATTAGTGTTTCGGCTATGGCTGTAAGCCTAACTATCACTTACGTGAAATGAGCATGGCGATCAAGGTTGGCCGAAAACCTAACAGCCATACTTCTTTAGCAAAGCCTAAAAATACGTGACCCATATTTCAGATTGATCTGTAGTAGACTGAAGAAAGAAAGTAGTTAGAGAAATTAGTCCGAAATTGAAGTAAATTGACATATAAACCTGATCAGGCACTTAAGGCTCCTGACAAGNNAAANAATAATAATGKWCGGCAAGGTTCAGGAGTAAGTGATGCCCCTCGATATAACCATCTCCCTCAGCGACGATGATCTACAAAAATTTCAAGACAGCATTGATCAGGGCATACTTGCCGCGACTGACCAGGAGTGTGCTATTGCCATTGAAGAAAGCGCGGCCGAGTTAATTGAAAAGGTACATGAACTGGGCCTTCCTCAATTCATTGCTGATCGCTTGTTAAAGCTTCAAATTTTACTGAATATGATTCGAGATACAGAATGGAAGCTTAATGAAGAAGAGATTATTAGTATACGCGGAGCTCTTTACTACCTGGTAAACCCTGACGATGTAATTCCCGACAACATCCCCGGAATCGGATATCTGGATGACGCTATATACGCAGAAATTGTTATTCAGGAATTGAGAGTAGAAATCAAAATGTACCAGGAGTTCTGCCAATTTCGGATTGCTGAAGAAAACCGAAGACGCAACAAGGGCATGGACCCACATGTAGGACGCGATGACTGGATTACGGATAAACGAGAATTACTCCACATCCGAATGCGGGAACGTCGCACTTTAAGCACCGGTGGTCGCGGTTTACGAATGAGATTACTTTAATATTATTTGGAGAATTTAGGTTGAGATTTTTGTCTACTGTTGTTCTTTTTTTCGTTTTCTGTATTGGCGCGCCTTCATTTTCCCAGGAATTAAGTACTGTAGTTCCAGTACAAGATTCGATTCGCAGCGGGTTCAGTCTAGTCGTCAATGATCAGCGTGTGCAGCAGGCACTGGCAGGAATTGAAGCCCGTGAAAATGAAACTGTGCAGGAACAAATCCGATTAACTGAAATTCCCGCCCCTCCCTTTAAAGAAGAAGTAAGAGCTGCTTATTATTTGCAATTAATGCGAGCACGCGGAATGGACGACGCGCATATCGATGACGAAGGGAATGTAGTCGCCGTAAGAAAAGGCAGTGGCAACGGCCCGACTTTTCTTATAGCAGCACACCTGGATACCGTATTCCCTGAAGGAGTTGATACAACTGTAGAACTACGTGGTGGTCGTTACTATGCACCTGGTATAGGCGATGACACACGAGGGCTTGCTGCGATGCTGTCACTTATCGATGCGTTAAACGAGACTGGCATCGAAACAGTAGCCGATATTATGTTTGTAGCCAATGTGGGCGAGGAAGGACGCGGTGATCTGCGTGGTATTAAGGCTATATTTCGCGACTATCCCAACATCGATGGCTTTGTATCAATTGACGGGGTACGCCTGCGAAGAATCACTACCGGTGGCACGGGAAGTAGACGATTCGAATTTCGTTTTTCCGGACCTGGCGGGCATTCCTTTGGCGCTTTCGGATTGGCGAGCGCAATTCATGCCATGGGCAGAACCATAAGTAAAATTGCCGAATTTGAAACACCACAGTTCCCTAAAACCACATTCACAGTCGGCACTGTCAGCGGCGGTACTTCTGTTAACTCAATCGCGGCCGATGCGGTTTTTGCACTTGATATGCGCTCGAATGATCACGATGAATTAGCCAAGCTGGAAGAGCGCGCAAAAGCAGCAGCAATTGAAGCAGTTGCTGAAGAAAATGCCCGTTGGAGAAACGGCGAAATAAGCGTAGAGTTTGTTCTTATCGGCGATCGACCAGTTGGATTGACTCCGCCGCAAAGCCCGCTAGTTCAAGTAGCCGCTCTGGCATTTAGTGAAATCGGCATAGAGGCAGCTGAACTAGGGATTTCCAGTACAGACTCGAACGTGCCTATGTCGCTTGGCATTCCAGCGGTTACTATTGCCGGCGGCGGCAGTGGCGGAGGCGCGCACTCGCCTGACGAATGGTTTTCTCCAGAGAATTCTCACGCTGGACCTCAGGTTGCATTGCTTATTGCCCTCAGCATGGCTGGCATAAGTGGAACTAGCCCTGCCCTACTTCTTGAACGCACTCCCTGAAGAAACACACTACAGACTTCAATCTACTTCAGCGCCCTTTCGCAGGTGCCCGTAAATTAATTCCTCGGTAAACTCAACACACTTGAATTCAAGAAGCTGCATGTTTTGTTCTAGCCTGCGGTACAGAGGAAACTTTACCGACCAGGGTTCGGTGTACACATTTGAGTCTTCCAGAATTGCCTCGTACATTAGCGTGTTGGGCCCTATATGGGTGTAGCGCTCGGTAACTCGCAGTGCATCTGTGTGGTGATTGCCGGCATGGTCTAACCAGGTATCTGGCACTTGATCTGTTACATCAATCACCAGGGTGTCACCTTCGAAGTGTCCCCGGGAATGCCCCATCCAGCTAAATATTGGCGCCTCGAAATCTGGGCGGCTCATGTAAACTATTCGACTAGCACTGGCAAACTCATAGGCCATAACTACATGCTGGGGCGATTGAATTATCTGAAAAGGAAATGGCAAATAATTCGCTCTAGGAATGCCTGGCATATAGCACTTCACTAAAGGGTCTAAGTCCAACCACTGCGTCTTGTTTGCAAGTTGCTGCGCCCTGCCATCTGCCGTATAAGGTATTTTACCTCCAACCACAACGCCAAGCCCTGCTGGAATGGCACCAATAGCACCGAGCTCCACCAAAGGGCCAAAGTCGGCAGCATGGGGCTCGATATTCCAGTTCGCACTACCAATAGCCTGCCAGATACCATTGAAATCAGGTCTATCGTCGGCGGTACGCGGCAGATGAGGGTTTTCGGCGGCCTGGACCACGCTCGATAATAATAAACACAGCATGAAGCTAGATGAGAAATAGCCGGTTAATTTGCGTTGAAAAATCGCCATAGCCAATTGCCTCTAATTTTAGTGTTATTAGTACCACGCTAGTGGCTGCATTGATTAGGCAGTCTAGCACAGCATATTGCCCTACTATCATCTTTCAGCCGATTGCGTATTGACACAAAAGCAGGGACTAGCCCACTATCAACACACCAATACATTTCTTGCCAGCTTAGAACGCTAGGTTGAAATTTAAGTATGTAACTCAACAGGAGCTGACAACTGGAAACTCTCGCCAGACTCGAAGAAACCGTTCTCAGCACCTGGTTGCGAGAATCCGGGGTCGCATTTTTTGCTTCTCTAACACTGCATTCTTTAGCGTTGAGTTTTGTAGTAGGTATTAATTTTGCGATCGGCCTGCGCCTTGTAGGTTTTGCACCTAAGCTTCCCATCTCACCATTGATTCGCTTTTACTCGATGCACTGGTACTGCGTTGTGCTGGTGTTTATCTCTGGGTCGAGCCTGTTACTGGCTTACCCGGCGAAAGCTCTCAGCAATCCTGTGTTTTATCTAAAACTCGCAACATTAGTCTTTGCTCTGAACATTAGCCGCAAATTCCAAAAAGTGTTACTTGTTAATCACGACGCTCTGGTCGTTGACAGTAAAATCAAAATGCTTGCCTATCTATCACTTGTACTATGGGTAGTTACGATAACCGCTGGGCGGTTTCTTGCCTATACACACAGCGTTCTGCTGGCCTCGCGGTTTTATTAGCCCTGGGGCAAATTATGATAGAAGTTCTACTAAGCTTTTCTCAGGCAACAGGAATTCAGTCATTTATGAATTCACCCTGGGGTTGGCCAGCCATCGAATCAATACATTTCCTGGGTATGTGTTTGCTCATTGGCACGGTTGGGGTGTTTGATTTGAGAATGCTGGGCCTGGCCAGGGGCGTATCCTTCGCCGGCCTGCATAAACTAGCTCCTCTGGGTGTCGTTGGTTATTTTTTAAATGTTATAACCGGCACTATGTTTTTTACTTCCGCACCAGATCAGTATTTGTACAATCCTGCAGTACAATCAAAGTTTCTATTCATGCTGATTGCAGGCGCTAATATGATGTTCTTTTATGCAACCACCTCAGCTAAGGTTAAGAATCTGCCGGCAACCGAAGAAGCATCTACTCAGGCACGGCTAATTGCCGGTATTTCTTTATTTAGCTGGTGTGCAGTGATAATTTGCGGGCGGTTGATTACCTATTACAGACCACCATATCATTGGTGTTTTTGGTGTTAAATGTGCCAATATTCATTCATTATGATTGAATTCGACAGGCATCTGAATTAGTCTCACTGCGCTCTAAACCTCTGTCATCTCGATCAACTGAAAGGCATCCTTTATGGAACTTCGTTCCGAACACAGCATTGGCGGTTTCCATATACGACTGAACTGGTTAATTGCAGTCTGCGTGTTTATGACCTGCACAGGCTTTGCACGCTTAGGATTGTGGCAAGTAGACACAGCGGCCGAAAAAGTAGAAGCGCAACAGGCGATGGAACTGCAATCTAAAGAAAATGCCAGTGTGATAGAGGAAATTCCTGCAGGCCACTTACATAGAGCCAATCCAGAGCTACAAAATCGGCACGTTTCTCTTGAAGGTGAATACGACAATGAACACACAATTTTACTTCTGGCCGATTTTTTTAATGGGCAAATAGGATATGGAGTGGTTACGCCCTTTCGCCTGGCAAGTAATAATCAGCTTGTTCTGGTAAGCCGAGGCTGGACCACCGGCATATTACCTGCCAACACTCCTCCTGATATACGCCCCTGGAGCGAGCCTACAAAAATAACGGCTCAAATATTTGTACCAGACCCAAATGCTCGCATTCTGACAAGTAAAATCGATGCTTCTGTGTGGCCCTTACGCATGCGATCTTTGGAAATCGACGTAATATCCGAAATCCTCGGCGAACCGTTGTTCCCTTTCGAAGTACGCCTTGCCGCTGAACAGGATGGCGTCCTCGTGCGGCACTGGTCAGCGGTAAGTGCCGATGTAGATCAGAATTTATCTTATGCAATTCAATGGTTTACTTTTTCAATGCTGATTCTGTTTGCGAGTATTTTGGCCAGCAGTAATCTTTGGGAAATTATTCGTGGGCCTAAGCGAGGAATAGGTAGATCTTAAATTTATTACCGTAAGCCCATGGTTTTGAAATTCACTGATGAATTTCCACAATTTCGCCTTCAATATCCGTCAGCGACTCATCATCCGCACGTTCCCAGTCAGGCAATCGTTCATAATCCTATCGAATAATGCTAGAGTTCGGCTGTTATTAAATGGCGCCGCAAGTCTCTAAGACAGGGAATAAAAACAACATGAACGAAAACAGCAATAAATTAAACACCAAAGCACATATTCTATTGCTTACAGCAATTTTATTTATGCTGCCGAACTTGGCCCTGGCCGACACTTATCAGTCTGGCGAACATGTGGAACCCGCTTATGAAGGCTGGCGCCCTAATGCGGACGGCACGTTTAGCTTTATGTTCGGCTACATGAATGAAAATTGGCTTGAAGAACCTGATGTAGACATTGGTGAGAATAATTTCTTTTCTCCTGGAGAGCCTGACCGCGGCCAGCCGACTCATTTTTTACCAAGACGCAATAGATTCCATTTTGAAGTCGTTGTCCCTTCTGACTGGGGTGATAGAGAGCTAGTTTGGACATTGAACGTTAACGGTGTCGAACGAAAAGCCTATGCGACTTTAACGCCTGACTACCTTGTAGATAACATGGTTATTGCCTCTGAAACCGGCTCCTTGGGCGCAGGAACAAGCAGCCCTGAATCGAGAGCGAATCTTCCACCAGTACTTACGGTGCAAGGTGATGACATTCGTTACGCGAGGGTTGGTGAATCAATCTCCCTGGTTACTCATGTTGCCGATGATGGCTTGCCCGTACCGAGGAAAGAAACTACAACTACCGCCGATGAGTTACAGACTCGCATGATGCGACCGCCCAGGCGTGTAACTGTCGGTAAGACTAATGCGCTTTTTCTTTCGTGGAATGTTTATCGGGGCACCGGCAAAGTTACATTCGACCCTCCAATGTCGAAGCCATGGGAAGATACACGCACCTCAGCCAACTCACCCTGGGGACCGCTTTGGCTTCCACCGGAAGTACCTGAGGATGGTATGTATGAAGTAACGGCAACATTCGATGAGCCTGGCACCTACATACTTTGGGGTCGGGCAGACGATGGCGGGCTGTATCACGATGGATACATTACTGTGAATGTAGAAGAATAATACACAAACCCAATTGTGACGATCAGCCCCTAGTTAGGCTTAGTTAGGATTGTTTTGCAACTCTTGCTGAAGTTCGATGATAAACGGTGGGTCGTATTGTGGCGGATCTTGATTAATAATTATTTCAGTTCTCGGCGGGGTAACAAATAGCTCGCCTGACCCGCCAATTCGTAAATCGAGAATGTCTTGCTCTGCCTGTTTAGTCACAGACGGAGCTTTTGCTTCAGATCCAAAAGAAAAACTGAAACTCCCTCGTATCAGCATTTCATTCGATGCCAAAATAGCCCAGTCTGCCGTGTAGTAAACGGCCGTGTCTAATGTAGGCAACTCCCAGCTGAAAATATCGTTAGCCAGCGGGTCATAACGAAAGCCAATATCAACCCAGTCTCGCTGTGCATTGTGTAAGGTCAGTTTCACCAAACGCACCTGCCGCGGAAACTCCAGACCAATTTTATCAGGCGCATCATTAAGAACAGAATCATCCGATGGAGATGTTTCTGTTTTAGCTACGATTCCTGTAATATCCGGAACTTGCTGTAAATGAGTCAGTTCTTGTGGCTGCGAATAGGCATAACCACATACCAACAGCATTAAACAAACCAGACCAGCCTGTGAGTAATTATTGTATTTCACGACCTGCTTTTATTTCTCTGTGTAATTAATAAAATATTTTTCAGAAGATGAGCAAGAATATCATCGCAGGCAGTCCTTGAGCAATGAAAGTAACAAGTCAAAATTCAGGTTAAAACCATAGACCATAGATAGAAACATGCAAAATACTGATATAGAAAATACCTTGCTAACGCTGCAACGCAGCAGCGATAACATCAGCCATATAGATGAAATATGGTCTCAGGGCCGCTCAGTCTTCGGCGGAATCTCCGCCGCTCTAGCAGTTACCGGAATGAGGAAGCTACTGGATTCCCCCCAGCCACTTCGTTCTTTAATGGTCTCTTTCATTGCCCCAGTACTTCCAGGACAAGTAAAGGTCGATGCTAAGATTCTCAGACAGGGCCGGAACGTAACTCAGTGCAGCGCCGATGTTATTTCGGACAATAACCTGTGCTTACAGACAATGGCCGTATTTGGAAACTCGCGTGAGGCATTTAAGGCTCCAACGCAAATCGAAGTTGCCCCTCTTTCTCGAGACAAAGGAATTGCTTTTGAAACGTATGCGAAACGCTTGCCTCGCTTCTTACAGCGCTTCGATGGATGTTGGGTAGGAGGTGGCATTCCATTCTCTGGGAATTTTAACCCCAGGTTAAACATGTGGGTTCGGCACAAGTCCCCTCTCCATGGTTTTCCTATGGAAAAACTGGTGACCATTGCCGATATACCACCGCCAGTAATTTTAACCCACTTCAAAGAGCCACCGGTTCCAGCGAGTTCACTCAGTTGGTCGCTAGAGTTTGTGGTTCCACCCGAAACAATAACAAACGATTGGTTTTATCTTGAATTTAAAGTTGAAGCAGCGGCAGATGGATACACTCAGCAATCAGGTAATATTTATGATGAGTCTGGTCGGCTGCTCGCACTAACAAGACAATGCATGGTGTATTTTGGCTAAGGGCTGGATTGCTTCTATTGTTTGAAGTAATAATGACAAGAGACGAAAATATCAGGTTTTGTTAGACTCTCTCAGAATCAAAAACCTCATGGA
The DNA here is from genome assembly GCA_002402175.1 of SAR86 cluster bacterium. Taxonomy (GTDB): domain Bacteria; phylum Pseudomonadota; class Gammaproteobacteria; order Pseudomonadales; family Pseudohongiellaceae; genus UBA9145. Next base: position 21,033 of record NVVJ01000023.1, read on the forward strand.
TATTTAACCTTGTTCAAGCAATCAGCTTTCTGTCGAATCACTGCTTCTTTGATATTGGGGTTTTTAATTTCGTCAGCTGCATTAGCCCAGCATAGCCACGGTATTTTAACGCCTGGGGTCACTTTCCCTAAAGATGATTCAGTTCTGATCGATCCCCCTCAGCTTATCACTATGAGTTTTCGCGTGGATGTGAGCCTGTTAAAATTAGCTCTGTATACCGCCGGCGAAAAATGGATCAATATTGGCTTCCAGTTCAACCCTGACAACATAACTCATAGTTTTGTTTATCCAATTCCCGGAGAATTACCTGCATCAGAATATTACATTGCCAGATGGGCAGTAGCCGATGAAAACCGGCGTCTAATGAACGGAGAGTTCAAGTTTTCATTTGGGCCTGGGGCTATACCCCCTTCAGAAACAATTGATTCGCGGGTAAGTGATCTTGTCGAGAACTTGCCTTCAACAGGTGCTTACAGGTTTGATGGCAGCCAGCAAAAAAAGTAGCCTGGTTTAAATTAACGAAACTTGAAGCCCTGGTCCGCCAGGAATTCTTTCATATGCGGCCTGGCCTTTTCGGACAGTAAAGATGAGACCTGCTCAGTCCAGCTAATACCATGTCCTCCTCCCGTTCGAGTACGGTAGTATTCACGAATGCGCTCGTCATAATCAGCTATCGCTTGCTTGTCCCCCTCTTCGTTATATACCTCTTGTTTCAGAATTACTGAAAGTGGCAGGCGCGGCTTAACTTCAGGGTCTTGATCTGGGTAACCCAGGCATAAGCCAAAAACCGGATAAACTCCTTTAGGAAGTTCAAGCAACTTAGCCACCAATGCAGGATCATTGCGAATACCACCGATATAACAAATACCTAAGCCTTCTGACTCAGCTGCAGTCACCATGCTTTGCGCCATAAGGGCAACGTCTACAGTCGCTATAACAAAATGTTCCGTGAAGTCACCTTCGAATGCTTTTTCATAGACATCACAATAGTTGCCCGCTCGTTTAAGGTCCGCACAAAACACCATAAACTCTGCTGCTGTTTCAACATAAGTTTGCTTGCCTGCCAACTTGGCGATCTGACTGCGCTTTTCCGGGTTGCATACTCTGACAATAGTAGAGCCTTGCAGAAAGCTGGAAGTTGCCGCCGCCTGCCCTGACTTAACAAGATCATCAAACAATTCAGGAGATATTTCCTGGTCAGTAAACTTTCGAATACTACGATGCGACTTCAGTAAATCAATCACCGAGTTCATGTGCATATACCTGTTGAATTAAATTAATGTGAGTCGATCAAATTATCCAGAAACGCGGGGACTACATCGTTAGCGATATTCGATTCCGCGTTAAACAGCAACACCATACCAATATTGGCGTCCGGCACAAAGGCCATTTCCGACCTGTAACCACGCACGCCGCCTCCATGGTGAATCACACGCAGACCATTGTAGTCGAATACTCGCCAGCCGGTGGCGTAATACGCTTTCTCGAGCCCCGTCCAGCGATTAAAATAATTCCCTCTTGGCGTTGATATTATTGGCTCGTGTAGCTGCGCCAAAAAATCTTCGGGTAACACTTCTGGAAACGCCCCAAGGTTAGCTCGCACCCACATGCTCATGTCAAAAATACTGGCATTGACACCAGACGCAGGCGCTACTGAATAATACGCAGGATTCATTGTAGTGGTACGCCATCCTCCGCGCACCTGCCGATGAGGTTGAGTTGATTCCTGACTTTCCAAATAAGGCTCCATTCCCACAGTAGCCGTGGTCATACCAAGCGGTTTGAATATTTTCTCATAAAGATATTCTTCGTAACTAGAGCCAGTACTTTGCTCCACCACATCGGCTATTAGTGAAAAGATTACATTTTGATAACCATAGCAATCACCTGGCTGGCATACCGTAGGTATTTCACTAAATTTGGATTTTATATTTTCGTAAGCGACTCCGTCGTCAAGCATATTCGAATAGGAGTGAGGCATTAAGCCCGTTGAATGGCTGACTACATGCCTCAATGTTATTGCCTGAGATACGCTACCCGTACCTATTCTAAGCTGCGGAAATAAATCAACAAGCCTTGCATCCCATGATTGAAGGTGTTGATCTACTAGCATTGTAGCCGCTGTTCCGGCAAAAGTTTTCGACATTGATGCAATACGAAATATAGAATCAGAATTTACCGGGCTTTCTGTCTCTACGCTTTTGACACCCCAGGTTTGCATGTGTGAAATGCCATCTCGAGACACTATCGCCAATGCCACACCAGGAATACCCTTTTCCTCGATCGTGCTTTCTACCCAATCGACAAACTCAGTGAAATCGTAATTATATGGCTCCTCAGCAAATGATGTTTCAAGAGTGAAGGCACACAATAACAGGGACAAACCCAAGCGCTTAGAGCTTGAAATAGCTCTCCATAACAAGTCAGCAAAATGCCTGACTGCTTTAAAATGAGAAGGTTTGTTAATATTTATATTGGAAGGCACTGAGTAAGAGCTTACAAAAGTACTAAAGTGGTAGCCGCGCTAACACATTTAATGAAATTCAGTTTAGTCACGAAATAAACCTGATCGTTGCAAGAAAAATTCAATGGCGAAAATAGCACGATACAGCCCTAATAGGAATGCTAGGGCCGGTAGTAATTACCAATTCGTATACGGTGCCACATTCACAAAATTAGGAGAACGCTAAAGGACTTTTGTAAAAAAAGAACCGACTTAACTCCCATTAAGCCGGCTAAGGGGGTACATTCTTGTTTAGAGCACAGTCTGTGCATCAAAATATTCAATCGCCAATAGTGGCCTGTAAAGTTTCACGCTCACCATTTCGATAAAGCACCAGAGTGACTTCCTGCCCTTGCAGCATCAAGCCGACTCTATTGCGCAAATCACGGCCACTAGCAACTGACTGTCCGGCTATTTCGACAATGATGTCGGAAACTTCTAATCCCGCACGCTCTGCAGCGCTATTAGTTTTCACGCTAGTAACCAACGCCCCGGCGCTAATATTCAAATTTAACGCGGAAACTATAGCGGGGGTCGTATCCGTGATTGTCACGCCTAACAGGCCGCGGCGAACTTCACCATCACGTTTCAGATGTTCAATTACCGCGAAGACCATATTTCCAGGGACCGCAAATCCAATGCCATTGCTACCACCATTGCCACTAATGATCGCTGTGTTGATTCCGATTAGGTTTCCTTCCATATCAACCAATGCGCCACCTGAATTACCTAGATTAATGGCGGCGTCTGTCTGAATGAAATCTTCATACCTGTCATTACTGATTCCAGAGCGTCCCAGTGCGCTCACTATCCCTGAGGTTACGCTCTGGCCGATTCCAAAAGGATTCCCTATTGCCACAACATAGTCGCCAACCTGAACACTGCTCACATCTGCAAACTTGATTTCTGACAGGTCGTCACCTTCAATTTGTAGAAGCGCGATATCCGTACCATCATCACTTCCCAGTAATTTTGCCTGCATACTTCGACCATCGCTTAACTGCACCATAATTGTTGAAGCACCCTCAACAACATGGTGATTAGTAACGATTAGCCCATCTCTAGCATCTACAATCACGCCAGAGCCTGACCCCGTTGCATAGGGCTGTTGGATTCTTTCACTCCCAGCATTAGGCAAAGCATCGAAATATCGTCTCACTCTCTCTGGCATTTGCTCAGAGTTAACCGATGATTGGACTCCACTCGAGAGGTATTTCACTACACGAATGCTAACCACCGCCGGTATGATTTTTTCCAGCATTGGTGCCAGCGTAGGAATACCTTGCTGCAAAGCATTTGGGCTAATAGCCTGGCTTTGGATTGACACAAGAAAAAGAATTGTCAGGCAAATATACTGCGTGGGTTTTAGTGATAACTGATGTCTCATTTGCAAACCTCCTCGAAAGACTAGGCTCCACTTTTCAAACGTAGCAGAAGCCTCGATGTAGAGAATTTAGAGTGAGATGCGACGAAATACCTGAATTTGCGATGAATATAATGTCCAGAAAACCTGTGGAGGGAGAAAATCTAACTTTAGGCGGTCTTATTAGAATAGAATAAACTCATCAAGATTCTGGAAATATGTCCATAATCTTATTATCGCGAATCATTAGGGCAACATACCGACTATGACAAGCAAGTTTCTAATTGATCAAATAATGAAAAGTCCTTCTCCTTTACTGACGCAGGACTTCTATCTAGGCGACTGGCTGGTTTGCCCGAGCTTGAATCGTCTACAACATCGCTTTACATCGTTAGAGCGGCAGCTAGAGCCTCGGCTACTTCACCTGCTTTGCTATATGGCTAACAATAGCAATCAAGTATTTACCCGAAAGGAATTAGTTCAGGAGCTATGGCCCAAAGTTGTAGTCAACGAGAATTCTTTAACGCGCGCGATATCCGAATTACGTAAGCAGCTTAGCTCACCTGATTCGGTCAATAACTCGACCTTACATTACATCGAAACCATTCCTAAAAAGGGCTACCGATTGGCCCCGGCTGTGGTCACTGAGATTGCTGACAATACAGCAACACTTGAGCCTCAAAGTACTCGATTTCATCGCCCGCCATCTGCGCCGGCAAGCTCGCTTTGGGCAGTAATATTTTCAAAAACATTTTCAAAACCAGTTTTTAACATTACATTAAATTCAACGGTAGTTTCAGCATTGAGTTTAAGTTTCATACTGGGTTTCATTTTCATTTTGCAGAACTCGGTCATCCCTACTGAAGAATATTCAATTGCCCAAATTAGCGATGAACTACTCGAAAACAAACCCGAATATTTTGGCGGGAAGGTCACCTTAAGTAATATGGATAATTCTCTGCTTGATATCGATTCAATTGCCAAACCGATTATTTCGATCGATGAAAAACAGTTTGCGTACATTCAATATGACGCAAACGGCTCTACTATTTTTCTCGGTGATTTAAGTATGAAAAACGAACCGCTTCCCGTATTCAACAGCAATAAATATCTATTTAATCTCGCCTGGGCACCCGTAGGCAATAATTTGTTGTTTGCGATGAAGCCGGTGGTTGCCACGACGGCTATTTATATTTCTTCAAACCACGGTGCCGAATTGCTTATGTTAAATCTGGAAACCTTTCAAACAAGTCGACTGGTGCAGGAATCAATTCCGGTCGAAGAAAAACCGGCAAGCAAGTCTAATCTCACCTAAGCCCTTCTATACACTTTCCCAGCACTACCTCGATCTCTTCTAGAAAATGATCTGCATCGATTCTAACTGGAATTGATAAGGGCATAACTAGTGACCAGGCGGCGCTATAATGGTTGCCAAATAAGATGTGAGTATAAAAATAAGCGACGCACAGAACATTTCGACACGAATTGATGTTCTGATTTTTTCTGCGCTGTTCTGGGCGACTATCTGAGGAACTAAGACCATTTTGTTTATAGCTGCCACACACAATATGGCCACTACCATTACCAACTTAGCCACCAGAGACAAACCGTAGGCTGTGGAAAACAGCTCACTACTTATACCTACTAGTTGTAAAAGCATCAAAACACCCGCAACCACTAGCACAATCAAAATTACGATCGCACTATCACCAAACTTTTTCATTATCTGTTGCAGTAAAGCCATGTCTGCGGTTTGCGTGATTTTCAGCAATGGATACAAGGAACCTATCCATGCAGACATTGCCATCACATGAAGCACTACAGCAAGTTGAGCTGTCGTACTAAGAATGGACACGTGTCCACCTACTTTAAAGCTGAGTGCTATTAGAAATATAGCTATAAGGCTTCGCGACATCAGCACGCGAAAAAATGTAATACCTGGGGCCTGAGTTAGCCGATTTATTTTGCGAAGCATCAAGCTCGCTGTGACCAGTGCGACCACAAAGCCTGCCAATCTCAAAAAAGTGACGTCACCAAGCGAAGTGTCTAACAGAAGCGAAACCATGCCCCAATCAAACATGCCCCGAAGGCCACTACCGTTAATCACGCCAACTTGAACAAGAAAATTAAGAACTACCGCTTGAAAGCCAAGTGCTGAGCCGAGAATAATATAGAGGAGATTTGAACTAAGCGCGCGTCGACTGCCATCGGAAAACCGCCAGGCACACAAGCTGCCACCGGCAATGCTGGCAGTTCCCAGGTAAAGAAACCATTTACAAACAAGACTGGCGAATTCCCAGCTATCTGGGAATGTGAATGCATCCAAAGCTATATCAACTAGTGTGGGTTGGCGTCGCCATGTCCATGACCTGCATCACCATGAGCTGCATCGCCATGTCCTGCATCGCCATGTTCATGACCTTCTCCTGCTTCATGTCCGCTATGGCTAGCAGAAGCATCAGGGTCAACGACAAAACTGTAAGAATTAGTCACCGCATGCCCGTCTGCACCAATTACAGCCCAGTTTACTGTAAAAGCACCAGGGTGCATTCCCGGTGTTTCAATAACATATGCCGCTTGAGGCTCGGAGTTAACTTCAAATGAAGTCGGCATCTCATGCCCTACACCCATCAGCTCCAGTTTAAGTAATTTAACCGGGCCATTGAAAACCAGATTAATGTGAGCAGGCCCTTGATTAACGATAGCACCATCACCAGGAGTTGCCGTTTCTAAAGCGGTATGAGCAAATGTTGAAGTTGAAACCAGAAACGCAAATCCGGCACATATCAACGAACGAAAAGCAGTTGATAATTTCATAGTGGAACCTCATTCTATTACTTGAGAAAAATCGTTGAGATTAGTTTAAACAGTCTCTATTGCCTGAATTATCGCAGTTTTATCAAAAATACGCGAATTCGTGAAATGCCTGAACCCAGACTATTTACGCTGCCATACATGATTTAATGGCGACAAGGTGATTTCATCAAAAACTGTGCCGAGTCTGGCTTCAATTATAGTGACCAAAATTTCTGCTATATCGTCTGGCTCGATAGCATTTTCTGGCTCAGAACCGGGCTCAAAATGCAGCTCATCAAAAAATGGCGTGCGCACAGCCCCTGGGTTAATTATGGTTACTCTGACACCAGATTTGCCACATTCCTCTCTCAATGCCTGCGCAAAGCCGCGGACAGCAAATTTACTGGCACAATAAATACTACCTTGCCTAGAACCCTTCAACGCCGCTTCTGAACCAGTAAAAATAATATCGCCGTAGCCCTGCTTTTTCAGTAGGGGTAAAAATGATTTGGTGATTATTGCGTGACTGATGAAATTGGTATCCATAACCAGGCGAATATCATTTACAGACAATTGCTCCAGGTTACCCATCTTTCCCAATCCTGCGTTGTTTATTAAGGCTTTAACTGGGATATCAATATTAGATACAATCTGAGATATAGCATCTTGCAACTTGGAAATATTTGCAATATCCATTGATTCATATGAAAAATTTTTGTGCTCAATGGCCGTTTGTTCCAATTCTCGGGCAATGCCCAGCACCTGGTATCCTTGCTCAAGCATCGCTTTACTCATGGACAAGCCAATGCCAGATGTCGCACCGCTTATAACAACTAACTGCTTTGATTTATCCAACATCATTTCCTCTCAGTTAAAGCTTTTCAGGCACAGCGATAATACTGCCGCCTGGAAATAAACTCGAATAGCATCTTCTCAATGATCTCGACATTTTCACTCTCCTTTTCGCAGCGCAATGACATCATTCCTCCGCTTGATGCAATCGGCCTGGCAAATAGGGGTTCATCTGGATACAGCTTTACTATGCGCTTATAGAAGTCTGCTGGCATTCTAAATAACCCAATGCTGACTGAATGCAGCGCAGACACATCGAGTTTATCAAAAACATCCCTGAACAATTTCTGGTATGCCTCTTCAAAACCCTGATCAAATATGACCGGCTCAAACCGAATAGCAATTTTCCAGCCCGCTTGTTGTAACTTATAAAGCGCTTCGATTCTCTTAGTTATAGAAGGGACTTTATGTTCCCATTGATCGGAGGCTTCACGTGCTGTAAAGCTCATGGCAATAATGCAATTCGTAATCGGGGGCATCTCCAGAAGCGTTCTTATCTGGGTGCTTTTGGTACGGATTTCAAGAGTTGCCTCAGGATGCCTTGCAAAAACTGGTATAAAATACTCACAGAAGTTACTTACCGGCTCTAACGCCAAACTATCGCAGTCGTAACCACTGTAGTAAGCACCTGATCCACCATTTTCCGCGATGGTTTCTGACAATGCTGTCTCAAAATCCTGATAGTTTGTAAACAATACGTAATTAGCCGAATCATACATGCCCTGTAGAAAACAATAACGACAGTCATAGACACAGTTCAACATATGAGAAAAGTAATAACCTGGGCCGCTATCAAAGCCGTAACCTTCAGGTGCCGGCAGTACAAGCTTCCCATGTTTACGAGCAAGTATTAAGGCTGGTGATTTTTTCTGTAGACGAAAGTTTTGCGCTTTACGATTGAATATTTCTCCATATCGCTCGCAACGTATCTGAGGAATCCCTGAAAATCGAGAAAGTATTCGATCAACTCTTTCGGTATTCGCCACTTCCTCTTCAATGTAAATAGCTGAAAACATTATTTCTGCGTACCCGTTAATAACTGATCTGCTAAACCTGATTCCAGGCCGGTTATTATTAGCTTAGCCGTTGTGCACGAGCTTAACACTCTGGATTGTAAATCCTTCTGCAATCCCAGAGCGATATAACGCTGACATACTTTCTTTAACTGAACTATTTGGGTGGCACTGAATCTACATTTTGCACTGAGCTGATGGTACTCATCCGGTAATTGATAAATACGGTTATAGTCATTAACAAGAGCTTTAAGTTTGCCTAATATCATGAGGATATTTTCTTCTTGAGAGCTTATCCACTCGGGAATCATATCCAGATTGACATTGTGTACATGATTTCTGGGATTATCCGATATGATTTTGAACACCTGAACCAGTTCGGATGTGACAAATCGAGAGGCACTTGAGTAAAAGCCAGTCGCCTCCATTTCGTAAGCGGCATTTAGGGGATATTCCAATTCCGGTTTATCTACGGTTATAACATCGCTGGTATTAATGCCTGAAATCGACATGGGAGGATAGAAACTGCGCCCGGTTGCATAATCAGTTAGTTTTTGAGCCAACACACCTGATCCTAATTCTGCGTTTTGATGCCCGGCGATTCCGATATTCAACCAGGCTCTTACATTATTCTTTTCGTTTTCCTGTCTGGCGGCCAGGTAGGCAGTTGCCGCTGCCGCTGCTATTTTTCCCATACCAGAAACAATAAGACATTCGCCTTGATCATTTTTATACAAAGGGAATGTCGTTGATGTTGTGCACTTTTTCATACGCAAAAGCTTAAGCAACGGTTTTGCCTCAATGCTGTGAGCAACGACAATATTTAGTTCTATACTTGTCAACTTATGACTCCTGGATTTCATCTGAATATTTGCGAATCAACTCCTGGTAATAATCTGCACGTTCAGTATTTCCCCTCTTGCTGGCACCATTTTTCAATATCCTGCTCTTAGTGATCAGCATGTCCTTGCTCTTACGAGTTTGCTCTTCACTTAGTTTGGCTGAATTTATTAGCTTTTCCAGTGCCCTAACCCGAAACCGGTCCATACCCCAATGCTGTGCTGAAAGCTGATCCTCGTGGCCTCCATACTTACGCAATAGAGGCTGGTCGATGAAAAGAACTGAGTATTTGCAACAGATATTAAGCCACATATCGTAGTCCTCACACGCTACCAAGTCTTCATCGAAGCCATCGACTTCAAGTAACAGCTGCCGAGTCATCAGAACCGATGAAGGAGAAATAACACAAAGAGGCAGGCAATAATTAAATAGTTTGCCGCCGCGCTTCTTGTGTTTATCCATCTGATTGACTCTCACGCCGCGCCTGATCCAAATTTCATCGCTGTGTACTAGAGAGTAATTTGGATTATCGGCAAGAGCATTAAGTTGCAACTCCAGCTTTTCAGGAAGCCACTCGTCATCAGAGTCTAGAAACGCGACTAAGGAACTGACTGAGTTTTTAATGCCGTAATTTCGAGCAGCACTTACCCCCTTATTACTCTGGTACAAATAAATAACGTCAGGATAGTTGTGCTTGATAAACTCTCTGGTTTCATCTGTGGAGCCATCGTCTACAACAACTACTTCATTAGCAGCCCTGGATTGTGAATACACGGAATCCAGTGCTCGAGCTAGTGAATAGGCGCGATTAAACGTAGGAATAATGACAGCGACAGATTGATGCATTGGTAACACTAGCTGTTTAAAGGAACGTGTTTTAGCCAGAAAGCTTGTATGGAAAAAATTAAAGGCTTACATCAAAAATGGGAACCTTGGCTCCCATTTTTGATTCAGCTTATCTTCAGCTTATCTTTAGATCATAAAACCTTCTTACAGGTTTCAGACAAGCCCAGACTAAGTATATTTAGCCAGTTCTTTTCTGGCGATTACACGGCGATGAACCTCATCGGGACCATCAGCAAGACGCAGTGTTCTTTGACTAGTCCATAGGGATGCCAAAGGAAAATCCTGAGATATTCCGGCCGCACCGTGCATTTGCATCGAACGATCAATAACTCTCAATGCCATATTTGGTACAGCAACTTTAATTTGTGAAATAGCATCACGAGCCGCTTTATTTCCTATCGTATCCATCAACCACGCTGCTTTGAAAGTCAGTAGTCGACACATTTCTATCTCGATTCGACTATCCGCTATTATGTCGTAGTTGCCGCCGAGTTCTGCCAACGGCTTTCCGAACGCTTCACGGCTAACCGCGCGCTTACACATTAAATCCAGCGCTTTTTCTGCTGCACCTATCGAACGCATGCAGTGATGTATGCGACCTGGGCCAAGACGACCCTGTGATATTTCAAAGCCGCGACCACGGCCAAGAATTATACTGCTTTGAGGTACGCGAACATTATGAAACTTAATGTGCATATGCCCATGAGGTGCATCATCGCGACCAAAAACGTGCATGGCTCTAACAACCTCAACTCCCTCAGTGTCCATGGGGACCAAAATCTGAGATTGGCGAGTATGCTTTGGCGCATCAGGGTCGGTAACAACCATAACAATCATGATTTTACAGCGTGGATCACCTGCACCAGATATATAAAATTTCTCGCCACTGATAACCCATTCATCGCCATCGAGCACTGCGCTAGTAGCGATATTAGTGGCATCAGAAGAGGCAACGCCAGGCTCTGTCATGGCAAATGCCGAGCGAATTTCCCCCGCTAATAGTGGAACCAACCACTCTTTTTTCTGTTCTTCTGAGCCGTAGCGCTCAAGCACTTCCATGTTGCCGGTATCGGGCGCACTACAGTTAAACGCTTCTGATGCCAGACGACTTCTGCCCATGATTTCAGCCAGATGTGCATAGTGTAAATTGGAAATACCAGCACCACCTTGGCTCTTTGGTAAAAAGAAATTCCATAGACCGAGTTTTCGCGCTTCAATTTTTAGGTCATTGAGGATTTCATCTTGCCGTGGTGTATGTGTCCAGCGATCCCCCACACTAACCTCATTGTGGTATTCCGCCTCTACTGGATCAACCAGTTCATCTACAAATTTTTGAATTTTATCGCGTACTTCTATCAGATCTTCTGATAAGCCTAAGTCCATCATTTTTTTCACTACCCCTTAGTCATAGTGTGATTTATTAATATCTTAACTTGAAATTGTACCACCGCCATCAATTACTATTGTTTGACCTGTGGTAAAGCTCCCCGCATCAGACGCCAGTAAAACTGCCATTCCAGCTATTTCATCAGGTTCACCGATGCGGCGCAGCGGATAATTAGCAACCGTTGCCTTATATATTTCTGGATTCTCCCACAATGCTCGAGCGAAATCAGTTCTAACCAGACCTGGTGCAATACAGTTAACACGAACATTCTTAGGCCCCCACTCGACTGCAAGGTTACGTGCAATTTGCATGTCGGCTGCCTTGGAAATAGCGTAGGCGCCAAGGGCATCGGTTCCTTTCAAACCACCAATGGAGGATATAATAATCACCGAACCACCCCCACTCTCAGCAATACCAGGTATAACCAGTTGGCACAGCCGATGAACGCTGCCTATATTAGCATGCATCACCTTATCGAAAGCCTCGTCAGGAATATCCTGAGACGGTCCAAAATATGGGTTTAGAGCCGCATTACATACTAGGATACCCACCTTTCCTAGTTGTTCTTCGGTTTTTGCCGCCAGGTTCTGCAGTTGATCTTTGTGATTAATATTGCAGGCAATAGCAATTGCTTTGCCGCCTTTCTCGCGAATTCCTGCAGCCACTTCGTCACAGACATCCTGATTACGGCTGGAAATAACTACCTGGGCTCCCTGCTCTGCCATTCGAGTTGCAATGGCCAGACCAATGCCTTTGGTGGAACCAGTAATTAACGCAACTTTCCCTTCGAGGTTAAACAAACTCATATTTTCTCCGACGTGGTGTTTAATTCTATGTTTTCTGCACCTATGCAGTCTTATCTATAGGCAGAATATGTAGCAAATTTTCTGTTGGCACTTTCTGTTGCCTCTATTGGGTCCAATCTCTTTTACCTTTGGAAATACTGGTACCCCCATCCACCGGAATCACAGTGCCGTTTGTATAGGCTCCCGCTCGAGATGCAAGATAGATTACTATACCAACAATTTCCTCTGGCTTACCCACACGATGCAAAGGACAGTCGTCTTCGATGTCCTGTTTGTAATGCTCGAATATATAGTCTGTCATTCTGGATTCGAAGAATCCAGGCGCAATGGCATTCACTGTAATGTGCTTGTGAGCAATATCTACCGCAAGGCTACGGGTAAGGTGATGTAACGCCGCCTTACTGGCGGAATAGGCAAAGGTTGGTACACGCTGAACAATCGGCACATGAATTCCGTCCATAGAGCCTATATTGATGACGCGAGATGGATCATCTGCACTTGCTGCCTTTTCTAAACAGGGAACAAGATCTCGGGTTAGAGAGAAAACAGCGTTCACGTTGGTGTCCATAACCTTAGCAAAACCTGAGTCAGGGTAGTCTTCAAGAGCTGCCCCCCAGTTTGCACCAGCGTTGTTGATTAGTATCGACAATTTTCCAAATTTTTGATCAACTAGATTAACCAGTTTTTCGCGACCTGATTCATCCGTCACATCAATAGCGATTGCCGCACAGTCTCCGTATTGTTCAAGCTCTTTTAGTGCCAGGTCACACTTTTCTTGGCTTCTCGAGGCAATAATAACGCTAGCACCATTGAGCAATAATCCTTTAGCCATTATAAGCCCGAGCCCACTGCTGCCGCCTGTAACTAATGCTGTCTTACCTGCTACGGAGAATAACTGCTCCACTGCATAATTTTCACTATCGGGCACGTTTACTAGTCCTCATCTGCTATTTTGACTAATTGCTTTCCGAAGTTTTTGCCCTTCAGCATGCCTCGAAAAAGATCCGCTGCGTTTTCAAGGCCTTCGCCAACACTCTCTTTATATTTCAACTTACCGTCACCTACCCAACTGCCTAGAAGGCGAGTAGCCTCGACCCAGCGATCATGAAATTCTGTTACGACGAAAAATCTGTGCTCAGGCACTTCATCCAGTTCTGCAAGGATATGGAATGGCGTAACCGCTTTGGTAATATCTTCATCATTGTAATTTGAAATATAGCCACAAATTGGCACTCGAGCCCCACTGTTAAGTAAAGGTGCAACTGCTTTAGTGACGTCACCACCAACGTTTTCAAAGTAAATATCAACTCCATCAGGGCATGCAGCCTTGAGCTCCTGCGCCAAATTTCCTGCTTTATAGTCTATGCAGTCATCGAATTTTAGTTCTTCTTTTACGTAGCGGCATTTTTCAGGACCACCGGCGATACCCACGACTCTTAAGCCTTTGATTTTCGCAATCTGACCTACCGCAGACCCAACTGCTCCTGAAGCTGCCGCCACCACCAGAGTTTCACCCGGCTGAGGCTTACCCACTTCTGTAAGTCCGAAATAGGCGGTTCTACCAGGCATTCCCACCACGCCTAAATGCGCAGATAGGGTACCGTTGTTCAAATCCACCTTCATTAATCTTGGATCATCTGCATTGGCCACAATATATGACTGCCAACCCATGTGCGCCGCGACACGATCACCTACCGCAAATTCTGTGGAAGTTGACTTAATAACAATTCCAGTCGACTCTCCAGTCATGATGTCATCAATAGCCAAAGGCTCTGTGTATGATTTTACATCGTTCATTCGACCTCGAATGTACGGGTCTAGTGACAACCAGCAAACTTTGATCAATATCTGATTATCAGCTAACTCAGGAATCTCAGACTCTTCAATACGAAAACAATCATCAGTTGGCTCCCCTAAAGGGCGTTTCGCTAGAACTACCTGTTTATTCTTAATCATGGTGTTTTCCAGTGCTGTGTAGAGTGATTGTCAATTTATACCGTAACGCAGCAGTCTACTTTACTCCCTGATTTTGAACAACTGATGTCAAAGCTAAATCCAGCAAGTACATACCGGCCTTTAACTCATCCTCATTAACCAGCAATGAAGGTATTAGCCGTACTACTCGATTGCGGGTAGGCGTCACCAACAAGCCTTTCTCCATGCAAGCCTGTGTCAGTTCAGCGACAATTTCATCACTTTTTAGCTCCACAGCACACAGCAAGCCTTGTCCTCGCGTAGACACTATTAGCTGAGGGTATTTCAACGCTATAAGTTTCAGCTGTTCAAGCAAGCCTCTGCCTATTCTTGCAACCCTGCCAGCAATATCCTGCTGATCAAGATAGGTAATTACTGAAGTGGCTACGGCACAGCCCAGAGGGTTACCGCAGTATGTTCCTCCATGATCGCCCTTGTTGATTTGTCTATCTACACGCTCCGAAACCGCAAATGCAGCAAACGGAAACCCGCCTGCAATGCCTTTGCCCATAGTTAGAATATCAGGCTCAATATCTTCAGGGCTGTGTTCAATAGCAAAGAATTTTCCCGTACGGCAAAACCCAGTCTGAATTTCGTCGATAATAAGTAGCACACCATTTTTTTTGCAAAGCTTCGCTACAAACGCAATATAGTCACTATCAGGAATACGAACTCCCCCCTCCCCCTGAATTGGTTCCAGAATTACCGCTGCGGTTTCTGAATCAACCATTGAGCAAATTTTTTCTTTATCTCCAAAAGGAACAAAGCGATTTTCAGTCAGTGAAGGCAAGTACTTTTCTGTATTATCTCTACCTCCGGAAACCGATAATGTATTAAACGTTCGCCCGTGAAATGAACCCAGGGTAGAGACGATTTTACTCTTTCGAGTAATTTTTCTTGCCAGTTTAATTGCAGCATCGTTAGCTTCAGCCCCGCTATTGGCGAAGTACAACTTCGTCAAACCGCTGGGTAACAGTTTGCTAAGAACAGTGAGAAGTCTTGCTCTTGATGGCGAATAGGTGAACCCTGAATTGGGGTTCTGAATTATTTTCTTAGCTTGCTGGCAAATTGCCTGAGTTATAACTGGGTGCGAATGACCAAGACATGTGACTCCCCACCCGGCGGTAAAGTCCAGATATTTTTTGCCGTCTTCGTCCCAAACGTAACTACCTTCTCCGCGCTCCACCGCTACTTCCTGTCTTTTGCAAAAAGTAATGCCTAAGCGATCTTCTATTTCTATTGTGTTCATTACTAACTCCTGATCCTGGTTATTTGTTCTACCTAACAATTCTATTCGGCGTCGTCTTTACCCTATACCAGTAGGAATATCGCTCTCGAAAACCCATGCTTTGATATAGTCGAATAGCTGACTCATTCGCCAACTCCACCTGTAAATATGCAAACCTGGCGCCATTTGAAATCCCCCATTTCATAAGCTCAGTGACTATTTTTCTGCCATAACCCTGTTTTCTTTTTTGCATACTAGTTGCTATAGCAAACAATCCAAGAACATTGTTGGACAACACACCCAAGCCACAACTAACCACTTGTGAATTACGGCTCCTGGCGCAAAGGTAGCTATGGGGAAATTCAATTTTCTGCAACATTAATCTATTGGCATCGAGCTCCTCAGCTTCACGTCCGCTAAAATCATGCCACAGTGGTAACCACTGACTAAGATTGCACGAATGAAAAACACTCAAACTCTCATTGTGAATTGAATGGGGTAAAAGGCTTAAGTCACAAACCATTAATTTACTTTTGGCATGTGCCACATAGCCTTTTCTATCTAGTTCACGATCAAGGTCTTCAATACCTGCACCATGACATCCGTCAGACTTTAGTATTCGCACAATAGGAGGTAACGATTTTTCAGCAAAAAATCTCTCTGTAGTCTCGATCAAGTCATCACTATCAAATCTGGCACCTGGAAACAAAGCCAAAGAATTAGCTCGGCGATTTACACCCTGGGCATACCTCAATACACCATATGAGAGGTGTTGCTCTTCAAGCGCGGGCCAGGCTTGCCTTGATGCCTGTTCAAAATCGACCAAATTCATTTGCGTCCTACCTTTTCTGTTTTTGAAAATTGATTGCTAATCGTTGATATTTTTTGCCAGGCAATACAAACAGGCAAAAAAAAACCCTAAGGCCGAAGACGCTTAGGGTTTTTAGATTTCTTAGAATGTTAACTAACTAAAACCACTGCTCTCCGGGATTCGCGATTATCGCGCGCGCCGCACGGCGAGCGGCCGCATTGAATGCTGTCGCTGATGCTCGGTTTGCAAGAAATGTCTGTGCTTTTTTAGATAACATGATATTTATTTATTCGTATAGAGCCGCGCACTGTATTGGAATCACCTTTTTGTGTCAATAGTTAGAATAAAGAATGCTTAGATTTAGCGCTCTACTTCAATCTCGAAGAATTCTTCCAGGTTATTAATGTTTAAGTCGAAGTATGGGTTCTCAAAATCAAAGACCCTTGCTTCTCTTCCTGTTATGGCACCCTCTGTCACCAGAACCCCCATATACACTATCAATACCGTTATTAGCAGTGTGTAGCGATTTTTCAATATTATGTTTTTCACTCTCAACTCCTCAATAAGCCAATAGTTAGTCAATGAAGCGACGCATATATACGGCACCAGCCACCAAAATCGATCCAACTATCAGGCCAAATAACATGTCGTAGTTAAACAGTCTGTCGAGGACATTATGAAAGTCAAAGATTAAATATTGATTTGGGTTAGTTGCTCGGCTTTCAACCCAATTTGCCAGATACTGTGAACCAAACATGAAATCCTCTAGAAACCCTACCAAGATGAACACCCCTATTGCCCATAGTGCTGGAGTTTTCCTGGCAAAAGCTGAAAAAAGTAACAACCAGCCTAGAGTAGGAAATAACCACAAAGAAGCAATAAACGTAGAGAGGTAAATCAATAGCAAGCTTGCAATTGCTGCCAGAAACATCCAGCCAATACCCACAAGGTCCACACCATTTATAAGTCCTAATACCGTCAGCCAAATCATTCCCACCAGATACAGCGCAAAAATTATGGCCACATAAAAAATAGGAGCAACTACTACGACCGTGACAACCTTTGATAGAACAGTTTTGAAATTTGAAACCGGCATTGACTGCCAAAACAACACGCTCATTTCTTTTCTATCCTGGAAAAGAGTATTTACCAGGTAAATAAGGCTACAAATATATAGTGTTATCATGAAAGGAATTGCTAGCATCATAAAAAAAGGCGCCATATCAAAAGGCGAAAGCCCATCAAATAACACAGATAAATATTCCATTCCTTTAACAATTTCCGCTTGTTCAAGCTGCGAAGCAATCCAGATAGCAGCCACCAGAATCAACGCCGCCAGTACCGCAGGTGCGCCAAGAAACAAGTTTCTGTGTTCTAGGAACTCTCGTTTTAACAAGGCATAAAACTGAAATAGTGTAAATTTATCCATGTCTATCCTCCGACATTTTGGCAACAAACAAATCTGCAACACTTGGGGTATATAACTCTCCCAACTCCTGCAATTGTGCTTTGTCTACTGCCTCAAAGGTATATGACTTTTTACCCAACAACGTACGAATATGGATTGGCTTCAATTCATCAGCCTGCTGCACCATATCTGCATCGACCAAAACTTCGGTGTAAATTTCGGCGATATCTGACATTTGGCTATCAAGTACTATTTTTCCTTTATTAATAAACACCAGATGTGACAGGAGGGTTTCGATTTCTTCAACTTGATGCGTGCTGATTATTATTGTTCGGTTGCCGTCGTAGTAATCATTTAACAATCGATCATAGAATTCTTTTCGATAAATGATGTCCAGGCCTA
Source organism: SAR86 cluster bacterium (assembly GCA_002402175.1). Classification (GTDB taxonomy): domain Bacteria; phylum Pseudomonadota; class Gammaproteobacteria; order Pseudomonadales; family Pseudohongiellaceae; genus UBA9145. The sequence goes on from NVVJ01000023.1 coordinate 39,262, forward strand.
ATGTTGGCTCATCCAACACCAATAACTTAACGTCAATAGACATTACCATTGCCAGGTGAAGCTGTGTCACCATGCCTTTTGATAAATTTTTAATGCGCTTTTTTGCGGGGATGTCTGTAGTGCTTAAAAATTTCTCTGCTTTCTTTCTATCAAACCGCGGATGAACGGCTTCCACATAATCAATTACCTGATTAACCGTAAACCACTTGGGTAGAATGCCAACATCTGCAATAAAACAAACATCTTCCATCAATTTGTGACGCGAAACTCGTGGATCACGCCCAGCTACAACTAGCTCACCCTCAACATCGCATAGACCAATCAAGGACTTTAGAGTCGTTGTCTTACCCGCGCCATTAGGCCCAATAAGCCCACTTATTGATCCGCTGGGTATAGCCAAGTCCACGCCGTCCAGTGCCTTGAAATTGCCATATGATTTAACTAGCGCTGTAGCTTCAACGATATTAGTCATTATCTAACCCCAGAAATCCCCGATTCCTATGAATTCTTCGTGCTGCCAAGGAGTTCATTGACCTCCAGGCCCAGCCTTTCAATTCGTTTTGCAATTTGAGGCCATTCCTGATCGAGGAATTTAGCCCTTTCCTGCTTTGACAACTTATCCTTCGCTCCAATAACCACATACATTCCTAGCCCCCGTCTTTTTTCAACTAACTCTTCATCTACTAAAATTTGAAACGCCTTCGACACAGTGATGGGATTAATGCGCTGCTCACTGGAAATGTTACGCACTGATGGCAAAGCGTCACCTTCATTCAGTACACCATCCATGATTAGCTCGACCAGCCGCTCCTTGAGTTGCAGATAAATCGGATCTTTGTTGTTCCAGTTTATTTCCACTTACCAGGCTCCCATCCATATAGTGTTATACATCACTATAACACTATATCAGCAAATAACAAAACAATAGAAGATAGCCCAATAACTAGCTGATTTTACTCAACTATCTATATTGGTTAATCAGGGTATCGGTGCGCGAGTTTACTTCTGACGTTTATTAAGTACTGTTTTGGAGTCTAGTAGTTGCTGAATTTCATGGTCGTCAAAACCAAATTCAGTGAGTAGCTCATGAGTATGCTCACCATATTTCGGTGGCTTATGTCGCATAGAACCAGGTGTGCGAGAGAGCTTTATGGGCGTACCAGGCATTTTGTACCAGCCATCTTCAATCGTCATTTCACGATGAAGAGTATGCGGATGGTCAACCACCTGTGAGGTGTCATGTATAGGTCCAGCTGCCAGGCCGGCCACTGCCAGGCGATTGGCAATTTCAGCGCCATCAATTTTCATCAGGCTTGATTCAATTTCAGCTTTTAACTCGTCTCGATTAGTAACGCGATCTATATTATTAATAAAACGAGCATCCTCAATCAGCTCTTCCCTACCTATTTCCGTACATAGTTTTGCATACGCGCGGTTATTGCCAGCACCGATAAAAATATCAACAGTTTTGGTTCTATAGGTATCATAAGGGCTTATATTCGGGTGGGCATTACCTGTCGCTACTGGCACTTCTCCAGACAGATTGTAATTGGCTATATGTGGGTGCATTAGAGAAACGGCGCAATCGTAAAGAGTCATATCCAGATATTGTCCTAGCCCGGACCGCTCTCTTTCGGTAATGGCCATTAGAATAGCAACTGCGGAGTAAAGCCCTGTGCCCATATCCACCATTGCCAGCCCCAAACGTGTAGGGTTACTACCTGCTTCTCCGTTCACACTAAACCAGCCCGCCATGGCCTGAATAATGGCATCATAGCCTGGGAACCCACCCCAGGGGCCGTCACTACCGAAGCCGCTAACCCTGCAGTGAATCAATTGCGGAAATTTATCTTTTAATACTTCCTCATAGCCCAGGCCCCATTTTTCCATAGTTCCTGGCTTGTAGTTTTCAAGTAATACATCGGCTTTACTTAGCAAGCGCAGCAATACATCCTTACCCTCAGGCTTTGACAAATCCAGACCCATGGAGCGTTTATTGCGATTTACGCCAAGAAAGTAAGCAGAATCCTCTTCATGAAAAGGGGGGCCCCAATCTCGTGTTTCATCTCCCCGTGGCGGCTCTATTTTTACAATTTCTGCGCCGTGGTCACCCATAATCTGCGTGCAATATGGCCCGCCTAATACACGTGATAAATCGATGATCAACTTACCTTTGAGCGCACCGCTGCTTTTAATATTTAACACGTATTTAAATCCTGGAAAGAGTCTGGGCTCAGAGGATACGGCACCACTGATTCTGGTTCAAGTTGCAGCCCTTTTAGAGCCCACTACCAATTGTATCGGCAGCCAAACCTTCCCTTCGAATAAGCAATTTTAAACGTTTTAGGGCTTCTATCTGAATTTGCCGAACTCGCTCTCTAGTAAGGCCTATTTCTTTACCGACATTTTCCAGGGTATCGGCATCAAAACCATTGAGCCCGAAACGTCGAAGGATAATTTCACGCTGCTTTTCTGACAACTGATGCAACCAAGTATTCAGGCACTTTTTTAATTCAAAGGATTGAAACCTCTCCCCTGGACCATAATGGTCATCAGCCGCAATGGTATCTATTATTGTTTTTTCAGAATCAATTGATACGGGAGCGTCACTGGACGTTAGCTTTTCGTTCAAACGCATCAGTCGTTCAACATTTTCGACTGTGGAATTTGCTAACGCTGCAATATCAGATTCCGATACATCCTTTCCGGTTCTTTGTGCCAACTCTCGCTTTACTCGCAAATAGCCGTTAAGTTCTTTCACGACATGAACCGGCAACCTGATAGTGCGAGTCTGGTTCATAAGCCCGCGTTCTATATTTTGGCGTATCCACCATGTTGCGTAGGTAGAAAAGCGGAATCCTCTCTCAGGGTCGAATTTTCCTACGGCATGAATAAGCCCTAAATTGCCCTCTTCGATTAAATCCAGTAGAGAAAGACCTCTGTTTAGGTACCTTCGAGCAATCTTCACTACTAACCTAAGATTGCTTTCAATCATACGTTGGCGACTAGCGATATCGCCCTTACCTACAAGCCGAGAGTAATACACCTCTTGCTCTGCAGTCAGTAATGGCGAATGTCCTATTTCCTTGAGGTACAGCCGTGTTGCATCCAGAGAATCACTAGATTCACCATCTGACAATCTTTTTACTGTTGCGAGCCTGTTTTGTGTTGGCTTTTTTTGTTTAGGTAGAGGCTTATTGTAGTGCTTGAGTGAATTTGAACTTTGAGCTGAAGTGGATTTTACATCACTGTAAAATTCTGGTTCTGAGCATACAGCGGGCGCTGCAATGAGTTGGCTGTTCACGGCTGGACTCCTTTCCTGATCCGTTTCTTTTTATTGCAGATTTATCTGGGGTTATCTCTGCATCTTTATTGAGTATAGTTTGATTTTTGAGAATTACGAATGGTTTAGTCTCTTATTGTAAAATGCCCGGGCACAGCGGCTATACAAGTATTTCAGGCAGAAAAAATTCGGCAACCATTACCGGTTTGCGAAAAAGATAAAATAAACTTCGCCGAGCCCAGGTATCAAGACCGTATGCGGCAATATCTAAACCGGATCGAATGAGGTCCGGATGGCTAAAAAGATACTCACCCAGAGGTTTAGTGTTCAGTTCGCGTACTTGCTTGAGCGGGCTACACAAACTGTGCTCAGGCATCAAGGTATGGGCCATAACCCAGGGCGTGTCATTTCCTATAAGCACTACTTGCCGCGACCAAAAACGATGCTCGGCATTCACCGGACCAAACTGAGATCTTAGACTTGCTTGCTCAATTTGAATCCATTCTTCAGCAATCAGTTCTACTCTAAAGCGATTATTGCTCTTTTTGATCAATCGTTTTGTAAGGGAACCTGTGTGTAATAGCCAATTCTCCCAGTCACTATTTGGCCGTCGTGGAGAATCTTCTGGCCTGGCCCAGCTGTACTGCGAATTAGTAATATCCGCTAAGTTGACGTTTTTGAGATGCTCAGAAATTTTAACTACACCAACATTAGAAAATGATCAAAATCCAGAGAGAAAAGAATCTATACATTAGACCCGCAAGGCTTTCACATTACAGGCCTAATGAACGATTAACTAGCGAGGTCTATAATTTTGCAGAGTTTTGATTATCACTGTCATTACACGTCGATTCTGGGCACGCCCTGTATCAGTGTCATTTGTAGCCACTGGTTGTGACTCACCAAACCCTTCAGCGGAAATGCGACTGCCCTGCACATTAAAGCGGCTAATTAGAACCTGACGAACAGCATTTGCTCTGCGGTCTGATAGTCCACGATTATATTCAGCTGTTCCACGCGAATCTGTATGACCTTCCAGCTCAATAACCACATCAGAATATTGACGCATAAAATCTGCAACTTCCTCAATCTCCGAGAAGTATTCAGACTTCACTTCTGAGCGATCAAAGTCGAAATTTACCTTTAACTCAACTCGCGCCACTTCCTCCAACGGAATAGGACAACCATCGGCATCTACTGCATAATTTCTTGGTGTGTCTGGGCAGTTATCTGAGGAATCTGGAACACCGTCACGATCGGCGTCTGGAGCCGCTGCCTGTCGGCTTGGTGCTTCAGCTGCTGCTTGTGAAGTCTGTCTGGGAGCTGCTGCAGATGTTGAAGCAGGCCTTGAGCGACTGCCTCCGAAACGATATACCAATGCTGTATCTATGCCTAAGTCCCTGTCTTGAAAATCCCTGTCACGGTAGCCAAAAGTTCTAACGGCAGTACGCCAGGTTAAGTTGTCCGTGAGTTTAAAATTAACACCGGCGCCAAGATCCCATATTGTATCGTTCTCACCTGCAAACTTGGTATTTCCGACACCAGCCACTACAAAGGTTTCAAACAAGCCAATGTTGAAATTCAGGTCATAGAGAAAATCCAGCTTATAGTGATCGAGGTCCACTTTTACACCTGCCGGCGTCTGCGTGTCCAGATCGAAAGTACTGAGTTCCACACTTAAGCGATCAGTAAGGTCATAGCCAAGCCCTAAAGAATAGCCGGTGTCGTTATCGAGCTCGATTCCGTTATCAAATTGAATCCATTGCAAGCCAGGCGCTAGGTAAAATTGACCAGCATCTGCCAGTAATGAATGTGAAATCAAACTAAGGGGAAGTGCCAAAAGAGCAGCAAATTTAGAGCTTAGACGCATAATTAGTTCCGGGTATGAAAAAAGAGATTGATCGTTGAACTGCTTTTTTGTTCAACTACTTTATTGTTCAACTACTTTATTGTTCAAGTACAGTATCTGATTATAATGACTTTATGGCTGAGATGCAGGAATCTATACCAATAAAGTACCGTTCTTTACCCTAATGCTCCCAATTCTGCCTGACACACTGACTTTTGTTGAGTCTTTGGCCTCCTTTGATCTCATAGACGCTAAGCAGAGCATTACAGGTGGCTCCAGCACTGTCATCGCAATACAATATAACTATGGCAAACTAATGATGCCTGGCGTGATTAGTCTGAGGGCTGGAATCTCCCGCAGCTGATGCATTAACGTACATCTTGAGGTTTTGATTTTGCAGAATTGGCGATCTGAATTAAACCGTCTGCTGGCATTGCTGTTTATTGCTGGCTCGATTGGCTTGTTTCTTGGACAGGTAAGCCTGACCATGCTTATCGCCCTTTGCTGTTACTTTCTCTTCAATATCTACCAATTACGGCGATTTAACCAATGGCTTTCACGCGACTCTTCACAGAGCAATTCAGAACCACCTGAAAGCATCGGTTTGTGGGGCGATATTTTTGATGGTATTTATCGACTACAAAAACAGGAGCGGCGAGCAAGCTCCTACCTTGAAAATATTATTAACAAGGCCCAGGAATCCTCTGCCGCGTTAGAAATAGCCGTGGTTATGATTAACAAAAATAACAACCTTGACTGGTGGAACCTTGCCAGTGAAAAACTTCTGGGACTGAAATACCCCAAGGACAAGAATCAATCTGTTACTAATTTAATTCGAGACCCCCGCTTCGCCGAATATTTCCACAATGAGAACTATACAGAAACCTTGGTAATTGACGGCCCGGGGGAAAGCAATAAAATTCTGGATTTTCAAATCGCGCTATTCGGTGAGCACGAACGCCTGATGATAGTACGCGACATTACTCAGTTGCATCGACTGGAGGTAATGAGAAAAGACTTTGTCGGCAATGTTTCCCATGAATTAGCAACCCCAATAACAGTAATCAAAGGCTACCTCGAAGCAATACTGGACAATATGGGAGACCTGGACAGTAGATGGCGCAAACCTGTAGAGCAGATGTGCCAACAGTCATTACGTATGGAAAATATTGTGCGCGACCTGCTAATGCTTTCCTCATTAGAGACCAACACGCTTCCAAAGCAGCAGGATCAGGTAAACCTGCAGCAATTATTCTCAGAAATTGAGAGCGACACCCGGCAAATGTTCACTAGTAAAGAACACAACTTCGAATCCCATTGTGATATTCAAACAATAATTACCTGTAAAAGAAATGAGCTGTACAGCGCCATCTCCAATTTGGTTGTCAACGCAGCCAAATACACTCCCAGTGGCGGCTGCATAAAACTTTCCGCTTTCCCTACTGACGATGTCTTTAATATTGTTGTCGAAGACAACGGTATGGGCATAGAAGAACATCACATTCCAAGATTAACCGAGAGATTCTATCGAGTAGATTCGAGTCGCTCATCGGAAACAGGCGGCACCGGCCTGGGCCTGGCAATAGTCAAACATATACTGGCAAGGCATGATGCCAAACTCGAAATCGAAAGCGTATACTCAGAAGGTAGCCGCTTCATATGTAAACTTCCCCTGGAACGAGCTTCACTATCGAATGAGGAAAACAATAGCATTCCTCAACCTTCTAACAATTCTGAAAGCCCCGACCAGTCAAGCACATAGACACCTATCTTCAATCGTAGTAGCTAATTGTTAAGAAATTCTTGTTTTGAGTCGTAATAGCTTATTACCAAGGGCTTCTCACCTGATTGCAGTATATGCAACTAGGAAGCAGCGAATTTAGATCAGAGCTAAGGTTAATACCTCATGAAATTTCTGGAAGCTAGGCAGCTGTTTGATTTTAAAATTGGCACTCGAGTGCCTGTGTCGGCGTATATTAAACAAAGTTTGATGGCTACTTTTTTTCTGCTGATATTCTTCATGGTATGGAACCACTTCATCCCCCTTTCAAACCAGATTATTTTTTCTGCTGTAGCTTCCAGTACTTTTCTTACTTTTATCAGTACTGGCATCTATAATTCGCTTAGCAGTAAAATTATTGGAGGACAACTAATCGGGGTTTTGGTTGGTGTAGTGCTCTGGTTTGCCTGGCACAGTGCATCAATCTCTTTTCCGCAATTTCACGATGAGATATTTATCCTTGCCCTTGCACTCTCCACCGGTATTGCTCTATTACTGATGTCTGTATTGGATTTCGAACACCCACCGGCCGCAGGAACAGCCATGGCATTTGTGTTTAATTCAAACCAGCCCGCCGCTACAGATGTATTATTTATAATTGTTTGTGCGATATCGCTTGGCATTACTCACAATTGGCTTAAGGAACATTTCTTATTGAAGGACCTAAACTAAGACCAAATAAAACTTTTAACTCTTATGCTTATCAGACCCTGCCAGCTGATCAGCGACATCGGCAAGGTCTTCATGCCTGATATCCATACCTTTAACCAGGTAAACCACGTGCTCTGCCACATTTTTTGCGTGATCGCCTATACGTTCAAGTGCCCGCAACGCCCAAAGCAAATTTAATACCCGACTTATGACTCGCGGATCTTCCATCATATAGGTAATAAGTGAGCGCATAGCACTGCCATATTCGCTATCAACTATGACATCATCATGAGCCACCTCCAGCGCCGAATTCGCATCGTACCGGGCAAAACAATCCAGCGCTGTATTCACCATTCGTGAAACCCGATCACCCAGGTGTCTAAACTCAACAATACCTTCCGGCTAATCTTCGGCCTCAGTCA
>NVVJ01000024.1 GCA_002402175.1 SAR86 cluster bacterium
CCGTTCCCTCCCAGCCGCCCTGCCACTACCAACCTGGCAATGGAAACCGGCGAAGCGCTGGGGGTAAAAGTAAAACCCAATGGCAACCGCCGCCTACAACCAGTGGTGAACAAATTCTTCTACTGGCTGCGCGCCAGTGTGTTGGAAACAAATCGCGTGGCTTATTGGTGGGCCGACCGCATGGTTGTGTCCAATAACCCCCTACAGGAAAAAATGGCATTGTTCTGGCACGGCCACTATGCGATTAACGAAAGCAAGGTGCGTGACTACCGCAAATTACTGAACGAGCTGGAACTGTTTCACCAAATGGGCACTGGCAGTTTCCGCGACCTGATGGTGGCAGTAGCGCAAGACCCAGCCATGCTGTCCTTTCTCGACGCTGGCGTTAATGTAAAAGGCGCAGCGAATGAAAACTTCGCCCGCGAGATTATGGAACTGTTCACTATGGGCGTGGGCAACTACAGCGAAACAGATATACGCGAAGCCGCCCGAGCCTTTACCGGCTGGAATTATGTAGACCTGGACTTTGTTATAAACCAGGAGCAACACGACAACGACATAAAGAACTTTTTAGGCCATAGCGGCAACTTCGATGGCGTTGAGATTATCGACCTCATTATGGAACAGCCAGTTACTGCCGAATATATCGCTGGCAAAATCTATCGCTATTTTGTACGACAAGATTTAAGCCCCGCACTACAAACTGAGTTGGGTGATATTTTTCGAGATGCCGACTACGATGTAGCAACTCTGCTACAGGCACTATTTATCTCAAAAGATTTCTACAGCGATTCGAGCGTAGGCAGCCAGATAAAAAGCCCGGTTCAATTAGCCGTGTCTACCTACAGAAAACTTGGCCTCAACACTGTGCCAGGCGTGCCGGATTTCAACCGGGCTACCGGTGCACTAAGCCAATCGTTGTTCCGGCCACCCACCGTTGCCGGTTGGGCTGGCGGGCGCAGCTGGATGACGCCAGGCTTGTTATTAGAACGCGGCAACTTCGCCAGAGACGTATTGTTCCCCGACATTAACTTCGTACCACCGGACCGAGTCAACGGCAGCGCAGAAATACGCAGCGTTGCCGACAGAATTCGAGAAGGCATGGACATCACCTCTGCCACACAGCCATCTTCGTTAGGCGACGGTGAAATCATGGCGGAATCAAACATGATGGCCGACCGCGACGAAGAATTTAATACACGCTACGGCAGCTTTCGTGGATGGCAAATGGCAATCGAGCGGGTAATACCCATCCCCCGCCACATCGCACAAATTAATTTAAGCGAAATGATTCTGAGCCAGAACATCGACAACACCAGCGATGCAGTGGATTACCTCATTGCACGTTTTATGCGAGTACAACCGGGAACAGAATCACGGCGCATGTTAATTAGCTTTCTCGAGAGTGACCTTGGCACTTCAAACATTGTCGACGCACAAAGTTATATGGAAGATTCACTCAGGCTGCTACTGCACCTGATAATGAGCCAACCCGAATATCAGTTAGGTTAAAAGTTAACTACACAAAAAGTTAGCAGGAAACTACTTATGAAAAAACATGACCTCTTTCGAAAAAGCCTTAATCGTCGCCAACTGTTAAACATGGGCCTAACAGGCATGGGAGCCATGGCCTCAACCTTGGCCGCCCCTTCTGCATTCTCACAAGCTGTTAACGCCGCAGCCGCCCAGGCCACTGCCAACGGAAAAGTGCTGGTAGTGTTAGAGCTATCTGGCGGCAACGATGGTTTAAACACAGTCGTGCCTTACGGCAACGATGCTTATTACCAACACAGACCCAACATCGGCATCGAGAAAGATGAGCTACGCATAATCGACGATCACTTTGGCTTTAACCCCGGCATGGCCGGTTTCGAGCGCCTGTATAAAGACGGCAACATGGCTATCGTTCACGGCTGCGGTTACGAAAACCCATCGTACTCGCACTTCACCTCAATGGCCTATTGGCACACAGCATCCCCCAACAGCGGAGACGAATACGGCTGGGTAGGCAAACTCGCCGACTCTATGGCACCAGATGCACCGGCTAACTACCTGGTGAACATCGCCGCCAAACAATCACTCGCAGTACGCAGCAGCAAACACGTACCCGTGGTATTCGACGACCCTAATCGATTCATGCGCGAAGCCTTCGCCTCGGAAAAAGAAGCTCTAGAAATGATCGCCGACATCGGCCAGGTAGAAAATCCGTCACGCCGCTTTCTGCTAGACATAGCTCGCAGCGCCAACGATGCCTCAGCATTAGTGCGAGAAGCCTGGAACAACTACAACTCACCCATGGACTACGGCGTAAATAACTTAGACCTACGCAAGGTAGCAGCCCTGCTAGATGCCGGCATGCCAACCAGCCTTTACTATGTGGGGTATAGAAACAATGCATTCGACACCCATGTGTTCCAAAACAATTTGCACCGACGCCTACTCACCTACACCTCCGATGCCATATCCGCATTCATGCAAGACCTGGAGCGCATAGGCCGAGCCGACGACGTGGCGCTAATGATCTTCTCCGAATTCGGCAGAAGAGTCCCCGAAAACGTAAGCCTGGGCACCGACCACGGCGCCGCCAATACAATGTTTATAGTTGGCAGCCAGGTAAAAGGCGGACACTACGGCGAACTACCAAGCCTGACCAAATTAACCGAAGGCGACAATCTGGAATACACCACCGACTTCAGAAAAGTTTACCAAACCATGATTCAAGGATGGTTAGGCCACGGAAACGCACCGCAGTTACTTGGTGGAGACTTCGGCACATTTGATGTATTTGGATAACTAAATTGAGTTTCGGCATCACAAAAACTATTCCTGCATCACGTGGCGAGGAAGGAATAGATTCGCTATACGATGGCTCTATTGCTGAGTTCGAGTTTCACATGGCGGGCAAACCTTCCAAACTAAAGGTTGGTGATTTCGTCTATACCATTTTTAATGATCAGCTTAGGGGGCGACTACGTATTCGAGAGTTGATTGGCGGGGCGGTGAATCCGAAGTCTGGCAGACCTAGGACATTGATTATTGTGGAGTGTCCTGGAGAGAGGCTGGAGAAGCCGATTGCGAGGAAGGGGCATCGGGGGACTAGGTATTTTGATGGGAAGGGATGGGAGTAAAGCTACAATATGTAGCTTAAAGCGCAGTTTGGTAGCGCACTACACTGGGGGTGTAGTGGTCGTCGGTTCAAATCCGGCCGCCCCGACCAATTAAATCAAAGGGTTAGCATGAAATTTGTATTGTTAAATATCAAAATACTCTAAATTAAGTCCAAATTCTCTAAAGAATATCCTCTCTCAACATATACCCTACAACAGAGCCCTTACTCATCAAGAAATCCAAAATAGTTAGTACTTTCTTCTTAAGTCTTTGATTCTTCTTAATGTCTTCCCGATTCATATACGTATATTTTTTGATGCAACTCTCTAGTAAAAATATTGTTCTCTCTTCCATGTCAGAATCAAACTGAGTGGAACTATTCATCAATATTTGAGACATCCAGCCAATACTCTCTTCCAGATAAATTGATCCAATACCATTCGATAACTTTGCGATTGAATAAAGTACAGATGAGCAATGTGGTAGCTTTTTAGAAAAGAGCGCGAAGAACTCAGAATTTTCTGGTCTGAACGTAGACCATTTGTTTGCATCTTCCTTCCAGGGATTTTTTGCAAACAGAAAAGCCTGCAGTATTTTATTTGTGTGCCATTTAGAATCCCCGTCATTGCAAAGCTCGATCACTTTATTCTCGAAATAGTGCCAAATGAACCAGAAAGATTCGTAGTGTGGGTAGCGATCTTGAATAGAAATATATTCTACAAATAGGTCGGCCGTTACTTCAGTATTCGACAAATTTTCGAGGATGATATCCAAGTACTTCCCGATCTGATCAGATTCTAGGTGAAGCGTAAATAATGCAAATTTTTCCAAGAACTTATGTTTAACCGCGTAGTCTATTTTATCTTCGCGATCTGCTGTAAAAATAGCGCTGGATAGTGCTGAAGTGATTGAAATAACGAGCTTATGATGGTCTGAATCTTGAGTACCTAATGGTACTAGTCGAAATGTCTCAGTGAGCACGACTAAATCCGAATCCGTTAAGTCTTCAACATCAGTTAAGGAAAGATTGTTTTTAATCATGCCCTTCAATAGGTTTTGATTCTCTTTCTCAAATCTTTCCAATAACTCTGCTTCGCTCCAGTTATAAATTTCCTGTGCGTGTTTTTCATCTCGAACTAATGCGGCCAATTGATTGCGTATGGGCTTTAATATTAGATATCCAAGAATTAGAGAATTTGCGTGTTCTGGATATTCTTTCCACATACTTTGTATTGCGAATTCAGCATAGATGGAAAATTCAGTACCTGCCATGTCGATTGTACGTTCGTAGAATAAAGCATAAAGAACCAAAATCTTAATTTCAGGGCGTGATTCTGGGAATTCTGCAAACAATAAATATAGGTATTGTATCGCTGGGCCTGTGCCATCTGAATATTGAAAGTCATAACCCTCCGCTACAATTCGACTTGCAGCCTCTAGGATAGTATTTTTGCAGAACAGCTTGTCATCTTTTGATAGATCCTTCATGTGGTCTCTGCACAGCACAACGCATACTTCTGAAGGTATCGCTTTGTTCATTAGCAAGAAGTCTTCGTTCATACTTGGGATCAATTTGACTATTTCTCTAGCCTCTTTGATAGCCGTCTTTGGTGAATTCTCGTAGTCTAAATATTGATCTCTTCTTGGGTCGCCATCTATACTGTAGCGAGCCCACATTCTCAGTTTCATATACTTAAAACTATCATTACTTCTCATCAACGCAGAGTCACTAAACTCCTTTAACTTTGGATCAATCTCTGGATTCAATTCAATTTGAATTCCTTTTTCTACCTTCTTGGTAGTGGGTTTCATTTTTCTGCTATCCATTCTAGCTAGATAGAGCCGCCATATTTTATCTTCTTCAAGTTGTGCGGATTCTTCGGGAACTTGATCATAATGCGAATCCAATATCTCCCAGCAAACTGCTTGCCTCTCCGATGCTATTGAGGCGCCCACTGATTCACTCTTGAATAGCTGATATTTGAGAAGTAAATTCTCTAGCGAATCTTTCCTATGCGGCAAGTCGCAAGTAGTAATTCGCTCATTCTCAAAAATTTCATTTTTCCCAGAGCTAGGCATATTTTTCTTAAATAAGGTTAATGTATGCTTTTGTTGCAGGTCTTGCATTGCCCTAGTAGTGTCATAGAAAAATAGTAGACGTGAGCCAAACAAAATTTTGGCTACGTTAAAGGTCTTATCTGGGCATGATAAAACAATGCTAGTGACAACAGAGGTTATCGATGCAGATTGGGAATTGCGTAATAGATAAAGAAGACAGGTTTCCAGACTGCTAGCTTTTGCTTTTTTCCCATAGTCCAGCAGGTAAGATTCTAGTGCCATATGCATGGATTCAAGTATGTGGGTATTTACTTGAGTTCCCCTGTACATATGCCAAAGTCTAGAACTAATTAGCTGTCTTTGATTGGTGCCGTCTTCGAATTGAAGTTCAATTGATTCTGTTTCATTCTGTCCCATTCGCGTCTTGGCATAGTGATTCACAGCATTATTAGTAAAGCTCAGTATGAAATCTAATGTGTTCTTTAAGGTTGAGCGTAACAGGGCAATTGTCGGTGTTTGAAATGCACTAGAAGGGTAATATCTGCTATATTCGCCCTCTAGCCCAAAGTGCTTCTCAACACCGGTGCCGGCACTAGAGCCGTAGTAGGTATCCTCGGGGTCTGGAGTGTGAGTCCAAAACAGAGCACACAATTTAAGCAATTGATTTGGGTGTGATTGAGATACCGGGAACGATTCAATATTAGTTAGGCAGTCCTCGACCAAATCATGATATCGCGTGTTGTGTTTCTTTTGTTTTTTGAGAATTATCTCTTCGAATATTTCAGAAAGCTCTTCAATTAGCTCAGAAGACGCGTTTAGAATTGTGCGTATTACACGGTTTTTGAAATTCCCACTAGGAAAATAGGAGTCAACCTTCGTGACTTCATTGAAATAGTTTAGAGTAATGAGTCCGCATTTTCTTGTTGAAGCTCCTGTTTTATTCTTAGAATTCCATTCATAGAGAATTGGCAACAGGAAGCTGAAGTTGTCTACTCCAATCTCAGTAAAATTTTCATGTACAAATCCTATAAGTGATTTCCAGCCACTCCCTTTAGGTTTGGTGAATACGTAATTCAATGAAAATACGTTAGGAGCCTTAATGCCCAGATTCAGAAGAAAGCTGTCATCAACCTCTTTGCATGCAATCCTTATCAGGAAACAAATATCTTTTAACAGCTTGTTATCATCGTTAAGTAGAAGGCTTCTAAATTTTCTAAAAAATGTTTCTGAATATTCAGACAATAAAACCGCAACTATTACTTCATCTTTCCAGTGTTTGGGCAGGGAGGTGTCTTCGAATATTTCCTCGATAAAACCTATTATTGAAGAGTCTTCTGTTCTGAGTTTCTCTGAGATCCAAATCCGGAAACTTCGCCTGATTGGCAGCGATTGTCCAATAGTGTCAAAAAAGGATGCCTGACTATCGGTATTTACAAAAGCTGATTCCACTATATTTTCTAATGCCCATTCTTCGTAAATATCATGGGTTATAAAATATCCAAGTTTAGACTCATAACCTATTAACCCATCGCTACGCAATTCATCATCAAGTATTGCTGATGGAACCTCTGGATTTACAAAAAACCTACCCTTGTCGGCCCTTTCGAAAGCTATGTCTAGAAAAGCCCGCTCTCGAGCCGGTTTGGATTTCTCAACAATGTTCTTCCATAGTTTGTTCCTGAATTGCGGGTAGTCTAGCTTGTCGCTCGCTTTATGGAATTTCAGGTATTCGCTTAAATAGAATGGGTTCCTTATTAGAGTTCGAAGTTTGTTGTCTGTTGGGAGTGAAAAATCATACTGTTTTGCAATATTCTCCAATTCATCCAGGGTTAGTTCAAGAAGTAAAATATTTGTGGGCACGACCTTATATATTTCAAAAAATTGAAAATTTAGGTCTGATAAATAACTACTTCTAGTCGTAAAGATAATTTTCCACTTATTTTCTATCGCGTTAGCAAGAAACTCTCTAAATGGTTGTGTGTTTTTGAAATCTAAGAGTTTTTCAGCGGAATCTATTACCAATAGTTTCTGGTTGTCGGCTTCGTAAGACTCAAGGAATCTTCGATGGTCGTATGCTGGGAATAATTCATTAATATTCTGAATATCAAATTCTGTTGCTTTAAACGTGAAGAACGGTACTTCAGATCCTAGCTGCGCTCGGAATTCTTTAATAGTGGCTGTCTTTCCTGTACCTCCTGCGCCACTCAGAATTAGAATATTACTAGACGAGTCGTCTATCTGATTTAACACCGAACTTCTATCAATATGTATCTTATTTTCTAGGTAGATAATCTCAGTATTAATTTCATGCAATATGATGTCTGTATGAAATATTAGCTTTTGCTGTAGGTCAAATATACTGTCAGAAGGACTGAAAAAATGTCTCGATATCTCCTCATTTATTTGACTTACAAACGGTGATTCGAAATAGCTTTTAGTTCTCCATTCTAAAGTCAGTCCTAATTCGAAAGCCTTATCGTCAATTTTTGTTTTCGATTTCGGTGTAGTTCCTTTCGTTTGCCCCCATTCTTGATTAGAGTACAAAATTAGTTTAGTAACACTTGGATAGTATTTCTTTGTGTCGGTTATACACTTTATTAGAGTGGTTGAATTTTCTGAAAGGCGCGTATCAAAGAATTTCGCCTGCCAAGCGATCTCCTGTTCCCCAACTACCACAGGATCTGTTTCAATTGCTGCCTGATTTTTGTATCTGAATATTCCGATGGGTTTGTCAAATTCCTTACAGAATAGAAGGAAGCAAAACCATTCAAAATTCTCTTGAGGATTTTCGCTAAACTTGGCTTTGAAGGTGTTCCAATCTGGTTTTATCAAAAAACGGCTCCAAAAAACCCCTTAACTTCATTGGATAAACGAAAGAGTATAACTCATGAAACTCAAAGGGGTCAGATACGAGAGTACTTTGATTGCCGAAACTAAGCAGTAACCCCAAGGCTCGGTGAAATCTGACCCATGATTATTAATTCAAAATTAATTTGGGTATCTACACGGGACACTCACAACTTAACAACTTGCGAAACCACACGTGCAAAAACCGGCTCAACAGCATGAGCGTAAAATCTAAACAAGAAGAATGAATCTTTACTCAAACCAATTGTGCGCTTAGTTGTTAAGTTGTGAGTGTCCCATGTGGTTCATGAGCGTCTCATAGCTGGCAACGCAGCCAATTATACCAAGATCCATCGAGACGCTATCCATTAATCAATTTATCAAATACAGGTGTTAAGAGATTAACAAGATCATCCGGGTCTGCTTCTGCCAATGGCGTAATGCCGATAGTTTGGCGCATGACCTGAACACCTGCGACTATAGACAGCAGTATGGCCGCCCTTTCTGCCGCCAAAGGCCCTTGCAAAGCATCCGACAAACTCTTTTGGCGCCCTTGCTCAACCTTTAGGCGTGCAATCTGAGCTGCCTTTTTATTTGAAGCAGAATGAAGCATAACTGAAAACCCATCCAGCGGTTCCTCCTGTTTGTTAGTAATAGCAACCAACGCGGAGGCTGTGCTTCTTGCCAAGTTGGGGGACCCAAGAGCCTCTGGGGTCAATATGAAAGGCTTTTCCATAACGTGATCCAAAACCTCTGCAAATAACTGCTCCTTAGACCCAAAATAACGGTTAACCATCATTGCCGTAACATCGGCACCGGCTGCTATTTCACGTAAGCCAGCACCATCATACCCAGCTAGCGCGAACCTTTTCCGAGCAGATTCGAGAATAGCTTTTCGGGTTGCTTCAGCATTTCGGCGCTTCACATTTTTTTTATTCATAGCTCGCTTTAATTATACAGTTGTAGATTTATATTTCCCTGCACAGTATACACATGTATACTTAATAAATAACTTCATTCACAGGTGGACTCAATGGGCACACAATCATCTTCTCAAGTTCTGGTGACCGGCGGAACCGGATTCGTCGGAGCGTACTGTATTCTACAGCTCTTACAACAAGGACATGTAGTACGTACAACCGTCCGCTCTTTGGATCGCAAGGCTGAAGTTCTAGACATGCTAAAAAATGGCGGTTTGGAGAATGCCGATAACCTCTCTTTCATAGAAGCTGACTTGGTGAAAGATAATAACTGGCAACAGGCAATGGCTGGTTGCGAATACGTTTTACATGTTGCCTCACCTATTGGCTTGGAAATGCCCAAAGAAGAGAATGATATGATTCAACCCGCCGTACAAGGCACATTGCGGGTTCTAAAAGCAGCTCGTGACGCTGGCGTAAAGCGCGTTGTATTAACTTCCTCCTTCGGAGCTGTAAGCTACGGTTATCCGAAAGGTGATCGCACTTTCACGGAAAACGACTGGACGATTTTAGATGATAAAACATTATCTCCATATATTAAATCCAAGGCAATGGCGGAAAAAGCTGCCTGGGACTTTATAGAGAGCGAATCTGGAGAGCTGGAACTTACGGTCATAAATCCAACCGGAATATTTGGCCCAACACTTAGTAAAAGATTGTCTAGTGGCTTTGAAGTACTAAATAGGATGCTAGATGGCTCAATGAAAGCATGCCCAAAAATAAGCTTTGCAGTAGTCGATGTACGCGACGTGGCTGATCTCCATATCCGTGCTATGAACAATCCAAAAGCTGCAGGGCAGAGGTATATTGCTGCTTCTTCAAGTCCACCTATTTTTTTGATTGAAATGGCTAGTATTCTGCGTGAGAAATTCAAAGAAAATGCTTCAAATATACCTACAAAAGAAATTCCTGATTTCATCATTCGATTTATGGCTTTATTTAATCCGCTAGCAAAAAATATTGTAAGCCAACTGGGAAGAATCCGACACGCCAGCAATGAAAAGGCGAGAACGAGCCTTGGTTGGAATCCACGCAGCGGACGTGATGCCGTTATTGCATCTATGGAAAGTATGAAACTATTTCTTTAATTTTCAGGGAATTAGATTGAGTACACTAATTTATATTTAGAGACTAGAATCAAAGAGGTCAAAGAAATTTTATTGATAAATGTTATTCCGCATCAAATTACTCTAACATCGACAGACACGTATTTACCCAATGAGCTCACATAGCGTATGCATATTCAATTGCCACTATTTCGACTAATTACATCCTGAGCAGATACGGCTATAAATTTATCTTTATCTGCTCGCAGTGCAGGCTCTAATTCTTTTTTTAGCCATTCCCAGGCTTCTGTTCGGCTCTGTAAATCTCGTCGAATTAAGGAACAAATATATTCACTGGCATTTTCGTACAGGCCATCAGCACCAATTTGCTGTTGCAAGTGTGTTTGCAAGGAACCCTTAATTCTTACATTTATGTTTTCAACAGCCATGCTTTCCTCTAAAACTGAATCTTCGTAAATATATACCCTGATATAAACGACAATGTTGAAATCAAAGTTCAGTGTGCTCTACGGCAACCGAAACACAAACAGCGTATTCCCGCCTCCACGCTGCCTAACCTCGGGAGTGTGCCTTCGATAATTAACACCCCCACCCGCGGCAATAGCAATATACTGCACACCGTCCACGCTATAACTCACCGGAAAACCGCCCGCCGAAGAGTTAAGAACCTGTTCCCAAAGAATCTCACCGCTGACCGCATCAAATGCGCGAAATCGCCTTGCATCGTCTGTTACAAAAACCAGCCCGCCGGCGGTAGTTAATACAGAACCGCCTATTCCTTCTCGCTGTCGGTAGGTCCAGCGTGCTTCGCCGGTGGCTACGTCTATGGCGGTGAATTGGCCTACTTGTCCATCGTCTTCGGGTCGGTTATCTACTCGGGAAATTGCTGAGCTGTGGTGAAGACCTACGGTGGGTTCTACCGGCCTTAGGAAGAATGTCATGCAGGTGTTGTTGGTAGGCGCGTACAAGCTGTTGGTTTGTGGGCTATAGCCTACCGAGTTCCAGTTGATGCCGCCCTGTGTTGTTGGGCATACCAGTTTGCGCTGAGCAATTTCGGTTATGTCGATTTCGGGGTTGGTGATGCCCTTACGCCCTTCTATGTCTACGCCAACAATTACATTCTGAAAATTTGTTTCGGTGGCCCAGAGGAAATCGCCGGTAGCGGCATCAAGCGTCCACACGATGCCCGGCTTGCCGGGTATGCCGGTGATAACTTTGCGGCGTTCACTGGAAGTGATGTTTGGATTTATCCAGGAAACTGCATCGGCGTCTGGTGTGACTTCGGTTTCTACTATTAGGCGCTCGAAGGGATGATCTTGATCCCAGTTGCCGCCGGGTATGTGTTGAAAGTACCAGGCGATCTCACCGGTATCGGCATTCAGTGCCAGAGTGGAGTTGGTGTAGAGCACATCGCCGCCGCGTGTATCTCGCTGAATTGAACCCCAGGGAATGGGCACGGCAATGCCGATAAAAATAAGATTCAACTCGGCATCGTAACTGGAGGGCATCCAGGCTGAGCCACCGCGGCGCAATTCGTTGGGTACGTCGCCCCAGGTTTCGCCGCCGGGTTCGCCTATTTTCGGTACGGTGTTTGTGCGCCATAGCTCTTCGCCGGTGTCGGCGTCGTGAGCGGTTATCCAGCAACCGGTGTTGATGTAATAACAGCCAGACATACCGGCTATAATCTTGCCGTCGAATACTTGCGGGCCACCGGAATAATGTTGGCCAACGGTCCAGTCACCTACCTGTTTTTCCCAGGTGACTTCACCGGTTTTTGCATTGAGTGAAACTAAATACGCATCGCGGGTGGCGATAATGAGTTGATCTTTATACAGCGTGCCGTTGCGATTAGCGCAAGACAACGGCGCGGCATGATCTACTACTGCCCGGCGATATTCCCACAATGGCGTGCCATCGGTAGCATCAACCGCCTCGATAAAATCACAGGCCTGGGGCAGAAACATAATGCCGTCGTGTACCAGTGGCGTGGTTTCCTGCAAGCCGGGCTCCATAGTCCAGGCCCAGGCAAGACGCAGGCTATTAACATTGTCCTTGTTGATTTGATCTAACGGGCTGTAGCCCCAATGATTCGCCGTGCGGCGCCACATTAACCAGTCTTCGGCTGGTGGGTTTTTCAAGTCTTCCAGTGAGACTGGCGTGTAATCATCCAGCAGCGATTCCAGTTGAGACTGCGATTGAGCTGTCACCATAGGCATATAGGCGGCAATGCCTATAAGTGCAATTGAAAATAGAGATGCCAGAGAGTTAGGAGAATTTGTAAAACAAAAAGAGTGGCGAGAATCAGCAGCGGGATAGTCCGTTATCAGGTGATTACTGCGGGTGGAAATTCGCATACTTTATTCCTTTAATTTTTATTTTGTTATTTCTTATTCTAAGTACATTTTACTTTCTGCAACATCCAGAGTGATTATCAGTCGCTCCAGTACTTTTTGTCCTATTGTTCCAACGGTTAGAAACTCAGCAGCGGCATCTGGCATAACTGGCAGCTCACCTCTACCCTGATAATGCTCATAGCTTACACCAAAATGAGGAATGCTCGCCTCGACACTACGTGGTTCAAAAGAACCTATCAAAAAAGTATCAACAAACTCTGTGAAAAAATCTTGCCCTTCCAGCTGTGAATTATCACCTTGAAACTCCGCTTCGGTTAGGCCTAATCCTTCTCCGGTTTTTCTGTCTAATAACAGCTCCTCGGAATACTCGGTATCAATTCTTAACCAGGTAGAAAAATCTTCTACCGTAGCTTTCACTGCAAACTCGTCCTGGCTTGCATTAATGTGAAATTCGGCAACGGCCTGATCTGAAATATCAGATGCAGCGCGATCCCGATCGAGTGTGCATATTTCTTCGTTGTCGAAATCAACTTGCAACAAACTATCATTCGAGGCGGATGAGACCAGGGCAATCAAAAAGTCACCGCTAGATTCATTGTCTGCAAACGAACTACAATTTGAATCAACGGCAAAGGCTGCCGGACAAAGAATCAGGCTTGAGAGTAATAGAATGAAAATTGAATTACGCATGGTCGATTCGGGTCTTAAGTCCTTGTGCTAGCGCTCTTTACGGGTTTGTACGCATGATAAATTATTCTAAATCAAAAATGTGAAAGAACATACTGAATTTCTGGCCTATAGCGGCCACACGCTAGTGCCTATAGGTGTTGATTCTGGTAGTCTTTGCTCAAGCACAATGACACATACTATCGGCCCTCAAAGGCCAGTTAAATGGAGATTATCATGCACGCAATACTCAACAAACTGCGTAGCTTACAAAGCAAAGTTTTCTTATCAGCGCTGTTTTCTATAGCTGTACCTGTAGCAATAGCAGTGACCATGCCACAAAGCTCAGCACAGTCAATCAATGACATAACGCTGAATGTCTACAAGGAAGTAACCTGTGGTTGCTGTGTAGGCTGGATAGCCCATATGGATGACAATGGCTTTGCCTCTAAGGTAATTCATCCTAAGGACATATATTCAGTTAAGGAAGACTTGGGTATTTTGCCAAAGTGGCAGTCTTGCCATACGGCTGTGTCGCCAGAGGGTTATCTGTTTGAGGGCCATGTGCCAGCCAGATACGTCACTCAATTTCTGCAAGCGCCACCGGCTGATGCATTAGGCCTTGCGGCGCCGGGCATGCCTATGGGCAGCCCCGGCATGGAAATCGGCGATCAATTTACACCTTACGATGTAATTTTAATGATGAAAGATGGCAGCTCAAAAGTGTATGCCAGCATCAAGTCTAAGGCTGATCAATAACTCATAGAGCAAAGGCGTTCTACCTTTGCTCTTGTTATATCTCTCCGCGCTGAGCCGCTTGAATAATATTATCGGCAGCTCTAAACGCTAAAGCCATTATTGTCATAGTAGGCTGCCCACGGCCTGAAGTAACCAGACTGCTTCCATCCACCATAAACAAATTCGGCACGTCGTGGCTACGGTGAAATTTATCTACCACTGAGTTACTCGGGTCATCACCCATTCGACATGTGCCCAGTAAATGTACATTTCCTGTCTGCGCTTCTTCCACAATAAAGCCACTGGTCTTACTTGCTCCTGCTACATCCATTAATTCTGTTGTCTTATCCAGAAAGAACTTCATGGTAGCAATGTCATCAGGGTGATCTTGATACGTGCATCGCATTGCAGGTCGGCCCCATTTATCTTGCAGATTAGGATCGAGAGAAACACTGTTGGTGGCTAATGGCAAAGAAGTGGTGTGCCCGTCGAATGAGGCGGTATGAGTAAACTCATGCTGCAAGTTTTTCTTGTATTCGCTGCCCCAGGTAGGCCCACCAAACAAACCGCTGCGTAACGCCATGCCCATGGGTGTGCCCGCAGTAAAATGACGCGCATCAATTCCACCACCGCCATAAAAACCCAGGCTTGGGTCTAGCTCATAAAAATCGTGCATCACACGCGTGGCTGGCACGCTCTTGTGGGCGTTAACCGGTTCGTCGAACAAACCAACTACGGAAGAGTAGCCATTGAACATCAGATTCTTACCCACAACACCACTGGAGTTGGCAAGCCCGTCAGGAAAACGACTGGATTCAGAAAGCAGTAATAATCTAGGCGTTTCGGCTCCGTTGGCGCAGAGAACAACGGCGTTGGCCAGCTGTGCTTGTTCGGTGCCATCTTCTTCCCAGTACACCACTTCGTTGGCGCGGCCATTCTCGTCGGTGTTGACTTGCGAAACTGTGCAGCCTGTTCGTAGTTCGCAATTGCCTGAAGCCAAAGCCACTGGAATCATTGTTGCCATAGAGGAAGACTTGGCATTTACTTCACAACCGTAGCCATTACAAAAACCGCAATGAATACAGGCGGGTCTGCCGTTATGAGGCTGAGAAAGAATGGCAAGCGGTGCCGGGTAAGGTGTATAGCCCAGTTTTTTAGCCGCTCGCTCCAATAGCACATCAGATGATTTTACTGGCAACGGAGGACAGGGATATTCACGTGAACGTGGTGGATCCCAGGGGCCTTGCAGGCCAGATACTCCAACTTCCCAATCAACCTTTGTGTAGTAAGGTTCCAGCTCTTCATAACTGATCGGCCAGTCGGCAAAATTGGTGCCGGCAATAGTGCCGCGCACGCTCGCTTCCATAAAATCGATTGGTCTAAAACGCCAGAAATTACCTGAAAAATGCACGCTGCTGCCACCCACATTGTGAGCATAACCAAGTGACACTTCCACCGGTTCGGCAACATCGTTTTCTGTTCGTCGATAGGTTTGCGGATGGCCCTGTCTTGCGCCCCACACCAAATCGTTATTGTGGTTGTAGCCCCATTCGTCGTGTTTAAAATCTGCGGCTTTAAGGTGCGGGCCCTGCTCAAGTAGCACTACAGAAAACCCGGCGGTGGACAGCTCTTTAGCCATTACACCACCAGCGGCTCCAGAGCCGACAATAACAAAATCGACTGCTTCGCGGGTTGGGTAGGTTGGTGTTGCTGAATCGTTAGCTTGTGCCATGCTTACTCTCCCCTTTCCGCATAATCTGCATCGTAAAAACCGTAAGGCGGTTGCCAGGCGTGTCGGTCTTCAAAGCCAATAAGATCAAAACCAATGCTGTCGCGATTGCCGCCATACTCAGGCAGTGAAAACATACCTGCTACGGTTAGGTATCTTATGGTGGAAAAAAATGGTGTATTTTCAATTTCGGTTAGTAGTTGATCTTGCTGCTGCGCTTCCAGCTCATGAAAATAAGCTGCACCAAAACTTAAGCCTACGGCTATTTGCAGTTCGCGCAATCCATCCTGCAAAATCAGGCGCTGTTCGTCCCAGCCACTAGCAAGGATGTTGTCTATAAAATAAATAACGCCGGCTTCTGTTGCGCCGGGTGTTTCGTCAGTAGGAATAATTCGTGCCGCGATGGCATCAAATGCCAATGCTTCTTCTTCAGTTAAATTCTGAAAACTTTCACCACTTAGCCTGGCGTCATTAGCACGGCTACAAGCGGTAATAATCATGGGAAGCGTTAGCACAATGGCCGAACCGCGTGCGGCATCACTGGCTGAGCGTAGAAAGGCACGACGAGATAAATGATGTTTATTCACTATTATTCCCCCGAATAAGACAAAAGTGAATTGAGGACAAAAGCTGACATTGGTCGAGTCTAGTGAAATAAGGGTCAGAACACAATTTATGCAGTGAAGACGCCATATACACCCAAAATTCGGGCGAGTTATATCATTAAAAATACATTTAACTATTTGATAGTTATGATTATTATTCTTATGTGACGCTATAGGAAAAATTAGATAGTTTGAGCTTCCTACACCCGCAGCTATCGGAGTACTATTTCTCTAAATATCAAATCTATAACAAAATATATAAAGACCTAATTATGCAAAATTCAGCTTTCAACATTCAGCACGGCGACAACCATGTGGTATTTCAAATTACCAGGCCACATCGCTTAAATGCCATCACCAGTGAAATATTAGACGGGCTTACTGCCTGTATAGAAGAACTCGAACAAGACTCTGGCAATAAGGGCCTGATAATTATTGGTGAGGGTGAGCGCGCTTTTTGCGCCGGCACTGATTTGTTTGAGCGCGACACCTTAACGGATGAGGAAGTGCATGCAAAAACTGACCGCGCACGAGACTTGATTGTGCGCATACATAAAGCGCCTTTTATTAGTATTGCGGCATTAAACGGATTAGCGTTTGGCGGTGGGCTAGAATTTGCGCTGGCTTGCACATTCCGAATCGCTGCTCCTCATGTGGAGTGCTCCCTACCGGAAGTCAAAATTGGATTAATTCCTGCTTATGCAGGCACGCAATTATTACCAGCCGTAGTTGGCTCTTCTCGCGCGTTGGACATGATGTTAACCGGCCGCGCGGTTGGCACCGAGGAGGCAATGCAGATGGGTTTAATAAACCGAATTGCCAGTGATGACAAAACTCTTATCGATCAGGCTATCGAGTATTTAGAGTCAATTACTCAGTACAGTAAAGTCGCCATTAATGGTATTCGCCAGAGTGCGGCGGCAGCGGGGCCTCAACTCAGTGAACAGGGACTTAAAGTCGAACGAGAATATGTTATTGAAGTAGGAAAGAGTGAAGATGCTACCGAGGGAGTGGCCGCGTTTCGTGAAAAACGCGCGGCCAAATTTAAACATCGATAGCAGATGCAAGGTATTACAACTGGCTTAAGAATGCGCCTTCTCGCGTTAGCTCAGCCTGGTTTTCTATCCACACGGTTACGTTTTCGTGGGGAATTAAACCTAGCTTGTCCGCTTCGTAGCGTTGACCTGCTAATACTTCCGCGTAGGGTCCAAAACCTTGCACTCTAAAAGGTACAACTATTACACTGCGTCCATTGCTGTTTGCGTTTTGAATGTGATTACGAATTTGTTGTTCGGCCACTTCACGCTTGTCCTGCCAGTCTTCCCGTAAGGTAAATACCTTCACATCGTGAACTGAAGTTTCCTGCTGAATTTTTGCTGTACGTTGTTGAATATAGTTAATCCAGCGCTCGTTCTCAGCATCGTCACCTGGACCGTGAGCCAATATGACAACAGATTCCATCGCGGGGTTTTTGCTTAAACCAAGAAACCGACTTAATAAAACATCATCCATTTCTTCCGCTTCTGCCAGGCCTTCTTTGCTTACTGAAAACGATGCATTGGAGTCTATTTTCCAGAACGCCATTGAATGTGCTGGCATATCAGAATCACTATGAGCGTCCATTGGTTTGGTGGGCGCACCATCCTCAATGCCTAAAATCTGCAAGGTGCGTTCATACCAGCTCTCACCGGAAATGAATAATCGCACCACACCAATTTGATTAACACCCTGAGATTCCAGGCGACTAACGCTCTCTTGCAACGAGGCCGCATCCGCCATGCCAAACGCAACTTCTATAGGGAAATTCTGCCGCAGCGGCTCCAGAGAATCTATTACTCCCTGATTCCATTGCTCGTCTGCACCGTGGGCCATAACCAGCAAGCCAAAGCTCGGGGCTGTAGCTGAGTCTCCAACAGTGCTTGATGCACATGCACTAAGCAGGAACAGACTGACGAAAGACAATTTCAAAAGCATCAATATTTTGTACACGGCAACTCTCTTTATTTGGTAAGTAAAATAAATAGTTAAAACTGATAACTAGAACTGATAGTTAAAACCCACACGGAAAGTGGCACCAGCCTGTTGTGCATTGGCAATGCTGGTCAAACTGGTAGCCGTTAATCCTTTGATATTGGACCAGCGCGCGTACTCAGAATCGAACAGATTAAAAAAGCCCACTCGTACGGTGCTAGAGTCACTTAGATTGTAGTAAGCCAGCAAGTCCACTACCTGATAACTGTCTGCGGTTACCACTGTGTTTGAAGAAACACGGTCTTTGTCATCGGTGGCTGTTAACATCAGCTCGCCACCCCATCGTCCCTGAGCGCTGTCAAAGCGCAGGCCTACAACAGCTGTTAGTGGGTCTACAGAGTCCAAAGGTATATCCGCTTCCTGATTATCCCCGTGGGCATAAGCGAATGAGCCTCGCAATTGCCATTCGTCAGTTAAATACCAGGTTGATACCAGCTCGGCTCCGATGATTTTCACTTTGCCTATGTTTCTGTCCTGGTACAGGCTGATGCTGCCTTCCATACCGACAAACGCACTATCGATAAAATCCTCGTAGCGGTTTTGGTAAGCGGCCAGGCTTACAAACATATTGTCTGTGTTCAGCCGCATTCCTATTTCTAAACCCTTGCTTGATTCAGCGTCCAAGTCAGGATTGGGAACAGTGGCATAGCCGAAACCCAGGTTTACAAAAGCCTGATTCGATTCATCAAAGTTTGGTGGACGATAGCCTTCTGAATACTGAGCAAAAGCTGATATTCGATCACTTACTTCGTAAATAGCACCTAAGCTGATTGATGTGGCTCCCTCATCAACTCCTTCAACCTGAAAACCGCCGAAGGATTCTATAATGCCGCTGCTATCTAGCAGGCTATCGATACTGGGCTGCATTTTGTATCGGTCGTGGCGTATGCCTGGAATCAGGGTTAAGCCGATATTCTCAAAGCTGATTTCATCTTGTATATACAAGCCTGTTCGCCGAGTTTCTGAATCGGGGAATGTTTTATTAGGAAAGTTTTCCGTAGGAGCAAATGGGTAGGCAGCAATATTGCAGGTAACAAGACCTGTAGATAGCTGTTCATCACATCTGTTACGTGGACGTTCGGTTTCGGTTTTATCGTAGTTAAATCCGTAGGCAATAGAATGCTGAAGGGATTGTTGCTGTATGGTCTTTCTCAAATTTAGACCCACCGCGACGGTTTTCTGATTAAACTCGAAATCAGTATTTCGCCTTGCCGATGTACCACCGTAGGTGCTTGAGTCCACTGGGTTCAAGAAGGAGTAGCTTACGCGATCCTGTCGTGTACGCTGCAAGGCATCGGTTGTTTGTTGGTGCAATGACAGATCAAACGAGTCAAATACAGCTGCCTCATAGTCAACATGATAAACCAGGCTAATGCGATCGCGCTCAGTTTCGTCTTCACCAAATGATTCAGTTACCGAAGTACCCAGATCAGAAATCAGATCAATCTCGTTGTTTTCGGTATAGCTGTCCAGAGTAAAAATGAGCTGCTGTGACTCAGTCAAATCCCAGTATGTTTTTATTAGAAGCCCGTCAGAATCTCCGTCCTGCGGATTCAGTTTGCCGGAGCCGGCAACATCGTGTTCCTGAAATTCTCGATGGGTAAATTGCGTAACCACACCAAAAGAGCCCGCTTGATAGGCTCCTGTAAAGCCTAGTTTCTTCTGCTCATCGGCACTGTCGAGTGAGCTGCTAATATTAAAATAGCTGCCCGAATCGGCTCCCAGATAGTCTCTGGGCCCTTTAGTATTCAGCAATACCACACCGCCCATGGCATCAGCTCCATATAAAACAGATGCTGGCCCGCGAATAATTTCAACTGACTTCAGGTCATCAACTTCAAAGCTGTCTTTGCCGTAAGAAGACGGCCCGGCTGCATAGATATCGCTACTGCGCACGCCGTCAATAACAGTTAATACTCGATTGCCTCCAATGCCTCGAATACTAAAACCCTGATTACCACCTCGGGCTGATGTATTCATTGTGACACCGGGCTGAAATCGAACCAGATCGTCAAGGTCATCGGCAAGTTGATGTTCTATATCGGCAGCGGAAATAACCGAAACCGTGCCTGCAATGTCGTCTATAGTTCGGGGTAAACGGGTAGCAGTAATAATTAGTTCTTCGGTTTTCAGAGAACTCTCTTGCGCTGTTACCCCGCTAATCAACCCAGTGCTAATGACTGCCAATGCAGTTAGGCATTTCAGCGACTGATTTGGATAAAATTTCTGTGATATTTGAATACGTCTGAATACAGCAGCGCAATTCATACTAACTCTCCTTTGGGAAAAGAGAATCTGGCTCGCTGCCTATTGAATTTTACAAATGGGTGGCTGGCTTGACTCGAGATGCCGCAAACCGGAAACGCGGCGCAATGATTATTTGGTTAAAATTAATTTGTTGTTGGCAGTAATCCTTAGTGTGTACTGTTCGCCGTTGTGTCGAATATTAAGCTGCTTCTGTTTTCCTAACAGCTCTTCAATCTCTATTTCGGCATTGGGTCTTTGCTGACCTCTTTGTTGACCTCTTTGTTGACCTCTTTGTTGACCTCTTTGCTGTTCACTCAGAGGTTTGTCGATCGATTTATTCATAGCAATTTATTCATAGCAATTTATTCATATCAATCTATTAATAGCAAAACCGCGTTAGATCTCTAATCGGGTTTTTGTTTGTCATTGATGCGGTAGATTGTCGCAATGCAATACGAGCATAATAGTGACTTTAGATAATTTATGCAAATGATAATTATTCGTATTAATACTATTATAAAGATATGCTACTGATTGAGTGCAGGAAGCCGTAAACTGTAGCGCCAGCTCGGACCAATACCTGGCGAAAGTTTGCAGAATATAATGAAAACCCTATTAAAAAGAGCGTGTTAGCTATGGGCGATATAACCTATTCGGCAACAGACACGCCATCGGCAACAAGCGCTAATCGCAATAAGTGGTTTAACTGGCATGCCTGGCTAGGGTTCAAGCTTAGTATTCTCATGTTTATTATTTGCCTGACTGGCACCCTGGCCACCGTTAGTAATGAAATCGACTGGCTGGTAAACCCCATGTTACGTGTTCAGTCAATGGAAGAACCCATTAACTGGCAAGCCATGTACGACAATTTTCAGCAGCAATATCCTGAAGACACTATGGTGTTTTTGGAATCACCTCTGTATTCAAACTTTGCCTCTATTGGATTAGTCAGAACATCGGAAGGAACGCTGCGCCGAGTATTTTTTAATCCCTACAGTGGCGAAATCAACGGCGACCTGCCCTGGGCTGCCAGTGTTCAAAGAATGTTGAGAGACCTGCATCGGTTTCTACTATTCCCGGTTAGCTTTGGCGCTTACCTGGTTAGTTTTTTTGGCGTAGTTTTATTCGCCTCACTTGTTAGTGCGTTGTTTGTTTACAAAAAATGGTGGCGCGGTTTTTTTAAGCTCCGGCTAAATCGAGGACGCCGAATTCTGTTCGGAGATTTGCACCGCGTAATGGGATTGTGGTCGCTTTGGTTTCTGCTAATTATCTCATTAACCGGCACGTGGTATTTGGTAGAGAGAGTAGCCCGAGCCACTGGCAATGGTTTTGGCAGCCCCGTTCCAATGGTTGAAGTAGATCCTGAATCATCAACTATCGACAATGAATTTGTGAGTGTTGATGTTGCTGTTGCGGCGGCAAAGGCTGTTATTCCAAGGCTAAAAGTACATTATTTAAATCTGCCAGTTCGGCGGACATCGCGAATTCAGCCCTATGTGATTTCAGGTCAGAGCGATGCGTTTATGGTTCGGCCGAACGCGAACCGGGTTTATATAAACCCTTTAAACGGCGAAGTGCTTGAATATGTTGATGTAAGGGATGCAACAATATCTCGGCGCCTTATGGACAGCGTTGACCCACTGCATTTTGGTAATTTTGCCGGCATCGGTTTTAAATTACTGTATTTAATTTTCGGTTTGATAACCCTGGCGATGACGCTGACCGGAATATGGATGTGGTTAAAAAGAAATAAGAAACGCCAAGAGAAAAACCTGGCTTATAAAAACATGGGTTGGTGGAAACAGACATCTATTGCCATTGCAGTGATTGGATTAAGCTGGGGCAGCTACACAATCTTTTCTGCTATGAGTCTTTTCTAGTAGAGCGCGGTTCTTTCCCTTATCACCTTGTTACCTTGGGTCCACAATCATAAAAGTAGCGTTGGTTTTTGCCACCAATTTTTCCGCACTGTAAATTGCTATTTCGACTCTGAACAAGCGCTTTCCTGCGTGAATAATTATCGCCTCCGCCTCAAGGCTATCCCCCTGGGGTGGCCGAATAAACGAGATGCTTAGGTCAGTAGTTGCTGAAAGTTTACCCTCGGGCCTGGACATGCGTACTGCAACACCAGCCGTAGTATCTGCCAATGATGTTAATACCCCACCATGCACGCGGCCGCCGTTGTTTAAGTGATGGTCACATAGTTTAATCCTACACTTGCTCTTTTCTTTTGTAGATTCAACTATTTCAATCCCTAAAAAATTGCCATAGGGGCTCATCGAAAGGTCACTGTCTGTCATTGGGTTTTACTCTAAGAAAAACGTTAAGGGCTATCAGGCTGAGCTTCTGCCATGGCTTGAATCAGGTCGACCAGTTTTGCTACATCGCGTAAATCAGCAATCTCTGCTGGCGAATGACTATAGCGTCCAGGCCAGGACAAACCGGCGTTTGGTGCACCATAGATGGTAAATGTTGTGCCGTCTGTACTGCCCTGAGTAAGACCAATCTGCACATCCAGTCCAGCATCCTTTGCTATCTGCTTGTTTCGATCCAGCTCATAAGGTGTTGCCATGCCAGCATTTTCAATGGAGCGTAGCACTGGCCCTTGACCTAATGGGGCGTAGGCGAAATGTTTCGATTCCAGAGGAGTGTCGGATGAGACAAAAGTATCGATGCTGTACACGCGCCGACTTCTAGCCGCGATTTTTTCGGCTAATCCGGCGGCTCCACGAAGGCCGCCTTCTTCACGTACTGTCCAGCCAAACACAACCCGGCCCTGCAACTGCGTTGGGTCTATTTGCCGTAGAGCCAGCACTAAGGACGATGTGCCAACACGGTCATCCAATGAACGTGAAGCATAACGGTAGGCTCCCATGCGGTGGCCTTCCTTATAACCGGTAATGCCCATACCAACACGAACACCCGCCGCGAAAAGTTGTTCTGCGTTCATACCAAACCAGGCGCTAACGGCTTGCGGGCGTTTCTGCGTTGGATTACTTCGAGTTAGGAATACACCTCTTAGCTGCGGCGCATCAGCTTGTGATTCTAAATTTATGAGAGGATCGAGTTGCAGCAAAGCCGGCTGCCCTTCCCACGCTGTAGTTACTACTCCGCCCAAACGGGTCAGGTTTACTACTCCATCAGATTCGATGCTTTCAATTTCGTAGCCCACCTCGTCCATGTGTGCAATGAATACAGTGAGTTCGCCAGTTCCACCAAACTCAACCCACATATTGCCCATGTCATCGAATTGCGCTAGCTCTTGCGCCCACTGCGGCATGGCATTGTAGATTATGTTACGAATYGGYCCTTCGTGACCRGGTACGGCAGATTTTTCGGCAACCTGATCCAGAATACTTTCRATCTCAATAAGGCGGCTGATGTTTCCCTGGCTACCCCAACGAGCMCGYTCATTATTAAGAACTRRAGCTTGTGCTGGAGCTGCTTGCCATGAAGGTATGCTSGCTGAYGGATTTACMGCWGYAACAACTGCMGCAAGCAATTGATTAGCTGTATYCAGRTYTATTCGCTCCATTAAAGCRCCAGGGTTTTGCACSGCYGGTGCGATAAGGCGAGTAGTKGATTTCACTCGCTGGGAAATAATCGTGTCGGCYCTTGTGCCTAGCCCSGCTACTAACTCGTTCCTGTTTGCAGACTCTCCGCCACTAACAACAATCAGTTCGTCAGGGCTTTCGTTTCGGCTTATAGCCGCGGCCAGGCCTATCCAGCCAAAACCCTGCTGCACAGATAATACATAACGAGTGCTACCCTGAGTTCCATTGATGCGAGCTTCCGCAGCAGCGACAACAGCAGCACAGCCTACTCGGCTTCCTGCCCGAGGGCCTGCTACTTCATCGGCGTATGACCATGCTGGGATTTGCCTGGTTACGGGATCAAGCAACGCAATACCCATGCCTGCAACTTCCTCTGCTGACTCTGCACCTACGTCTAGCCAGAGATCGTTCTGGGTAATGATAGCTGTGTCGTTTCGGTGTTGAGCTGCAAAATGTCCGTTGGCAACCGCCGTTACTCCAACTACTGGGCCACTGCGAGTAAGAATACGTAACTGCTGGCCTTCGTGAGCCTGATCCCATAGTGGGTGACGTGACCCGCTTCCAATTCTATGCAAGCGCAAATAGCCTTCTTCGGTAATCTGACTAATCGCGTAGCTGTATGAATCTATTCCACAGGCCACAACCCGGCGAGGCTCGCCAGTGCCAATTTGCTTGGACAAATTGCCGTAGCGATCGCGATCCCAGCCTGGGTATTGAGCTTGAATTAATTCTGTAGCGAGGTGTTCATGCCCGACGGGCGCATCAAGTGCAACCCAGCCAGACAATAGAGAGACATCCGAGTCTTGTGCAAAACCTGCGATTGAATAAAAAACAGCGAGGTAAATAAAACCAATTCTAGTCATTGCATTCCGCCTTTTTAATCCTTTATTTAGTCAGGTAAACGATAAGCGATAATATATCCGCCTTGGGGGTCTTCCTCGTCGGCTGAAAGCGTTCGGAAGCCGGTGCCTGAGGTTGAGTTAAATACTGGCACGGTAACGACCACAGTTTGCTTGCCGCCGGGAGAGAGATAACTCATAGGTGTAGCATGGGCGGTAAAGGGCAATGACATACTCCACATTTCCTTACCATTAAGAATATTAGTAGCACGAACGGTGTTGTCGAAAGTGCCCGAACTAAAAATCAAGCCACCTGCGGTAGTCACCGTTCCACCTGTTTGCGGTGTACCAATAGAAACCGGTAATTTTGTTTTAATTCCCCATGGCCCGCTTTCTTTCGCGCTACCAATTGGTCTTTCCCATAATAATTGTTTTGTCTCCAGATCGATGGCTGCAAGGATGCCATAGGGAGGTTGATTACAGGGAACACCTAGAGGTGACATAAAGCGTACAGTAGTTTGTGAATATGGCGTGCCAATTTGATTGCCGGCCACTCCGTCGGGCAGCTCATCCCGAGGAATTAAGGTAAGCTGATTGCCAACTAAAATTGGATTCACCACCATAATGTTGTTCACCTGATCGATGCTGATGCTACCCCAGTTGTGGCCGCCCGCATTTCCAGGAAACTGAAAAATTGTATCTGCACCAGGCACTGTAAAGTGGCCTTCGTAGCGCATCTTTTTGTATTCAATGCGACACCACAGTTGATCTAGTGGTGTCACGCCCCACATTTTTGCTTCACTCATGTCTGGGCGAAAATTAGGTAGGTCTACAGAAAATGGCTGCGTAGCGGCTACGTAGTCTTCAGGTACACCGCCATCTTGTGGAACTGGTAATTCCTGAATATCGAAAATCGGCTCACCGGTAACCCGGTTCAACACAAAAACTTCGGCGCGTTTGGTGGGAACAATAACCGCCGGAATCTTCTCACCGTTTTCCCCCGGCAAATCAATCAACACCGGCTGAGAGGGCACATCGTAATCCCATATATCATGGTGTACGGTTTGATAGGACCAGCGCACAGAACCGTTTTCACCATCGATGGCTACAATAGAACTAGCATACTTCTCACTAGCCTCCATACGTTGGCCACCAAAATAGTCCGGCGTCTCGTTTCCAGTAGGCGCGTAAATTAAACCCAATTCTTCATCGACACTAAACAGGCTCCATACATTTGGAGTGCCTCGAGTATAAACTTCACCTCGAAGGGGTTGTGTGTTTATACCCGGCCTACCCATATCCCAGGCCCAGGAAAATTCACCGCTGATGGCATTGAATGCCCTGACCACACCCGAAGGTTCGCCAACGCTGCGGTTATCAAATACCCAACCACCTACAACGGCATTGCCGCGCACTATGCCCGGTGGTGAGGTTTGAAAGTTAAAAATAAGTGGGTCATTACCCATGCCGACAGTGAGATTGATCTCACCTTGCTCACCAAATTGAGAGCAGCGCGCGCCACTTAGCGCATCAATGGCAATTAAACGTGCATCAGTTGTAGCGGTAAGAATACGTTGCTGACATTCACCGTTATATTCCGGTGGAGCCGCATAGTAGGAAACACCTCGACAACCGGTAGTGAAATAACGAACAGTATCTAGATGCGCAGGGTCAACAAGAGGATCGAACTGCCAAGCCAGCTCGCCAGTTTCAGCATCAAGGGCAATGACAACATTACCACCGGTGCAAACATAGAGCAGTTCTCCAACTTGCAGAGGCGTCGCCTTAAAAGTGCCGCCTACTCCTGTTCGGTAAGTCCAGGCTACTTCCAGCCCCGCTACATTTTCAGTGTTAATTTGATCCAGTGGTGAGTAACGACTACCGCCGGCAGTATTGCCATAGCTGGGCCAGTCGGTGGCAGTATTTACTGTGTTAATTCCACTTCTTTCACTTAGTGGTGTTACCTCATAGCCCAGGCCGTTGGCAAATACGTAGATGGTAATAGCAGCAACGATCGGTATGGAATATTTGGACAGACTGCTGGCCAATAGCGGCGGCGGATTACCTTGATATAAAGGCTTGCGTAACCAGGGAGTTAAAAACCAGGCACCAAGAGCGGCGAAAGGTAAAATGCGCGGAGCCAAAGCCCAGAGATTGGTGCCAGACTCAAGGAAAGACCAGGCAACAGTGGCTATCATAAAACCGCCATAGATTAACGACCCCATAGAGTCGCTAGCCCATAGTCGTTTCGCTGAGGCGACTAGCAAAATGCCCGCAAACAAGTAATAGAACGAGCCCCCAAGAAACACCAGCTGCAAACCGCCTAGGAGTAGCGGTATAGCGATCAAAACTAGTAGGGCGGGGAAAAGGCGTGGTGGCCGAACATCAGATGAAGTATTCATGCTTCGGGATCATCCTTATAGGTTTTATTAGGTTCAAAGGACTATATCTTAGAATGTATCGAGTAGCTATTACCGGGCTATTACCTGGTTATTACCCCTGATTTTTGCCTGTTTCCTCGTTTCGCTGCTGTGCCTTGAACTGACGTTTTTCGGCCCGACGTTGTTCTATGGTTTCTTCCATAGACTGACCTATGTGCGACTCACCGCGCTCACTGGCAAGTTCCATTTGCCGCTCGCGCTCAGCATAACGCTTAACCTGCTCCGAAGAATGCTTGTCAAAGCAATGATGGCAACTCACACCTTTTTGGTAGTGCTCGCTCTGTTTATCCTGTTGGGTAATAGGCATACGACAGGCGTGACATTGATCGTAATCACCCTGCTCAAGATTGTGGTTTACCGTGACGCGATTATCAAAGACAAAACATTCACCCTGCCATTGCGATTCCTGCTCCGGCACTTCCTCTAGGTATTTTAAAATACCCCCCTTTAGATGAAACACTTCTTCAAAGCCCTGTTGTTTCAAATACGCTGTGGACTTTTCGCATCGAATACCGCCGGTGCAAAACATCGCTACTTTCTTGTGCTTGGCTGGATCTAGGTTTTTTGCAACGTAGTCAGGGAATTCGCGAAACGAATCAGTTTCAGGATTTACTGCCGATTTAAAAGTTCCAATTTCAACTTCGTATTTATTGCGCGTATCAAGTATCAATACTTCGGGGTCATTAATCAGCTCATTCCATTGGGCGGGCTCTACATAAGTGCCAACAATGTGATTGGGGTCGATATTCTCCACGCCCATGGTGACTATTTCTTTTTTCAGTTTTACCTTGGTGCGATAAAAAGGAATTTCATCGACATAAGATTCCTTGGACACCAAATCGGCAAACCGAGAGTCTGATTTCAGCCAATCCAACACAGCATCGACACCCCGACGCGAGCCCGCGATAGTGCCATTGATACCTTCGCCAGCTAATAGCAATGTACCTCGAACTCCCTGCTCTAACATTAGGCTGAGTAAGGGTTCGCGAAAAGATTCAAAATCGGGAAAAGATGCAAAACGATACAGCGCAGCAACGACTACACTCTTTGAGGTGGTATTCATGATTAATCCTGATTGCCAACCAGAACGTAAATCTGGTGCAAATTGTAAAGAGGGGATTTTAAGTAATTTCGCGCGACAAAAACAGAGGCAGATCAATATTCATTGCTAAAACTGCAAAACGTAAAAACGGAAAACCCCAATTACCAGGAGCTCCAGTCATCGACGCTTCCATCGGCGCAACTAGGTGGCGTGTAAGGCTCACGTGATACAACATTATTAATTGTACAGCGAAAACCAAGCGTATCGTCGGCACGATGCTTAATTTGCAGGTGCAGGCCTATGTCTGAATTACCCCACTCCGCTTTTCGATAGGCTTTCAATATAAGAACTCGGTGGGGCCCTTTAACCCGATATTCGACGCGATCCCACATGTCGCTGACTTCACCAAACAAAGTTTCGTAAGTATAGTAAGGGCCACCCAAAGCCATGCCATCGGGCACAGGAGAAGATGGAATGACAGTGGCGAGTGTCTCTGTTCGATTAAAATCAATTTCGACGCGTCTCCTGAGTTCTTCTAATATAAGAACCCCTTCAGTCGCTTTGGCTCGAACCGCGTAGCTCATCATTGCCGGTACGGCAATACTCATTAACACACCAATGATAGCAACCACTACCAGTAATTCGATAAGAGTGAACCCAGAGCTGGTGGAATGCTTGTGCTTAGTAGATTTCATAAACATCACAACACCAGCACCGTAACCGTTGGAACAGGATTACTCCTGCTTACATATAACTCGCTGAAACCAATCAGATCTGGTCGCGGATGCGTAACAATAATATCGTCACCAACATGCGTTATTACATTTATAAACGTTGGATCCTCACAATTTAGAGAGTCGCTAGGTTCTTCACCGTTTTGAAGCACTGTAGCTATTTCCCAGAACTTCTGAACACACAGGGTTTGTTGTGCTATCCGCCTTTCCTCATCCGCTATTTGCGTCTGGTTAAGAATGACGGTTGAACCCAGCGTGGTGAAGAGTCGTATACCAATAAAAATACAGCCAAAGATAACAATGGCCATATGAAGTTTTTCTCGCTTTTCGATACTTTCTTCGAGGCGTTGTTTTCTGGGTGAGTGGACTGTTGTGGTTTTCTCCGAGTACAGCTTGTCAGCAGCAGCGGTCTGACTGTGTTGAGAAGTCACAAATTGAGAGTTTTCGCTATCCTGGAAGCATTTTTCACACAGCACAGTAGTTACGGTGTAGTTAGCGCATATACCACACAGGGGCGCTGTGCAGCTGGCACATTCCGCTATGGATTCAACACCGGGATGGTTTTCACACCTCAAACTGGTAACTCCGTCCGTGAGCTGTCATTAATCGGCTATCATATAGCAGATTCAGCGCCTTACTACTGTTAATTAATATTCTGTTAATGATAGCCCACTAATCAACAACGACAGGAAGCTTCGATGGAGAGCCCCATTCCGCCCATGAACCATCGTACGCAGCGAGTTTGTCATAACCGGCCAGGTTTGCAGCCAGCGTTAACACACAGGCAGTAATTCCAGAGCCGCAACTTGTAATAATTTTTTGCTCGTTAGCAGCAAGGCCATTGAATATTATCCTTAACTCTTCGGCCGGCTTCATTGTTCCACCGTTTAACACGTCAGGAAAAGGCAGGTTTTTTGCATTAGGCATATGACCTCCGCGAACACCCGGCCTGGGCTCAGGAGCTGTTCCGTTAAACCTGCCCGCAGATCGCGCGTCTAGAATGGTACAGCTGGAATCTTCCAGCGCCGCAAGAACCTCATTGAAATCACAGAACATTTCTTCATTTAGGCTGGCAACAAAATCACCGACGGGAACATCTATTGTCAATTCACTTACAGTTGCATGACCTGCGTCAATCCAGGCTGGTAAACCACCATTCAATACAGCCACCTGAGTATGCCCCATAGCCCGAAGCATCCACCACGCACGCGGACTGGAATACACACCCACATCATCGTAAACCACTATAACGCTGCTTTGATTGAGCCCAAGTTGACGAGCTTCATTTTGAAAAAGATCAGCTGTTGGCATCATGTGAGGCAGGGAGGTATTGGGCGCACAAATTTTCTTATCGTAATCAAAACGGCGCGCACCCGTTATTGCCGCAAATGTATTTTCGTTATTTATGGAAACATAACCTGGTACAACCGGCGGGACTGAAGCATCCAGTAAAACCAGATTCTCGGCGAGGAGGTTTTCTTCAAGCCA
Organism: SAR86 cluster bacterium; assembly: GCA_002402175.1. GTDB lineage: Bacteria > Pseudomonadota > Gammaproteobacteria > Pseudomonadales > Pseudohongiellaceae > UBA9145. Next base: position 30,529 of record NVVJ01000024.1, read on the forward strand.
TTGAACATCAACTAAGGGAGAAGGAATTTGAAGCATATTGTATTTTGTCTTGTATCAAAATTATGGGTGATGATATTAATGATCAACTAAACTAAAACTCTTAACGCTCTATAGCTGCATAGAAAACTGGCGTAATTTAGCTTTGAGTTTTTCTGTATTGTCCGGCCCTATTCGAATCAACTGCTTGTGTACATCTTGTAGATTCTCAATACTGGCATCTGCAAAAACAAACATTACCGAAGGCTTAACCAACTGATACGGCCCCTCCATATTAGAACTGCGTAGTACATTATTTATTGCACTGCGTAGCGTGTCATCAAAATTTACATTTCGATTGCCTATCTCAGCATAAGCCTGCTGAAAAAGAGGCGACAATAATCGGTATAAGCTAATCGCCTGATTGGTATCAATAGAAACAAAGGTGTCGATAACTTGATCGAATCGAGTGTGGGCGCTCTCGTCCATCACAAATAGTCTGTCGTCGATATTACTTGCTGGCATTTCCTGGTCTATACGTCGATAGGGAAGCCCGGTTTGTGGAAATTCGCCACGGCTTATGTTATCGACAAAGACAACAAATTTACGCACCAGCTGTTCAGTTGCGAGCACGCTAATTAGTGCAGCACTATTTTGAAACGCGCGAATTCCTTCAAAAACAAAAGCATCACTATTGTTTAAACTTGGCAACTGCACAACGGCGGCGTCTTCTGGCTCTGGGAGTTGTATTTCTACAGGCGCCGGCTCGATTATAACTTCTTCGACAGCGACTGCCGCTGGCTCAGGTTCAGGCAGCACTCGAGTCTGTGGAAGACTTGGACGAATATTAGGCGCAGGCTCGGCCGGTGCAGGAGCACTTCGCATTGGCACTATTACCGTTGTAGTACCTTCTGGCGCTTCAAAATTAAAAGCCAGATATACCAGATACAACAGCGTAAAAACGGCTACTCCGCAAACTGCCCAAAGCCCGGCCTTAGCCATAACTATGCTCCATTAATAAATAGGGATAAGTATTCTTGCACAGCACCCATGGTGCTACAACAAAAGCCCGTATGAATCAGCTGAAAGACAGTATTTGCCACAATTTGAACATATGGCGCCTAACGGACGTTCACAGCAATCAGCAAGCAAATAAAAAGGCTACTGTGAAAATCACAATAGCCTTTTTAGTCAGATCGGGGATATTGATGCCCCTACTATCTGATTTTACTTCTCTTAGACTTTAGGAAAACCCAGTTCTTCCATAGTTCGGGTTAAATCCTTGCCCGCCGTTGCTGGCTTAGTGTCCTTATCGATCTTAAGGACCGTACCATCGGCACCTATATAATAGGTCCAACGATTCGCAAAACCAATATCCATTAACACACCATAGGCTCCTGTCATTTCCTTTTCAGGATCTGCCAGAATTGGAAAACCAGCCTGATGCTCTTCAGCAAAAGCTGTATTGTCTTCCAGTGTATCTACACTGGCCATGAAATAGGCAACGTCGAAACTTTGAATTTCTTTGGCACTGTCACGCAGCGCTTTACATTGCATAGTTCATCCGCCGGTAAAGGCTTTTGGAAAGAAGGCAATCACTACAGGTTTTTCGCCCAGAAACTGGGACATGCTGTAGGTCTTGCCATCGGATGCCTGCAAAGAAAAATCAGGTGCTTTATCACCCACTTCCAATGCGGCAGCAAATTGACTACCAAGCGCTACAACAGCAAACGAAGCTGCTAGAAACACACGAGTTAGCCGGTTAGCAAATTGAGACATAATCTCCTCCGGTTATTAAGACTGATCAGCGCACAGGGACCGCGCTGATCAAGCATGTTTTACCCTGTGTAAGTGTTTATTTCCAGCAATATCGGCTATTTTTCGCCGAATAGCCCCGGAGCCGGGCTTTTGAGAGTTGCTGACCAGATTTTCGATGTTTACCTAGAACAGGCTCCGCCGTCGACCCAAGCGAATCAGTTGATCGAGTTGAGTTTGCAGCTGTGTGATTTGCACTTCCAGTTCTTGCTTCTGCTGAGCAGGCAAATCTGTACTTTGCTCATTTATTAACTGTAGCTTTTCAAGGGAGCGTCGCATGGAGCGGGCATGGCGATTCATTTCAAGCTGTTTCGCGTCGCGTTGTGATTGCCGATAACGTGGATTTTCAACTTGAACGTTGACGCACTGCCTGGAAATTTGGCCGGATGCACTACGCACATTCTGGCATCGAGTCCGATTTATATAACGGCTAACGGTTCCTTCAAATGCCGTGTAAGGCGTACTTGCAACTGACCTGGCGATAGTTAAATCGGTCTCGGTTTTACCATAAAGTATTTTTAATAAAGCTGAAGGCTGCGAATTAGGTTGTGCCTCGACATTGGCGATCACTGATTCGTAGAACTTGCTGAGGTTATCCGCCGCGTTTGTATAACTTCGATAATTAAAATCCAGTAAATTTTCACTCAGCAGTCGCCGCTTCCAGTCGCCGTACTGTTCTGCTGCTGCGACATAAGCCGGGTTATCAAAACCAAACAATCGGCTACTTATGTGGTAGTTCAGTTGCTGTAAATCATCAACCTCTTGCCATTCCGTTAATTTGCCATTGCTGTCTATAAGCTGTTCGATTACTGGAAGCTGCTGCTCACTGTATAAACCAGTATTGATTCTTGCCAGTTGCAAGGCATCTCTAAAAGCATCAACTGCACTGACATAATCTTCAAGTTCAACATAGAAAGCTGCCAGGTCAGAATACGCCTCTTGCAACGCTGGAGAATAAATTCCCTGGCTGCTTTGCATATCACTTATTGCTTGCTGCCGATTGCCAAGTTCTCTGGTTATTTCGAGGACTCTTGCTCTGTCTTGTTCGGTGGGTTCGGTGGATTCCGTATCGGCTTGAGCCAGAGCGCCAGCGACAGAGAAGGCCTGGAAAACGAGTAAACTGATCAGGCAGCAGATATGCTTCGCGCACCTCAGTATCGAGCCTGGAGAATCAGCTAATTGTTTTATATTTTGATTAGAGTACATAAGCAAACATCGTAAGATTGAAGACTACATCCCTGATTGTTTTATACGTTAATTGACCTGAATCAATACTGAACCATTTACTTAAACTTGACCCACCTCGCGCCTATCTAAAAATATAATTTTAACTCTTTGTTTATTATGATATTTATTAGGTTTCGCAGCTAAATTCAATTCCTACTGTGGCATTATGTCGCATAGGTCTATTGCGTCAGCAACACTATACTCCGGCTCACTTTCCCCATAGTAAATTCGGAGCACAAAGTGAGACGCCTAAGCATTCTAACCTACTTAAGCTTTCCCCTGTCAGTATCCCTGCCACTGCTGTCTATGAGTACTACAGCGTCAGCGCAGGATGTAGTCGAAGAAATTGTCGTTCTTGGCAGGCAAGAATTTCTGAAAACCGAATTTACCGCCAAACGCACCGGTGCCAATGTTGATGCGGCCAAACTAATGAATCTGGTTCCCGGCGGAGCAGCGGCGAACAATGGCCCCCTAACTGGGCAAATTCAATATCGAGGAATGTCTGGTCCGCGAATTAATGTTCGAGTCGATGGCATGCTAATTCACGGAGGCGGTCCTAACTGGATGGCGCCACCACTGCATCACATTCCTGCCGGTTTGATGGAAGAGCTGGTGGTAGAACAGGGTATACCTTCTATATCAACCGGCGGCGGCATAGGCGGAGCAGCTACCGCTTACTGGAAACGTCCTGACTATAATTATGGAAATGGCTGGAAATTTAGCGGCGATACCGAAGCCTCCTTTGGCTCTGTTGATGATGGCACTAGTTTATCCGGTGTTTTTGGATTGAGTAGTAGCAACCAACGCATATACGCCGTGGGTAGTTTTGATGGTGGCGATGATTATGAGTCTGCAAAAGGCACCGTAGACGCTACCGAATATGGACGCAATGTGTACGGCCTTGGCTATGGCTATAAGTCGGGAATGAATGAATTTGAATTCAATGTGCATCGAATTGAAACAGAAGATACCGGCACCGCTAGTCTGCCAATGGATATTGATTGGTTCGAAACTGAAGTCTGGAATGCCAGTTACAAAACAGAGATTGGCAATGTTGGTTTGGAAGTGCGCATCTACGGCTCGGACATTGACCACGGCATGAGTAATTCTCTGCTACGGCCTGCCCCGGATTTTTCCAGCTTGATGCTGCCTCCTTTTTTAGGAGATGACAAACGAGCAGTGTATGCAACAAGCGAAGAGACCGGCTTTAAGGTGTCACTGGATTGGGCTGTCGGCGATGGCGGCACTATCATTGCCGGCATAGAAGGCAAAGACGCCAAACATGACGCGGATGTCTCTGATCCTGACTTTGCGCCATTCTTTGTTAATAACTTCAATGACACCGATGTTGAAATGTTGTCAGTGTTCGGTCAGTGGTCATCTCTAATAGGCCAAAGCTGGTATCTCGAAGCAGGATTCAGATCAGAAAAAGTAGACATGAGTACTGGCACTGTAGATGCCTTTCCTGCTCGACTGGTAGACATGAACCCGACCATGTGGCCTATGGGCACCCCGCCGCGCGCCGTATGGATGTTGCGCCAGGGATTTAACGCCAGTGATCGCAGCCAGAGTGACAGCAATCTCGATTGGGTAACAAAGGCTCGCTATCAGGCTACTGATAATTTGGTTATCGAATTAGGCTTTGCGCAAAAAACCCGCTCTCCTCTTTATCAGGAGCGCTATCTGTGGATTCCATTAGAGGCCAATGCCGGGCTCGGTGATGGAAACAATTATGTCGGAAATCCAAACCTTAAACCTGAAGAATCTCGACAAATTGAGCTAGGTTTTGACTGGGACTTTGGTGACTTCTATTTCTCACCTCGTTTCTTTCGACGTTTTGTCGATGACTATATTCAGGGTGTACCGACAACGAATATGGCGGTTATTGGCGTAAGCGCCAATGCCAACGGTGACCCCACTCCTCTTACCTTTGCCAATACTGATGCCAAATTCAACGGCGTCGATTTAACCATTGGCACAAAAATCAATGACAACTGGCGCCTTGAAGGAATTGCATCCATGATAAACGCCGATCGTGATGACATTAGCGACAGCCTTTATCGTATATCTCCTACCAATGCGAGAATCTCCCTGTTTTATGAAACCAACTCGTTCAGCGCTAAAATCGAGCAAGTGTTTATGTCAGAGCAGGATGATCTGTCACGCACAAATACTTTCGATCCAACCAATGGCAATAACTCATTTGTGAAAACTGATAGCTACAATTTGACTAATGTATTCCTAAGCTGGGTTATTAACGACAAGCTGACAATATCTACCGGTGCGGAAAACTTGTTTGATGTGGACTATATTGACCACCTAACTGGGTTCAATAGAGTAATAGGCAGCGTAGTTCCAGTTGGTAGCCGTATGTTTGGACCAGGTCGCAATTTCTTTGGTCGATTGCAGTATCAGTGGTAAGCGGCTTGTAAAAGCTGTTCACTTCGAAAAGAATTCATAGTCCCTGGTAGCAGAGTTTCCCACAGTGCTACCTGGGGCAAGCGTTTACTCTGATCTGCCGATCTGGGTGTACATGCAGCGTCACAGCAACTATCTGTTAAGCAATCGTTCTATCTCGCTAGTTATCTCACTATCTATCTCGCCATCCATCTCGCTGTTCATCTTTCTATCAAATCTACTGTCGATCAGCCGCGTCCTTTCACGCCACTCATTGTTACATGACAATAAGCAGTAGCTGCGTTACTCTCGGAATCAGTTTTTTAGAACACTAAAACTCATAGACCAGTCCATTTAATTAAAACCCTGTGACCTCAAAAACTGTGACCTCTAAATTAAGGTACCAACAATGATAAAAATTCGTCAGTGTATTAATCCCCTGCTTCATCACTGCTCGGCACCAAAAGCGTTGTTTAGTAGCTGCGCGCTATTTTTGGCGTTAGTTGCCTCCGGAGCATCGGCTCAGGATACGGTTGAGTGGACTACATTGGGAAATGACTTTGCCCATACACGGTACTCACCAGCCGACCAGATAACCGTCGAGAATTTCAATGAGCTTGAAGTTGCCTGGCAATGGGATGGCTCCAGCTTTCAGGCGCAGAGTGGTCGCTCTACACCAAGTTATATAAACGGACGTCTTTATACTGTTGCCGGTTCGCGACGTCACGTAATAGCAATCGATCCCAAAACCGGCGAGACCATCTGGTCTTATCGTGAACCCACCACCGAGCGCTATACCTATTCCATGCGTGCCGATTACGGCAAAGGCGTAGGCTACGGCGAAGTTGATGGCAAAGGTGTTATTTACATTATTTCACCGGGTTTTTTCCTTACGGCATTAGATGCCGAAACAGGTGCTCCACTGGTAGGTTTCGGTAAACCTGTTCCTATTGATGGGTTTCCCGACACTGGCGTTGTAGATTTGATTGCCGATTTGGGTCATCCCTACGATCCTTATAAAGGAATTCCTTTAGAGCGCGGCTATATCACCTCTTCATCCCCACCCATTGTGGTGAACGGCGTTGTGATAGTGGGTAACTCCGCTGAGCAGGGTTATAACCAGTCGCGAATCGAAAACGTAGCCGGTGACATGCTTGGCTATGATGCCAAAACTGGCGAGTTTCTGTGGAAATTCAATGTGATTCCTCAGCCTGGTGAATACGGACATGAAACCTGGGAAAATGACGCCTGGCAATATACCGGCGATGTATCTTCCTGGGCACCTATCTCTGCCGACCTTGAGCTAGGCCTGGTTTATATTCCAACCAATGGTGTGACTATCGACTACTACGGTGGTCACCACCCTGGTGATAATCTTTATGGCACCAGCTTAATAGCACTTGATGCTAAAACTGGCGAGAGAGCCTGGCACTTTCAGATAGTGCATCACGATATCTGGAACTTCGATATACCTACCGCGCCAATCCTTTTAGATGTGATGACTGATCAGGGCCTTACACCAATAGTTGCTCAGCCTACAAAACAGGGCTTGGTATATACCTTTAATCGGGAAACCGGCGAGCCAATCTGGCCTATCGAAGAAATTTCTTTTCCGGCTTCTATAGTGCCTGGCGAAAAACTGGCCACTACACAACCTATTCCAACCAAGCCTGCTCCTTTTGATATGCAGGGGCTTAGTGTCGATACGCTGGTTGACTTCACGCCAGAGATTAGAGCACAGGCAATCGCAGCGGTAGCCGACTTTCAACTTGGACCGCTATTTAATCCACCACTGCACAGAGACAACCCTCTGGGCAAAGTCTCTGCAATGATCTGTCCATCTGGTGCGGTAAACATTACCCACCCTTCTGTGGCTGATCCAACAAGTGGAATTCTGTATGTAACTTCTCGTTCTGGCTGTAGCGCCAGACCACTGGTTACTGGCGAAGAGGCGGATACTTACTATGATGCGCCTACTGGAGTCACGTTGTCTCAATATGCGGCTGGCCGGGGTGGACCAACTCCACGGCATCCACTTGGAATTCCTTTGTGGAAACCACCTTATAGCCGTATTACTGCAATCGATATGAACACCGGCGAGCACCTTTGGATGATTCCAACGGGTGAAACACCTGACAGAATTGCAAACCTACCTGAGCTTAACGGTGTGGATATCGGCAATACTGGTACTGGTAATGCAGTTCCCATGGTGGCTACGTCAACCATGCTTATCTATTCGGATGTTACCGGCGATGGTACGCCTCATATGTTTGCAATAGACAAGGCAACGGGAGAAGAAGTTGGTCGTGTAGAAGTACCTGCAGCCAGTCGCTACGGCATGAGCACCTGGGTACATGAAGGTCATCAGTATGTGATTTTACAAACTGGTAGCACACTGACCGCTATGGCACTTCCGGGCGCTATGCAAGAGCAGTCCCAGGCGCACTAGGTTTAAATTGGATAATTAGTAAATAAAATTAACGTTCTAAAATCGGCACTATAAAAATCGAGGAGCAAATCGATGAAGGCAAAATTACTATTAACAACAGCTGCACTGCTAACCGCGGCAGCTACTTTTACAACAATTAACTCCCAGGAAAACGAAATGAGCTTCTTCATTACCAGCGCAGGCTCTGGTGATGGCGCAAACCTTGGCGGGCTTGCAGGTGCTGATGCCATTTGTTCAACACTGGCTCAAGCTGCTGGCTCTCGGGGTAAAACCTGGCATGCCTATTTAAGCGCACATGGTACCAGCAGCTCTGACAGAGTTAACGCCAGAGAGCGTATTGGTTTTGGACCCTGGTATAACGCCAAGGGTGTTGAAGTGGCTACAACCATAAACAACCTACATAGCGAGTACATGCAGCTAGGTAAAGAAAATTCACTGACAGAAAATGGCGATACAGTTAACGGTCGTGGTGACTCACCAAATCAGCATGATATATTGACTGGCTCTTCTTTAAGCGGTCGCCTTATTGATGATGGAAGCAATCACACCTGCAACAACTGGACTAGTAATGGCGAAGGCACAGCCCAGGTAGGACACTTTGATCGAACTGGCGGTGGGCAGAATCCAAATTCATTTAACAGCGCCCATGGCTCTGCTGGATGCGGCCAGGAAAATCTGGTAGCCACTGGTGGTGCAGGGTATTTCTACTGCTTTGCTATAGATTAGACCTCGATTAGATTTCGATTAGATCTCGACTAAATACCGAGCTCACAAAGATAGATAATAAAAATGGTGTTGCTGTTACAGCAACACCATTTATTTTTGCAAGAGGATAAATTTTAGATGAAACTTTACGGGTTTGGACAATCGCGCTCTTTTCGCCCTTTGTGGGCGCTTGAAGAATGCGGGCTTGATTATGAGTACATTGCAATCGCACTACGCACTGATGCCGAAGTGGCCAATAGCGCAAAGAACCCTGACTACCTGGCTTTAAATGTTCAGGGCAAAGTTCCCACTCTGGTCGATGGTGACCTGGTGTTAACTGAATGCTTTGCCATCGTAAACTACATTGCCAGATTAGCACCTGATTCAGGGCTAATACCTAAAATTAGCACGATAGGCTATGCCGATTATGATGAGTTGATTTTCTTTATTCTTGCGGAGCTTGAGCAGCCACTGTGGAGTAAAGGTAAGCATGCATTTGCGTTACCTGAAGAGCATCGAATACCACAGATGATGGACACTGCAAAATTTGAATTTGCAAAGGCAGTCAACGCTCTTGATCATTTACTTGGCGATGAAGAATTCGCCATCGGTAATAAATTCAGCATGGTTGATCTTCTTTTAGCTCATACGTTTAACTGGGCTATTCGCTTTGAATTTGACGTGCCAGAAAAATATGCCGAACTACGGAACCGACATTATAAACGTCCCGCCGCTATAAGAGCCTTGGCAGTTGTGGAATAGCTAGAACGAAAGAATAATGCGCAAGAGATTAAAAGAGAACAAACCATGCCTCGCTTTATAATTGCAATATTGCTGTGCGGATTAATGCCAAATGGATTCGCGCAATCAGATTCAAATTTGATTCTTGATGCCAATTTGGTTCTTGATGCCAACTTAGTTCTTGATGAGAGCCAGCTGGACTACTATTTAATACAGGCATTTCAGGCCAAATCAGCAAAGCAGCGAATCATGCTGAACCACATCGGGATTCAGGTGCAAGCTGCCGACGAGGGCTATCTGGTGACCGCGTCACTGGAAGATTACCCTGCACAGCTCGCCGGAATAGAGCGAGGCGACCATATACTGACAGTGAATGGCGCGCCGTTTCATCCTGTTTTTTCGTTTAATCAACCAGCTGATCGTGAAGGAGAAGGTGCTCAATTTTCCGCCCTCAACGCTGAGGTTGAAGTAGAAGTCAGCCGTAACGGAAATACTAGAGCACTAAAACTCACCCCTGTTTATGAAAATCTATTCGACAGTTATCGCACTGCAACCCTTAACAGTATTCAGCAATTCCCTACCGGCAACAAAGTAGTTGGCTATGTACACCTATGGGGCTTATCCAGGTCTACCAGCGACCAGATTAATATTCGAAATATTATTCGGCAACTAAGCAACAGTGATGGTCTTATTCTGGATTTGAGAAATTCATTTGGTTATTTAAGTGCAAGCCTTCTGGATCTGATATTTGCAAGCCAGCGAAGCTATTTCGGGGCAACAGGTTCGGCAAACGCACATGCCGAGTTAATGCCCTCAGGGGTTAGAGCCACCAACAACTATCAGAAACCGATTGCCCTGCTGATAAATTCTGAAACGCGAGGCGGTCTTGAGTTATTAGCTTACCAACTGAGCAAACTTGATCGCGTAATTATTGTCGGAGAACCTACACTTGGAAAAATAGGAGAATACGAACTTGAGGAACACAGTGAAGGCATGCAGCTCAAGTATCTGCCAGCGGACAATGTATTGGTAGACGATACAGTTTTTGAAGGTGTCGGCGTGAACCCAGAAGAATTCGTTAGTTATCCATTCGAGCAGAGCACTCGAAGCGACCCCCAATACGAAACCGCTGTAGCGCTATTAATGGGAACGATTTAGCTGAATTTATTACAGGCTAAGAATATGCCTATCTTATTTTTCTAGACTCAGCTCTTCTAAACTCTACTGTTCTAAATCAGGGTTTTCAGGCTGTTGCCAGTTCAACTGCTGGTAGTCGAAGCCTTTTTCGATTGTCGGCTTGATTATTTTAAAATAAGGAGACAAATCAAAATCTCTGGGAGTAAAGTGTGTGAAGTGACTCTTATAGTATTGCGGCACCTCACCATAAGCACCGCAATCATTTCCCTTCGTTGGTAATATCGGATAATTAATCGACTGAAATGATTCGGCAATTAGAGTTGAGCAGATAGCTCGCGTTGGTTCTCCACTGCCTAGGCTCAACATTGAGCGACGATAACGGTTAGGAACGGCGGGTTTTTGAATCATATAGCGAATCAAGTCAAAAATATTCTTCATGTCGTATTGGTGACCTAACTTGGACTGGGCAAACTCAATTAGCTTCTCGGTATCTTCATGACTAAGGCTCACTGGACGACAAATTCGCAGGTTTAAACTAGCATAGCGACTTAAGGCTACTTTATGCACGCCATTCTTCAGGTTTGCTTCAATCAGATTTAAGGTATCGCAATTATCGTTGGTATTTCCAACGTACAGACAGGCATGAGACCAGGATGACTGAGTAAGGTATTTAATAGCCGTGCTAATTCGTGTGTTGCCTTCAACCAATACGATGTCACCTCTTTGCAGAACAGCCGCCACATCCTGAATTGAAACCGTATCAAGCCGTTGATAGCCCGGTAAGTCCTTGCTGAGAAATGTCGCCAGGCGCTCGCCTATAGCTCGTTTAATTGCACTAAACATCAGTTTCTTCTTGGCATCATATTCGGTGAATAGAATGGCTCTTTTGAGATGGATAAAATCGGGTATACTAGCCAGCCACTATTAATAAGTAAGCATATAAACGGCTATTGCCAGACACAGTGTAATCGAATCAACAGGAGTAAGAAAATGACTACGGCCTACAATAAATTTTATATAAACGGTGAATGGGTCGAGCCAGCGAAAACATCTACGCTGGACGTAATCAACCCCGCCACTGAAGAAGCCTTTGCAACTATTAGCATGGGCAGCGCTGAGGACGTGGACGCCGCTGCCAAGGCAGCAAGAGCGGCCTTCCCCGCCTGGTCACAGTCTAGCGTAGACGAACGCAAAGCCGTCATTGGTAAAATAATCGAAGGCCTCAAAGCACGTGGCGAGGAAATGGCCATAGCCATATCCAATGAAATGGGCGCACCTATGGGGCTTTCCAAAACCGCACAATTAGGCAGCGGTATAGGCCATTTTGCCAATATTCTCGGCATTCTGGAAAACTATGAATTCGAAGAAACCCGCGGCACTACTAAAATCGTTAAAGAAGCCGCCGGTGTATGTGGTTTTATTACTCCCTGGAACTGGCCTCTAAATCAGATTGCCTGCAAGGTTGCTCCTGCTTTAGCGGCTGGTTGCACCATCGTTTTAAAGCCCAGCGAAATTGCACCAATTAGTGGTTATATTCTTGCCGAAATTATCGCTGACTCTGGACTCCCTGCTGGTGTATTCAATCTGGTAAATGGTGATGGCCCGGTAGTGGGTGCTGCAATTTCATCGCACCCGGAAATCGATGTGGTTTCTTTCACCGGCTCAACCCGCGCCGGGCGTGAAGTTGCCAAAGCAGCGGCTGATGGAATCAAACGTGTCACACAGGAACTAGGCGGCAAATCAGCCAACATTATTCTGGATGACGTAGCGGACTTCGCAAGAGCCGTTAGTGGTGGTGTGATTGGTTGCTTTGGTAATAGCGGCCAGTCCTGTAATGCACCTACTCGCATGCTGGTACCTAAAGCACGCATGGAAGAGGCTATGGAAATTGCTAAAGCAGCTGCCGCAAAAGCCACCGTTGGTGATCCCGCCGATGAGAACACTCGCTTAGGGCCGGTAGTAAGTGAATTACAGTTTAACAAGATCACAGCTCTTATCGAGAAAGGTATCGAAGAAGGTGCTGAACTGGTCGCAGGTGGCCCTGGCCGACCAGAGGGAATGGACAAAGGTTATTTCATTCGGCCAACGGTGTTTGGCAATGTGAATAACGAAATGACTATCGCCAGAGAAGAAATTTTCGGCCCGGTTCTCGCTATTCTTCCCTATGAAGATGATGCCGACGCTGTGCGTATTGCCAACGATACTGAGTATGGTCTTTCAGGTTATGTCTCCGGCGAGCAGTCTCACGCCGAACAAATCGCACGCCAAATTCGAACCGGCATGGTACATATAAATGGCGCTGGCCCCGATTTTTCCGCACCATTTGGTGGATACAAAAAATCTGGTAACGGCCGCGAATGGGGCATTGAGGGTTTTGAAGAGTATTTAGAAACCAAGTCCATGTTAGGCGCAGCCAAATAATAAAAGGAATTCAAGATGTCTGTTGAAATAAAGAAAGCAGCAATTGATATTGGCATTATTGCCAAAAATATTGATGCCATGATGACTTTTTACGGAGAAACCCTGGGCCTTGAGCTCGAGGCCTCTATTACCATGCCCGGCGGTGGGGTTATGAATCGCTTTAAAGTAGGCGACAGTGTAATCAAGGTTATCGAACTAGACCCACCGGCTCTTGCCGATGCGGCTCCCGGCGGTATTCGCGGAGCTGCCGGTTATCGATATTGGACTATTACCGTTGGCAACCTTAAGGCGTCTGTACAAAAAGCCGCCGATGCGGGAGCCAAAATTGTTATTGCAGAAAAAGTTGTAAGAGAAGGAATAGTTATAGCCATAATTGAAGACCCCGATGGCAACTGGGTTGAATTGCTGGAGATGTCTTAGGGCTGAAGGGGTCAGAGTAAAAATTCTCTGCACAGTGTTTCGTATTCAATAATAGCTCAAGGATTTTTACTCTGACCCCTTTATCTTTTTATCTTGAGCAGCTCTGTCCTGTTGCTGTTACGCGCCATTTAAGAAGGCTTCAATTAATTCAGCCACACCTTCCAGGCAGGGGTTTTGGTATAAGACTGCGGAATAACATTTAAACTCTAGTACGGACACCTCTTCTATTTTATATTTCTATCTCAAGCGCCTATACTGCGAACATGCTTGAATTTCTTATTGTAGCCCTCGTATTTTTTGCTGCCGTTATCTGGATTTACAATCAGTTGGTTCGAGATCGTAATCAGGTGCTGGCGGCATGGAGTGATATTGACGTTCAGTTAAAGCGTCGTCACAATCTGGTGCCACAGTTGATAACTACGGTAAAAGCCTATGCTGATTTCGAGAAGGCTACCATGATAGCCGTTACCGAATTACGAACCCGCAGTGAAGCCGCATCTCATCTACCGGAAAAAGCATCACTGGAAAAAGAAATCGTATCAGCTATCGGGCGGCTAACAATTCTTGCAGAAAATTATCCCGACTTAAAGGCCGATGAAAATTTTCGCCAATTACACACCGAACTCACCGACATAGAAAATCATATTCAGTATGCACGCCGTTTTTATAACGGAGCTGTTCGAATTTTTAATACTCACGTTCAGTCCTTTCCACATTTTTTACTTGCTAGAGTATTCAAATTTCAGATCGCCGAATTTTTCGAGGTTGAAAACGAAAATATTAGAGAAGCACCTTCGATAAACCCACAAGATATATAAGCTAACTAAATGAAATACTACTCCAGATATTTCTTTACCCTACTCATTGTTTCATTGATGAGCCTTAACTCAGGCGTGATTAATGCCCAAGAGAGAATAATTTCTTTTCACAGCGACATTGATATCAATATTGACGCAAGCATGACCGTCACCGAAACGATTGTAGTTCAAGCAGAAGGCATTAATATTCGCCGTGGTATCTTTCGCGATTTTCCTACCCGTTACAACGACCAATATGGCAATGCCTATGTTGTGGACTTCGATGTGCTTGATGTATTTCGTGATGGCTCGAAAGAACCCTGGCGTCAGCAACGCCAAGGCAATGGCGTTAGAGTTTATATAGGCGATGCTAATACTGTGCTGGCACCGGAAGAATATACCTATGAAATCCGCTATCGAACCAATCGTCAATTAGGTTTCTTCGAAGATCATGATGAACTTTACTGGAATGTGACTGGCAACGGTTGGGCATTTTCCATACTAAATGCCAGTGCCACGGTACATTTGCCAGCTAGCGTACCAGCAGATCAAATAACTATGGAAGCCTATACTGGGCTTCAGTCAAGTCGCCGGCGCTCCTTTGAAGCCTTAGTGACAGATGGCGGCGCGTCCGTCGAAAGCACAGTAGTGCTAGGCCCTCAAGCTGGCCTGACACTTGTTATGACCTGGCCCAAGGGCATCGTTTCGGAGCCCGGCGCATTACAGCAAAGTATCTATCTTTTGTCTGACAATCTGGGTGTACTGCTGGCCCTTCTTACATTAATTTGTGCAACTGCTTATTTGTATAAAACCTGGCTTCGAGTTGGCATAGACCCGACTGCTGGCATTATTTTTCCGCACTACGCCCCACCAAAAGGATATTCACCGGCATCAACTCGATATATATCCAGAATGTCTTATGACAAAAAAACTTTGACTGCTGCCATTATCAATCTTGCGGTGAATGGCCATCTTAAAATTACTATGGCAGACGGAGACTACACACTTAATAGAGCTGAACTTAATGAGGCACCACTTGCTGCCGGCGAAAAAGCCTTATTGAGTTACTTATTTATAGATAGCGATGAACTGGAATTGGATAATAAAAATAGCAGTATTATTTCAAAAGCTAGCTCCATGCATAAGAAAGCCTTAAGGCGAGATTATCTGAATATCTACTTTGCAAGAAACACCTGGCTGCTACTTCCCTCAGCTGCCGGCTCAGTTGCAACAATAGTTATTGTTGCCTTAAGCAATTCCTTCGTACCTATAGCTGCTTTTCTGTACATTGTGAATGTTCTGCTTCACTTAATTTTTATCTATCTTATGAAAGCGCCCTCAAGAAAGGGACGCTTGCTTATGGACAAACTGGACGGCTTTAAGCTTTACCTTGAGGTGGCTGAACAAGACGATCTGAATTTGCGAAACCCACCGGATAAAACCCCAGAATTGTTTGAAAGCTATCTCCCGTTTGCGGTAGCCCTTGGTGTTGAACAGGCCTGGGCAGAGCAATTTACAGCGGTGTTTGCCTCAATAGAGGCTCGCAATGGTGTCAGCTATCACCCAGTCTGGTACTACGGACATTTCAATAGCACCCAATTAAGTGATTTTACCAAAGATGTAAGCAGCAGCATGAATACTGCCATCTCCACTGCCTCTACCCCCCCGGGAAGCACTTCTGGTGCAGGTGGCGGAGGATTTTCTGGCGGGGGTGGAGGCGGCGGTGGAGGCGGAGGTTGGTAATCTGCAGAAAAATGTTTCTACTAATCCGTAATTGATGAGATTTCAATAAATATATAGTAAGAGAAAGGCTGCTTCATTTTTACAGAGATGTTTAGCTTTTTAAAAAATTCACTAAGAAGATCCGTTATAGGTATTTCAGTATGACAAGAAAGTTAATTCTATTATTGTTCTGCGCCACACTTACGTTTTCATCAATTTTTGCCGCCGATAGCAATGAGCCTGTCACATCTAAAAATAATAGCTTCATGTTATTGAATGTAATTTCAGATGGCGCAATATCAGCAAGGGATTTGGTATTCACCAATTTAGAAACTGATGAAGAAATATGGTTTCGAAATTTACTCAGAATAAGCAGGCTTGGTACTACGCATTACTTAATGCAAGAGCTTCCAGCAGGGGAGTATTACCTGAGCGGCATCTACCCTACAATAAATGGCAACGAAAGCGCATCAAGAATTCGTGTTAATAAAAGCAGCGGAACAATCGTCATTGTTGCCAACACAATAAACTATATTGGCGATGTGATTATTAAGTCTCGGGAAACCGGGCGTGGAATCACAACCGAAGTAGACTATCAACCTAACTCTGCAACCTTGATGTCCGCTGCCGCAAGAGAACCTGCTACTTTTAAGAGTATGGATACGGTGGTTTCCATAGCGGGCAATAAACCAGTCCCTGTAGACAAAAGATTATTGGGCTTGTAGGCTCAATAAATGCCTACTCTAATACACCAATATGTACGAGATTGCCGAGCCGGAACCTTGCCTAGAAAAATCTGCCGAATGAGTTCGGGCTGGGTAGTACTTGGCGAAGCACAGTTCCT
>NVVJ01000098.1 GCA_002402175.1 SAR86 cluster bacterium
ACTAATAATTAAAAAGGAACACCTGCGCAGTGAAAATTTCTGATACATCCTCCCAGGACGTAGTGCTGGAACCTAAATCTAATAAGAAGCGTATTTTAGTGGCGGCTGCACTTCTGGTGACCGTGGCAATAGTGGCATGGCTTGCCGCCCCTACCGTAAATCGATGGAGTCAGGCACAGATGTCAGTATCCGCAGAGCGGCTACGGTTTGCCGAAGTGTCACTTGGTGACTTTGTGCGAGACATATCCGTGCAGGGCAAAGTGATCGCCGCAGTGAGCCCCACTTTATATGCAACTCAATCAGGAACAATCACTTTTGAAGTTGAGTCAGGAGATACGGTTACAACCGGGCAAGCCCTGGCCAGTATTGACAGCCCAGAAATACAGAATCAATTACTGCAAGAACAAGCTCAACTTTCTTCGCTGAATGTTGAACTGCAAAGGCAAGGCATTACCACTCGACAGCAAAAACTACAGAATCAGAAAGCCGAAGATTCAGCCGCCATTGCACTAAGGGCAGCGCAAAGAGAAATGTCCAGAGCCGCACAAGCATTTGAGCAAGGAGCCATGACGGAGGTTGATTATGAAAAAGCGCAGGACGATTTACTAACAGCAGAGCTTTTACATAAACACTCATTGCTAGATACAGCGCTCGACAGTGAACGACTGGAATTCGAGATACAAACACAATTACTTAGTGTGGAGCAGCAGGAGCTTAGGGTTGCTGATCTCAGGCGGCAAGTTCAGGAACTGGTTATTAACTCTCCCGTTAACGGCATTGTAGGAAATCTGTCCGTAGGCCAGAAAACAAATGTTGCTAAAAATCAGCCAGTGCTCTCGGTGGTAGACCTGTCAGCTTTTGAAGTTGAAATACAAGTATCGGAAAGCTATGCGGATGACCTGGCGATTGGTATGCAAGCCCAAATACGTGCCGGGTCTAATACTTACGAAGCCACACTAACCGCCGTGTCGCCTGAAATTATAAACAATCAGGTTACTGGCAGAGTGCGCTTCAACGGAAAAGTTCCAGAAGGGCTCAGGCAGAACCAGAGATTAACCACCAGAATTCTTCTCGAAGAAAAATTTGATGTACTAATGGTGCAACGGGGCCAGTTTTTTGACAGCGGTAACGGGCGGTTTGCCTATGTTGTTGATGATGGTATTGCTCGTCGTCAGCCTATCAGTGTAGGTGCCACAAGTCTTAGTCGCATCGAAATTCTCAGCGGCCTGTCTGCTGGAGAAACTATCGTAATTTCAAGTACCGAACTATTCAACAGTGCGGACGCCGTACTCATTAATAACTAACGAGGCTATAACATGTTACGTATGACCAATATTCGAAAGGTGTTTCGCACTGAACTGGTTGAAACCTGCGCTTTAGATGATTTTTCGCTTAGCGTTGACCAAGGTGAATTCGTCACTATTACCGGCCCGTCAGGTTGTGGAAAAACAACATTTCTCAATATTGCCGGCCTGCTTGAGACAGCTTCTTCTGGTCAATATTTGCTGGACAACGTCGATGTATCCCAGCTACGTGATAGTGCGCGAGCGAAAATTCGCAATCAGAAAATAGGCTTCATATTTCAAAGCTTCAATCTCATGCCAGATTTAAACCTGTTCGACAATATTGACGTGCCGCTGCGATATCGCGGGATGAAAAGTAGTGAACGAAAAGATCGGATCGAAAAAGCACTGGACTCTGTAGGTTTGCTGGCAAGAAAAAAACATATCCCCTCGCAATTATCTGGCGGACAACAGCAGCGAGTAGCAATTGCGCGCGCATTGGTGGGCGACCCCCTCTTCCTGCTTGCTGACGAGCCGACTGGCAACCTTGACTCAAATACTGCACAGGGAGTGATGGACCTTTTACATGAAATTAATGAGGCTGGCACCACTATCATCATGGTGACTCACGATCAGGAGATGGCAAATAAGTCCAAACGTAATATTCACATTCTTGACGGGCGCATAAGCAATTCAGTTTCGCAAAACGATGCTCGCGGATCCGCTGCTGCAACTGCTTAACGCCATTGGCGCAGGAGATACATCATGTTTTTTTACTACCTTCGACTTAGCGCATTAAGTTACCGAAGAAACCCAGTGCTTAGTTCTTTGATGGTGCTTGCCGTTGCTATTGGCATCAGCTCTTATATGGTCATCTTTACACTCAACTATGTTATGGGGGGAAACCCTATTCCGCAGAAAAGCGAGCAGCTATTTGTAGTGCAGATGGACCTGGGTAACCCTAATCAACAACGAGACCCTCCTGTACAACTAACTTACCTTGATGCCACTGCATTATTTGACGACGGCAGAGCATACCGACAAACCAGTACTTCAAGATTCAGCGGCATCCTAGAGCCAGACAATGCTGAACTTAGACCGTTCGCTGTCAATGGACGTGGTGCTACCGCAGATTTCTTTTCTATGTTCAATGTTCCATTTTTATATGGCAGTGCCTGGGACAGCAACGCTGACACTGAACAACAACAAGTGGTTGTACTGTCTGGCGAAATGAACGAGAGACTATTTGGTGGTCAGGATTCAGTTGGTGAAGTCCTACGATTGGAAGGTACTAATTTTCAAGTAGTTGGTGTTCTGGACACCTGGGAACCAATACCAAAATTCTATGATGTGAATAACAATACTTTCGGCGCCAGTGAAGAAATATATTTACCCTGGAGCTTAATTATAGGCCTTGAATTACCCAGGTCTGGAAACACAAACTGTTTCTCTGCACCAAGTGGAACCGGCCTGCAGGCTTTCCTAAATTCTGACTGCGTTTGGATTCAATATTGGGTTGAACTTCGAAGCCCCAATGAAGAAGCTGAGTATCTTGATTTTATAAACAGCTACACAGCCGAACAGAAAGCATTGGGACGTTTTGAAAAAGACTTGAATAATCACTTATACGATGTAGAAGAATGGATGATCGAGCAAGAGGTGCTGCCCGATGAAACTCAAATTCTCTCGGCATTGGCCACTATGCTACTTGCCGTATGTTTGTTAAATACCATTGGCTTACTGCTCTCCAAATTTCTTGGCAAGTCTTCGGAAATTGGTGTACGCCAGGCCCTGGGCGCCAGCAAAGGCTCGTTGTTTACTCAACATGTCATCGAGGCTGGGTTTATCGGCTTTCTCGGCGGTGTGATTGGCTTAGGGTTATCCAGCCTTGGCCTTGAAGGAGTCAAAATATTACTAGGCGAAAATTTAATGGTTGTCGACTGGATTCAACTCGATATGACCGTGGCTTTGCTAACTATTGCCCTGGCGATTGGGTCAACAATTATTGCCGGCTTATATCCAATATGGAGAGCCTGCAATATTAACCCAGCGGTTCACTTAAAGACCCAGTAGTTGATTACAAGCAACAAATGATGAATTTTGGATCAGCGTAAAACACAAAATATTTGATCGAGGATAGATAAAAATGGAAATCGGACCAATACTTCGAGCGATGCTAAGAAACAAACTGGGCGTGGTGCTCGTAGCGCTGCAAATTGCATTCACCATGACGGTGATTATTAATGCTGTCTTTATTATCAACGAACGCTCACGCCTGATGGCCAGACCAAGTGGTTTGGATGAAGCAAATCTGTTTTACCTGTCAAGTATTGGCTTTGGTGATGGTTTCAATGAAGAAATAAGCATTAGCGATGATCTGGCTTTGCTACGGCAAACCCCGGGAATCGTTAATGCTACTGTGACCAATGCTATACCTGTCAGTGGCAGCGGATCTGGCACGGCGGTCCGAACTACCGACGACGAATCTCAGCCACAAAGCTTTGCTGCTATATACCGTGTTGACGAACAAGCAATTGATACCATGGGGCTGGAATTAATTGCCGGTGAGAACTTCACAGCCAGTGATATTCTCATTCGAGAAAGAAACAGCGCTACGGCAGCAAGCAAGACTGTTATCTCACTCGCTTTTGCAAAAGTTCTTTATCCAGATGAAGAACCTGGCGAAATACTGGGCAGAACAATCTATCAGGGTGCTAACAGACCACAGCAAATAGTTGGCGTGGTGAGTCAATTGCAAGCGCCATGGATGGGTAATAGCAACGTTGAGCAATCAATGATGGTACCCGAGAATGTTTCCGATGGTGCGAGCATCTACCTGATACGAACCGAGCCGGGCGAACGTGACAGGCTTATGGTTGCAGCCGAAGAGCTACTTGTCGCCAGCAATAGTAACCGCATTATTCGCGGACTTGAGTCCTTGGAACAAACACGAATAGATGCCTACCGCATTGATTCCGCCATGAGCAACATACTCTGGGTGTTGATTATCACCCTGGTATTTATCACCTGTGCGGGCATCGTTGGTCTCGCGGTATTTGGTATTAATCGTCGTCGCAAGCAAATTGGCACAAGGCGAGCATTGGGTGCCACTCAGTTCCAGATTCTTCGCCATTTTATGATCGAGAATTTCTTTATCACCGGCATCGGCGTGACCCTCGGTGCAGTGCTAACCATTGCATTTAGCATATTGTTAACCACCAATTTTAATATGCCAACCATGGCCTGGTATTACACACCATTGGGTATGATCGCATTGATATTGGTGGGCCAAATTTCGGTGCTTGGTCCTTCAGCTGGCGCCGCAAGAATCGAGCCTGCAATCGCTACTCGTTCAATCTGACTACCCCTCAAATACACTGCCTTTATTCTTTGTAGTTAAGATTAAAGGCAGTAACTATTAAATTAGGGTAGCCGCAGCGCCTGAATTAGATAGGTCGCAGCGCCAAGTTGCGACAAAAGCCGATAGACTGCAAGATTGATAAGGTTATCATGGTCTTATTAATCAATGAGCTATTTAAACTAGCACTCCTTCTGCAGATGACTTTATTGTAAGATTCAAGCCATGAGAAAATTCCTACTTACATCCCTGGTTCTAAGCTTTTTATTGAGCGTCGTAAATTCAGCAGTTGGCGCTGAAAATGGGTGGCTGCGAGGAAGTTGTGCCAGCGGCTCTGGCATCTATCGATGGACCGATGGTGATCGCTACGAGGGGCAATGCCTAAATAACTCATTTGCWGGTCAGGGCACTCTAACTTTAAGAAATGGCGATCGTTATCAAGGGCAATTTAGTAAYRATCAAAAAAATGGRCGCGGYAGTTATTTTTWTRGCAATGGCGAYAGATACGAYGGCCAGTTTCGWAACGGCAGRCAAAAYGGCCAGGGCACTCTAATTCGKGCYAATGGYGAACGYTATATYGGCCAGTAYCAARRTGGCAARAAAGCGGGYCGYGGYGCYTTTTAYTTTCTCAAYGGYGATCGCTATGAAGGTGCTTGGCGCGATGATCGCTTYGAAGGGCARGGRATTTACTACTTYACCAATGGYGATCGTTACGAYGGACAGTGGCGCGCMGGAGAGCAATCTCAGGGAACTTTCAGTTGGRAAAATGGRAATCGCTAYGAGGGACARTTCARTAACAAYARACGCCAKGGYCGMGGYACATTTAAATGGACCAATAACAATARYTACRMRGGTCARTGGCGWGATGGYCRGCARCATGGTCAGGGCACAAAAMYYTGGGCAAATGGYGATCGTTATGAAGGCCARTGGCAGAACGATGAAATGAATGGCCAGGGTACTTTCTTTTATAACAACGGYAATCGATTCACTGGTGGCTTTCGTGACGATCAGATAAATGGACAAGGCACTTACTTCTTCTCTAATGGCGATCGCTACGTAGGCCCATGGCTGAGAGGCGAACGGGATGGACGAGGCACCTATACCGATGCTCGCGGCAATACTGAAGTCATGGAATTTCGTGGCGGCCGAAAAGTTAGTTAGAAAAATGGAATAAAGAATTGCACTCCTTCAAAAAAATCATTTCGGGACTCGACGCATGCAACTAAAACACATCGCTTTATCATTGCTGCTACCACTGGCAGGTATCACCGCAGGCACAAATTTAATTGCTGCCGAAAATATTGAACCCAGTTTAACCGCCGATGAAATCGAACTGTCCCAATGGTTAGATGATCAAAATGAAAATATGCTGGATTTACTCGAAAGAATCACCAACATAAATTCCGGAAGCTTGAACAAGGCTGGTGTTAATGAGATGGCCGCTTTATTCACTCGAGAACTACAAATGC
>NVVJ01000025.1 GCA_002402175.1 SAR86 cluster bacterium
CGCTCACGCGGGTTTTTTGTGTGTGGTGCCCCGGAGAGTTAAGCAGAACCTCTCAGGTTCGAAAGGCGCGCAGCGCCGCAGACAGCCATAGGCTGCCCCGCAGGGGTGAGGCTTTTGGCTCAGCCAAAAACCGAATCAATCCTTACATGCCTTCAAATAAGAGGAATCGCTCACGCGGTTTTTTTTATATGTGCTACCCCGGAGAGTTAAGCAGAACCTCCCAGGTTCGAAAGGCGCGCAGCGCCGCAGACAGCCATAGGCTGCCCCGCAGGGGTAAGGCTTTTGGCTCAGCCAAAAACCGCATCAATCCTCTCCATACCTTCTAATAAGAGGAGCCGCGTAAGCAGGTTTTTATATGTGCTACCCCAGAGAGTTAAGCAGAACCTCTAGCTTCGAAAAACGCACAGCACCACAGGCGGTCACTAGGATCAAACTAAAGCTTTTAAAGCCTCCAGAAAGAAAACACATTCGTCATCATATTTTTACCCGGGTAATATTGACAAATAATATTACCCGGGTAAAATAACGCACATGAATAACGAACAAAAAATACATAATTCAATTACCGCGTTTCAAGACGAGGCCAAATTGGCTTCTGGTCTGCCATGGGATATTGCGCTTGTTGTTAGGGATGCAATTGCGGCAGACACGGATGACAGCACGTTTCTGTGTTTCGATGACCACTCGGGAGCTTTTGTTGATCTTGATCTAAGTGGTACAGACGCTGATATTACTTCCCGTGTAAAGCCTGAAAAAAGGCAAGCCGCACCTGAAGCAAAGGCAAAACCCGGACGACCAAAGCTTGGTGTTGTCTCGAAGGAGGTTACCTTATTGCCGCGTCATTGGGACTGGCTGGGCCAGCAATCCGGCGGGGCATCAGCAACATTACGCAAGCTGGTTGAAGCGGCAAGAAAAACGAACACCGGCACCCAGCGCGCACGGCAGGCAAAAGCGGCCACAGATAATTTTATGCGTGCCATGTTAGGAGAGCAGCCTGACTATGAAGATGCTGCTCGTGCCCTGTATCGCGGCGAAGAAGCCCGTTTTTGTACGCTTATAAAAAACTGGCCAGGTGATCTAAGGGATCATGCTTTGCTCTTGGCTGGACCAGCTTTTCAGGATAATCAGCCAAGGGAAGAACCATGACACTTGCCAGGCCCACGGGCGGTTGTGGGCGGTTCAGTTCCTGATTACGCCATTGTTGCTGGCAACCCAGCCAAGATTATCCGTATGCGCTTTTCTGACGAACAGATAGCCACACTTAACTGTATATGCTGGTGGGATTGGGGTATTGAAAAAATAGAGGCTGCGATTGAAGCAATTGAAGGTGCAGATATCGCAAAGCTCTCTGAATTATGTCTCGATACTTAGTAATTACAAGATGACTTCTTCACACCAATACCCATTTTCGTCCTCTGCGAGGGCCATTTTCCTACTATTTTCAATGACTACTTAGCAGCCTGATATGATGAATTCCTAGCCTCTAATAGCTAGGATTTACCCGTGAAAACGTATTTTTAGACATATTCATACATGCTTGTCGCTCCTTAGCAAATTCTCAACCAGGCCCTTAGCCGCTCGCCCATTAGGTAGGTGCTGTAAGGTTCATATTCCACGATTTCACCCATTCCTCTAATTATCAATTTCAATACAGTTGCCCCGAAACCCTTGCTTTTATTGACCTTCAGGCGCTGGGATAGTTTCCCAATATTTACCCATATCACGGTGTTAGTGGGGAAATATTCCTAAACTCAATTCTGGTATTACGCCAAAAGTAGAGGGTTCAATAATGGAATCAGGCTTTAATTTCTAGTTATCAATAACTTTAAAGTACAAAAATCACTAATTTCCGGATAATTAAATCAAGTTATTGACGCCGTCATATTCTTGGGTTGAGAATCACTTCGACGCTTTGGAAAGGGCATCAAACGGGCTTCACGCAGAAGCCGCCAAATTAACGCTTTTTAATATAGAAAAACCAGGAAGTGTGTCATGAGTAATGTTGTCAATTTTAGTGATTATCGAAACAAACTCACCGTTGATTCAGCTAAGGCAATGCGAGATGAATCCACCAACGCCATGCGTGATGGATTAATTCCGATTGAATTTGCTCTTGGAATCAATGACCGCGAACAATGCCTGGATAAAATTACCCAATATGAAGTGCGTTCTATACATGTACGCATGGTTAACGATGAGCCGGGTGCGTTGCTGTACCTAATAGGGGTAAGTGAAGCGATCTGGATTAACAAGAAAATCCTTCAGACAGAGAATATTTCTGAAAAAGAGGTTGAACAGCGTATCGACCTGATTCAAATGATGGAAAATATGAATTTCACTCAAATGGATAGTTTGTGGGAGTCTTTCAGCAATAAAAACGAAGGCTAGTGCTCCTCCAGTCTAAGTAATACAGGGAAGGAGGCAATAGCGAGCGAGTTAGTCGGTTGCGGCTGGGATCGCATAGGGTAATTGCTGAATTTCCAATACTGATTCCTGCTGGTCGGACAGCTGAAAGCTCGCCTTATCTTCAACGGCTTGAGTATTCAACACCGCCAGCAGCAAATATGATGTTTGCTCCAACTTTTTTGAATTACCGAATCCTAATATTGTTCCATTTTTAGAGCCGCTGGCCCCGTCTATAGTGATTTCACTATGCTCAGAGGCCGGGTGGCTACTGCTGACAAGAAACAACCGCTTCTTGGCATTACCCCGGTAGTACATACGTGCAACCACTTCCTGCCCCGTGTAGCAGCCCTTGGTAAAATCTACAATGCCCGATATATCGTAGTTTAGTAGCTGCGGCGTATATTCTTCGCTTAGGTTTTTAGTTACATGCACAATTCCAGCAGAGATATCTTCTGCGTTCCATGCCACCAAACAGTCATCAAGTTTCAGGTCGGTATTACTAAGGAATGTCTCGCGTGCTTTATTGCTATGCATCCATAGCTCGAAGCGCCCGCTGGTGCCGGCGATTTTGATGAGAGTCATGTCGAGCAGTTGTATTGACTGGTTCTCATCAACAGGACAATCCGCAAATGTAGATTCTAGTAGTGCTGCACAGTGTGAATCTATAAATCCAATGGCGCTGACGCTGTTTTCGCCTGGCGATTGATCGGCAATCGAAATCTCAACTTTGGAAAAAATGGCATATTTGGACAGGGTTTCAATAATAGGCTGGGCCATGCCAGCGGCTGTTTGCAGCAGGCAGCCATCAGCCGTTTTTACTGCTCTAAAGTCGGCAACTACCCGGCCCTTTAAACTGCATATTGCGCCTGTCAGAGAGCGTTCTGACGAGAGAAGTTCCATGTTGCAGCTAACCTGGCCTTGCAAAAATGAAATTGCATCACTTCCAGAAACTCGGACGAACTGGTAGTGATTCAAATTAATGGCTGAGTATTTCATTGTGTCTCATGTGTAGTTAATAACTGCATGCGCGAACTGGTGGTCGCAACTAGGCGCGGAATTCAGCATAATTCAATTTCGGTAAACTATAAACACAAAGCACTATATGCAGAAATTCAACAAGCAGAAAATTTTCTGGCATAGCCGCCGCGGAATGCTGGAGCTCGATCTATTACTGGTGCCATTTGCTACTGACGTTTTTGAGCAGCTTTCTTACCAGGATCAATTGTTATACAGCGATTTTCTGGAAGAGGAGGATCAGGACTTGTTTACCTGGTTAATGGGTCGGTGTGAGCCTTCTGATGTAAAGTTCAAACCCATTATTCAGCTAATACTGGCGCACAAAAAAAAGACTAACTAGAATTCATTTAAATGAAATCATTCTATGGTTGGCTAGTCGATGCTGCTGCTAAAACTGCAACCTTCGCGAATTGAGTTAGTGATTGTTTCACTGCTGCATATTGGCACGATGGCATTGCTCTTCAACGCTGGTTTGTCTATAGCGTTACTATTGCTACCAGGGCTTTTATCTCTTGCAGGTTTTATCGACTATTGTCTTCGTCGGGCTGACTACCGCCATGTTGATTTTGTGTCTGCTTTTTTCCATAACACACGCGGCAACAGATACAAAAACTCTGGTCGTGTTAGACATATAGTGCTGGCTGCGCAACACAGCATAGTTCGGAAAGGGTCTTATGACATCGCCATGAACCCACCTGGAGTGAGCTACTACAGTGAATTTTTAATTGTTTTAAGGTTCACCTCAAATACCTTGCTGCCGGTAAAAGAAAGACCTGTGTCCCTGGTGATTTGGTATGACTCATTAAGTCAAGAGAGCAATCGAAGCCTGCGTCAATATCTGCGATTTGATTGCCCACAGCAGGTGTAAAACTCAGAGTTCCTGATCAGGTTCGAGTATCGTGTCCTGCGCCTCGGCACTTAGTTCTGGGTAATCGAGAGTAAAGTGTAGTCCGCGGCTTTCCTTGCGACTAATCGCGCTTTCAATTATAAGCCCGGAGACTAAAACCAGATTACGCAATTCGAGCATGTCATTAGTAACGCGGTGCTTTTTATAATAGTCCTGCACTTCCTGTTGCAATAACTTTATGCGTATTTGGGCACGTTGCAGACGTTCGTTGTTGCGTACGATTCCTACGAAGTCCCACATGCAGCGTCGCAACTCGTCCCAGTTGTGAGAGATCAGCACTTCGTCGTGGGAAATAGTCACGCGGCTCTCATCCCATTGTTCGATGTGTGTGCTGTGAGATATCGTGCTAATTCTTTGTTGTATGTCAGCAGCGGCGGCAAAGGCTATAACAAAACATTCCAGCAAGGAATTACTGGCCATGCGATTGGCGCCATGTAAACCGGTAAAACTGGTTTCTCCGATTGCGTAAAGGTTGCGAATGTCAGTTTCGCCTGTTTGTTTAACTACGATTCCTCCGCAGGTGTAATGTGCTGCAGGTACTACAGGAATCCGTTGCTTGGTAATGTCGATACCAAACTCAAGACAACGTGTATAGATGGTTGGAAAATGCTCGCGTACAAACGCTTCAGGCTTATGGCTGATATTTAGATATACACAGTCGCAGCCCAGGCGTTTCATTTCGTGATCGATTGCTCTTGCTACGATATCTCTTGGCGCCAATTCTTCTCTGTCATCAAAACTCTGCATGAAGCGAGTTCCATCGGGTAACTCGAGAGTGGCACCTTCGCCCCTTAGTGCTTCACTGATGAGAAATGATTTCGCGTGAGGGTGGAACAGACAAGTAGGGTGGAATTGATTGAATTCCATATTTGCTACACGACAGCCTGCGCGCCAGGCCATGGCTATTCCATCACCACTGGCTCCATCGGGGTTGGTTGTGTACAGATACGCTTTACTAGCGCCTCCGGTTGCCAGTGCGACAAACTTACTGTTGATTAGCTGAACCTCTCCTAGCTGCTGGTTCAGTATGTAGGCGCCTACACAAGAGGCTGCTGAGTCCTCTGAAGTGGCTTGTGTCACTACATCTACAGCAGTACATCCTTCGATAAGGTCAATATTAGGGTGTGCCTGTGCGCGTTGCTGTAGCGCCTCAAACACCGCTTTGCCGGTGGCATCGGTAGCGTGAATGATGCGCCGGTGGCTGTGTCCACCTTCCTGAGTCAAATGCAGAGAACTAAGCTCCTGATTCTGCGGGTCGCTTTTCCCTGAATCGCCAGTGTCTGATGACTTTGTAGTAAACGGAACGCCTTGATCTACCAGCCAACTAACCGTTTCAGCACTGTTTTCAACCACATATTCGACCATTTCCCGGTGGCATAAGCCCACACCAGCCGAAATTGTATCTTCGATGTGGGAATCGATGCTGTCGTCTTCGTCGAGTACGGCCGCTATTCCACCTTGTGCATAGAACGTAGCACCCTGATTGAGGTCACCTTTGCTTAATACCGCCACTTTGGCAAAGTCGGCCGTCCTAAGCGCCAGGGTTAGGCCGGCCGCACCGCTGCCAATAATTAGAATGTCATATTCCAGGCTGTTCAATGATGAAGGTTTAGTCATAGGTATTAGTTCTAACCTTCTGTATTAATTGAACATAGCGAAATATTCACCAATAGAAATTGGATTGAATTGCTAGTTAAATGAATTGGCTGAAGATGGTATATCAAGGGTTTCGGCGTAAAATTCAAAGAGTTATTACAAAATTAACTGTGCGAAAAAACTAAAACTGTCATAATTTTATAGAAATTGAGAACTTTTGCACTTGATTGCTGTCTATTCCAGTGAATGAGTGCATTTGTTCCCGTGGGTGCCGATAGAAAACCCTGTATTAATGGAGTTGGAACAATTGTCAGAGGATACTGACCAGCAGTTAGTTAACCAAGTGCTAAACGGCAATAAAAACGCGTTTAATTTATTGGTTTTGCGTTATCAGCACCGAGTTTTAGCCTTAGTTGGACGGTTTGTGCATGATCAGCATGAAGCCGAAGATGTTTGTCAGGAAGCCTTTATTAAAGCGTACAGGGCGTTATCTCTGTTTCGAGGAGACAGTGCCTTTTACACGTGGCTGTATCGAATTGCTGTTAATACCGCCAAGAACTATCTGGTATCGAGGAATAGACGACCCCCGGCAACCGATGTCGATGTAAACGATGGAGAGCTTACTGAAGTGGGGTCGGTTTTAAGGGATATTGAAAATCCTGAGAGTAAGTTAGCGACAGACAGGCTAAAGCAGGTAATTGATACAGCAATACAAGATTTACCCGAGGACTTGCGTACGGCATTTACTCTGAGAGAGTTCTCCGGCCTGAGTTACGAAGACATTACTCAGATCATGGATTGTCCAGTAGGCACAGTCAGATCCAGAATATTTAGAGCAAGAGAAGCAATAGATAAGAAAATACGTGAGTTTTTATAACTTATTTGAACCTGGTTTTAGTTCGATGAAATTAACCAGACACTTATACAAGAATAGGTAAGCCAGGTATCCAGCGCAACACTAAGGATTACCAAGCTAATTTTTTACCGGAACTAGTTTTCTACCAAGCAACAGGGGTGCTCAATGAGCGAGATTGATAAAGAGTCGTTATCTGCGTTACTAGACAATGAAGCAGATGATCTCGAGCTGCGCCGGCTACTAAAGGCCTGCGAGCAAGATACTCAGTTGTTAGAAACATGGGAACGATACTCTCTAGTACAATCGGTACTGCATGATCGGGGAATTCCAGTTAGCTCGAACTTAAGCCAGAAAATTGCCGCACAAATTGAAGAAGAGAAAGCTCTTATCAGCAATGTATCTGCAAACGACGATTCCAGTTGGCGACAGAGCGTGGGCAAAATTGCTATTGCCGCTTCAGTAGCGTTCATTTTTATGTTTGCAGTGCAAACCAGCTTGACCCCCGAACCGATATCATCTTCCGCCGTCGCCGCAAACAATGGCAATACGCCAAATGCAGATCAGCAAGTCACACAAGCAACAACTATACTGGCACAGAACACTGTCAATGAAGTGGACCCTGTTGCCCGACAAAGGTTGCGTGAATACATTGAAAGTATGACTTTTGATGAGCAAGAGCCGCCTCGTATGGAGCATATTCAGGATTCTCCGCTGTATCGCCTCGTCAATGAGCAGCGAGCCAGGTTTTAATCCAGCGCTAGAACTCTCTTGAATTAAAGCACTGATTGCAGGCTCGTAGTCGGCTGTCAGTTCTTCCCTGCATTGTGTTAAAATACTCCTGTTTCTGGCCTGTAGTTTAACTATGGGTTTAACTATGTAAGTTCAACTATGTAAGTTCAACTATGTAAGTTCAACTATGTAAGTTCAACTATGTAGTGTTGATATATACATAGTAAAGACGGCTACGTGTTGATTTAGCTTCTGCCTGTTCCAGCAATATGGAAAACTATTCATGAGATTTACGACAAACCACCTAATAAATGGAAAAATGGCCGCATTTACCACCGCAATGCTGGCTATGTTTGCTACGGTAAACATTCACGCGGCATCCTCATTGCCTAATTTTGCCGATCTGGTGGAAAAAAATGCTCCCTCAATAGTTGAAATTTCAACGATTCGACGAGTAGCGCCACGTAGTGCCGGTGGTGACCAGGAGATCAATGAGCTTTTACGTCGCCTTAATCCTGGGCAGGAGCTTGATCTTGAGCCCCAGGAGATGCCTGAACGCCGGCAAACTGGAGCGGTTGGTTCAGGATTCTTAGTTTCCGATGACGGCTATATCATGACAAACAATCATGTAGTGGCCGGTGCTGATGAAATTCAGGTCAATCTGAATGACCGAAGAGTCTATACAGCTACAGTGGTCGGCCTCGATGAGCCTTCTGATCTTGCCCTGTTGAAAATAGAAGCCAACGATTTACCTTATGTGGACTTCGGGGATTCTGACTCTCTTAGGGTAGGGGACTGGGTGTTAGCAATAGGTTCGCCTTTCGGGCTGGAATTTTCAGCAGCGGCAGGAATCGTGAGTGCAAAAGGTAGGTCTGTCCCTGGGCGCTCTACCTATAATTACATGTCATTTATTCAGACTGATGTTGCAATCAATCAGGGAAACTCAGGTGGTCCATTGTTTAACCTGGACGGCGAGGTAATAGGAATTAATTCCCAGATACTCAGCAGTACCGGTGGCTCCAATGGCATTTCATTCTCTATTCCCAGCAATGTAGCCATCAATGTGATGACCCAATTGCGTGAAACTGGCACTGTAGAGCGTGGTTTGCTAGGTGTTCGTATGGGCGAAGTTGATTACGCCCTGGCGGAAATATTTAATATGGAGCGTCCCCGAGGTGCTTTTGTGCAAGAGGTGTTAGGCGATAGTCCTGCTGCAGCGGGCGGTGTTCGTAACGAAGACATCGTGCTTGAATTTAATGGCCACAATATAGACTATTTTACTGACCTGCCTTTTTATGTGGGGCAGTATCGACCAGGCACCGAAGCTAGAATAGTGGTTTTTCGCAATGGAGAATTGCAAAATCTAAGTGTTACTTTGGGGAGCTCACCAACAAATATAGTGGCCGCAGCAGAGCCAGAGCTAGTAAAGGAGCGCAATAATCCTTTGGGCTTTAAAGTGAGTGAACTAAGCCAGGAAACCCGGCAGGTAGCGGGCGTTAATGGTGTGCGTATTGCTGAATTAAACGACGGCCCGGGGCGAGAAGCTGGCCTGATTGTCGGGGATGTCATCGTGACTCTTAACCGCCAGGATATAGATTCACCTGAAGAATTTGCCAGAGTTGCCAATGATTTACCTGATGCGGGTTTTGTTCCTATTAGAATTATGCGACAGGGCCAGGGATCAACTTTGGCGTTGGAACTGACTCGATGAACTCTTTAACATCAGCTTTGGAGCCGTGTTTCAATAGCCTGGCTCAATTGATTACTTCATAGTGATCAGTTGGGATAACAAATATTTACCATGTGCAGCAGAAAACCGCTAAAGACTGACTCCTGAATAAATAGCAGCTGTCACAAACTTCCTGACAGTTAACCATATTTCCTGTAGACTTCCGCGCTAATTTGAACCCTGTCTAACCCCCTATATAAGCGACTTACCGACTCCGTGACTGACTTAAGCCACATTCGAAACTTTTCGATTATTGCCCATATTGATCATGGGAAATCGACGCTTGCTGATCGATTTATCCATTTGTGCGGCGGTCTTACTGATCGTGAAATGGATGCGCAGATCCTCGACACGCTTGATATCGAGCGAGAAAGAGGCATTACCATCAAAGCCCAAAGCGTTACTTTGCATTACGACTCAAAGGATGGGAAACGCTACCAGCTGAACCTGATCGATACTCCGGGCCACGTGGATTTCACCTATGAAGTGTCCAGGTCATTAGCCGCTTGCGAAGGCGCTCTGCTGGTTGTGGATGCAGGGCAAGGAGTTGAAGCACAATCAGTGGCAACCTGTTACACAGCAATCGAGCAAGGTCTGGAGGTAATTCCAGTGCTCAACAAGATGGACCTGCCACAGGCGGAGCCGGAGCGGGTGCGACAGGAAATAGAAGAGATAATCGGTATCGATGCCCAGGACGCGGTTTGTGCGAGCGCCAAGACCGGTCTCGGCATTAGCGAAATTCTTGAAGAAATTATCAGCAAGGTGCCGGCACCAGTCGGCGACAGAGACGCCGACTTACAAGCGTTGATCATAGACTCCTGGTTCGATAATTACCTTGGTGTTGTATCACTGGTGCGCGTCATGGCCGGTACATTACACAAGGGCGATAAAATCATCGCTAAAACTCTGGGCAAAGCCCATGTAGTAGACAGCATTGGTGTATTTACTCCTAAACGCCATGAGACAGGGGTGTTAGCGGCCGGTGAAGTAGGCTTTATTGTAGCTGGCATCAAGGATATTCAGGGTGCTCCGGTAGGAGATACGATTGCCCTGGCTAGTAGCCCGGACGTCGACGCTCTGGAAGGGTTCCAAAAAATCCAACCTCAGGTTTACGCCGGTTTGTTTCCAGTTTCTTCAGAAGATTTTGAAAATTTTCGTGATGCTCTGGCAAAACTAACTCTAAACGATGCGTCACTCCACTATGAGCCCGAAAACTCGGATGCCCTGGGTTTTGGCTTCCGGATCGGTTTTCTTGGCATGTTGCACATGGAAATTGTTCAGGAGCGACTGGAAAGAGAGTATGACTTATCTCTAATTACGACCGCCCCGACAGTTGTCTACGAAGTGTTACTTTTGAATGGAGAAACAATGAGCGTTGATAGCCCTTCACGGTTGCCGGCTGTTACCTCTATTGAAGAAATGCGCGAACCTATTGTTGTTGCCAATATACTTGTCCCACAAGAGCATTTGGGTAACGTAATTAACTTGTGTGTTGAAAAACGTGGCGTACAAAAAGACATGCAATTCATTGGCAGGCAAGTATCTCTGACTTATGAAATACCAATGAACGAAGTAGTTCTGGATTTTTTCGATCGTCTGAAATCTACAAGTCGTGGCTATGCTTCATTGGATTATCATTTTATACGATTTGAAAAATCCAATCTCGTGCGTTTAGATATTTTCATTAACGGCGATAAAGTAGATGCACTAGCGGTAATTGTGCATCGTGATCATGCGCAGTCCAAGGGCAAGGCGCTGGTTGAAAAAATGAAAGAGTTGATCCCGCGCCAACTCTACGATGTTGCTATACAGGCCGCTATTGGCGGGCAGATTATTTCCAGACAGACGGTGAAAGCGCTACGGAAAAACGTCACAGCTAAATGTTACGGTGGTGATATTACCCGCAAGAAAAAGTTGCTTGAAAAACAAAAGGCCGGTAAAAAGCGTATGAAACGTGTTGGCAATGTCGAAGTCCCTCAGGAAGCTTTTCTGGCGGTACTAAAGGTCGATAGTTAACAGTTGATAGCTAAAGGGTAAAAGAGTTAGGAATGGATATAGATTTTTCTTTGGTACTGGTTTGTTTAGTTTCTTTTTGCGGCCTTCTGTGGCTGTTGGACAGTCTGTTCGTTAAAAAATCCCGAGATCAGGCTGTGGAAGAGTTTCGAGCTAATAGCAGTAAAGGTAAGAGTGACGAAGAAATCATGGCGGCTGTTGAGGAGTTGTCGCGCGAATCATTGCCGGTCGAATATGCTAAATCATTTTTTCCGGTATTGCTGATCGTATTGATGCTGCGTTCATTCCTGATTGAGCCCTTTCAGATTCCTACCGGCTCGATGATCCCTACACTGGAAGTTGGCGACTTTATATTGGTTAACAAGTACGCTTACGGCGTCAGATTGCCTGTTATTGGCACTAAACTATTTAATGTGGCTGATCCTCAGCGTGGAGAAGTTATGGTTTTTATTCCTCCTCATGTGGATCAATATTATATAAAGCGAGTTATCGGACTCCCGGGTGATACCGTAAGGTATGAAGACAAGAGACTTTATATAAATGGGGATTTAATCAGCGAAGAGTTTCAGCAAGATATTTTAATCGACACCAGTATTGGTTTGCTCGACGGTACCTTGCACGTTGAAACCATCAATGGTGTTGAACATGCGACGCAGCATATCACCGGTATTACTAGTCAGCGTCCTCGAACTACATGGGTGATTCCTAATGGGAACTACTTCATGATGGGGGATAATCGTGACAATAGCAGTGATAGCAGAGAATGGGGTACAGTGCCTGAGAAAGACATTGTTGGTAAAGCAATAGCGGTATGGATGCATAAAGAACCGGGCCTAAACCTGCCAACGTTTTCACGAAATCAACTCATTGAATAAGAATTCTGTGATCTTTATTAAAGATTTAGCACAAGTAAAACTTTAAGCTGACGAATTAAAGTACAACCTTCTTACAGGTGAAATCATGAAAAAATTCAAGTCAAGTAATATTCATTATCAGAAAGGTGTATCAAAATTTGGAATTTTGATGGTGTTTATAATGATGATAAGTTTTGTAACAGCGGGTTTAAAAGTGGCGCCTTTGTATGTGGATCACAATTTAATTACAGGTATTTGTGAAGAGTTGATAGAAAACGGCGAAGCGGCAAATATGACGATCACAGATATAAGACAGAGAGTTTCAAATAGTTTGAGAATCAATAATGTAACCGGATTTGAATTGTCTAGTATTAAATTGCGTCGGGAAAATAACCAGCCAATCATAACCATCGCGTATGAACGCCGGATTGAGCTTTTTGCTAATCTTGATGTGGTCGCAAAATTTGATACCGAATTGCAATAAATGGCTCTCCAGCTCGACAAACTTCAAAGAAAGCTAGGCTATCAATTCTCGAATTCAGAACTGGCTCAGCAAGCTCTAACTCATCGTAGTGCGAACAAGCTCAATAACGAGCGTCTTGAGTTTTTAGGAGATTCGTTACTTGGCTTCATAATTGCGGAAGCATTGTATGAAATTCACCCCGAGGCAA
This sequence comes from SAR86 cluster bacterium, assembly GCA_002402175.1. Taxonomy (GTDB): domain Bacteria; phylum Pseudomonadota; class Gammaproteobacteria; order Pseudomonadales; family Pseudohongiellaceae; genus UBA9145. The sequence goes on from NVVJ01000025.1 coordinate 12,779, forward strand.
GCGAGGGTGAACTGAGCCGTATGCGCGCAAAAATGGTTAATAAATCATCTCTGGCAAGTATTGCTCGAAGTTTGCAGCTAGGCGATTTTGTGCAGCTTGGATCGGGCGAAATTAAAAGTGGAGGTATGCACCGGGATTCAATTCTGGCGGATACCGTAGAGGCTGTTATTGCCGCTATATATCTTGATGGCGGCTTGCCCCCGTGCAGAAAACTTGTCAGGCAGTGGAGTGACAAAAGTCTTCAGGCTCAGGGTTCGAGCCAAAAGCAGAAAGACTCCAAAACCAGGTTGCAGGAGTTGATGCAGGCGAGAGGTAGTGCTCTGCCAGAATATGAAATTAATGAAGTGTCAGGTCCTGCTCACCAGCAGGTATTTCATGTCAAATGCAAAATCGAATTATTAAATCAGGCTGAACTGGGCAGTGGTGATAACAAACGTGATGCCGAGCAGGAGGCCGCACGGAAAATCCTCGATGTGTTGGGAGAGTCTAATTGAGTAAGTCAGTAAATCAAACCGATGATGAGAGCTACTGTGGTTATGTTGCAATTGTTGGACGGCCAAATGTTGGTAAGTCGACACTTTTGAATCATCTGTTGCGGCAAAAAATCAGCATTACCTCTCGTAAGCCGCAAACTACTCGGCATCGAATTCTAGGTATCAACAGTGATAAAAAACATCAGTGCATTTTTGTCGATACGCCGGGTCTGAATGCTCAATTTAACAAAGCATTGAACCGCGTGATGAATGACACCGTTCGTAGTGTCATCAAAGATGTGGATGTCATTTTGTTTATTGTAGAACGTTTTATATGGAATGAAGCGGACCAGTATGTTCTGGAAGCTCTGCAAGAAACATCGGTGCCAGTTTTATTATTGATTAACAAAATTGATCTGGTGCAGGACAAGACAGGACTACTACCTCATATAAAGGAATTGTCCGAGAAAAGAAAATTTAAGGAAATCGTGCCTGTGTCGGCTTTAGGTGGGCACAATCTTGAAACAATAGAGAGCGTCGTTAAGCAGCTATTGCCGCCAGGGCCATTTTTATTTCCAGAGGATCAGGTTACTGACCGAAGCTCTCGGTTTCTTGCCGCCGAGCTTATTCGAGAAAAAGTCACTCGGCAGCTTGGTGATGAGTTACCTTATGAAGTCACCGTCGAAATTGAAAAATTCACTCAAGAAAAATCCGTTCTGCATATTCACGGCTTAATTCTTGTCGACAGAAAAGGACAAAAAAGAATCGTTATAGGAAAAGGCGGCGATAGACTGAAACTAATAGGCAGTTCAGCTAGAGAAGATATGGAGCACTCTTTCCAGACAAAGGTAATGTTAAACCTTTGGGTAAAGGTGAAATCAGGCTGGGCTGACGATGAGCGAGCCCTGCAAAGCCTGGGATATACTGACCACAGCTAATCATGGATTCTAAAGTCTTTCTTCAGCCAGCTTATATACTGCACCGACTTCCCTTTCAGAATACCAGCTTACTCGTAGATTTCTTTACCATGGACTTTGGTCGAGTGCGTGCGGTGGCTAAAGGCGCGCGCAGCGCTAAGTCAAAGTACCGCTCTTTGTTGCAGCCATTTCATCCATTGCTAGTGTCATTATCTGGTCGTGGTGATTTAAAAACAGTTACCGGTATTGAAAGTGGGTTAGCAGCAATCAATTTGCAAGGCTTGCGATTGTTTAGTGGCTTATATGTAAACGAGCTACTTGTTCGCATGTTGTTGAATCATGTTGAACATAAGGAGCTGTATAAAGCCTACCAAAGCACTATTGTCGCACTACAGGGAGCGGAGGACATTGAAACTGTATTGCGCCGCTTTGAGTTGAACCTTTTAGCCGAGTTAGGCTATGCAATTAATCTTGAAGTAGATTGTCATTCCCATGAACCCATCCAGGAAGGCGAAAGTTATCTGTTTACACCAGATATTGGCTTTGAACTAGTGAAATTGGAAACCTCGCAACATAGCAGTTCCAGATTGTATAAGGGGGAACACATTGTGGCACTACGTCAGCTGAAGCTTATAGACAAAGACATTGCTAAATCGGCTAAACGGCTGCTTAGAACGGCGTTAGGCACCCATCTGGGAGGTAAGCCGTTAAATAGTCGTAATCTATTTACCAGTCGAACATAAGCTCCACCTGCTTTCACCTACCCATTTTTCCGTGTAGAATTTTCCGCTTTCTGGTCAGACTAAATTGTTCGGCCTTTTGATTTTTTGAATAAGCCAGGCTTAAGTAAAATGTCTTATAACACTATCGAAACTCAGATTGGCAATACACCATTGGTGAAACTACAGCGTTTGCCTGGGCAGACTAGTAATATTATTTTTGCCAAGCTCGAGGGGAACAATCCTGCGGGTTCGGTCAAGGACCGGCCAGCTCTAAGCATGATACAACAAGCTGAACTGCGGGGTGAAATACAGCCCGGAGATGTGCTTATTGAGGCAACCAGCGGTAACACAGGAATTGCGTTAGCAATGGTAGCTGCTGTAAAAGGCTACAGATTGATTTTGATCATGCCGGATAATATGAGCAGCGAAAGAAAGGCATCAATGTCAGCTTATGGGGCTGAACTAATCAGCGTATCCGAAAAGGTAGGCATGGAGGGAGCACGAGACCTGGCCATGGAAATGGAGGTTCAGGGGAAGGGAAAAGTTCTTGATCAGTTTGCGAATCAGGATAACCCGAACGCCCACTATGTTCACACGGGGCCGGAAATTTGGCGAGATACAAAAGGTTCTATCACCCATTTCGTTAGCTCAATGGGCACCACGGGTACTATCATGGGCGTGTCTCGGTATTTAAAAGAGCAAAACACCGACATTCAAATCGTAGGCCTGCAACCTAAAGCCGGATCTCGAATACCAGGAATAAGACGATGGTCTCCCGAGTACCTACCTGCAATTTTTGATGCTACTCGTGTGGATCAGATAATTGACATCGAGCAGGAACACGCGGAAGCCACTATGAAAGACCTGGCCAGGAAAGAAGGAATATTCTGTGGAGTGTCCTCCGGGGGCGCGATTTATGCAGCCCTGCAATTATCCCAACAATTGAGCAATGCCGTAATTGTCGCGATTATCTGCGACCGCGGTGACCGATATTTATCTACAGGTGTTTTTGAACAAGCCAATTAACCGTTAACTATTTCCCTTACATGATATCCAACTAAATTATGAGTAGACGTAGACACAGGCGGCACAAGCTGCCCAGCGAGCCAATCGAGCTAGAAATCACTTCAATAAGCCATGAAGGACGAGGAATTGCCCATATTGATGGCAAAGTCGCGTTTGTTGATGGTGCTCTTGAAAAAGAAAACGTGACTGCATCCTATGTGCGTAGCCGCGGCAAGTTTGATGAGCTAAAAGTTATTTCAATACAAAATCCATCTGAGCTAAGGGTTACGCCGCCCTGTAAGTTTGCCGGACTCTGCGGCGGCTGTTCCTTGCAACATATGGAATCAGTTGCACAGATCGATTTGAAGCAATCGGTTTTGTTAGAGCAATTGAAACACGCTGCAAATATCAATATTACAGACATCGAACTACTCCCAAAGCTACAGGATTTGCAAGTTAACTACCGGCGTAAAGCAAGGTTGGCGGTGCGAATGGTCAACAAGAAAGGGGGAGCTTTAGTTGGGTTTAGGGAAAAATACAGTAGTTTCATAACTGACATGGACAGCTGTGAGGTATTAGTTGCTGAGGTGGCGCAGCTGATCGCTCCTTTGAGATTGCTAATCACCGGCATGCATGGCAATCACAGCATTCCTCAAATCGAAGTTGCTGTTGGAGAACGTGCAGCACAAGAGCAGGGTAAAGACTCGAATTTGAGAGTTGCTCTGGTTATCCGTCATTTGCTGCCTTTGATAGCACTCGATTTAGACATGCTAGGCTCATTTGCCGAACAACATGATATCGACCTGTATCTACAACCCTCAGGTATCGATAGCGTGCATAAAATCTTTCCCAGAGACAGCGTTGAAAGGCTCCAGTATTTTCTTCCGGAATTTGGCCTAACTCTGAATTTTCATCCTATGGATTTCACTCAGATAAACGCCGGCATCAATCGTAAAATCGTTAGTAAGGCTCTGTCTCTGCTGGAACTGAACAAAGACGATATTGTTCTGGACCTATTCTGTGGTTTAGGCAATTTCACCCTGGCCACTGCAACACGCTGCAAACAAGTTGTAGGTATCGAAGGTAGTGATGAAATGGTACGCAGGGGAGCAGAGAATGCCGAGCTCAATAACATTGAGAATGCCGAGTTTTTTGCCGCTGATCTTACTCAGCCCTTTACAGACAAAGCTTGGGCCAAGCTTGAATACAGTAAAATTTTGCTAGACCCTCCACGCTCTGGCGCTATTGAAATTATTCAGCAAGTTGCCCAGCTTGGCGCAAAAAAAATCGTCTATATCTCTTGTAATCCATCTACCTTAGCAAGAGATACCGCTGAACTTATTAAAGCAGGTTACAAGTTAAAGTCAGCAGGGGTAATGGATATGTTTCCACACACTACCCATGTTGAATCCATGGCGGAATTTGAATTAGTTAGTAAGAAGCGCAAAAGCGTCTGAATCATCAACACGGAGCAAGTGAATGTCTACTGAAAATTTTGCGGAGTTGTCGGCGATAGAGAAGCTGACAGCGTTGATGTCTATGCTACGTGACAAAGAATTTGGTTGCCCATGGGATATTGAACAAACTATAAGTTCGCTAGTGCCATATACCCTGGAAGAGGTGTATGAAGTAGTAGACGCTATAGAGAACAACGATATGGTGGAGTTAGAAGATGAACTGGGAGATCTGCTTTTACAAATAGTGTTCTATGGGCAGTTAGCGAAAGAACAAGGCAGATTCAGCTTCGAAGATATAGCAGAAAGTATTAATAATAAATTGATCCGTCGGCACCCACATGTATTTCCTGGTGGGGATGTCCGCCAATTTGGAATTAAACAGGATATATCACCAGATCAAGTCGTAGTAAACTGGGAAAAGATCAAAGAAGAAGAACGTGAAGAAAAAAAACGCAAAGGCGGGATTCAGGCGCTGAAAGCACAGGCTAGTTTACTTGATGATGTGCCTCGTTCGCTGCCAGCGATGGAGCGCGCACGCAAACTTCAAAACAGAGCAGCGCAAGCAGGCTTTGATTGGCAGGATATAGCTCCTGTATTGGATAAATTAAAAGAGGAAATAGCTGAATTCGAACAGGCACTGAAAGACAAAGATGCAGAACAAATGAGCAATGAGTTAGGAGATATTATGTTTACTGCTGTAAACATGGCCAGACATTGTTCAATAGAGCCGGAAATAGCCTTACGTTCATGCAATAAACGGTTTGAAAATAGGGTTCGATGGATAGAAACCAATTTGCAATCCCAAGGTAGAATTTTTAGAGATACTAAGTTACAAGAGCTTGAGTTGCTCTGGGAAAAAGCCAAAGAAAGTGGGTTATGATTACGCAGTTAAGAATATTACGGATTGGGAGTAGAGAATGAGAATTATCTTATTAGGAGCGCCAGGCGCAGGTAAAGGCACGCAGGCACAATTTGTCACTGAGAAATTCGATATTCCTCAAATATCGACGGGTGACATGCTGCGATCCGCCGTGAAAGCTAAAACGGAGCTGGGGTTGCAGGTAGAGAAAGTAATGGCATCTGGTGGGCTGGTTACTGATGAAATCATCATTGCCTTAGTTAAAGAGCGCATACAGCAAGCCGATTGCGCAGACGGCTTTCTATTTGATGGATTTCCACGCACGATTCCTCAAGCTGAGGCGATGGTGGAAGCAGGTGTGGTAATTGATGTGGTATTAGAGATAGATGTTGCTGATAACGAAATTGTAAAAAGACTTGGCGGCAGGAGAGTTCACCTAGACTCCGGACGTGTGTACCATGTTGAATACAATCCACCAAAGATTAAAAATAAAGACGATGAAACAGGTGAAGATTTAGTGCGCAGAGCAGACGACGAAGAAGCGACTATCCGCACTCGCCTTAGCCTCTACCATGAGCAGACAAAACCCCTCGTTAGTTTTTATCAAGAATTAGCAGCAGATGGAACTACAGTTAAAGTGATTAAGGTTAATGGCATTGCTGCTGTTAATACTATTCGTGATGAAATACTTACAGCACTGAGTTAGAGTTTCAATTGAGATTAAAAAACCTGAACAATTGTTCAGGTTTTTTTTGCCTGGCATTTAATTTCTTACATCTTGTGAGCAGTTATTAGTTTGTATTTAAAGTTGGCAAATAAATTACTCACGTTTAGAAAACTAAAATTTGTTTTATATTAGGTGAATTGATCAAAAATCGATCATTTTCCTTAAAGTTTTCTATTTAACTAGCGAAACATATATTTGATACCATRTAAAAATGGGTATTCTGTATGGACTGTTAATAAGTTAAATAATATTGTTCAGTTTATTGCAGAGAGATTACTGTAAGCCAGATTATTTTTATGATATGTTGCCGGCGAGCAGTGGKTACARTTSTTMAACYKAAGCGGGCACGATTCATAACCTAGGAGAGAAACGAGTATGGCTAAAGTTAAGGCAAARAAGRGAAAACCWGCWAAGAAAAAGTCAGYRGCTAAKARMGTTAGYAGCCCRGCTTTRTCTAAAGCAAATGCCGCAGTAGCTAAATTAACTAAAGAAGCAAATGCAGTGGCYAAAAAAGCTGCAGCTGCTAAGAGAAAAGCGATTGCTGCAAAGAAAGCAGCAGCAAAAGCAAAAACAGCTGYAGCAAGAAAAGCAGCTAAGTCAGCACAGGGCGCAGCAAAAAAAGCGTCCGCAAGAGTTRCTGCAACTAACGCCAAGATTAAGATAGCTAAAGCTAGAGCTAAGGCAGCAGAGTCAGCAGCTACGGCCAGTGCAAACAAAGCAGCGGCTGCAGCTAAAGCCGAAGCAGACATAAAGAAAGCAGTTAAGGCATTTACTGACAAGTATAAAGCCAAACAAGCTAAGGCAGCAGCTGTTAAGGCAGCCAAGCAAGCACGTAAAGACGCTGCTAAGGCTAGAGTAGCTGCAAAAAAGGCGGCTAAGAAAGAAAAAGCAGCAGCTAAAAGAGCCGCAGCAAAGGCTAAAACAGCAGCTCGTAAGGCAAGCAAGAAGGCTAAGCCTGCCAAGAAAAAAGCGGCTAAGAAAAAATCACCAGCTAAGAAAAAGAAAGCAGCTAAGAAGAAAAAAGCAGTAAAGAGACGCTCAGCAGCTAAAAAAGCCTCTCCCAGGAAAGTTGCGAAGCGTAAACCAGCGGCGAAGAAAAAGGCCGCTAAGAAGAAAGTAGCTAAGAAGAAGGCCACTAAGAAGAAAGTAGTCAAGAAGAAGGCAGCCAAGAAGAAAGTAGCTAAGAAGAAGGCCACTAAGAAGAAAGTAGTGAAGAAGAAGGCCGCCAAGAAGAAAGTAGCTAAGAAAAAGGCTACTAAGAAGAAAGTAGTCAAGAAGAAGGCCGTTAAGAAGAAAACAGCTAAGAAAAAGGCTACAAAGAAGAAAGTAGTCAAGAAGAAAGCCAAGAAGAAGGTTGCTAAAAAGAAAGTAGCCAAGAAGAAGGTAGTTAAGAAGAAAGCGAAAAAGAAAGTAACTAAGCGCAGAGCAGCGGCTAAGAAAGCTGTAAAACGCAAAGTGGCCAAGCGTAAAGCGCCAGCCAAGAAGAAGGCGGCTAAAAAGAAAGTAGCTAAGAAAAAAGCCACTAAGAAGAAAGTAGCCAAGAAGAAGGCCACTAAGAAGAAAGTAGTCAAGAAGAAAGCGGCTAAGAAAAAGGCTACTAAGAAGAAAGTAGTCAAGAAGAAGGCCGCTAAGAAGAAAACAGCCAAGAAAAAGGCTACTAAGAAGAAAGTAGTTAAGAAAAAAGCAGCCAAGAAGAAAGTAGTCAAGAAGAAGGCCGCTAAGAAGAAAACAGCTAAGAAAAAGGCTACTAAGAAGAAAGTAGTCAAGAAGAAAGCGAAAAAGAAAGTAACTAAGCGCAGATCAGCAGCTAAAAAGGCTGTAAAACGCAAAGTGGCTAAGCGTAAAGCACCAGCCAAGAAGAAGGCGGCTAAAAAGAAAGTAGCTAAGAAGAAGGCTACTAAGAAGAAAGTGGTCAAGAAGAAGGCCGCTAAGAAAAAGGTAGTCAAAAAGAAAGCGGCTAAGAAGAAAGTAGCCAAGAAAAAAGCAGTTAAGCGCAAAGTAGTGAAGAAAAAGGTAGCCAAGAAGAAAGCGAAGAAAAAAGTAACTAAGCGTAAGGCTCCAGCGCGTAAGAAAACTGCTAAGAAGAAAGCCCCGGCACGTAAAAAGGCCAAGAAAAAGGCAGTAAAGAAGAAGGTAGTTAAGAAGAAAGCCCCAGCACGGAAAAAAGCTGCGCGTAAGCGTAAGTAAAATGCTGTAGCTGGATTGAGTAACTTTAGCCAGTACATCCCCGCTTGCGTCGATCCGCTTGCAAGCGGTGGATGATTGCTCAAACTTTCCGGAAATCCCTGTTGGGCTATACCCTTCAGGGATTTTTTTAATGGGTTTCCAGCACCTGTCCTTAATCATCTATGGCGTATGTTTATGATGAAAAATATTCTTGCCATAGACACGTCCTCGCAAAAATGCTCTGTAGCAGTATCCACTAACAATCAACTATTCCAGCAAAGTAGTGAATTAGAGCGTCAATCCGCTCAACGTATACTCCCGATGGTTGCGGAATTACTTGTTGATGCTAAATTCTCTTTGCCACAATTAGACTTAATTGCTGTTATAGCGGGGCCTGGGTCGTTTACTGGCCTTAGGATTGGCATTGGGGTTGCCCAGGGTTTAAGTGCGGCCAACTCAACGCCCGTAATAGCATTGTCATCTTTAGCGGTAACGGCGATGGCTGCGAATAGAATGTCTTCTTTTTCACAATTTTTTGTCAGTGAGGTCGCCAGAGAACGCGAAATCTACTTTGCAGCGTATCGAATATCCAAAAGATTAGGTGTAGAGCTTTGCGGGCATGAACAGGTTTCAGTGCCAGAATTATTGCAGCCTCCGCACGAAGCAATAAAGGGTGAGCCCTGGTGCGCTGTTGGTAAAGGCTGGGCAAACCGAGTGGAAATACAAAGCAGGCTCAATTGCCCAATTGAAAATACTATAATTGAGCCCGAGGTAAACATGAGTGACATATGCAAACTGGCTGAGCTTCGGTTCGCTGCAGGTGATGCGGTAAGTGCAGAGCTACTTAGACCTAATTACGTGAAAGATAAGTTAGATTATTGAATAATATCCAACTGGTGATGTGTCGATGTTAGTTAACTACATAGGTGAGGGCATGATTTGAATCTGGACTTTTTTCAAATTACTTTTTTAGGTGTTCTGCAAGGCTTGACTGAATTTTTGCCAATATCTTCATCGGGGCATTTGATTCTACCGTCATTGCTATTCTCGTGGAATGATCAGGGCCTGACATTTGATGTTGCCGTTCACGTCGGTACTCTAGTGGCGGTTCTTTTGTATTTTCGAAAAGATATTCTCCGATTGACTCTGGCCTGGCTGAAGAGTTTTGCTGTTCGCCAAAATACTGAAGATTCCAGACTAGCCTGGATGCTGATAGTCGCTACAATTCCAGCAGGAATTGCGGGCCTTTTGCTAAACGACTATGTTGAAGAATACGGTCGTTCGCTATTGGTAATTGGAGTTACATCGATAGTTTTTGCGCTGTTTTTGTATTGGTCTGATAAAACTGGAAGCAAGCAGCTTAGTATGGCTGAACTTAATTGGAAAACGGTTCTTCTTATCGGTTTTGCGCAGGTACTTGCCATTATTCCAGGTACGTCTCGTTCGGGCGTAACTATGACTGCGGCTTTATTTTGTAATTTGGATAGACGAGCCGCTGCACGCTTTTCCTTTTTAATGTCTATTCCATTGATACTAGGATCAGGTCTGCTAAAAGGATTGGACCTGGCGGCAGAAGGCGGGGCCGCCGTTGAGTGGCTTGTACTAGCTTATGGGGCGCTAGTGTCAGCTGTTGTTGCTTATTTCTGCATTCACTTCTTTTTACAGCTTATAGAGCGAGTTGGTTTTGTTCCTTTTGTGATCTATCGCCTGATAATGGGCTTTCTACTATTGACTCTGGCGTTTTGAAAATAGCTGTGGCTTTTTCAGAAGCAGGCATTACTGCTCAGGAGCAATTGCTTGCGGATAAAATTGCTGTGCCATTGTTGCCTCACGCTGAGGTTATGGCATTAAAAGTTGACTATTATCTGCAATATAATCCCGATGGCTTAAGCCTACACTGCACAGACCCAGACATGCGAAGCGCTGTGAGCGTAGATTTTAGTGATGCGCGGCTGAACTACCGTGTAAACAGCTCTTCATTAAATCAGAATATAGCTAAAGCAATTGGAGTAAAGGGAGCTATAAAGCCGAGGGTGTTAGATGCCACGGCTGGTTTGGGAAAAGATGCTTACCTATTGGCCAGCCTGGGATGCAAAGTTCAAATGCTGGAAAAATCCCCCATAGTTCATGCATTATTAGAAGATGGGTTGCGCCGAGCTATTGCTGGTAGTGAAAACCTTGCAGTAACAGCAAAGCGTATGACGTTGAGAGAGGTAGATTTACTCGATACTGTTACCTCAAGCGAGCCATTCGATGTCGTATATCTTGACCCGATGTTTCCAGCCAGGAATAAGAGCGCCAGAGTAAAAAAAGATATGTACCTTTTACAAAAACTGCTTGGGCATGAAGAGGGCGACACGGGCCTATTGTATGCAGCCACTCAAATAGCCCGTAAGAGGGTTGTTGTGAAGCGAGGAAAGCTATCCCCTAGCTTGACAAGCTTAAAGCCGGATATCGAGTTTAAGGGCTCCAGTAGCCGTTACGACGTCTACCTGATTCACTAGTGACGGTAGGGCGTTAAGAGAAGAGTTCAAAGAAGCCTTTCAAGTATGCGCTGGTAAATTTTGGAAAGTTGTTCCAGGTCATCAATAGAGACATTTTCGTCGATCTTGTGAATAGTGGCATTACACGGGCCCAACTCTACGACCTCGGCTCCGGTGGGGGCAATAAATCGACCGTCAGAAGTGCCGCCGGCAGTTGATTGCTCAACCGTAAGACCAGTTATTTCCTTAATGCCTTGAGCTACGGCTTCAATGAGTTTTCCTGAAGATGTGAGAAAGGGCTCGCCAGATAAATGCCAGTCAATTTTATAATCGATATTTTCCTTATCCAGTAATTGTTTAATTCGTTGCTTAATATCACTGGCTGTCAATTCGGTTGAAAAGCGCAGGTTAAAATCAACTTCTAACGTTTCGGGAATAACATTGTTTGCTCCGGTTCCTGCGTGAATATTTGATATTTGAAAACTTGTAGGTGGGAACGAGTCGTTACCGTTGTCCCAATTCGTCTGGACAAGGTTGTTAAGTACCGATAGTGCGTTGTGTACGGGGTTCGATGCTAGATGAGGGTATGCAACATGCCCCTGAATTCCTGTCACCTTGAGTTTGCCACTAAGTGAGCCGCGACGGCCAATTTTAATCGTATCGCCAAGCTGCTGTGTGCTACTAGGCTCCCCAACAAGGCAGTAGTCAATTTTAATTCCGCGCGCGGATAATTCTTCGATGACTTTCTTTGTGCCGTTTATGGCAATACCTTCTTCGTCACTGGTTAGCAAAAATCCGAGTCGGCCACTAATGGTTCTGTTTTCCATGAATCGTTCTGTGGCGATAATCATAGCGGCCAGACTGCCTTTCATATCAGCGGCACCGCGCCCATAAAGAAGGCCGTTTTTTTCCACTGCGTCGAAGGGTGGGTGTTGCCATTTATCAACAGCCCCGGTAGGAACAACATCCGTGTGACCCGCAAAGACAAATAATGGCCCGTCATTGTCTCCAATGGTTGCCCACATGTTGGAAACTTCACCAAAAGGTAGTGACTCTATTTCAAATCCAAGCAATTCTAACCGTTCAGTAATCAGCTGCTGGCAGCCTTCATCTGTTGGTGTTATTGATGGGCGCTGTATTAACTGTTTGGCCAGGTCTAGTGTGGCAGTCATTTTGAATCCTAGTTGTGGCTGTGCAATTCTTCATTCAAGCTTACGGTACCCTTGAGAGGAATACACTCAACAGCACCGCTAATAGAATTACGTCGATAAAGAAGATTGCAAATACCTGCTAATTCTTTGGCTTTCAGCGTTTTCTCTATTTCGCCTTTATTGTTTAGCAGCTTAACCTTGGTACCGGCTGTTACATATAACCCAGCCTCTATAATGCAACCATCTGCTAGTGGAAAACCAATTCCAGCATTGGCGCCAATCAGGCAATTCTGCCCAACGGTAATAATTTCTGTACCACCTCCTGAGAGTGTTCCCATAGTGCTGCATCCGCCGCCCAGGTCGCTGTTAGCTCCAACCATAACACCAGCAGAAATACGTCCTTCAATCATTGCTGGGCCTTCAGTGCCGGCGTTAAAATTAACGAAACCCTCGTGCATAACCGTTGTGCCTTCGCCTATGTAAGCGCCCAAACGAACTCGAGCCGTATGAGCAATCCGAACGCCTGTAGGTACAATATAGTTTGTCATTTTAGGAAACTTGTCGACAGACATTACTTCCAGTAATTCATTTTTTAGTCGGGCCTCGAGTTGTTTGTGCGGGAGGTCTGCAATATCAATCGGCCCTTGATTAGTCCATGCAAGATTCACTAAAACTGCAAAAAGCCCATCCAGGTTTAGAGAGTGAGGCTTTGCAAGTCGATGGGAAAGCAAATGCAATTTGAAATAGGCTTCAGGCACCGTTGTGGGTGCTGTGTCAGTGCTAAGTATGCAGATAATAAGACATTGCGATGTGTCTTCATCGTTTTCATAACTTCGCAATAGCTCGCAAGTAGAGTCGAATACAGTTGGATCATCTGCGGCTTCAATTGCAGAGCGCAAAACATTTTGTGTGTTTGTTGAAATCTCTTGATAACCGTTGACGCCGGACTCAAAACTACAGGCATCCATTATAGCGTTGCATAATTCTTGCGTGGGTTTTACAGTTGGCTGGGGATAGAAAACTTCGATGATGTCATTTCTAGAGTTTTTGGTAGCCAAGCCAATGCCAAAACTATGCAGTGTTGCAGAATTCATTACGTGTTCCTGTGTTTAGATTACTCGTCAACCTGTTTACGATTAGATAAATAAGTCTTCAAGCTGTTTTTCATTGAAGCCAAGTAGCCAGCTGCCTTCGCTGTTAATCAATGGACGTTTTATCATTGAAGGCTGCTCATGCATTAAGGTAATGGCGGATTTTCGATCCAGACTGCTTTTGACTGAATCGGGTAATTTTCGCCAGGTCGTTCCTCTGGTGTTAATTAACTCCTGATAACTGAAGTGTTCTAAGAATTGTTTGATTAACTGTTCAGAGCAATCGAGCTTTTTATAGTCATGAAATTGATAGTCAACATTATGATCATCAAACCATTTCTTGGTTTTCTTGATCGTATCACAGTTGTTAATGCCAAATAGAGTCGTCATAGTGTGCTTAGGAGCTTCCTAGTCTTTTTTCCAGTTCAAGCTTGATACTTTCCTGTAATTGCTCAATTAATTGTTCTTGTTCAAGAGGTTTACCTTTCTGATCGGTGATAAAGAAAAGATCTTCTACTCGCTCTCCCAGTGTAGTGATTCTCGCATCTTTTAAGTTAATACCAGACTCGGCAAATATTTTACCTACACAGGCTAATATTCCTGGCTGGTCCGGGCAGTTAATTTCTAATGTGGAATATTGGTGGCCAGGTGAGTTTAGTAAGCTGGTATCAATCCGTTTGCTAAAGTATTTCTCTTTTCGACTGCGGCGAAATTGAATTGGGCTCGCCATTTTACTGCCCTTGCGAAGATAGCTGCAAAGAACAGATTTTATCTCGTCAATACGCTCAGGGTTTTCGCCCACAGGTACGCCTGTACTTTCCAGTACAGTGAAGGTGTCCATACAAAAATTATTAGCCGAAGTAAATATTCGTGCGCCCTGAATATTAAGATTAAGCTTTTCAAAAGCTGCCGTGGTATTGGCAAATAGGAGATCACTATTTGTCGTGTAAATAAACACTTGAGTTGCACCTTCGGTGGTGTTTTCTCCGATCTCTTTAACCGATATAAGCGCGTCACCATCATCAAATGTTGCTATCGCTTCGGTATGCCATGCAATATTGGTTGCCGATTCGCGGACGAAGTATTCGTCATCGCTTTTTGCCCAAATATTCTCGACTTCTTCTTTGCTTACATTACTTTCAAGGAGTATCTCTAACGCCGTATCTTTTTTGTCAGCAATGCGTTCTGCACGATCGAGCGGGTTTTCCAGACCCATGCGCAATGCACGCTTAGTGTTGGCATAAAGTTGGCGCATGAGGCTTGCCCGCCAGCTGTTCCATAGTTCGGGATTGGTCGCGCATATGTCGGCAACCGTCATAGCATAAAGATAATCGAGATGTAGTTTGTCGCCCATGATAGTGGCAAATTCATTAATTACTTCTGGGTCGCTAATGTCTTTGCGCTGGGCTGTCATAGACATCAGTAAATGTTTATCCACTAACCAAGATACTAGCTTCTCGTCCCAACTACTTAGGAGATGCCTCTGACAGAAACTTTCAGCATCGGCCATGCCTAATGTGGAATGGTCTCCGCCGCGACCTTTGGCAATGTCGTGATAAAGCCCGGCTATATAAAGCAACTCTACCTTCGGTAAATTTTTGATGATTTGAGCCGCTAAAGGAAACCTTTCCTCGGCATCTGGCAAGCGGAAGCGCCGCATGTTTTCTACAACTTGCAGAGTATGTGCGTCAACGGTGTAAATATGAAAAAGGTCGTGTTGCATCTGTCCGGTAATTAATCCGAACTCGGGCAAATACCTGCCTAAGATTCCATAACGAGACATTCTTCTTAAATGAGATGTAAGCTGATGCGGAGAGCGTAGAAGCTCCATAAAAAGCGCGACGTTACGGATGTCGTTACGAAACTCATCATCGATAAGACGACGATTGTCTCGCAACAATCTAATGGTCGAGGCTCTTATTCCCTGGATTTGGGAATCCTGTGCCATCAGTACAAATATCTCTAGCATAGCGAAAGGAAAGCGCTCAAATATGTGAGGGGCTACAACTTCAATATAGCCATTACGAATTTGAAAACGATTGTTCAGAGGAACAATTTTTTCCCGTTCGCCTGCGCGAAGAATTGCTTCGTCCAGGTGTTGCAACAGTACATCGTTTAATTGTCGTAAATTTGCAACGGCACGATAGTATTGTTGCATTAACTTTTCTACGCCAAGACTTTTATCATCATCTTCATATCCAAAAAGTTTTGCGAGGTCACGTTGTTTGTCAAACAGAAGCCGATCTTCTCGCCTTCCTTCCAATAAATGCAGCCCATAACGCAATTTCCAGAGAAACTGCTGGCCCTTGTTTATCATTGCTTCTTCAGATTCTTTTAAGAAGCCAAGTTGTACAAGATCATGAAATGTACTGGCGCCAAAATGTCGCTTTGCTACCCAGGCAATAGTTTGAATATCGCGAAGGCCGCCTGGTGATGTTTTAACATTCGGCTCCAATGCATAATCGACATCGTGATACTTCTTGTGGCGAGCAATTTGTTCATCCCATTTCGCTCGAAGGAATTTCTTGCTGGGCCAAATATTTTTAGCCGTAGTGAGTTTGTACATTTCTTTCTGTAATTCGCTGGGACCTATAATCGTGCGCGACTCCATTAATGCAGTTGCCACCGTGATGTCTTTGATGGCCTCGGTCTTACACTGCTTAATTGAGCGTACACTCTGTCCGATCTCTAGCCCAATATCCCATAACAGCGTTAAGAAGGAACTAATGCAGTCTTTGTATTTTGCTGAATTGTCTTTGCGGGTAAGAATTAGGAGGTCAATATCGGAGTGAGGTAAAAGTTCCCCTCGCCCATAGCCTCCGACGGCGACCAGGCTTATATTAGAGTCATCTGGCCAATCTTGTAGGGACCACGCCAGGCACAGTATTTGATCTACGACTTTGGCTCTGTCCGTTACGATATCCGTAATATTCAAATTGGCTTTGTAGCGCTGATCGAAAATATCACTAGCGCGTTTTATTGCCTGCTTAAAGACAGCGATTTTATTGCTAGACTGTTTGAGCTGAATGTTAAGTTCGTCAAGATCAAGCACAGAACCTTCGTGTCCGAGGGGTTCCTCAGAGCGAGTAGGGATTTCAGTAGAATTTTTGTCACTCACAATGATTCATCTGAGCGGATGGTTAACACTTCACAGCCATCGGCAGTCACCGCCATTGTATGTTCCCACTGAGCCGATAACCTTCGGTCTTTAGTAGTCACCGTCCAGCCGTCTTTTTTGGACAGCTTGGTGTAACGGGAGCCTGCGTTGAGCATAGGCTCGATGGTAAAAGTCATACCTTCAACTATTTTAGTGCCAGAGCCTGGGCGGCCATAGTGCAATACCTGCGGTTCTTCGTGAAATATGCGCCCAATACCGTGGCCACAATATTCACGCACAATGGAGTAGTTGTTAGCCTCACCATGCTGTTGAATAATATGTCCAATATCGCCCAGGGTGATGCCGGGCTTTACTATGTCTATGGCTTTGTACAGGCATTCCTGAGTTACTTTTATTAGGCGCCGGGCATGATCAGGCACTTCTCCAACGCAAAACATCTTGCTGGTGTCACCGTGAAAGCCGTCCTTAATGACGGTAATGTCAATATTCAGGATGTCGCCGGCCTTTAATGTCTTGCCGTCACTGGGAATGCCATGACAGATGACATGATTTATTGACGTGCAGATAGATTTAGGAAATCCGTTGTAATTCAGAGGTGCGGGGATAGCTTGTTGATTTTCAACGATATATGTGTGGCAAATTTTGTCTAACTCGCCAGTGCTAACCCCGGGTTGCACATGAGGACCTATCATTTCCAGAACTTCAGCGGCGAGTTTGCCGGCTATTCGCATTTTGGAAATATCTTCAGTAGTTTTAATGTGGATTGTCATATTTATAGAGCTTATCTGATGTTTAGGCTTTAATTCGCAGGGATACCCTATTGTAAAGCAGGAACTCCTTTTGTAACAGTACGTTGCGGCTTCAGCCCATTGGGTCTTTAGGACTGCTAAAAGCGATATTTTCTTTTAGTGTGGGCGGGTTTGTGGTATAAAGCGGCGCGTTTTAGAGGATGCTGATTGGCACTTCCAAAACCATTTAAATTAACTAACTATAACGTCACACATATATCGTCACATGAGTTCTGGGTGCCTAACTGGCAAATAGTCAGTCTGGTTGAGCCATGGGGTATATGGAGGCCTAACCCAAACCGAAGGAAATAACATGACTGTAAGTATGAAAGAGATGCTCCGCGCAGGAGTTCATTTCGGGCACCAGTGTCGCTACTGGAACCCTAAAATGAATCAATACATTTTTGGTTCAAGAAACAAAATCCACATAATCAACCTTGAGCATACGGTTCCAGCTTTGGATTCGGCACTAGAAGAAGTGTCTAGCCTGGCTGAACGCAAGCGGAAAATCCTGTTTGTTGGAACTAAGCGCGCCGCCGGAAAAATTATTAAAGAGCAAGCGGAACGGGCAGGAATGCCTTACGTAAACCATCGCTGGCTGGGTGGAATGCTAACTAATTACAAGACCATACGTGGTTCTATCAAGCGATTAAAAGAGCTTGAACAGCAAGAAACAGATGGTACTTTCGCCAAACTAAGCAAAAAAGAGGCATTAATGCTGTCTCGCGCAAAAGATAAA
This sequence comes from SAR86 cluster bacterium, assembly GCA_002402175.1. Lineage (GTDB taxonomy): Bacteria > Pseudomonadota > Gammaproteobacteria > Pseudomonadales > Pseudohongiellaceae > UBA9145. The sequence goes on from NVVJ01000025.1 coordinate 30,475, forward strand.
TTGCAGCGAAGTATCGGTGGTATCAAGGATATGGGCGGATTGCCTGATGCTTTATTTGTGATTGATGTTGATCACGAGCGTATTGCGGTAACAGAGGCCAATAATCTTAAAATACCCGTTATAGGTATTGTAGACACCAATAGTAATCCTGATGGCATAGATCATGTAATTCCTGGTAACGATGATGCTATCAGAGCGATTCAACTTTATGCCACAGCAATGGCTGATGCCTGTATCGAAGGGCGAGCGAAAAATGAACCTGCTGGCGGAGAAAACGAATTCATTGAAGTAGATGAAGACGCCACTGCAGCTACCGATGCTAAAGAAGAAACAGCTACGCAGGAAGCAGTTGAAGAAGCTACCGCCGCAGTAGAAGAAACAAGTACTGAAGCAGAAACTGAAGCAACTGAGACGACTGAAGAAACGCCGGTTACAGAAACCGCAGAACCAGCAGTCGAAGCAGAGGTAGTTGAAGAAGTAACTGCTGAAGCCGTTGAAGAAAGCCCAGCAGATGAAAAGGCTCCTGCTAAGAAAAAAGTCGCCGCTAAAAAGAAAGCTCCGGCAAAGAAAAAAGCCGCAGTGAAGAAAAAAGCGCCAGCGACGAAAGAAGCTGACGCTGAAGACGGAGAGTCATAGCGGAACCATTTTTTCTGTTAGCAGAAACCCCTGTTAGTAACAGGGGTTTAATTTCAAGGTGAAAGGGGGCAGTCAGCCCCCTTTTTACAGGCGTTTTATACGAAGATAAGACTTCTTCGTTAAGTTTAGGTAAGAGGCAATTAGGATGGCGAACATTACGGCTAGTATGGTTAAGGAATTACGTGAAAGAACCGGTTTGGGCATGATGGATTGTAAGAAGGCTTTATCTGAAGCCGATGGCGATATGGAAAAAGCCATAGAAGATTTACGTAAAGCCAGTGGTATGAAAGCGGCAAAGAAAGCGAGTCGTGTTGCCGCTGAAGGCATCGTGTTAACGAAGATAGCACAAGATGGTAATTACGGCGTTGTGCTTGAAGTAAACAGTGAAACAGATTTCGCTGCTCGTGATGATAACTTTTTGAATTTTGCACAAGAGGCGCTGGAATTAGCGTATTCCAATAGTGATGCGGATATTGCGGACTTACTGAGCGCTGGCCTGGAAGATACCCGCGAAAAGCTTGTACAAAAAATCGGTGAAAACATAAATGTCCGACGAGTTGCGCGATTAAAGTTTGAAGATGCAAATCAAGGCATCGTTGAAAGTTATGTGCATAGTAATAATCGCATAGCTGTGTTGATTTCCCTTCGAGGTGGAGATGAATCATTGGCGCGTGATATCGCAATGCATGTGGCTGCGGTCAATCCAATGGTTGTTCGCGCCGAAGATGTTCCAAAAGATCTTCTGGCTAAAGAATCTGAAATTTATGCGGCGCAGGCTCGTGAAAGCGGCAAGCCAGAAGAAATTATTGAGAAAATGATCAGTGGAAGATTACGCAAATTTGTTGCTGAAATTAGTTTGCTTGATCAACAATTTGTGAAAGATCCCGATATTACTATTTCCAAACTTCTGAAGGATGCTGGCGCTGATATTGTCGAGTTTATTCGTTACGAAGTAGGTGAGGGTATTGAAAAGGAAGAAGTTGATTTTGCTGAAGAAGTAGCAGCTCAGATAAAATCATCGAAGTAGACTAATCTATTCAGGATGTTAGATCACGATGCCGAAACAGGAACGTAAATACAACCGTATACTGCTCAAGTTAAGCGGCGAAGCGCTGACCGGTGATGCTGACTTCGGCATTGACCCCAAAGTGCTGGATCGAATGGCAGTGGAAATAGGGCAGTTGGTTGGCCTTGGTGTGCAAATAGGCCTGGTAATAGGCGGTGGCAATCTGTTTCGTGGGGCGGCATTAAGCGCAGCTGGCATGGAGCGAGTTACCGGCGATCATATGGGCATGCTAGCGACTGTTATGAATGCACTAGCAATGAGAGACGCACTGGAAAGAGCGAATATTCGTACGCGCGTTATGTCAGCGATACCGATGAGCGGGGTAGTTGAGCACTACGATAGGCGTGCAGCCCTTCGGCATCTGACGTCAGGCGATGTCGTTATTTTTGCAGCGGGAACTGGCAACCCTTTCTTCACCACAGATACGGCCGCATGCCTTAGAGGCATAGAAATCGATGCAGATTTAATTCTCAAGGCAACTAAGGTAGATGGTGTGTATTCTGCCGATCCGGTGTTAGACCCTACGGCCGTGAAGTACGATACCTTAAGCTACGACGAAGTGATCGAAAAGAAACTGGCAGTGATGGACTTAACAGCAATCTGTTTAAGTCGGGATCATCAAGTACCGATAAAGGTATTCAATATGAACAAGCCTGGTGCGCTGCTGAACAATGTTATGGGACACACCGATGGAACTCTCATTGAGTAAGCATTGGACATTACTTTGTGGCCAATGGCTATTTGCCGACTAAGGTGTAGGACAAAACTATGATTAATGAAATTGTTAGCGACGCTGAAGATAGAATGCAAAAAAGTGTAGGCTCACTTGAGGATGCATTTAAGAAAATCAGAACAGGAAGAGCGCACCCAAGTATCCTTGATAGCGTGATGGTGTCATATTATGGAACCGACACCCCTCTTAGCCAGTTAGCAAATGTAAACGTCGAAGATGGACGATCTCTAATTGTTTCGCCTTGGGAAAAACCTTTATTGGGAGACATTGAGAAGGCCATCATGAAGTCTGATTTAGGTCTTAATCCATCAAATAACGGCGACACTCTTCGTGTGCCAATGCCTCCCTTAACCGAAGAAACTCGCAAGGAATACACAAAGCAGGCAAAGAAGGAAGCCGAAAATGCACGTGTAGCAATTAGAAATATCAGAAGAGATGCGAACTCTGATTTGAAAGGCCTTGAAAAAGAAAAAGAAATTAGTGAGGACGAGCAGCGTCGAGCGGAAGACAATGTGCAAAAGCTCACGGACAAATATATCGCTGTAATTGAATCGACCTACCAAGCTAAAGAAACAGACCTGCTAACGTTTTAAAGAGCAGTTTGTGTTTTTGTATATTAATATCGGGTCTCCAGTGAGGATGCTGTACCATTTAAACAATGACCGCTGTTACTAACTCAGAAATTCCACAACATATAGCCATTATTATGGATGGCAATAATCGCTGGGCTACGGCGCGAGGGTTGCCTGCAAAATCAGGGCACCGTTACGGCGCTGAAACTGCACGTGATATTGTTAATTCCTGTATTTCCCGAAACATCAAATACCTGACCCTGTTCGCTTTCAGCAGTGAAAACTGGATGCGCCCTAGTGATGAGGTCAGAGGATTGATGGCATTATTTTTATCTGTATTAAAGCGCAAAGAAATCAATCAATTACATAAAAAGAATGTAAGGCTATGCTTCATTGGCAACCGGAAAAGTTTTTCGCAAAAGCTACAAACTAATATGCAGGAAGTCGAGCAGCTTACACGTAACAATACCGGAACAACTGTTATTGTTGCGGCTGACTATGGTGGGCGATGGGATATTGCCAATGCTGCGCGCAACATCGCTAAGAAAGTCGAAAGCGGAGAGATAACAAGTGAATCTATCGACTCGGAATTAGTACAGCAACATACCAGTATTAGCCAATACCCCGATCCTGATTTATGTATTCGCACCGGGGGTGAGCACAGGATAAGCAATTTTTTGCTGTGGCAATTTGCTTATACGGAATTTTATTTCTCCGATTGCTATTGGCCTGATTTTAACGACGACAATTTTCAGTTGGCACTTGATGAGTTTGCTAGCCGGCAACGACGTTTTGGCGGCCACGAAGACAAATCAGACCAGGACGAATAAAGTGTTAAAGCAAAGGGTAATTACGGCCATTATTTTGTTGCTCGCCCTGACCATAGTTGCAACGCAGCTGCCTTCTTTTTATTTTGCAATAGTGATTTCTTTGCTCATTCTGATAGCAAGCTGGGAATGGACTGGCTTTATTGGTTTGTCACGGCAAAGCACAAAGATTACTTACTTGCTTACAGTGGCTTTTATGCTTCTTGGTTTATTTTTCCTGCTGGGAGTAACTCCGAACGCAGTTGAAATTGATGAAATAAGAGTCGCAGTCATTCTTGCTCTTGGTCTATTGTTCTGGTTGCTTTCGGTGTTTGTGTTGACGGGCTATCCGCAGAATAGTCGACAATGGAATGATGAGTCGAAAATTGCCAGCATGGGGTTGTTTGCACTTGCTCCAGCATGGACAGGAATAGTGACCTTGAAGTACTTGCTTCCTTCGGGGTATTTGGTTCTTGCCTTGGTGGTGTTGATTGCCGCGGTTGATGTTGGCGCCTACTTTGCGGGAAAGAGTTTTGGTTCAAGAAAGCTTGCTCCGAATCTCAGCCCCAAAAAAACTTGGGAAGGCGTATGGGGGGGCATGGTCGCCTGTTTGCTGGTCAGTGCAGGGCTAGCTTGGTGTATGCACAACTATATGATTAAGTTATCCATAATGCAGATGGCTTTTTTAATCTGTCTCAGCGCTGTATTAACATTCTTCAGCGTAGTCGGAGACCTTGTAGAAAGCATGTTAAAGCGCAACCAAAACCTAAAGGACAGTGGGGCTTTGCTTCCCGGCCATGGTGGCATATTAGACAGAGTTGATGGTCTCATTGCCGCGATTCCAGTTTTTGTTTTAACTATGATGTTGATCATTTCAGATATTGGCTAAGCACTTTTGGCTGGCACCTTTAAAATTAGGTATGGGGACTACGAGTTTAGATGAGCACTAGCAACACAATTAGCATACTTGGGTCTACAGGCTCTGTCGGATGCAGCACGCTTGCTGTTATTGATGAAAATCCGCAATACAAAATTTATGCTCTTAGCGCGAATAACAATACTGACCTATTGCATGCCCAATGCCTGAAGTACAAGCCTCGCTATGCAGTTGTTGCTGATGAGCAGGCGTTTCCAAAAATGAAAGCTTTGCTGGCTCAGAGTGATATCGATACAGAATTGCTCACTGGTGAAAATGCATTGAGCAAAATCGCCAGTGATGAACACGTCGATACTGTGATGGCGGCAATTGTCGGAGCCGCTGGCCTGGAGTCGACCCTCGCTGCGGTTTCAAGCGGAAAAAGAGTGCTGCTAGCAAACAAAGAGGCACTAGTGATGACCGGCGATTTACTCAAAGCGGCTGCTAGAAGTTCTGGTGCAGCGCTATTGCCAATAGATAGCGAGCACAATGCTATTTTCCAGTGTTTACCCCATAGCGATACTTGCTTGAGTAAAGAACAGTTTAGCTTTGTTGAGAAAGTAGTGCTGACAGCGTCAGGTGGGCCGTTTCTAAATACTCCATCAGATGAATTTGAGCAAATAAGTCCTGATCAGGCATGCCGCCATCCCAAGTGGTCAATGGGGCGAAAGATATCTGTAGATTCAGCGACTATGATGAATAAAGGTCTGGAGTTTATAGAGGCCTGCCACCTCTTCGAGCTAGAGCCAGAGCGTGTAGAGGTCGTCATTCATCCTCAGAGCATTATTCATTCCATGGTTTATTACCGTGATGGCTCGGTGTTGGCACAAATGGCTAACCCAGACATGCGTATCCCTATTGCGTCAGGCCTGGCCTGGCCTCAACGTATAAACTCAGGAGCATCCCCACTAGATTTGATATCTCAGGAGAGCCTGCAGTTCCTAGAGCCAGACCTAATTAAATTTCCCTGCCTTCGACTTGGAATTGAGGCGGCTCAGCAGGGTGGCACAGCACCTGCGATACTAAATGCGGCAAATGAAATCGCTGTGGCAGCCTTTTTGGACAGGAAGGTCAGCTTTCCACAAATTCCTTTAATAATTGAGGCAGTTAGGTCACAAATACCTTGTGAAGCGGCCGTAAGTCTCGCTATTATTCGGGACGTGGATCAACAAGCTAGAATTTTATCTAACGAGTTGATATTAAAGGATTTCTCTTGAAACTCCGGGGCTCGGTTTAGGCCTTTGGTGGCAGAATCTATGATTGTAAATTTTATTACTAGCGCACTGGCTCTATTAGTAACCTTGGGCATACTCGTCACTGTTCATGAATTTGGACACTTTTGGGTGGCGAGGCGCTGTGGGGTAAAGGTTTTAAGGTTTTCGATTGGCTTTGGAAAAGCGGTAAAAACTTGGATAGGTAAAGATGGCGTCGAATATGTTATAGCGCCTATCCCTCTTGGCGGCTATGTGAAGATGCTTGGCCAGGAAGATACAACAATACCCAATTCAGCTAATCTTCCAGCCAGTCAACGTCATCTGTCATTTGCCTGCAAACCTCTGTGGCAACGCATGGCAATTATTGCAGCTGGGCCTATTGCCAATTTCCTACTGGCAATATTTGTGTTTTGGTTAATTAATATTAGCTACGGCGTAACAGGTATTGCACCGGTAGTTAACAATGTTATTGAAGGCTCTATAGTCGAAATTTCTGGCCTTAAAGCTGGTGATGAAATTATTGCAGTCGATGGCAAGGAAACAATTATCTGGCGGCAGGTTACCCTACAGCTGCTAGCCAGATTGGGTGAGAGCGGGGTGATTTCACTGACGGTTGATCCAGCTGACTCCAATTCAGTTCATGAGGTCAATATTCCAATAAACGCCTGGTTAAGGGGCACAACAGAGCCGAACCCGGTTTCTGATCTGGGCATTATTCAATTTGAAATACCTGCCGTAATCGCTGGCCTGGTACCTGGCGGTCGAGCCGAAGCCTCAGGCCTGTTAGCTAATGATGAAATACTCTCTGTAAATGGGCGCGCAGTTCGAGGTTGGACACATTGGGTTCAGCTTATAAGGTCTAGTCCGGAACTCGAGCTCGATGTCGTGGTCAAACGTGACGGAATGAATACAGCTTTATTGTTGCGACCTGCCTTGTCCCAGCTGGACGATGGCTCGACAATAGGCCGTATCGGAGCCTATGTGCAGGAGACAAGCTTAGCGGAGTTATTGCCGCCAGAAATGCGGCGCGAAATAAACTATAACGTTTTTACGGCTATTCAACCTGCTATACAAGAAACTTGGGATAAATCGGTCTTTGTTCTAGATTCAGTTAAGAAAATGGTTATAGGCCTTATATCTGTTAAAAACATAAACGGGCCTATTACCATTGCGCAAGTAGCTGGTGAAACAGCCTCCTATGGGCTTGAGGTTTATCTTGGTTTTCTGGCGCTGTTAAGCATCTCTTTAGGGGTGCTTAATCTGTTGCCAATTCCCGTACTGGATGGGGGGCATTTAATGTATTACACAATTGAAGCGGTAATCAGACGCCCTGTACCAGAAAAAATCCAGGCTTTTGGATTGCAATTAGGTTTGCTTTTAATATCCGGGATAATGGTTCTTGCGATTTACAATGATGTGAATCGTTTGCTGTAAAATACATAACGCAAAACACACTATAGAATAAAATATTAATAGCCCACCGCCTGGCTAAACAATTATTTGAGAATGTATTACAAATGAAAAAAGCACTTTTTTGTTTGCTGGTGGTCTTTGGAATCTCCAAGTCCCTCTACGCACAAGATTTTACAATCGCTGACATTATCGTCGATGGTTATCAACGAATATCGCCCGGGATAATATATAACCTGCTTCCTGTAGGTATTGGTGATGAAGTCACGGCAACAACACCTGCGCTTATTATTCGAGAGCTTTCACAGTCCGAGTATTTTGATGAAGTGGAAGTGTCTCGCGAAGGAAATATACTTGTTATTACAGTATTGGAACGGCCTTCTGTTGCTGAAATTACTATTGACGGAAACAGCATCCTTGAAACTGAGGATATTATAGAGAACATGGCCACAGCTGATATTGCAGAAGGCCAGATTTTTACTCGAGCAGCGCTAGAAGTTATTCAGCAGGGGATTCAAGATGTGTATTCGTCGAGGGGTCGGTATGGTGCTGCAGTTGACATTGAGGTTGAGGAACTGCCGCGTAATCGGGTTGCTATTAGTCTCGAGATTAATGAAGGCGAAGAATCAAGAATTCGCCATATAAACCTAATCGGGAATACTTCTTTTTCAGAAGAAGATTTGCTGGGTTTATTTGAATTGGGTACCAAGCCTTGGTATTTAGTGATGAGCAGGAAAGATAGATATTCTCGGGAGCAGTTTTCCGGTGATCTAGAGCGACTTGAATCTTTCTATCTAGATAATGGTTTCGTTGAATTCAGTATTGAATCAACACCAATATCCATTACCCCTGACAGAAAGGAAGTGTATATAACTGTAAACATGAATGAAGGTGATTTGTATACGGTTAACGAAGTCGACCTGGCTGGCGATCTTGTAGACGCAGAGGCTTTGTTGCGCGCCGCTATATTTGTACGTTCCGGGCAGATATATTCCCAGGGACTAGTGACAGGAACTGAGGAAATCATGGTGCAGTTCCTTGGCAATCTTGGTTATGCCTTCGCGGAGGTAACAGGTATTCCCGAGATTAACGAAGAAGGTGAAACAGTTGATGTTACTTTTTTTATTGAGCCAGGAAATCGCACTTATGTTAATCGAATAAACTTTGCGGGGAATATATCTACCGCTGATGATGTTCTGCGACGCGAAATGCGGCAATTGGAAAGTGCACCAGCATCAAGTTTACAGATCGAGCAGTCAAAGGTAAGGCTTGAGCGTTTAGGTTATTTTGAAACCGTTGAAGTTGATACCCAGGAAGTAGTAGGAACGGAAGATCAAATTGATGTTAACTTTGATGTTGCAGAACAAAATTTTGGCGCTGTGAGTTTTCAAGTGGGCACCGGCGGTGGCGGAGATGTATTTCTTAGTGCGAATTTGCAGGCACAGAATTTTCTGGGTACCGGACGGACACTTGGCGTAGGAGTTAACAAGAGCCGATTTCAGTCAGGCCTTAATTTCCAGTATGTAGATCCATACTTCACTCCCGATGGTGTAAGTAGAGGGTTTAATCTTTTTGCGCAGAAAATTGATTCCCCCTTTAATGTTTCAAACTTCAACACCAGTTCCTATGGCGGCTCGTTGAGCTTTAGTTATCCATTAAGTGAAATCGAAGTAATTGGATTTGATGTTGGGTTTACACATACTGAGCTAAGTGCAGGTATTGGCTCGGTACAGGAAATAATTGCGAGTCCTATTCTGTTTGAGGGAGTCGATAGTTATGTCATTAGCCAGGCAAATCCAAATGTCTTCGACGGGCCCGTTGTTGATTCTGTGCTTGGCAACGTAGTTGACCTCACCGCGCTGCAGTTGCAATCAAATACAGAAAAAGGCTTTGTCGATAAATTCGGGGATACATTTGATAATTTTACCCTTAGAGGAAACTGGTTCCGCAACACCTTGAATAGAGGGCAAATGGCGACAAACGGCACGCGCCACAGTTTGAGCGTAGAGGTAACATTGCCAGGGAGCGATCTTCAATACGCGAATATCACTTATAACAGCCAGTTCTATTGGCCTATCACTCAGAACTGGGTTGTGGGCTTGCGCACTAACTTGGGGTATGGCATTGGTTATGGCGACACCAAGGAATTGCCATTTTTTAATCATTATTTCGCCGGTGGCTTGAGTTCGGCAGGTGTTGTTCGTGGGTTTGAAGAAAATAGCCTTGGCCCACAGAGCACGCCAGGCGCTCGTTATCTCACTCAGCGCGGTACTTCGCTGCTTAAAGACGAAGATGGCAATGTGTTAATTCGCGAGGATGGCTCAGCAGAAGGCTTCGCGAGTGACTTTGGTTATCAAACTGTGCCCGTGCTCGACAACGATGGCAATCCGGTGCTCGACTCTGACGGGAATCCCGATATTAGGCTGGCTGTAGAAAATTTCTTTCTGGACAAGGATTTTGACAGCTTTGGTGGTAATATACTGACTACGGCAACACTGGAACTATTGTTTCCAATACCGTTTATTGAGGGCTCGGGTCGAGTAAGATCGGCCTTTTTTATTGATGCTGGAAACGTATTTTCGTCGAACTGTACAGCGCGGCAAAAATTATTACAAAATTGCACAGATTTTGACCTGGGTGAAATTAGATATTCTGTAGGGGTTAGTGTTACTTATATTTCTCCGTTTGGGCCGCTTACATTTTATATAGCGAAACCTTTCGGCAAGGATGGTGACGACACGAAGAACTTCGATTTTACCGTTGGTAATGGTTTCTAAGGACTAGAAAAAATTAGGGGATTGAGTTGAGTTGCTTAAATAGGCAGCCACGAAATTTTAGAATAAATTTTTATATTGAATAAATATTCAATAGTTATTGCATGAATTGGAGATTACACGTGAAAACATTCAAGAGTTTAATTGCTTGCCTGAGTCTGGTGCTGTTATCGCAAGGTGCTTTTGCGCAGGATGCCAAAATTGGTGTTCTTAATGCTCTGCAAGCCTTGTTTAATTCTGATGCAGCTCGGATTGTTCAGGAAGAGCTTGAGCAAGAATTCGGCATTGACGAGACAAGAGCACAAGACCTTACTGATCAACTAACAGCTTTGGCTGAAGAGTTTCAGCAAAATGAAGCGGTTATGACCGACGAAGAAAAGCGACGTATGAATTCAGATGCCCAGGATTTACAAGTTCAGTTGCAACTGATACAGGAGCGAGTGCAGCAGGCTCTACAGGCTAAGAATCAGCAGTTTCTAGAGAGCATGCAGCCAACTTTAGCTGCTGCTGTTACTGATGTTGTTGCGGAGGGAGGCTACGATTTAATTCTAAACGTGGAGAGTGTGCCTTTTTTCTCTCCTGTTCTGGATATCACGGCCAAAGTAACTGCAAAATTAAATGAAAATACAAAGCCAGAAGAATAGAGGGGTTGCCCTCTAACAGGTTGGTGTCAAGTGACACATAATAAAAGCTACACATTGGCAGAACTCGCCGAATTATTAAGTGTAGAACTGATTGGTGATGGTGACTGTGAAATAAACGGGCTGGCTACTCTTAGTAGTGCTGGGCCAGGTTGCCTTAGTTTTCTTAGTAATCCCACCTATGTTAATCAACTTGCATCTTGCAAAGCCTCAGCAATTATCATTGAAGAAAAATATTCGCAGCGCTACTCTGGTAATAAATTAATTTCCAATACCCCTTACATCTGTTTTGCTCGTGCAACACAAATTTTCTCTAATGCCCCAGTTCAAAAGGCAGGCATTCATCCTTCGGCATCTGTCGATAGCACAGCCGTATTAAGTGAGTCTGTGAGTGTTGGTGCAAATGCGGTTATAGAAGCTAATGTTGTTATTGGCGATGGGTGTGTAATAGGATCAGGGTGTAGCATAGGCGAGTCGGTGATAATGGGGGCGGGGTGTGCCCTGCATAGCAATGTGACGCTTTATCATGCAGTAACTCTTGGCTCTAACGTTACAATTCACTCAGGGGCCGTTATTGGAGCCGACGGCTTTGGCTTTGCTTTCGATGGTGACAAATCTATCAAAATTCACCAGCTAGGCGGCGTTGATATTGCCGACGATGTGGAAATAGGGGCGGGTACTACAATTGATAGAGGTGCGTTAGACGACACGATTATTGAACAAGGTGTTAAAATCGATAATCAGGTTCAGATTGGTCATAACTGTAAGATAGGTGCTCATACAATTATTTGTGGATGTGCGGGCCTGGCCGGAAGTGTCACAATTGGTAGTTATTGCATAATGGGTGGCGGCTCAGGGGCCGTGGGGCATATTACCATTGTGGATAAAGTACAGGTGAGTGCTATGTCGCTTGTAAGCAAATCCATATTGGAAGCAGGAACGTACTCTTCCGGGACAATGCATATGAAAACCTCACTGTGGAAGAGGAACATAGTCAGGTTTCAACAACTTGATAGCATTGCGAAGAGATTAAAAGAATTAGAGAAGTCTACCGATAAACAATAGGGTGCTTCAGCTCTGTATTAGAAGCCCGAGACATATTCAAGGAATATGAAGCTTGCAGCCTTTAGAGTTTCAGTAAATTAACAATAAGTCAAAAAAAAAATGTCGGCTCAATCTTGATTGTGCAAGGCCAAACTGAGAAAAACACATGCAAATGAATGTTGATGATATTAAGGAATACCTGCCCCAACGCTATCCGTTTTTATTGGTAGATAGAGTGTTGGAAATGGAGATGGGGAAATCTATTGTTGCTTATAAGAATGTAACGATTAATGAACCTTTCTTTGATGGGCATTTCCCTGATAAGCCAATTATGCCCGGTGTACTAATTATCGAGGCACTGTGTCAGGCTGCGGGAGTGCTTGGCTTTAAGAGTCAGGAGAAAAAGCCTAAGGATGGATATTTATATTATTTCGTAGGTGCTGACAATGTGCGCCTAAGACGACCCGTAGTGCCGGGTGATCAATTGACCTTGGAAGCAGAAATAATAACGTCTAAAAGAGGTATCTATAAATTTGCCTGTCGCGCCTCGGTAGGTGATGAATTGGTAGGCACTATGACTATTATGTGCGCCGAGAGGAAAATGGATGTCAATTGATGCCAGCGCAAGAATTGATCCCAAAGCTGAGCTAGATTCAGATGTAACCATTGGCCCCTGGACAATTATTGGGCCCGATGTACAAATTGGTGCCGGGACTGTTATTGATTCGCACGTGGTAATCCGATGCAACACCAGGATTGGCCAGAACAACAGAATATTCCAGTTTAGTTCAGTAGGTGAAGACCCTGCAGATAAAAAATTTGCAGGAGAAGAAACCTGGCTAGAAATAGGAAATGACAACACAATACGTGAAGGCGCAAACCTGCACCGAGGAACTGGGATAGGTGGCGGGTTAACTCGCATTGGTAATGATAATCTACTCATGCCATATGTCCATATTGCCCATGATTGCATGGTGGGTAACAATATCGTTTTTGCTAATAATGTTGGCCTCTCGGGCCATGTAGAAGTAGACGACTGGGCGATTCTCGGCGGTTACTCTGGTGTTAACCAGTTTTTGAAAATCGGCGCCCATTCAATGATAGGTGGTGTCACCCATGTAGGAAACGATGTTCCCGCCTATGTTATTGTCAGCGGGCAACCAGCCGCCGTGCGTAGTATTAACAAAATAGGTTTGCAGCGGCGTGGCTTCGATGCGGAAACAATCAAACAACTTCGCGAGGCGTTCAAAATTATATACCTGCGTGGCCATTCTCTTAAGGAAGCTATTGTTCAGGTAAAGGTTTTGGCAGAGGGTTCGGATGCGTTACAGGTATTAGTTAGATCACTTGAGTCCTCAGAGAAAGGCATCCAAAGGTAGGTGGCAGGTACTTTTAAGCCGGCCTTAAATCCCGTTAACTATAAAGACACTGCAGCATTATGAGCAAAGCCGCACTATTTGGTATTGTTGCCGGTGAAAAATCTGGGGATATTCTTGGTGCGGGATTAATAGCAGAGCTGCGTAAAATTTATCCGGATGCCAGATTCGTCGGTATCGGTGGTCAGGATATGATCGCTCAAGGTTGCGAGTCTATTGCGCCTATGGACCGTTTGTCCGTAATGGGTTTTGTCGAACCACTTGGTCGGCTACCTGAATTATTTGCACTAAAAAAACGACTACGAAATCTCTTTATTGAAAACCCTCCTCTTGCTTTCATTGGCATAGACAGCCCAGATTTTAATTTGCGTCTGGAATCGGAGCTGCATCAACACAATATCAAGACAGTGCACTATGTTAGCCCTAGTGTATGGGCGTATCGTGAGAAACGCATCAATAAAATCAAGGGGTCGGTAGACTTGATGTTGACGTTGTTTCCCTTCGAAACGCAGATTTATACCGATCACAAAATAGCTGTTAAATGCGTTGGACATCCACTAGCTGACACTATCGGCTTTGACGACCAAAAAGATGCAAACCGCGATAGATACAATCTTAGCGCCGACGACTCAATAGTGACGCTGATGCCAGGGAGCCGCGGTGGGGAAATTAAACGGCTTGGGCCTATATTTCTTGCAGCCGCTCTTGAGTCATTAAAGAAGTATCCGCAGCTTAAATTCCTGATTCCTTATAGCAGCCCGGAGTCCAAATCCCTTATAAGCACACTTCTAAAAGAGGCGTGCATATTTCCGGGTGAGCAATTTCAATTAGTTGATGACTCCCACAGCGCGATATCAGCCGCAGATCTGGTTATCCTGGCTTCTGGTACGGCGACGCTGGAGACGCTGTTATTAAGAAGGCCAATGATTGTTGGCTATAAACTAGCGAACATCACCTATGCCATCGCTTCGAGAATGGTGAAAATACCTTATGTTGCTTTGCCGAATTTGTTAGCAGGCCGACAACTAGTGCCTGAATACATTCAGCACAATTTAACTGAGGAAACTTTACTCAGAGAAATTACTGAATTCATGAGCGAGACTAAAGATATTGAGCCTTTATTACAGGAGTTCGATGTAATTCATCGAGAACTACGCCTTGATGCCTCTGCGCAAGCCGCCGCAGCCATAGCGGCGATGCTTGATACTGAGACGTCCTAAACGATGCGCTCAAACCGGATAAAGCTTGAGGGTCAGGGAAAAATAACAGCCGGAACAGATGAAGTGGGCCGTGGACCTTTGGCCGGAGATGTTCTCGCGGCAGCGGTAATTCTAGACCCAGCTAAACCGATTTATGGGCTCAATGACTCCAAAAAACTTAGTGAAAAAAAACGCCTGGCCTGCCTGATTCAAATTCAGGAAAACGCAGTATCTTTTGCTATTGGTAGGGCATCGGTTGCAGAAATAGATAAATTGAATATTTTGCAGGCGAGTTTATTGGCCATGCATCGTGCTGTTGCTGCGTTGTCGGTGCAGCCGGAGTTCGTTTATGTCGATGGTAACTTTTGCCCCAAATGGGAATATCCGTCCCAGGCCATTATTAAAGGTGACTCACTGGTTCCCAGTATTGCGGCAGCTTCAATACTAGCAAAAGTGACTAGAGATCGTGAAATGGTAGAAATGGACAAACGCTATCCAGGTTATGGCTTCGCAAAACACAAAGGGTATCCAACGGCTTTACATTTACAGGCCTTGAAATCTCTTGGTGTCAGTCCTATACATCGACGCACGTTTGCACCTGTAGCAAAGCTACTTTAGCTGGGCTCGAAAAGGGGCAGAGTCCGAGATATCCCCAAGAAATAACGAATTAACTCTGCAGACAGGGATACAGAAGGACCTGTAGTTGAGAAAAATGCTGAATTTGACAGGGGATTGGGAAGGGGTGCTGTTTTGTAGTGACTAGCGCCCAAGGATGGAGCGCGGGAGGGCCAGGGATGGCCCAATGGAACGGA
>NVVJ01000099.1 GCA_002402175.1 SAR86 cluster bacterium
GACCAGCAAATCGCAGCGACCACCGGCTGCTTCGATAGCATCGGCGAGAGCCGCAATGCTCGATTCATCCGCCGCATCGACCCGCAACGGCTCGGCGATGCCGCCGCTCTGGTTGATGCTTTTGGCGGTCTCTTCAACTCCGGCCAGGTCAATATCGGTACAGAAGACTTTAGCCCCGAATGCGCCTAGCGCCTGGGCGAAGACCCGGCCTAGCCCGCCGCCGGCACCAGTAACTACCGCCGTGCGGCCATCGAGGTTAAACAGTTCTCGGTTGAATGGGTTGCTCATGGGTGCTCTCCTTAAACTCTGCTGACAAAATCAGTGATGGCATCAATAAACGCCTGGGGCTGCTCGAGAAAAATCTGGTGACCGGCACCCTCAATACAGCTGGTTTCACCCAGGGGCATGGCTGCTGCCAGCCGCCGGCATTTTTCTTCCTCAACAAAAAAACTATCTTTGCCCCACATGACCAATGCAGGAACGGCCACTGCCTGCATATCATCAAAATCGGGGGTGCCAGGATAGTAACCAGGGCCGGGGCCACCCATGCCATGGCGAGGATCGTGTTTTGGCATCAACTTACCATCGAGCCGTTCAAGTAGCTCATGGCGGGCTGCATAAGTGACCTCTGCGAGTTTTCGGTCACCGTATTTTGAGGCTCGTTCAGCATAGTGGTCGACGCTGTCGAACAGCCGGATTACATCGATTGGTAGACCGGGATAATTGGCTTGTGGGGTGAAATCAATTATCGAGATGGCGCACGTTAATTCAGGATAAACCAACGCCAGCCGCTCTATCAACGCCCCCCCCATGGAGTGGCCGATAACAAACGAAGGCGGCAAATCCATCTCCCTCATAATCGCAGCGAGATCTTCCATCATTTCGTGGTGGCCATAATCACCATCGCGGGCCCATTCACTGTCACCGTGACTGCGAATATCCGGCGTGATCACCCGGTAACGGCGCGCAAGTTGCAGGGCAACCAGATCCCAGGTATGGGCGGTGACCGCCCCGCCGTGAACCATAAACAGGATCGGCTCATCGCCGGTGGCATCGGCCATATTAGAGATGCTCATGTCCTAAAAGAAGAAATTGAAGTTGGAGCCAGGATAATTGTACTTGGTGGCCCTGCCATGCTCATCGGTTTGGGTGGTGGTGCGGCGTCCTCAATGGCATCGGGCACAGGCAACGAAGATCTGGATTTCGCATCAGTGCAACGTGAAAACCCAGAGATGGAACGACGCTGCCAGGAGGTAATTGACCAATGTTGGCAGCTCGGTGATAACAATCCCATCGCCTTTATTCATGACGTTGGGGCAGGGGGCTTGTCTAACGCTTTGCCCGAGCTGGTCAAAGATGGTGGCCGAGGTGGGGTTTTTCAGCTGCGTGATATTCCAAATGCAGAAAAACAGATGTCGCCTCTGGAAATCTGGTGCAATGAATCACAGGAACGTTATGTGATTGCAGTTAATGATCAAAATTTGGAATGCTTTGATGCAATCTGTCAGCGCGAGCGCTGCCCCTATGCGGTAGTGGGAGAAACCACCGAAGAGAAACAGATACGTCTTGACGATTCTCACTTTGATAACAGTCCTATCGATTTACCTATGGATGTACTGTTCGGCAAGCCGCCAAAGATGCACCGCAATGTTAGTTCAGGATCGATAGCCGCTACAGTATTAGACACTACAGATATTAAATTATCTGAGGCTGTTGAGCGGGTGTTGGCGTTGCCCAGTGTCGCCAGTAAAAGTTTCCTTATTACAATTGGTGATCGAACGATTACCGGGTTAGTAAGCCGTGATCAGATGGTTGGTCCCTGGCAGGTGCCTGTGGCTGATGCCGCTGTGACCGCAACCGCCTACACTTCCTATGTAGGTGAAGCAATGGCTATGGGCGAGCGTACTCCATTGGCTTTGTTTGATGGGCCAGCTTCTGGCCGCATGGCAATTGCCGAAGCGATTACCAATATCGCCTCTGCATCCATCACCAAGCTTGGCGATATCAAACTGTCGGCAAACTGGATGGTAGCTGCCGGACATGGTTGTGAAGATCAAAAGCTATATCAAACAGTGGAAGCGGTGGCGATGGAGCTTTGCCCGCAGCTAGATATTTGCATTCCTGTGGGCAAAGACTCTATGTCTATGCGCACAGTTTGGCAGGATGATAATGAGGAATCCTCACCTCAAAAAAGTAATACGGCGCCACTGTCCTTAATTATTACCGCATTCGCTACAGTAAATGACATACGCACTACGCTTACTCCTCAGCTGCGGACCGACAAAGGGGAAACCTGTTTATTGCTGCTTGATTTAGGTCGGGCAAAGAACAGGCTAGGTGGTTCGGCTCTTAGTCAGGTGTTTCGAAATATGCGTGGCACTGTTCCAGATCTTGACGATCCGCAAGACTTAAAAGGCCTGTTTTCATTTGTTCAGCAATGCAGAGCCAGAAATTTGCTACTCGCCTATCATGATCGCTCCGACGGTGGTTTGTTTACAACCCTGACAGAGATGGCGTTTACTGCCCATTGTGGTATCGACATTCAATTGCAAGATTTACCCGAAAGCAACGATGAGCTTGCTTCACTGTTTGCAGAAGAACTAGGTGTTGTTGTTCAAATCAAGCAGGAAGACCAGGCTGCCGTGCAGGAAATGGCGGTAAAAAATGGCCTTGAAGGTTGTCTTCATAAAGTTGCCGTTATCAATGAGACGGATGAGATCAATATATACCGTGGCGAGAAGCGCCTGTATTCCAGAAGCCGTATCGACCTACAACGTATCTGGAGCGCTACCAGTTACCACATGCAAAGCATTCGCGATAATTCAGAGTGTGCTGCCGAAGAATATGATCAATTGCTGGACACTGAAGACCCGGGTTTGAATGTAAACCTGGACTTTGACATCAACGACGACATTACCGCCCCTTATGTGAATGTTGGCGCCAGGCCCAAGGTGGCAATATTGCGAGAGCAGGGCGTTAATGGCCAGATAGAAATGGGCGCGGCGTTTGATCGTGCCCAGTTCGATGCAATTGATGTGCATATGACCGATATCATTAGTGGCAAAGTGGCATTAAAAGATTTTAATGTGATGGTTGCCTGTGGCGGTTTTTCCTACGGTGATGTACTTGGCGCAGGTGGTGGTTGGGCGAAGTCGATTCTGTTTAATGACAAAGCCCGGTCTCAGTTTGAAAGTTATTTTACTAATCCTGAAACTCTTACACTGGGGGTTTGTAATGGCTGTCAGATGTTGTCACTGCTACAGGATTTAATTCCTGGAGCTGAGCATTGGCCTACTTTTATTCGTAACAGGTCGGAACAATTTGAAGGCAGGCTTAGTTTGGTAACAATAGAATCTACCTCGTCGATTCTATTGCAGGGAATGGAGAGTTCGCGCTTTCCTCTGGCTGTAGCTCACGGCGAAGGTCTAGCTAGTTTTTCTGAGCCTGGCGATCTGAAGAAGTTGTCATCTGCAAATAATATTGCAATTCGCTATGTAAATAACGGCGGTGATAAAACAGAAACGTATCCAGCCAATCCAAACGGCTCGCCAGACGGCATAGCGGGAATTTGCAGCGCCGATGGCCGAGTAACAATAATGATGCCTCACCCTGAGCGAGTATTTAGAGCGAGCCAAAACTCCTGGCATCCTGAAGACTGGGTTGAAGATGCCCCTAGCATGAGAATATTTCGCAATGCGCGAAAATGGCTGGATTAGTAAAACGAATGAGTGCTGCGCTTCTTTATAAAATCGAATTCTATGTACCTGAATCACACCTCGAAACTGTTAAGTCCGCTATGTTTGAAGCGGGCGGGGGTAAGGTCGGTAATTATGATTGCTGTGCCTGGCAAACTTTAGGCAAAGGGCAGTATCGACCAAGGCAGGGGAGTCAGCCTTTTCTTGGTGAGCAAGATAAGCTAAAGGTAATCGCTGAATATAAAGTTGAAATGGTCTGTGCTGCCGAAAATATAGCTAAGGTTATCGAAGCCATGATGCAGGCACACCCTTATGAGGAAGTAGCCTATTTGGTTATTCGTAATGAAGTTCTTCAGGGGGGCGATTAAGGATCAGTGTGTCCTGGCTTTGACTCAGTTAAATTTTCCGGCCTCCACCACCTACCCTTGTTTTTTTACGGACACACGCGCTTCTGTTTTTTCAGCGCTGTGGAACTCGCTGCGCTCAAACAGTCCTCGCTCGACCTGAAAAAACAGAAGTGCTAACACGTGCCCTGATTGCAAGAAAACAAGGGTAGGTGGCAGATGCCTTATTTCAATGAGTATTGGAAGAGTGCTGTTCTAAACGAATTAGCAATGCAAAAACCATCTATATCATCTGAAGGTTTGTATACTTCTGTTGTTGAAATGTAAAAACCCGCCACCTTTACTTGATTGAGCGGAGTCGAGTGGGGGAGTCCCTTTGAGCACAATCAGGCAGGCAGGTAGAGCGAGGACTGTTTGAGCGTTAGCGCGTTCCGTAGCGCTGTCTAAATCGAAGGCGTTATGGTCGTGCGCAAAGGGACTCCCCCACTCGGATTCGCGGATATAATACGTACCAACGTGATAATGCCGAGCAATTGTATAGATATAATAATAGGCGTGGTTCAGACACTGATGTCAATGATTACACTTTATAACTTTGACTAATCAGTCGAGTAGTAATAACCCTGTCATCGCCATGATGTACGTCGAACATTCTTACAGGGAATCGGTTCTGCCGGTAATCTTCGAAATAATGCTCAAGTGTGCTCTTCACAACAGGGAAGGCGATTTCTTTCCAGGGTATTTCGCTTTCACTAAACAAAGCGACGTCTTCAGACTCAACGCCCGGAGCGAAATCGAGATTGACTAATTCAGCGCGGAAGAATAAATATACCTGGTTAATCTTAGGAAGGTTAAAGAGAGTATATAGGCTATCTTCTTGAACAATTATAGATGCACCAGCTTCTTCTTCTGTTTCTCGTATGGCTCCAGCTAAACTTGATTCACCATTTTCCATGTAGCCTGCCGGTAAGGTCCACTTGCCAGCTCGCGGCTGAATGGCACGTTTGCAGAGTAAAACCTTGTCGCCATAAACAGGCAAAGTGCCTACCACGTTTTTAGGATTTTGGTAAAAAATGGTGCCGCAGTCCTGACAGCAATATCGAGGCTTATCATCGCCCTCGGGTATGCGTAGTTCCAGTGGGGCAGCACATTGATGGCAAAACTTCATAAAAATACAGCGCAGTGACTTGTTCAGAGGCTGACTAGTTTACTCGTTTAATGGCTCGGGGAAAACCGGTGGTTTAAAAGCAAAGAGTCGCCGCTCACTATAATTTATTCAAGTCAGGGCGCTTTTTTGCCTTGGCTAAGGTAGTGGCAATATTAATGTAATTGCGCAGTGGTTTTATCGACCTTGGCAGTTAACTTGTCAATACTCCCTTCATGCAGAGGGCATCAGGGCCATCCAGGGGATTCTAACAAATTCCCTGGATGTTATTGTCACTTACAACTTGTCTACTGGCCAAGCCGGTCCGCTATTAGGGCTGGTAACAGCCCTCAGCCCCTGGTAATTAAATTTCTGCAGACGTCTACCATCATAAGTTTCTGTAGTATAAATATTGCCTTTTGAATCAGTGGCAATACTGTGCACTGCAAAGAATAGTCCTGGTGCTCGTCCGCCATCA
>NVVJ01000026.1 GCA_002402175.1 SAR86 cluster bacterium
CAGCCAATTTTTTGGTGCTTTTTGCGGTGGATTGATGGGCGGTATTATTTATGGCCAATTTGGTGTGTTTGCCATATTCTGGCTGGTGGCAGGTACGGCCAGTTTCTGGCTACTTTTTGCACTGAGTATGCGGGTTCCCAGACAGCTCAAAAGCTATCTAATTAATATTGGCGTGACGGACCAGGCAGGTGCAATTGCTTCCGCTGATCAATTGAGCCAGGTTGCAGGTGTCGAAGAAGTGGTCGCCGTTGCAGAAGAGGGCGTTGCATACCTAAAAGTAAATCTAGTGGAATTAGACGAAGAAGCATTGGAGAAGTTGTCGTCGCGCAACGCAGCTGGGCCTGATGCGATACACTCATAGGTCAGGTAAATAAGCGTTAGCGAAGTAGATAATCAATTAAGAGGTCGCTCCGGGCGACAGGGTGATCCAGGTTATTCTCGGTTTTACCTGTCAATGGAAGACAATTTGTTACGAATATTTGCAACCGATGGCGTGAAGAACTTTATGCGCCGCCTGGGAATGGAAAGGGGCGAAGCTATTGAGCACAGTATGGTTACACGCTCAATTGAAAAAGCGCAGCGCAAGGTCGAAGGGCGAAATTTCGATATTCGAAAACAATTACTCGAATATGACAATGTGGCTAATGATCAACGTACGATTATTTACCGTCAACGAAATGAATTAATGGCCAGTGAAGATATTGCTGAATTGCTTACTGAGATGCGAACTGATGTCGTGAGCCAGTTGGTGGATGTGTACATTCCTCCTCAAAGTGTTCCTGAACAATGGGATGTTTCAGGGTTGGAACAAGCTATTGAAACAGAGTTTTCGAGTACGCAGAATATACAACAGTGGCTAAATGACGATGATCAATTATATGAGGATCGAATAAAGCAAAAAATCGATGAGATTCTGTTGAGCGACTACGAGCAGAAATCAGCAACTGTAGGCGACAAGATGCGAGTTTTTGAAAAACAGATAACTCTGCAAATTTTGGATGGTCTCTGGAAAGATCATTTGGCGACTATGGATCATTTGCGTCAGGGTATTTTCTTGCGCAGCTATGGAGGCAAAAATCCGAAACAAGAATATAAGCGAGAAGCTTTTGTTCTATTTCAGGATTTGATGGTCAACTTGCAGCAGGAAGTCATAAAGGTTTTAAGTCATGTAAAAATTCGCCAGGAGGATGAGGCGGATGCAATAGAGCGTCAGCGAGAACAGGAACGAGCGAAAGAGCAGGTTAACTTTCAGCATCAGGCCATGTCAGCTATGTCAGAAGCGCCGCCAGAAAGTGCTAATCAGGCAGCGGCTGGCCAGGCTCAGGCAAATCCAGAAGACAGTGCTGCACCTTTTGTGCGTAACATGGCAAAAGTCGGGCGTAATGAGCCTTGCCCCTGCGGCTCGGGCAAGAAATTCAAAGTATGTCATGGAAAAATTGTGTAGCGAGCACTAGCAGAAGAAGCATGGTAGAGGACACACGCAAATGGCGGTAGGAAAAGGTGAAATCGGTAAAATTCATGCCGTTGCAGGTGTTCGGCTAGGGGCAATAGAAAGCAATATACGCTATGAGAATCGCCTTGATTTGGTGCTAATTGAAATTGCCGCGCAATCCACTGTGGCGGGAGTATTCACTCAAAACGCATTTTGCGCAGCGCCTGTAAATATTTGTAAAGAACACCTACAAGAGGCAAGTAGTCGTTACTTCCTTATTAATACTGGCAATGCTAATGCTGGCACTGGTCAGCCCGGTGCATTGGCTGCATTAGATTGTTGCCAGGCTGTAGCTGACCTATGCCAGGTAAGTAGCAAAGAAGTATTACCTTTTTCCACAGGTGTAATTGGCGAAGCACTTCCAAAGGAAAAAATCATTAGTGCAGTACCCAGGGTATTTGAAAGCCTTTCAGAAATGAATTGGCTAAAAGCAGCTCAAGGGATATTAACAACTGACACTCGGCCAAAAATCGCGTCCACACAAATCGAGATTGCTGGTACTACCATTAATATAACTGGAATGGCGAAGGGATCAGGCATGATCAAACCCAATATGGCGACGATGTTGGGCTTTGTTTTTACAGATATTGAAATTGATAAGCCACGCTTGTCAGAGTTGTTATCAGATTCTGTGGCTCAGTCATTTAATCGACTTACAGTTGATGGAGATACTTCAACCAACGATAGTTGTATGTTAGTTGCTACAGGAAAAAGCGGTGTAAAAATAGACGATGCGAGTAACGAAGAAGCGAATGCATTTCGCGAAGCATTAAATTCCATTTTCCTTGAGTTGGCCACAGGATTAATTAAAGATGCTGAAGGCGCTACAAAATTTATTACAATTAAAGTTAACCAGGGAGTATCTTTCGAAGAATGCCTTTTAGTAGCTTATACGGTTGCTGAATCACCACTGGTTAAAACCGCCTTTTTTGCCTCGGACCCAAATTGGGGAAGAATTCTTGCAGCCGTTGGCCGTGCAGGAATTGAAAATTTAAATGTGGAAGCTATCACTATCGACCTTGGAGATGTGCGAGTGGTTTCCCAGGGAGCCGTGGACGCGAGCTATACCGAGAGTTCAGGGCAAACGGAAATGGACAAGGATGAAATTCTTGTAGAAATAAATCTTGCGCGCGGTGATGCAACCGCGTCGGTATTCACTTCAGATCTTTCCCATGACTATGTACGGATCAACGCGGACTATCGTAGTTAAACTTCGTTGAGTTTACTAATTCCAGGAGGCGCAGTTGTTACCATGACACAATCCTGCGCTATTCATGTTGCCGTTGGCGTTATAAAAAATTCAACAAATGATGTGTTGGTGTCTTTGCGACCTGTTGCAGCCCACCAGGGTGGATTGTGGGAGTTTCCCGGAGGTAAGCTCGAAGCTGGCGAAGATGTAAAGACTGCTTTGTGCCGGGAGCTGTATGAAGAACTAGGGATTAAGGTTCTTAAATGTTTTCCTCTGAAAAAAATTAAGCATCACTACGCGGATAAGTCAGTTCTTCTTGATGTTTGGCAAGTAACTGAATTTCAGGGAATACCAACAGGTCGTGAAGGACAGCCAGTAGAGTGGCGCTCTATTTTCAGTCTTCGAGCTGTCGATTTTCCTGAGGCCAACGCGGCGATAATTCGAACTCTTAGTTTGCCATCCAGAATAGCCATAACACCCGCTGCTGAAAATCTAACAGACCTCATTAAAATTACTGATCGATTACTAAATCAGGACTTACCCATTATTCAATTCAGACAGAAAGGTCTGGATACTCCTACTTATAAACAGTGGTTTGAGTTAACTCAGGCAAAGTGCGCAAAAGCTGGGAAAAAACTAATGGCAAATCAGGATGTGGATGATGACCTGCTGATCGAACCTCACGATTGCCATGCAACCTCAAAATTACTTATGAACCTGCAAAGTAGACCCGTAGGCAGCCAGCAATTGTTTAGTGCCTCCTGCCATAACCTCGAAGAGCTCAGGAAGGCAGAGGCTCTGGAAGCGGATTTTGTATTCCTGTCACCAGTCAATAGTACTAAAAGCTATACGGTGGAACAGACCTTAGGCTGGCAGTCGTTTAAAGACTTAGCCGCCAAGGTTAGCATGCCAGTTTATGCCCTAGGCGGAGTAGGTAGCGGTGAGGTAGACATGGCCCTAGCTCACGGGGGTCATGGCATAGCCGGAATATCTGCATTTTACCCGTAGCCCGCTATATCGTCTTTGAGCTAAGAGAAAGAAAGCAGTATAGCCAGCAAGCTACTGATATGAATAGAGTTAGCATATGCTGAAAAAGGCTATTTGTGATAAAGTATTTGTCAATTAGGCAGATACAGCAATGTGGATCGATAAGAAGTGCGATGTTTCTGATTTATGGCTGGATATGTGACCTGGATCACTGAGATATTTACTAACTTGTTGAAAATGTAAGAATAAATTGTGTTACGGCGAAAAAATGAATCAACCTAGTGTGACTTTGCTATCTAAATTTGTGAGCTCCAGAATAATACTGCCCGTAGCAGGTAGTTTGATTTTGATTTCTTCAAATATGGCCTTCGCTGACTTCGCCGTTCTTGTGGCTGAAGGTGTGCTTGTTGAAAAAAATCCAGTAGAGGAAGTTGTACCTGATGACGAGAATACGCCTACAGTTACCTCTGATCCTCATATTATTGGTTCTGCAATCAATGCATCCTATGTCAGTACAGGTGGCTGGGCAGTAACCGGTGCTGATTTTATTGATGCGGCAGTTGTTGTTTACGATTTTAATCTTACAGGGTCTGTTACTCAGGCGACTTTAACTCTTCCCCTGGAAGATGTGTTTCCTCAGAATGGATTCGCGGATATTGAAATTTTCGTGTATTCAGATAACGGTTTTGTTGAATTCACAGATTACTCAGATGGTTTTTCAACGCCAGTTGCCAGCATTAATGCGACAGGACTAACCCAGATAGAACTGGATGTGACAGGCGCGGTGAACTCGGTACTCACCAGCAGCCGGTATGTCGCTTTTAGAGTACAAAGCAGCCTGACACCAGGCTCTGTATCTACCACTTCAATTCCTGCCTGGACCGGGGTTAAATTAAGAGAAGAGGCTTCGCTTTTACAGTTCACGCCAGGCCCTGCGCCAATCCTGCCTAATGACATTGCACGATTCGATGGTTTTACTCTGCAAGTGCCAAATATTGAAGTGGCAGGTGTTGGTGAGGCAGCGATTCAGCTTAAGGTTGTTGATTCGAATAATCTTTTGTTTGAGCTGACGTTTGCCGAAATTACTGGCGCCGGGGTTACCCCGCCACCTATTTCTGGCACTGATCTGTTTAATTGCAGCGCGTTTTCACCTCCCTCAATTACGGCTGTGGCGTCAGGCACATCTACCTATTCAGTCAATTCGGGGATACTGGATATTCCCAGTGTTAATTTTAACGATGAACAATTGTCCTTTCGACTGGAATATATAGAGGGTACCAACCCATGGATATTTGAAACATTGTCTATTGGCGAAGTACAGTCAGGGCCAGCTCAGGCTACGATATCAGCGCTGGGTGGAGGGCTCATAGTTGAATCTACCCAGGATTTTATCCCGCTTTGTCATGGCTGGGTTCTAATCGGAGACTCAACACGAAATCGTGTAGTTGAGAGAAACCTTCTCTCTGGGGAAACCGGTGCTACTTATCCATTTAATGCAATTCCGGATCAATTTACGTTAGACCGGGTCAATGGTGCCGTCTACATGACCGTGCACCCCGAAACAGAAAGGCTCTATCGGCTCGACCTGAACACAGGCGCCATTACATCGAACCATATCTCTCAGATATTTACCGGAATCTCTGGCTCTCACACTTATAGCTGGACATTGCGCGATTTAGCGCTAGGTGAGAATGGAGATATTTTCGCCTTGATGTTTGACAATGTTGAACTTGATCCAGGAGATGGCATTCCCTATGCCGGTGATGGCCTGTGGTTGGGGTTAATGGATCCAAGTGCAAATTTTCTTGTACCCAGTATCCCTCTGGAACTCCCAGTTCGAGTAGAATATGACAATGTTCTTGATCATGTTTTTCTGGCCACAGAATCTAATCTGGCTACCTTCGATTTTGACCCGGCAACCAATGCAATTACGTTTATTTCTGGTACAGACGTAGCGGTAGGTGGTGGGTGTACAGATTTTAATATTTCACCAGACGGTAGTCGTTTGGCCTATTCCTGTCCAAACGGGAATCGTGCTACCCCCAATTTTAGTATTGTAGATATGTCACCAGTTTCCTATTTTGACTCTGATGGTGAGTGGTTTCTGGGGAGTTCTCCGGTAAGCGCTACATTTAATAGTGGTGGTACGATATTAATCGCCACCGACAATGAAAAGCTCTACTTCTTTGATGTTGTGACTCACCTGATTCTGGAAGATTTTGAATTAGGTTTGGTGGAAGGAGAAACAATTCGTAAAATCAGAATTTCTCTCGATGGACAATATCTAATTTTATTCCTGCAAAATGAAGTGCACGACGAAAGCAGTAAGTTCTACTGGATGCCAATGCCGGCAATCTTTGGAACGCCGCTACCATAGATAGCCGTGCTATTTGCTTGTCAGTATTTTGTAGCAGTTTAACGGCTACTGGTCTTGAAGGTCTTCCGCTACAGGATAGTTGATATCACCCGGGATGGCATTTCTTTCGCTGGCCCACTCTCCAAAGTCGATTAGCTTGCAGCGTTTGCTGCAAAAAGGTCGAAACTTATTCTTTTCAATCCATGCCACTTGCTTTAGACAAGTGGGGCAATCAACTGATTTTTGTGTTGGCTTGTTGTTCATGATGATTTTGCCAGAGTAAGGTATTGTTTATGAAGGCTGTCTACTTCGTTGTGTAGAGTTTGAGGATCAGCTTCGTTTGCAAGAATATCATCGGCTTTTTGTAGGCGCAGTTCTCGGCTAATTTGTGATTTGATAATTGATTGTACCGTTTCTGAATCGCTCTGATCTCGTTTCAGAGTTCTCTGAAGCTGAGTCTGCTCACTTACATCAATAACTAAAACTCTGTTCACCAGCTCATGTTGTTTAGTCTCGAGAAGCAAAGGCGATTCAAGTATGCAGTAGGTAGAGCTAGCGTTTTCAAGGCGGTTTTTCATCAGCTCGGAAATTAGAGGATGCAATAATTTCTCTAACCAGGTTTTCTGAGTATTGTCGGAAAATATAATTTGCCTTAAACGTTGTCGATCTAATTCGCCATCGGTACTAATTATATCTGCTCCAAAGTGCTCGGCTATTTTTTCAAGCGCAGGAGAACCTGGAACCACTACTTCTCTGGATAATGAGTCGGCATTGATAACGTCAATGCCATAGGACTGAAAAATCGCAGCAACTGTGGACTTGCCACTACCAATCCCACCGGTTAGGCCAACCACATATGTTGAGCTTTTTTGTTCGGCCATGTCTGCTGTTTAACCAACGATATTGTTCATATAGAAAGAGCTTATTTGCGGGCCCCAGATAAGCATAATAAACCCAGCACCTGTTAAGAAAGGGCCGAAAGGCATGGGAATAGATTTGTCACGCCCCAAGAATACAATCATTCCAAGTCCAAAGAATGCCCCAACAAGTGAAGAAAGTAAGATAATGGGCAGTAGGCTTTGCCATCCCATCCAGGCGCCAAGAGCGGCGAGTAGCTTGAAATCACCATACCCCATGCCTTCCTTGCCGGTCGTCAGTTTAAACCCCCAATAAATGACCCAGAGCACCAGGTAGCCGGCAATGGCACCTATTACAGCGTCTCTGAGACTAACGCCAAACCCCAGGTCAACTGTATTGACCAATAACCCTAACCACAGCAGGGGGAGGGTTATGTTATCGGGAAGTAATTGTTGGTCAAAATCGATCAGTGTTAGTGCGATCAGGGACCAACTTAAAAGCAGCAGTGCGAGAGTGAGTAAGGTGGCGCCAAAACTCATTGCCACCAGAGCAGACAACAAGCCAGTTACAAATTCTACACAGGGGTAGCGAAGAGATATTTTAGATTTACAGCTGGAGCATTTTCCACCAAGAAACAAATAACTAAAGACAGGAATATTTTCCCAGGGCTTAATTTTATGATTACAAAGTGGGCAATGAGAATCAGGTTTCTGTAGATTAAATACTTTAAACTTTGCTGAGGAATCGTTGCTATCGGGAATGGTATTTTCAATTTCGAGATAATCACAGCACTGCTCTTTCCATTCCCGCTGCAACATAATAGGCAGTCGATACACTACTACATTCAGGAAGCTGCCAACTAAAAGCCCCAGCACAGAACAGATTGTTATCAATAATGTGGGGCTGGCAGAAAGGAGGTCAATAATTTCCATAGACAGAAGTGCTGCTTACATTACCGCGCCGAGTTGGAAAATTGGCAGATACATCGCAATCATCAAACCACCAATAAGAACGCCAAGAACAGCCATAATCATTGGCTCCATAAGGGCGGTCAATCCGTCGACAGCGTTATCAACTTCGGCCTCATAATAAATTGCACATTTATCCAGCATTGAATCCAACGCGCCAGATTCCTCTCCGATACCTACCATTTGGGTAATCATTGACGGGAACAGCGTGGTGTTTTTGATTGCAAAATTTAATTGCTGCCCAGTGGTAACATCGTCCCTGATTTTTAGCGTAGCCGTGGAATACACAATATTACCGGTTGCGCCTGCTACCGACTCCAGTGCATCTACCAATGGCACACCTGCTGAGAACGTAGTGGATAGAGTTCTGGTAAAACGTGCATAACATGAGCTGTTAAGTATGGGCCCTACAACTGGTAGCTTTAAAGAGATTCGGTCAACTGCCTGCCTAACTTTTAATGATCTATGTTTTGCTTCCGAGAAAATATAACCAGCAGCCACGCCGCCAATTAACACCTTCCACCAATGAGCGATTGCCAGGTCAGACAAGTTCAATACAAATAAGGTAAATGCGGGTAACTCAGCACCAAAGCTTGAAAATGTTGTGGCGAATTGAGGTACAACCTTAATTAGTAGAATGGCTGTTACCACTAACGCGATTGCTACAACAGCAATTGGATAGTTCATTGCCTTTTTAATTTTAGCTTTTAACGCTTCTGATTTTTCTTTGTATGTGGCCAATCGATCCAGCATGGTTTCCAGTGCGCCAGACTGCTCACCAGCATCCACCAAATTACAGAATAAATCATCAAAATAACGGGGGTGTTTGCGAATACAATCGGCGAAGTTATTACCCGCGGCTACGTCGTCTCGAATCAGCATAACCAGATCGCGCATTGATGGATTTTCCAGACTTTCACCCACAATCTCGAATGATTGTACGAGAGGAATACCAGATTTCATCATTGTGGCCAGCTGTCGCGTAAACACGGCAATATCGCCTGGCTTAATTGCTTGCTTCCTTGGCCCAAAAAAATCTTTTGACTTGCGCTTTACCTTAGTAGGATTTACACCCTGCTTTCGCAATTGCGCCTTTACAAGCGCCTGAGAGCTGCCCTGTATCTCTCCCTTGGACTTGTTGCCGTTTTTATCGGTTCCCTGCCACAGGTATATCGTTTGTGTTGCTTCAGTCGCCATGGGTCACCTCAGCCTCTGTGTAGTGAATATACAATGAGTCAACTATAGCACGTCATCGTATAATTATGTATTAAGTCAGTCTGTTAGCTTCATCCAGACTGGTTAAACCGAGTCCTACTTTGAGCAGGGCAGATTCGCGCAAACTCAAGATACCCTCTGCTTTTATCTGATTCGCAATTTGAATAGAATCAGAATTACTCATGATAGTACTTGATAGGGTGGCGGTAATAGGAACTACTTCATAAAAACCGATTCTACCTCGGTAACCTTCCCTGCAATGATCGCAGCCCACAGCACGATATAGTTGAAGCCGTGGTAATTGCTGTTTACTAAACCCTTCCTCTATCAGTATGTTTTCGGGAATATCGATGCTTTCTTTACAATGACTGCAAAGCTTTCGAGCCAATCTTTGGGCAATTATCAAACTTACAGTGCTGGCCAGATTAAATGCAGGTATACCCATGCTGACCAGGCGTGAAATTGTGGCTGCCGCGTTGAGAGTATGTAACGTTGAGAGTACCAGGTGACCTGTTTGAGCCGCTCTTATTGCAATTTCAGCTGTTTCCAGATCTCGAATTTCACCTACCATGATGATGTCTGGGTCCTGACGTAAAAATGCCCGTAAGCTGGAAGCGAATCCTAGACCGGCTTTTGTATTGATTGATACTTGATTAATACCGGTCATGTTTATTTCTACGGGATCTTCTACGGTAGAGATATTGCGCTCCGATGTATTTAGAATACTTAGTCCACTATATAAAGTGGCGGTTTTTCCACTGCCGGTGGCGCCGGTCACCAAAATTAGCCCCTGTGGGTTTTGTAATGCGTTTAAATAATGCTCTTTTTGAGTTTTTTCCAATCCAAGCATATCAATGCCAAGGGGCGCATTATGTGAGTCGAGAACTCTTAGTACAATTTTTTCGCCCCAGAGAGTCGGCAAGGTATTGACTCTTAAATCTACCGTGTGATTTTGCGGCAATTTGATTCTGATGCGCCCGTCCTGGGGGACGCGTTTTTCAGATATATCGATTTGCGCCATTACTTTTAATCTGGATGCTAGTCGGCCTGTTAGTCTGATTGGTGGGCGAGTTATTTCATGCAGAACACCATCAATTCGAAAACGTACACGGTAGGTTTTTTCGTAGGGCTCGAAGTGAATATCAGAAGCTCCCATTTTAAACGCATCTAACAACAAACTATTGATGAAGCGTACCAGGGGAGTTTCATCCGCCGTATTTAGCTGCTCATCTAATTCTTCTCTTTGAGTGGAATCAATTTCAATATTATCCAGATCAGCATTGGCCATGCTTGCAATCGTACTGTAACTTTTCTCTTGCCTGAGCAAAAATTCATCAACCGCGGCATTCAGTTTTTCTTCTTCAGCAACGATAACTTCGATATTCATGCCCGTGTGAAACTTGATTTCGTTTATTACGGCTATGTTTCCAGGGTCCGAGGTGGCGAGGCTTAGGCTATTGGCGCGAGTGGTAAGAGGCAGTATTCTATGGCGGCGTATTAGGCTAATGTCTATTAGTTTGTCCTGGCAATTTTGTAGATCAAAGGCAGCGATATCCAACATAGGAACCCCGAATTCATCTGCAGCGGCTATCGCTATCGATCGTTCGTCGAGCAAGCCTGTGGCAACGATATGAGCAACAAAGGGTACGCTTTGACTCTTGGCAGAGTGAGTTGCCGCAATAGCTTGGGGCTCTTCAAGAAGTTTGTCAGAAACAAGGCGCCTAGCAAGACCGCCCAAAAATACTGGCATAGTAGCTGTCCTTTTTGATGGCTAGATTTGGGAATTTAATATTTGTAATTGTAGGTCATGACCATCTAGATGGCCCTATAAACACGAAACTGGACATGTAACAAAGGATGCAAACAATGACTCGATGGCGCGCTTGCGGGATTCATTTTTCAATTAGTCTGGTGGTATTTCTGCTATTGCTGACAGTGATTTTGCTTGTGTGGTATCCCGGCATTCTTTTTAGTATCGATGGTGGCTGGACAGGCCTACAGCTGCTAATGGGTGTTGATCTGGTTTTAGGGCCGATGCTTACCCTGATTGTATTTAAGGCAGGTAAGCCTGGGCTTAAGTTTGACCTGAGCTGTATTGCCATCGCGCAAATATTCTGTATGACAGCGGGTATGTGGGTTGTTTATAAAGAACGGCCTATAGCACTAGTATTGGCTTTTGACACGTTCTATAGCGTTGCGGCGCAAGAGTTTGAGGACTTTGGCAAAGACCCGAGTATTTTGGAAAACTTTCCAGGGCCTTATCCAAAATTGATATACACACAGCTTCCAGAGGATGAGATCGAGGCAGGTATCGCCAACATGCGGAGCATGCTCATAGGTGACCCTCTGTATATTCAGACAGAGAACTATCGCGCAATAGAAACTAAGAATGATCTAAGTCTTGTTTTCAGGCGTGAACAGGCAGTACGTAATACAGCATCGGAAGGGCTTCTGGCTCAGCTTGATGAATCATGCTTGCTCAGCAATTTTATTTCATCCGTGACTAGCGGGTATGTTTGTTTTAACCGCGACAAAGGTGAAATAACAGAGTTTTATGCAACAGAATATCTTCGAGAAGGTTCAGCCTTAGGCCTGGAGCCAGTTGAGCCCACTCAAGAGAGTCAGGCTCAGCAGTAACCCCCAATTAGGCAGCTGCCGCCGGAAACCCAGACTATTGGCGGGTTGATGCCCTGAGCGGCAAGTGTGTAGGTGGTTCCGGCCAAATCTGTTCCATCGGCCATCCAGGTAATGGTAATCACCCCATCTACTACATCAATACCATGTGTGCTTGCCGTCTGAGCCTGAGTGGGAGGAACTCCAAAAGAGCCTGCATCAATGTCGCTCAAATTGCCAAAACGATCAGAATGTACCTGGGTGAGAATGGTGGCTCGATGAAAACCAATGCCTAATATAGCCTCGGCGAATCTTGCTCGGTTTCGATACAGGTCATAGGCAGGAAGTGCTACAGCCACAAGAATCCCTATGATGGCAGTAACTATCATCAATTCGATTAGGGTGAAGCCAGTTTGTTTTTGTTGACCCATGGTTCTTAAGACCTTTTGCTTACACGCTGGTTATCATTGTACACAGCGCAAGCATCGAGAGTTAGAGGTTATTGGCGTTGTAGGTATAGAGTAAAGACGGGCGGAGCGTATTTATTATTTTAACGAAATTTGAATTACGTTGAGGTTTTGTGCAAGGAAGGATTGTTGAAATTTGGCAGCACCTTCTATCCCAAAATAACTGTGGGTATATCAGATGCCGCCATATTCAGGCTAAGCGGTCAGCTTTAGCAAAAACCGTTAGTCAGACATGTACCGCCTTCACCCCATTGTACAGGAGGAACAATGCCGCCAGCTGTTAGAGAGTATGTGGTACCCGCAAGAGCGGACCCATCAGAGCGCCAGGTCATAGTAATCGCACCATTAACCACAGCTGATCCGTGAACAGCTGCACCCACGGCTACTGTGGCTGGAATGCCCATAACAGCTCCATCAAGCGAGGCAATCGCCGCCGGGTTACGTGTCTGAATAGCTAATTCAACGGCTGTCTTGAGTGGTGTAACGGCAAGAACCAGCTCGGCAAACGCAGCTCGGTTAGAATAGTTCTGGTAGGCAGGCAATGCGACCGCCGCCAGAATTCCGATAATCGCAACAACGATCATCAATTCGATCAGGGTAAAACCTTTTTGTATGTTTTTCTGCATGTTTTTCATTTCTTTAAATCTCCACTTACTGAAAAATATTTAAAATCTAATACCGCTAATAATTAGCAACGGTTAGCAGTAGATATACATGGATCGTGCCAGTTTTTTAATATAATTTTAACTTGTTGTTTTATATGAATAAAATAAACAAATGTAAGACTTTTACCTACAATACTGACAAAGCGTTAAAGTGACCAATTCAGTTGCAAACTGACAAAAATTGTCAGATGTTGCCTTTAATTAATGTAAATCCGCGATAAATCGATAATTAACAAAGGCCTCGTGGCTAATTTGGCATAATGGGGCGTGTTCACCAATGGATGGAGCTAGCTTAAGCTTCACGTATTCAGGGTATCAACAATTTCTATTTTCGATTCAATGGCAGCTAGCTTGGCGAACATAAAGCCGAAAAGCGAACTCGGTTTTGTAATGTGTTATGCGCTCGCCCTTACTTTGCTAGTGGCGGTGGTTCTGACTATTTATTGGCCGGGGCTCACCGGCCCATTCATTTTGGATGACTATTCTAATCTAAGCCCAATGGGTGATAACGGTGGGATCAATAATATCCCAAACTTCCTCAGCTTTGTATTTGGTAATGATTCTGGGCCTACGGGACGTCCAATTTCAATGTTGTCATTTCTGATCGACGGACAAAGCTGGCCACCTAATATAGCGTCATTCAAGTACACCAATCTGTTAATTCATATTCTCAATGGTGTGGTCTTGTGTTGGTTGGCTATTACCTTATTCCAAATATTGGGATTGTCTCCTCATCGAAGCGCGTGCTTTGCTTTATTACTAACAGCGATATGGCTGCTGCACCCTCTAAATTCAACAACAACATTGTACGTTGTGCAGAGAATGACACAGCTGATGACCTTATTTGCCCTTGCGGCTCTTATTTGTTTCATGAAGGGTAGAGTGCTGATTTCGTCTGAACCAATACGCGGACTCATTGTGTTGAGCGTGGCGCTATTTCCTTTTGGTTTGCTATCAGTATTAAGTAAAGAAAATGGAGCCTTGTTATTGCTTGTAATAGCAGTGATTGAATTAAGCGTCTTTCAACTAAGCGAAAAGACAAGGTTGTATAAATACTGGTACCGCCTCGGAGTGTTAGTGCCAATTGCAATAATGGGCTTATTTTTATTGCTTACTCTAAGTGACAGTATTGCTGGTTTTGATACCCGGCATTTTACTCTTGGGGAACGTTTGCTCTCAGAGGCACGCATACTTACTACTTATATATCCCGAATATTTTTGCCAAATGTGGTTGGTGCCGGACTGTTTCATGATGATTTTCAGGTTTCTACTTCGCTTTTTAGCCCGCTAAGCACTTTGTTCTCTGTCGTTTTTCTAACGGGTCTATTAGGTGCCGGGTTTTTTCTACGCAAGCAACAACCTATGTTTTTCTTTGGGGTGGCCTGGTTTTTTAGTATGCATTTACTGGAATCCACCTATTTACCACTTGAACTTTATTTTGAGCACAGGAACTACCTGTCGATGATTGGGCCTCTAATTAGCGCCACATGGTATCTGCAGAAATTTTTACAAAGTGACTTTTCCAGGCACTCTAAGAATCTTGTTATTTCCATTACAGCATTTCTTCTAATTGCTATGTCATGGTTGAGCTGGCAGCAAGCCTTGCTGTGGAGTAATACCGGGCAGCTTCTTGCCTACTGGGCTTATGAAGAACCCAGGTCGAGTCGTGCTCAGATATCCTATGCAGATTTTCTGATGGAAAATGGTGCCCATGAGGAGGGAATGGACCGGCTACTTATCGCCTACGAGAACAATCCCAATGAAATCACTGTAATGTTACATATGTGGAACAGGTCGTGTGACTATGGCCCGAATATACCCTTTTCATTACGAGACATTGCTGCACGCGAGGATCTTGAGTATTTTCACAATGATATTAATTTTCATTTGATCGAACTTATTCAAAACCTGATAGCAAATAAATGTGAGTACCCTGAGCGGCAGGTTCTTATGTCATTATTTGATCGTATAGATAATATGCCATTAACTGATAGACGCAGAGCGGGTTTTCATTTTTTGCACTCCGATTTGTTTGTATATTATCGAGAGTTGAACTCAGCTCTTATCCAGCTTGGTAATGCTTTTAGTATTAGTAATGCACCTCAAATACCAATTCGGCAGGCAATACTAAGTGCGTCGGCTGGAAACTACGAAGACGCGTTGGTGTTTCTACAGCGAGCCAGGCTTGCCAATGCGCAGCAATCATCACTATTGCCGTCACTCGACTCGGAAATTGATAGAATGGAAGAAGATTTGAAACAGCGACTGGATACTCAGCGTTAAGTAGATTGCTGAATTTTACAATAGCGCCATTTAAATAGTAAACATGGGACGGGGAGTAGAACTCTTTGAAAATTTCGATTGTTATACCGGCGAAGAACGAAGCAGAAAACCTTAAAGGATTCCTGCCTCGATTAGTTGCCGCAATGCCCGATGCTGAATGCATCGTGGTCAATGATGGATCAACTGACGACACCATAAGTGTTTGTGAACAGCACGGCGTAAAAATTGTTAATCACCCTTACAGTAAGGGCAATGGCGCTGCTATCAAAAGTGGCGCCAGAATAGCGTCAGGAGATACCATTGTATTTCTCGACGGTGATGGGCAGCACAAACCCGAAGATATTCCTCGTT
The DNA here is from genome assembly GCA_002402175.1 of SAR86 cluster bacterium. Taxonomy (GTDB): domain Bacteria; phylum Pseudomonadota; class Gammaproteobacteria; order Pseudomonadales; family Pseudohongiellaceae; genus UBA9145. The sequence goes on from NVVJ01000026.1 coordinate 15,445, forward strand.
TACTGGATAAACTGGAGCAGGGCTTTGACATGATAGTTGGCGCAAGGGATAAAGCATCCCAGGCGGATTCTTTTCGTGCCCTGGCTAACAGGCTTTATAACTGGCTTTCATCGGCTATTACCGGGCACAAAATCCTGGATCTTACTTCGGGCTTTCGGGTGGTTAAGGCTGATAAATTCCGCGAGTTTTTATACTTACTCCCTAATGGGTTTTCGTATCCAACAACCTCCACAATGGCCTTCTTTCGAGCAGGGTACTCTGTAGGCTATGAGCCGATTCAAACTGAACAACGTCTGGGTAAGAGTCATATCAGTTTATTGAAAGACGGTGTTCGATTCTTGCTGATTATTTTCAAGGTTGGCACTCTTTACTCTCCCTTGAAAATATTTTTGCCTTTTGCAACCGGGTTCTTTGTGACCGGATTGTTGAATTATATGTACACTTATTTTTCTGCTGGCAGGTTTACCAATATGAGTGCGGTTTTATTCATGACGTCTATTATTGTCTTTTTAATTGGGCTGGTTTCCGAACAAGTTACGGCGCTAATGTACAAAGACAGTGGAAAAACCTGAGCTTACTGTTTGCTTTTTAGAATATCTGGTTCTGTTATTGAATAATAAATTAGTGTGTACGCCCCGAGACTTAGGTCGATGAGTATACAAATAATTCGATAAGTAACAGCTATAGTCATGCTTAATTCAAGCGGCAGTGACAGCATGAGTACAGCCACAATCACCGCCTCCCTGACACCTATGCCTCCAGGTGCCCATAAAGCCAAGAACCCAGACAGCATAGCCAGAGGAATCGCAGCCATAATGAGTGTGCTATTGAGCCAAAGGTTGTCCGACAGAAGTGGATGAAACAATAGAATTACTACAGTTGCAGTACACAGCCAATGAAGCAGGTAAAGGGACGCGCTAAGATAAAAACTATGTCGCTTTATATTGACGTCATGTAATTCGAAAGACTTTGATATTTTTTTCAGCCATGTCCCTAAATAGCTCAATAAGTAACTCATAATGCTGGCGTAGTAGTAGCCAACAATAGCGATGGTAACGACAGTTGCTGCGGCTAAAAAGATTGCTATTTCTACCGAAAAAAAAGCGGCAAGCGCTACTACGCCTATAGCGATGCCGGTCAGAAAAGTAATGAACTGATCAGCCAGTAACAAGCTTGCAGCTTCGCTTTTTGTCAGTCCTTTGATATTCAGTAAATAGGTTCTACCTAGTAGGCCCCAAATCTTTCCCGGCAAATATTTACCTAGCAATGTAATGCCTATATGAGCCGTGCATTGAGCAAAGCTGAAATGAGTTTTTGCCTGCGAAGACAACAGCGCCTTCCAGGCAAAGATGAACAACAGCGACGCCAGTACTTGCAATAAAATTGCTGGTACCAGGAAAGAATTATTCAACAAAAAACTGACATTGAGAGTGCTGTAAGTGTTGAGAAGAAACAGAAAAGCAAGACACAGACTAATAAGCAATACACCGGCAATAACAGGCCTTAGGTAGTCGCTTTTGCGCGGTGTGCTATTTGAATCCGACATGTAGTTACGGCTTTACCTTCACTTGAATGATAGTCCAGGGAGTAGGGCTATATATCGACACAATATCACCAAAATTGCCTACCAGTTTGATAAACTCACGGCGAGACCAGTGGTTTAAGTGCCCCGGAGTGTTACCCCAGTCAGACCAGTACTTGCCTCTCATAAAATTCAATATTCGCCATAACGGTTCATTTGGAACTGATAAAATCACTGTGTGCCTGGCGACACGAAATATCTCTTTAAGAGCTGTTTCGACATCATCAAGATGTTCGAGTACTTCGAGCAAAAGCACGCAGTCAAACTCATTGTCGCTGCGGTGCATTTCATAGACAGATTCTTGCGATAAGGGAACAGGAAACCCTTTTTGAAGGTGTAAATCGACGAGTCGTTGTTCAAACTCGGATGCTTCAAAATGCTGATTTTTGAGTAGTTGATGAATACGCTTTGTGGATTCCCCTGGACCACATCCCACTTCCAGAACAGAAAAATCATCGGCTAATGTGGCCAGGCTGTTTTCTATGCAACTAAAAAACCCATTGGTTAGCATTCTGGCAATGGGGTTAGGGTTTTTATACTTACCCATATAGTGCTCCCACAACTGTTCGGGAGATGCATTTTCTTCATCAAATGCCATGGTATGACCTCAAGGCGAACGGTAGCCCATTATACGAGAGACCTATGGCCAGACCTATTGAATAGTCAAATTTGCGATACAGTTCATGCTTCTGCTGGCACAGTAAAGCAGATTAAGCCTGTGTTCATCAATACGCAGCTACGATTACAATTAGTCACTAAGTAGTTGATATTAAAATGATATTATTGGCCTGTGATCGGCTTTGAACAAAAGCCTTTAACTTGATAACACAGCTGATGTAGTTTATGTTTACGCGGCTTCCAATATGGCTATCACGACCACATGCGTTAGGCGCTAAAACAAGTAGCGTACACGCTATACCTAGATTTGAAATACCAGGGTTTGAAATACTGGATTTTTGCAGGGAGGATTGAAAGGATGAAGAATTCGATGACAAAAGGTTTAGCTGGTGCATTTCTGGTGCTTGGCCTTATGGCGGGGCAAGCTGCTTTCGCACAGGATAAGACAATTAACGACGGCGTTTTTACTGCCATGCAAGCCAGTGCTGGCGAGCTGGTGTATAACAACAGCTGCAAGACATGCCATGATATGCGCTTCTATCGAGATATACTCAAGTCGTGGAATAATCAGCCTTTGCTATGGTTGTGGGAAACAGTAATGGGCACCATGCCGGCAGACAATCCCGGTTCATTGATGCTGAGTGAATACACTGAGGTTATCGCTTACATCCTTTCTGAAAATGGTTTTCCTGCGGGAGAAACTAGTCTGGACCCTGATGATGGCATGGCAGATATTCATATAGTGAGACCCTGAATATTCTTAGTGCTCCAAAGCCAATTACAAAAAAGCCGAACTTAGTTCGGCTTTTTTGTAATTGCTAGAAGCCATTGAGGCCGTTAGCTTATTCGGGTGAGCAATCGCGTAGTATTTTGGTGATTTCATTCTTGTCGCGGCTTGCAATATTCAGATCATATTTCTCAGCTATAGCATTCCACAAACTAACATACTCACACTGGAACTCTTTGCGCGGAAGATAGCGGTCGGGCCCTCGGTCTGATTTGCGCCTGATTTCTCGTTTTTCCACAAGCACCATATTCATAGGATCATTTGCAAACTGAAGCTTCTTTTGCTGTTGCCAACGATCTCCGCCGTGAATGTGAGCATACATAAGCGGAATCACGTGATCCAGGTCTACCTGAACGGCGACATTGAAGGTTTTTCCAGTGTATTCGTCTAGCCACTCACCGGTACGAACAACGCAGTTTCGCGGGTTTGTATATTTTATTTCTGCGCGACTGGTGAGAATCAACATTTCCTGCCGTGTCGATTGACAGTCATTGTCGTAGTCTTCTTCGAATGACCAGTCATCGGTATTAAAAAATTTTTCTCTGGCGCGTTGGTTGGTAAAAATGCCGTCTCTACTGCGTCGACCTATACTAAATGTATCGGGCATTTCGCAGCCACCGAGATGGCAATGATATGAGTTTCCATAGTAATGACCGCCATTCTGATCGAGATTTCCAACATGGCTAAATCCGGAGGCGGGCAACAGCAGTGCTGCGGCAACTACTGCAACCGTGCGTAAATAAAGCCGAGGTAAAAATTTATTTTTCATTATTTCCTCTCTATGCAGTTAGCGAAACAATAAATACTCTACTGAACGAGTAGTGAAAGGTCGAATGCTGTGCAATTCTTGGTTAAAGCTCCAATGGATATGTAGTCTACGCCTGTCTCCGCAATTTTGACCAGCTTGCCGTCATCAATGCCGCCCGATGCCTCTAGTTTACAGCGATGATTATTTGCGGCAACGGCTTTTATAATGTCGGGAATTTCGAAATTATCGAGCATTATTATGTCGGCGGCCGACTGGATTGCCTCATCCAGTTCATCCAGACTCTGCACTTCAATTTCGACTGGGCGATCCTCGTACAGTGCGCGTGCGTTTGATATAGCTGGCTCAATGCCGCCACAGGCAGCAATGTGATTTTCCTTGATTAAAAATGCATCCCACAAGCCCATGCGATGGTTATGACAACCACCTATACTTACCGCATATTTCTGCGCGGTACGAAGACCTGGCAGGGTTTTACGAGTATCCAGCAACTTCACTTTTGTATGCTTTACCATCGAGGCGAAACTGTGGCTAAGGGTGGCAGTCGCGGATAGAGTTTGCATGAAATTTAGAATGGTACGCTCCGCTGTCAAAATGCTCCTGGCGGATCCTTCCAGGGTGACAATAGTCTGGTTATTCTCGATTGTGTCTCCATCATCAGCATGCCAGGATAAGTTCACGGTATTGTCGAGTTGATTAAAAATTTCGACGGCCCAGGGTTTGCCACACAAAATGCCTGTGTCGCGACTAATGATGTTAGCGCGGATCGTTTTAGTGGCAGAAATTAGCTCGGCTGTAATATCGCCATCGCCAATATCTTCAGCTAATGCAAAATTTACAACGGTTGGAATATCAAGCGGTAAGGTAACTGGCTTCATTTGATTTAAGATTCAGGAAGTTGGCGAAGAGTGAGGGTTGAGCCTTGCTGGCTGAAGTCTATTTTTCTTAACGCACTCATACCCAATAAAATAGTTTCACCCCCCATGCTGGGAGTGATGCTTGCACTTATATTTTTCAATGTGATGTTGCCAAATGTTAGTTCGTTTATTTGAGTATCGTAAACTGTAATTATGCCATTGGCGGTTGAAGCCTGAGACGCGGAGCCTCTACTCAGGCCAGCTTTGTTGGCAATAGAGGCAGGTATTGCTACATCAGTTGCGCCAGTGTCCAGCAAAAAAGTGACAGGTAGCCCATTTATTTCTCCGCCGGCGACATAGTGGCCCTGACGATTTTGCTGTAACACAACTTGACGTGTTCCCGAGCTTGTTTCGATGGAAAAGGGATCTCGATTTGGATTCGATTGAGTCTCTAGCCAGCCATCAAACAAGAAGGTGAGCCCTAGAAGCCCCAGGCAAAAACTTGCTACCAGCATTCCCTTGCCTATGCTTTTACCTGATGGTTGCTGTTTTATTGGGTTTGGCGTTGTCATCGGGTAAATTATGTCTCATACCGCCCGGAATAGAAAGTTGTGATAAAGGTCATGTTTTTGTGAATTATTGTTTTTCGCAACCCATTGAATCAAATAGCTATTTCATTAGAATATTGAACTATGTGAACAAGGTCAATCTCTGTTTTTGAGGGGAATGCTATAAGAGTGCTCGTGAGTAAATAGATACAACAAGCAAGATATTAGCAGCGCATGAAAATGTCATTGGTTCAGTCAACCCCATTTCGCAAAGCCACTTCTGCACAAGTGGTCGATGCCGCATTGATCGAAAAAGTTCGCTGGTCTATACGTCAAAGACTTCGTAAACAATGGGCGAATCTGAGTACGAACTTTTTTGATGAAGTAGATGACTTCCTTTTTGCCAGTGGTCAGCAGAAACAGCACTCTCTCGATGTGACATATTTGAATGCTATGCGGGAAATTAGAACCAAAAAGGGGCTATTTGAAGATGTTTTCCTTCAAGCGGCATTGGCAAAAATGAGGCCCCAGGCGAATGGCTGTAGTGCTTCTCTTGAAAAGCTTTCAAGTAACCCTGAACATAATGTTCTGTATGAAAAGATGGAAGTAGACCTTGCTTTAGAGGCTATGAGTCGAAAATCTGCAAAATTTTATCTACCTTTGATTAAGCAAATTGACACCTTGAATGACAAATTCAAATCGGCTTCTCAGGGAGAGCTTATCTTCAGTGATTTGCTAATTGGCGCAACACTGATTGGTTTTACTGAAGCTCAAAAGGTAATAAATTTGCCGTTGGACATTCGGCTAATTTTCATAAAATTATTTGAGCAAAATTTTCTTTTACAAATGGAGAAGCTCTTTCTCGATATAATAAGTATTCTTAGTAATATCGATAATAAATCTTTTGTAGAAAAGTTATATAGCTCATCCTCGTCTTTTCGAATACAGCAGGCTAAGAAAATTGAAGCGGTCACAGTGCTGAGTTCACCGCTTGAGCCGCAAACGGAATCAGATTCAGTATTGGTCGAGAATTCTGTTAATAAGTTTGTCGAGTCGTTTTGCGAAAATCAATCGCTGCCTACATTTATTGTTAAAATGATAAATGTTAAATGGCGCGAAGTATTGCTATTGATCGGCCTGAACAGAGGTGTAACAAGTATTGAGTGGCAGGAAGCAACACACACTATTTCGTTATTAACGGCAATAGTGAGTAAACAAGTGGTTGCCAGCTCAAGTGAAATGTCTGCATTGCAATCCCAGATATGTCAGGGACTGTCCCTGGCTCAAATAGAGCAGGCAGAGCAGCTTAAATTCATCCATGAGCTTGAAGAGTTTTTGGCTTTGGACAAAGAGGTTTCTGTTGAGTGTAATGATGCAACTGTCTACGCTGGTAGTATAGATTATACCTGTGAAGTAACGGTTAGCCCCGCTGGTGAACAAGTGCTAGACCGTGAAGACCTAGACGAAATAGCACAGTTGATAAATGGGAACCCTTCTGAAGCAAGAAGCAATTCATCCCAGAAGCAGATTTCTCAATATTTTACTGAAATTGATCAACTACCGCAAAGCTGCTCAGTGCAGCTGCTAATCGATCGCGTTGCTCACGAGTGTTTGCTTATAAAGCATAGCCAAAATCCTGTATCTTTTCTGATTACCAATAAGTGTTTTAACAGAAGTGATAATAGTGGCTTTCAGAAGATTGAAATTTCACGCAGCAGGTTGGGCCTGGCCATATCGATGCTCGATGGTGAGCTACGTGTCGAAAAGCCACAGCAAGGCATCAAGCCGACACAGGTTACGGTACTAGAAAATATATTTCCCAAAGGTTCTGCGTAGTTGCCTATATAAGTAGTTGCTTCTTAATAAGTAGTAACCCTTTGTTAAAAGGCTTCGTAAGCAGGCCGTACTATGTCACCGACACTATGTCGCCGTACTATGCCTGCCGATAAGTATTCATTTAATAATTTCCCCATCGCAAACGTCCATTTCAAGCCAGAAAATGGTTTGTGATACCATTGCCAGCACACAGTTAACTTCATTCTTAAATGTGATGCATGGCAATGGTATTCTCGATTTCTAATAACATCCTTTGGGGGGCGCATCAGCTTGAGTCTCCTAATCAGAGCCATAGACCTGATGATTCTGAAATCGATATGCTGGTCATCCACAATATTAGCCTCCCGCCTGGGGAATACGGCACCGACTGCGTAAGCCAGCTCTTTTGTAACAAGTTGAATCCAGATTCTCATCCTGCCTTTAAGGAAATTGCTGATTTGCGGGTTTCGGCCCATTTGCTAATAAGCAGAAATGGGAGGGTGGTACAATATGTTCCTTTTAATAAGAAGGCCTGGCACGCAGGGGAATCAATTTTTTGCGGTAAATCTAATTGTAATGAATTCTCCATAGGTATTGAGCTTGAGGGCACTGATTTTGAAATTTTCACAGATGATCAATACGAAACTCTAATCGATATTACGCAGCTGCTATTAAATGATTTTCCGTGTTTGAGTTTAGATAGAATAGTTGGGCATAGTGATATTGCACCAGGCCGAAAGACCGACCCTGGTCCTTTTTTTGACTGGGCTCGTTATAGAGCAGCCATACACGAAGCAGGGCATTAATTTAGCCGTAAGCGGCATAAGGTTTGGGTAAGCGATGAATTTTTTAGTTATTTTGATTTGTTTGGCTATCAACTATCTGTGGTTAAAGGATTTTGATCGCTTTGATGACGGGTGGTTTTTTCGATTTCGTTGCCGTATGGATAACTTTACTTCAGGCTTAGTGGCGAAATCCAATTTGGGCTGGCTGCTTGCAATCGTCGTTTTATATGCGGTTCCGATGCTTTGTCTCGGTGCAGTGCTGTTGGCAACGGGCGATCGTGCATTTGGATTGCCAACGATGATCGTTCATATTTTTGTATTGCTGATAGCCTTCGATAGAACACAGCCTGGCAAACTAGCGAGTGACTTCCTGGACAAATGGAAAGCAGGCGACATGGAGGCATGTGTTTTATACATTCAACAGGAATTACCAGGCGCTGAAGTTCCAGATATCGATAACAAAGAGGCGCTTAGTAAGTATTTTCGCAAGCAGTTAGTGTACCGTAGTTTTGAAAAAATGTTTGTTATGTTCTTCTGGTACATGGTTTCTGGACCAATGGGTATATTGTTTTGTTATGTGAGCTATCAGCTTCGTGACAGTCATTCTGAAGACCAAATTGATTCTCAGATTAATTTTGTGGCGTTAGTAATAAAATTTCTCGAGTGGATTCCTATTAGACTACTGGCGATAACATTTTCCCTTGCTGGAAATTTTGTGAAATGTTTTGAAAACGTAAAAAACACTTTCTGGGACTTAGGCAAAAATACAGATAACTCTGAACTACTTTACAGTTACGCAGCCTGTGCACTTGCTGGCATGGCTGAGGTTGATAGGTCGACAGACGATAGCAGCCAGGAAGAGGGCGCTGGCGAGGTGGCTGAAATTGAAGCCCTGCTAGGTTTGCTGGAACGGAGCCAGGCTATCTGGCTAGGTATGCTGGCCTTAATAACGATATTTGGTTTACAAATCTTTTAAAATTCGCGATAGCTGGATGTCATAGTGTTGATGAATTTATCTGGCATGGTCCCGGAACTAAGTAAAACAATGAAAATTGTAGTTTTTGCGATATTTCCTCGCGACCCTGTCTGATTTCTGGGATTGCTCAGTACTGTAATATTTTTAACTATATGATAAATAACAGTATTAAAGTTCGCTAATCATGCAAAAGCATGAATATAGAAATGTAGTAATACTACATAAAGACAAAATCCACGATAGAAAATAGCCCCTATTTAGGGTAGAATACAGCAACTTTGTAATTAAATTACATAATATAGAAGTCACTGTAATTGGTGGCGGAGCACGGAACAAAATAATAATGACAGCACAAAATGATTCGAACCCCGAAGAAACCAAAGAATGGCTTGATGCCTTGTATTCGGTAATTGAAGAAGGGGGGGCTGATCGCGCTAACTACCTTATAGGGCGTCTATCCGAAAAAGCGACGAGAACGGGTAATTTTTCTCGCAACTCAGCAGTCAACACAGCCTATAGAAATAGCATATCCCCGTTAAATGAAGACAGAATGCCTGGCGATATGTTCATGGAGAGACAGATCAGGGGCATTATTCGTTGGAATGCCCTGGCAATGGTAATGCGCGCGAACCTGCGTGATCCGGATATCGGTGGCCATATATCAACTTTTTCCTCGGCTGCGACGCTTTACGATGTGGGTTTCAATTATTTCTTCAGGGGCCCGAACGATGAAGACGAAGGTGATTTAATTTATTTTCAGGGGCATTCGTCTCCTGGTATTTATGCCCGCTCCTATGTGGAAGGGCGCATCGACGAAGAGCAACTCGATAAATTCCGACAGGAAGTAGATGGCGATGGTCTGTCTTCTTATCCACATCCTTGGTTAATGCCCGACTATTGGCAGTTTCCAACAGTATCAATGGGGCTTGGACCTTTACAGGCCATCTATCAGGCTCATGTATTGAAATATCTCACTAGTCGAGGCGCTCTAGATAATTCCAAGCGAAAAATATGGGCATTTCTGGGTGATGGCGAAATGGATGAGCCAGAATCTTTAGGTGCAATCTCCAAGGCTGGCCGCGAGAAGTTAGAAAACCTTATTTTTGTCATTAACTGTAATTTGCAAAGACTGGACGGTCCAGTGCGAGGCAATGGCAAAATTATCCAGGAGCTAGAGGGCGTTTTTCGCGGTGCAGGCTGGAATGTAATTAAAGTGGTTTGGGGTAGGCACTGGGATCAGCTATTGCAGGCAGACAAAGATGGAATACTGCAAGCAAGGATGGACGAAGTTGTTGATGGCGAATATCAAAATTACGTGAGTCGAGGTGGAGCCTATACCCGCGAACACTTTTTTGGAAAAAGCCCTGAGCTGTTAAAAATGGTTGAGCACTTGTCAGACAATGACATCATGGCATTGAACCGTGGTGGGCATGATCCATATAAAGTCTATGCGGCCTACGCCGAAGCGGTTAAAGGTAATGGCAAGCCGACAGTAATACTCGCCAAAACAGTAAAGGGTTATGCGTTTGGCGGTGCAGCGGAAGCCCAGAATGCTGCGCACTCTGTTAAGAAGCTGGACATTGAAGCGCTTAAGAAATTCCGCGACCGTTTTGGAATTCCAATCAAAGATGAAGATCTAGCTGATGTTCCTTATTACCGACCACCAGAGAATAGTCTGGAATTAAAGTACATGCGCAAAATGCGCGAGCCGCTCGGAAAGTCCGTACCTCAAAGAAGAGCAGATACAATACCTTTGCCAGTGCCGACACTTGATGCCTTTGAAAATCAGACCAAAGGTAGTGGCAAGAGAGAGCTATCTACCACCATGGCATTTGTGCGGATGTTATCAACACTTTGTAAAGATAAGGAAATCGGCCAGCGAATAGTGCCGATAGTGCCTGATGAAGCACGAACATTTGGCATGGAAGGCATGTTTCGACAAGTGGGCATTTATTCGTCAGTAGGCCAACTTTATGATCCCGCTGATTCCAATCAGGTGATGTTTTACCGCGAAGACAAAGAAGGCCAGATGCTGGAAGAAGGAATCAGTGAGGCTGGCGCATTTTCTGCATGGTTAGCAGCGGCGACTTCGTACAGTGTTAGTAATCATCCACTTATACCGTTTTATATTTACTATTCAATGTTTGGTTTTCAACGAGTTGGAGATCTATGTTGGGCAGCTGGTGACTCTCAAGCCCGCGGGTTTTTAATAGGGGCAACAGCTGGACGTACCACATTGAATGGTGAAGGTTTGCAGCATCAGGATGGGCACAGTCATTTACTTGCTTCCACCATTCCGAATTGTGTCACTTATGATCCAACTTATGCTTATGAGCTGGCAGTTATAGTGCAGGATGGTCTGCGCCGCATGTATAAGGAAATGGAATCTGTTTTCTACTACATCACCACCATGAATGAAAACTATCAACAGCCAGATATGCCTAAGGGTAGTGAAGAAGGCATAATTAAAGGAATGTATTTACTGGAGGATGGCGACAGCAAGGCTTACAAAATTACTAAAGCCAAAAATATTGCAGGTGATCTTCGCCTGCGATTACTAGGCAGTGGAACCATTCTACGAGAAGTTAGAAAGGCTGCGGAGATTTTACGCAGCGATTTTGGGGTTGCGGTTGATGTGTGGAGTGTGACTAGCTTTAATGAGCTAAGAAAAGAAGCATTGGCGGTTACAAGAGACAATATGATGCACCCGGATAAGAAAGCAAAGGTGCCCTACGTCACTGATCAATTATCTAGTCAGAGTGGGCCAGTTATTTCCACTACTGACCATATGAAAGCCTACTCAGACCAGATTAGAGAATATGTACCCGATACTTTTCGTGTGCTTGGAACGGATGGATTCGGCCGCAGTGATAGCCGCGAAAAGCTACGTCACTTTTTTGAAGTAGACAGCAAGTTTATTGTTTTGGCTGCACTGACTGAATTAAAGGAACTTGATCTGATCAAGGGTAAGGCGATAGTTGACTACATGAAAAAGATTGGCATTAAACAGGATAAGAAAAACCCTGTGGCGCAATAACAGCTGCATAACTAACTATAATAATGATCATTAAGAAATTTTAGGAGCCGGCTTCGGTGTCAATTGAAAATATTAAAGTTCCAGACCTGGGTGACTCCAGCGAAGTAGAAGTAATAGAGCTGCTGGTTTCAGTGGGTCAATCAGTCGAAGAAAACGATTCTCTGCTGGTTTTGGAAAGTGACAAAGCAGCAATGGAAATTCCAGCACCTATGTCCGGTGTAGTGAAAAGCATTGCGGTGAACCTGGGTGATCAGGTTACATCAGGTAGTGAAATGCTGACGCTTGAGGTGGCTGGCGATGAGTCTCCAGAGTCATCGAAGGAAGCTGATAAAGAAGCACCAGTAGATGCAGAAGAAGAGAAAGTAGTAGAAGAAGATAAAGCGGATGCGGAGGCAAAAATCGAACCCGGTCCTGATTCGGTGCAATCATCAATCACTATCGATGTTCCAGACCTTGGAACTGACGACGAAGTAGAAGTAATAGAAATTCACGTGAAGCCAGGTAGTGAAGTTGCATTAGATGAAGCGCTCATTACCTTGGAATCAGACAAAGCAGCCATGGATGTGCCAGCGCCTCAGGCAGGAACAATTGAATCTTTATTGGTTGCTATAGGCGACAAAATCAAAACTGGCTCGCCTATTGCTAAAATGCTTAGCAGCGTGGCAGCGGCGCCGACTCAAACAGAGGCAAAACAAGCATCAATTCCTGAGCCCACCCCAAAGCCGGAGGCTAGTACTGTTGAAGCCACTCCGTCTGCAGCTCCAGTTGCGCAAAACGTCTCTCAGGACCAATCAAAAGTTTATGCTGGTCCTGCAGTTAGAAAGCTTGCTAGAGAACTAGGAGTAGATTTATCTGCGGTGCCAAGCAGTGGTGCAAAATCTCGCATCATAAAAGAAGACATACACGAATTTGTTAAGAGCCGACTCAATGCGCCAGCCGGGCAGGTGGCTACAGTAACAAGCATACCTGATATCGACTTTAGTCAGTTTGGCGAGATTGAACAGCTCTCTCGAAGCAAGCTACATAAGCTCACGGCGGTGAATATGCATCGTAGCTGGTCGACGATACCTCATGTTGCTCAATTCAACGAAGCCGACGTGACTGATTTGGAAGAATTTAGAGCCGAGCTTAAACCAGAGGCTGCAAAAAGAGGCAGCAAGCTTACGTTTATGCCTTTTCTTTTGAAGGCCTGTGCGAAAGCATTGCAGGAATATCCGCAATTTAATGTTTCATTGCATTCATCTGGCGAAACTATAATTCAGAAAAAATACATTCACATTGGTGTGGCAGTGGCAACCGAGGCTGGTCTGTTGGTTCCGGTTATCAAAAATGTAGATCAAAAAACAATCTGGCAACTTGCCGATGAGGTTATTGAAATATCGGACAAGGCAAAGCAGAGAAAGCTTAAGCCGAGTGATATGCAAGGAGGTTGTTTTTCAATCTCAAGCCTGGGCGCTATTGGCGGCACTGGCTTTATTCCTATAATCAATGCGCCTGAAGTCGCAATACTGGGTGTGGCGAAAACCCAGATAAAGCCGGTCTATATAGATGGCGAGTTTGTGCCCAGAAAAATGCTACCGTTTACCCTGTCTTATGATCACAGAGCGGTGAATGGTGTTGATGGTGGTCAGTTCGCGACTTACCTAGCGAGTGTTCTGGCCGACATTAGGCGTTTGGCTTTATAAGTATCTCGTTTGTAATACGCTGCGCACGTAAGATAGTAGTCTTCAAAATTGTTATTCAATAATTATTGAGGGTAATAGAGCGTACAGTCTTTACCAGATAGAGATTTTATTGAGCAGTTGTAAGCCGTTGACAAGTTTTCTTCATTGAGAATTTCTTCTCGAGTTCCAAGCAGAAACTCCCCCCCGTCTAAAAGCAGAATGATGTTTTCGCAATAGCGCGCCGCAAGATTAATATCATGGGTCGCCATAAGTAAACAGGCGGATTGATCTCGGATTTTTTGCTCAAGAATCGACAGTAACTTTACTTGAAACGCCACATCTAGATGATTGCTGGGTTCATCCAGTAAAAATATCTTGGGTGTTTGCGCTAACAGCATGGCCAGAGACAAGCGCTGTCGTTCTCCGCCAGATAGTGTGCTGATTTCTCTTTCACACAGATCATCAAGTTCGAAAGCCTTTAGTGCTTCTAGCGCGATCTCAACATCGGCAGGATCATCCCTAAGTAATGACTGAACATGGGGATGTCTGCCCAGCATAACCGTTTCAAACACAGTGGCTGGAAGCGTGTCTAATTCATGCTGAAACAGAATGCCAACCTGACTTGCCAGTTTCATAGGCGGAATATCGGCCAGTGGCTCACCACCAATCAGAATGGTCCCGCTTTCAGTCGGGTGTAGACCCAGTATGCTATGTAGAAGCGTTGTTTTGCCAACGCCATTTTTGCCTAACAGGCCCCAGCGCTCATTTTCATTCATGCAGAAACTAAGGCCTTTGCAAATTTGTTTGCCGCCAATTTGTAGATTCAGTGCTTGTAGTTCGAGGCTTGGCATGTGGTGTGTTGATTTATATCCAGAAAGGTGGCTATACAAAGGCGTGAGTGCCTAGTATAACGATATATGGGGCAACTGGAAAATGGAGAAATCTGACCCTTTTGGTTTCAGAGAATGGATGTGTGTGTCAAATATGGTATAGATTTCAGCCAACTATAAAAGAGGGTAATAGTTGTGATTTTAGAAAGTAAATTTATTGCTGCTGCCGTTATATCTGTAGGTTTAATGCTAGGTGGTTGCTCAGAACCTGTTCAAGACAGCCTTGTAGGTAGCGCTGATTTTCTCGATCAAAATGATGATGGGGTCGAGGATATTATTTATGAGTTTGAAGGTGACTTTTATTATGAATTAGTTGATAGAAATTTTGACGGCGAGGTAGACGAGAGTCATAAGTATGGGCTAGATGACCGTATAGTTAGTAGTAAAGTCGATTCGAATTTGGATGGATATTTGGAGACAAGCATTTCCTATGAATACGGGTCGGTATCGAAAGTTAATGTTGACAGGGTTCGAGATGGACTGGTTGATATATCATTTATATATGCTGAAGGTGAAGTCGTGTCTGCTGAAAAATATTATCATCAGACTGAAGTAGAAGCTGCAAGAATAGGGAAAATCGCTTTCGAATTCGGTTATCCTATTTCGAATGAAGTTATTGGAACGACTGAAATTTCTAGCTTAGAATTTTCAAATAAATCACAATAAATCACAATAAATCACAATAAATCACAATAAATCAAAGGGGTCAGAGAGCTTTGATTTGTAGATTAGTTTTTGGTTAAGGTGAACTAGTTTGATTTTCTGTCACCACCCTTCGGAAAGGGTGATAGTTTATAACGCAATTGCTGTTCGATTTACTGTTTAATCTTCCCGTCACCGGAAATCAAAGTTCTCTGACCCCTTTGATTTTGTCCTTTGTGATTAACTAATGGATAAAAGTATGGATGACTTAGGCATTGAATTTTCATTTCGAATTGAGCACCCAAAAGAAGACCTCATGTTAGCTGCGGAAAAGCTCGGCATCGAGCCATTTCGCATTTGGGTGGCTGGCGCACAACGTGAAACACCTACAGGGCTGAAACTTGATGGGAGATATGATCGCTCGTATTGCTGTCTAAGGCCTAAACTTGAAAAAGGTTTATATGCCGCACAGGCGATTGAGAAATTTTTAAGCGAAGTTGAGAAACACAATGATTACTGGGCGGAATTGGCCTCATCCGGTGGATCTTTTATGATTGTTATTTTTAATGAGAGTGATGAAAGATATGTGGATGAATTTGATTGGAGCCTGCTAAAGCGCCTTTCAAAATTAGAAATATCGCTTGGCTTTGATTGTTAGAGAGTGGAGATTTGAGAGTAGTCTCTACAATTAGGAGAAACAGTAGGGACACTGATAACTAATCAAAGGGGTCAGAGAACTTTGATTTGTAGGTTAGCTTCTTGTTGATGTGAACTTAATTGATTTTCTATCACCGCCTTTTGGGAAAGGTGGCAGAGCATGCCCTAATTGTTTTTCGATTTGTTGCTTGAACTTTTCGTTACCTAAAATCCAGGCTTTGTTTGCGGCAATTCTTATTTCTTCCAAGGACAATCGGGGACAGACCACGATTAAGTATAATGTATATGAAAACGTGGTCTGTCCCCGAGAGTGCCGATGCAGAAGGGCTGTTTGGTACCGCGAATCAAAGGGGTCGTAACGAATATGTTTTGATCAACTAGTTGCTTCAATGATAGCTGGTTAAAATTTATTCACTACGCCCCCTTTTACCTTTGATCACGGTAATCATCCCATTACTTAACCTAATAACTCCTTGATATATTGTAGCCTTTAGGCTACTATCCGGGCGTGAAATACGAAATCACTCAAACCGAAGTATTTGCTAAATGGTTCTCCAGCCTTAAAGACAGGTCTGCTTATAAAGCGATTGCCAGTAGGTTGATTAGAGCAGCGACAGGTAATCTCGGTGACGTGTCCCCAGTTGGCGAAGGTGTCAGCGAAATGAGAATATTCGTTGGAAAAGGTTACAGAGTGTATTTTATTAACGAAGGCCACAAAATCGTTGTTCTTCTTAATGGTGGCGACAAATCAACTCAAAGAAAAGACATTAAGAGAGCGAAAGATATAGCTAAAAAGTTAAGGAGTAAACTATGAAAACTACAGCATTCAATCCTTTCGAATTTGCTGAAAGCCAGGAAGAAATTAACGAAATTCTTATTGAAGCTTTTAACGATGAAGACCCCGGGACTTTTATTGCTGCTCTCGGGTTCCTTGCCAAGCATTATGGCATGACCAATCTTGCTAGAGAGACAGGGCTTAACCGTGAGAGCCTTTACAAGACTTTCAGGAAAGGCACAAAGCCTCAGTGGGAAACCATTGTAAAGCTGCTCAGGGCGCTTAATGTGAAGCTTACTGTAGCCACTTAATGGCAATCAGAATCAAAGGGAATCAAAGGGGACAGTAGTGTCTCTGACCTTCTTGATATCCCTTGCCAATTTGTTAATATGACTATGTAGACTAGTCATATTAACAAATTGGCAAAAGGTTTGTTATGGAACGAATATCAAAAACAGAGTTTAAAGCTCACGCCCTGGAAGTGTTAAGAAACATTGAGCAAAGCGGAGAATCAAGGATCATCACGGACAGGGGTAAGCCAACTCTTGAAATTAGAAAGTTGAGGAAGCAAAAAGCGTCTCCTTTAGAATTGTTAAAAGGCACCATCGTTAAATATGAAGACGCTACTGCGCCAGTTGCCGATGATGACTGGAAGAATGCTTGATGATTGTCATCGATACTCATGTGTTGCTATGGTGGGTAAGCGGCGATAAATCCTTGTCAGCTAAAGCTGGCAGGACTATCAAGAAGTGCTTGACTGATGGTGGCGAAGTGATTGTTTCATCTATCACTGTCTGGGAAATAGCCATGCTCATTGAGAAAAATCGCCTTGTGTTAAGTATGGACATCGAGAGTTGGGTTAATGAAGTTGCTCAGATAGAAGGCGTCCGTTTTATGCCAGTGAATAATGAAATCGCGATGAAATCAGCCGCGCTGCCTGGCGAATTTCACAAAGATCCGGCTGATCGTATAATAGTAGCTACGGCTAGAAAGTTGGCCGTTTCTTTAGTGACGGCAGACGGAAAAATAATTGACTATGAACATGTCAAAACGATTTGGTAAATCAAAGAGGGGCTGAGTACTTGCATTTAGTAAATCTAAACATAGTACTTGCTATCCGAGAATCAAAATTCTCTGCCCCTTTCTAATAGCCGGTTCTTAAGTTATTTAAGCGCTGAAAGACTTAAGCAATGCGATGAAGAGCGCAAATCTTATTGCCAGAAGGGTCGCGCAGATACGCAAGATAAAGGCTTCCTGTAGTACCTTCACGAGCGCCCGGTGGATCTTCGCAAGTCGTTCCGCCATTGGCTAATCCTGCACTGTGCCAGTTATCAGCTGATTCTGTATTTTCTGCGGCAAAGCCAATAGTGCTGCCATTGCCGTTGCATGCAGGTTCGCCATCTATGGGTTTGCTGATGGAAAATATACCGGTTTTGGTCATATAAAAGCAGCGACCTTTGTCATCTATTACTCCAGGTGCATGACCCAGTGCGCCTAGTGTGGCATCGTAAAATGCCTTGGATTCTGCCACGTCATTTGCGCCAACCATAATATGACTAAACATTGTTACTCTCCTTGATTAAAAAATATAATTTGTGGGCTTACCTAAATTGCATAGTAGCAAAGTATTCGGACGAAAATTAGTGCGAATTAGTATTGAGTTGCTGAGTGCATAGTTTTTATTTTTTGATTGTTGTGCGAAGAATAATGATAAAAGAGGGGACGCCAATTATGGCTGTTAGTACCCCAACCGGTAATTGCTGCGGTGCGATGATGGTTCGTGCTAGAGAGTCAGCAAAAACAAGAAAACTACCACCTAACAATACCGAGCAAGGTATAAGTATGCGGTGGTCTCGTGCGCCCATGAGTCTTAACATGTGAGGGATTATCAAGCCGACAAATCCAACTGAGCCTGCAATAGTCACGGCAGTGGCGGTGAACAGGGATGCCGAAAAGTACAATATCAGGCGTAGAGACTTTATATTTACACCCAAACTGGCAGCAACCAATTCACCTCGAATCAACACATTAAGTGATCGGCTTACTGCCAGCCCGCCAGCAAGCCCTAGAATTAACAGACCAAAATGGATTGGCCCTACACGGCTCTGGCTCAGATCGCCCATTAACCAAAACAGCATGCTCTGCACATTATTGGTAGAGCTGGTGGTAAGCAGAATATTAATAACGGCACCCCAGCCTGCCGAGACTACAACGCCAGTGAGCAGTAATCGTGTTACCGACCAGTTGCCAAATTTATTAGCGATACCAAATACCAGCACTATGGATAGCAGGGCGCCAAAAAAAGCGGCATTTGACAGCCACAAGCCACCTAGTCCTAGCAAAATGGCAGATAAAGCACCGACGGCGGCACCTCCAGAAATTCCCAGAATATAGGGATCAGCCAAAGGGTTGCGCAGCAAGACCTGCATGATTACGCCAGATAACGCCAATAAACCGCCGGTAATAAACGCGGCCATGGTTCTGGGAATTCGAATTTCCTGTAACACCTGGCTTTGCAGGTCGTTTGTGGTGCCGAATATATTGCTTAGCAATTGAGAAACAGAGATGTCGACACTGCCACTTAAAAGAGAAAACAGAATGCTGAAAATCGCCAGAAAGATTAGCAGAGCAAACAGGGGAAGTGGTCGTGTAGGGTTCAAAAATTTGCCTGTATCGTATATTGCGATGGATGGCTCAGCGGGTTATTGCCACGGTTACTCAGGACTACGCTATGCGCTATTGTTTTTTGCCATTGTTTCCGCTGTCGTTCGCGGCAATAGCTACACATAGAGTTAAGCCATATATGGAGTGACAGAGCTAAACACAGATTCGATCTTATCATTTAATAGAGTTGTTTCACTATTAAGTTACGCGCGTCACAGTGGTAGACTGCAACTTAAATCTAGTGATTGTCTGGCCCATAACTGGGTTGTATCACATACTGCAAACCCCTCGCGTTGCTTGTAAGCAGGAGAATTTGAAAATGCCTTCGTTTGATATTGTGTCAGAAGTAGATATGCACGAACTGAATAATGCCCTCGATCAGGCCAATCGTGAAGTGGGAACCCGGTTTGACTTTAAAGGAATCGATGCATCTTTCTCCTTGAATAGTGAGTCGAACATTATTGTTAGTGCAGAAGCAGATTTTCAAATTCAACAGATGATGGAAATACTGAAATCG
Organism: SAR86 cluster bacterium; assembly: GCA_002402175.1. Taxonomy (GTDB): domain Bacteria; phylum Pseudomonadota; class Gammaproteobacteria; order Pseudomonadales; family Pseudohongiellaceae; genus UBA9145. The sequence continues at coordinate 35,025 of NVVJ01000026.1, forward strand.
AAACTGGTTAAACGCGCTATAGATATAAAAAGCCTTATTCAGGGCGATGTGCAAATGACCGGACAAAAAGCCACCATGGAAGTCAATGTACAGCAGGGCATTGAATCAGATCTGGCCCGTAAAATTGTCAAGACAGTAAAGGAAGCAAAGCTAAAAGTTCAAACTGCCATTCAAGGCGAAAAACTAAGAGTCACTGGCAAGAAGCGAGACGATTTACAGCAGGTTATGGCTCTACTCAAAGACGCTAACCTTGGTATCCCTCTTCAGTATGATAATTTTCGAGATTAATTCAATTTCTAATTGTTAAGCCGTATCGGGAGTGGCCTTGGCACAACAACTTTCATTCGCAGATTCAATTCGGCAACTCAAAGACAAGCGTTTTTTAACGATCTTGTTGTTTGGTTTTTGCAGTGGTTTTCCCTATGTTCTTACCGGCTCAGTGCTTACGCTTTGGTTGCAACAATCAGGCTTCTCGCGATCAACTATTGGGTTCATCGGAGCAATTGGCACTGTATATGCTATTAACTGGATGTGGGCGCCGTTTGTCGACAGAGTTAAGCTCCCGGTTCTTCATAAGCTATTTGGGCAGCGCAGGTCCTGGATTTTGCTTTGCCAAATGTTCATTGCACTTCTCCTGTTAGCCATTAGCTTCGGAGACCCTAGTGAAAATTTGTTGTATGTCACCGTTGTTGCGGTAGCCATTGCGGCTTTGGGTGCAACTTTGGATATAGCGGTTGATGCTTATCGAATTACAATTTTCTCCCGTGATGAAATGGATGCAAAAATGCCTTATGCGGCGGCAATGAGCACCATTGGCTGGAATGCAGGGTACGGATTTATCGGTGGCGCGCTGGCATTGGCCTTAGGGGGAGAGACCATCGGTTTAGACTGGCCTATTGTGTACCGCTGGTTGATTCTGTTTTATGTCATTATTTTTGCTCTTGTTATCGTATCCCCTGAACCCGTTATTGAAGAGGCCGATTTAATTCCAGCTTCCGAGACAAATAATTCTGATGGTTTTGTCAAAGCCTGGTTATTAAAATATTTTATCGGGCCCTTTAAGGAGTTTTTCGAGCGTTGCGGATTTAAGCTGGCGTTTGCGGTGTTGATGTTTTTGCTAACGTTTAAGTTAGGCGAAGCAATGCTCGGTCGCATGTCGTTGCTTTTCTATGTCGAGGTAGGGTTTACCACAGACCAAATCAGTCTTTATCAGAAATTTTTTGGTGGGTTGGTAACCGCTGTATTTTCAATACTGGCGGCTATGATTAACACAAGATTTGGCGTTATAAAGGGTTTGTTCATTGCTGGAATAGCAATGGCGGCTGCAAACTTGTTGTTTGCTTTGCTGGCAATTGTTGGCCCAGACACTAATCTTTTCATGTTTGCATTGTCGGTGGATAATTTCTTCGTCGCGTTTTCTACTGTGGCTTTTATCTCTTTTATCTCTTATTTCACAAGTCGTACTTACACCGGCACTCAATATGCATTGATGGTGTCTATTGCAAATTTTGGCAGAACGACTCTGGCCGCGGGAAGTGGAGTGTTAGTTGATTATCTTAATGGCGATTGGGCGTTCTTCTTTGTACTCACCAGCCTTATGGTTATTCCTGGGTTGTGTTTACTACTATGGGTAGGGAAACTAATGCAGGGTTATAGTGAAAACAGAAACAGTGGCAAGGCTCAAAATAGTTAGGCTTTTTCTTAACTCAAACCTTAAGCCCAGTCCTAAATCCAGCCAAATTTTTTCATTGAAAAACGTCCATTCACAAAAATCACTCCCTCTGCTTCTAGTTTAGATTTTTGCGTTTGATACTGTCGGCTGTCACGTGGAAACGACAATTTTCCCTGAGAATTGACCACTCTATACCACGGTAGCTTTGTACCCTTGGGCAGATTTTTCATTACATAGCCCACATACCTGGCATAGCCTGGCAGGTCCGCCAGTTTTGCGATCTGACCGTAACTAGCGACTTTGCCCCTTGGTATCTGATGCACTGTCTGCCAGATTTTTTCTTTGTTATTTAGAGCTGACTCGCCCATAACTAGCACCTATAGCCGTTTTTTAGCCGTTTCTTGCACAATAAATTTTGCTGCTATCGTGATAAAGTAACAGCATTATAAATTCAAAGGAGCCGTAGGTGCGTTTTCTTCTCATTTTTTTTATTCTGATACCTCTTACTGAGATGATGCTTCTATTTGAGGTAAGTGACCAGATTGGTGGATTTTTTACCTTGAGCTTAGTTGTCGCCACGGCGGTAATTGGCGTGCAAATATTGAAACGTCAAGGCTTGGCGACACTTACCCGAGCCAATGAGCGTATTCGTTCTGGCGAACTGCCAGCTCAGGAAATTGTAGAAGGCATGATGTTGGCAGGAGCCGGAGCATTGTTACTGACTCCCGGTTTTATTACAGACACCATAGGCTTTATATTTCTCACAGGGCCTTTAAGGCGATCAATAGCCCGCCGAATCATTCGCTCAGGCATGGTCAAATCCATGGGGGCAGGTGCAGGGGCTGGAAACAGTAACTTTGGCTTCTGGTCCAGCTCTAGCAGCACAACCAGCTACAGAGGTAGTCGCGAAAATAGGGGCGGCAATACCTTTGAAGGCGACTATTCGGACGAATCATCTGGCTCATTGCCTGGTAGTCCAAATGCCTCAGATAGCCAGAATGACGATAAAATAGACTGAAAAAAGCGGCAAAGCGCTCTATAGAAGCCAGATGCGTGCCAAAAACGAAATAATCAGGCATAAATCCCATTAAGCCATTGAAATTTCTCTGACTATCCCCATTTAGGGGACATCAACTAATTTGCTTGGGACGGCGTATAATCGCAGCCTGAGCTACAGATTGGTAAGTAAGAAGGTAATCATTTCAGCCACCGGGGTTGGGGAGATAACTTTCGTTTTAGTTCTGTTAATTCAATCATTTGATCTAGGAGTGGTTAGTAATGAAAATCCGGCCTTTACAAGACCGCGTCGTAGTACGACGCATGGAAGAAGAAACAACCAGCGCAGGAGGAATCGTACTGCCAGGTTCGGCCACTGAGAAGCCAGCGCAGGGTGAAGTAGTTGCAGTTGGACCTGGCAAGCGTCAGGAAAATGGCGATACTCAGCCCGTAGACCTGAAAGTTGGCGATACTGTAGTTTTTGGTAAGTATTCCAGCAATACAATCAAAATTGATGACGAAGAGTTGCTGATTTTAAACGAAAGCGAAATATTTGGTGTTATCGAATCTTAAGTAATTCGATCATTCGATCCCAATAATCATCTATATAAGATAGGAATTTTTTAAAATGGCTAAAGACGTATTGTTCGGCGATGCAGCACGCCAGAAATTGTTAGCAGGGGTAAATGTTCTTGCTGACGCTGTGAAAGTAACTCTAGGCCCTAAAGGTCGTAACGTAGTTCTGGATAAATCATTCGGCGCTCCTACCGTGACTAAAGATGGTGTTTCAGTTGCGAAAGAAATTGAACTTGAAGACAAGTTTGAAAACATGGGCGCACAGATGGTTAAGGAAGTAGCTTCCCAAACTTCTGATGTTGCCGGAGACGGAACAACTACAGCTACTGTATTGGCTCAGTCGATTCTTAACGAAGGGCTAAAATCTGTTGCTGCTGGCATGAATCCTATGGATCTCAAGCGCGGTGTTGATAAAGCCGTTATAGCCATGGTTGCTGAAATTGAAAAATTGGCAAAGCCATGCAAAGACACCAAAGCGATTGCTCAGGTAGGTACCATTTCTGCTAATTCCGATGAGCAGGTTGGTCAGATTATTGCCGACGCTATGGATAAAGTGGGCAAAGAAGGCGTGATTACTGTTGAAGACGGCACTGGCATCGAAAACGAGCTGGATGTGGTTGAAGGCATGCAGTTTGATCGCGGTTATCTGTCGGCTTACTTCATCAACAATCAGGAAAGCATGAGTGCTGACCTTGAAAACCCGTTGATTCTTTTAGTCGATAAGAAAATCTCTAACATTCGTGACATGCTTGGCCTGCTGGAAAGCGTAGCTAAAGCTGGACGTCCGCTACTGGTTATTGCCGAAGATGTTGAAGGCGAAGCGCTTGCAACTCTGGTTGTTAATAATATGCGTGGAATCGTTAAAGTCACAGCGGTTAAGGCTCCTGGTTTTGGCGATCGAAGAAAAGCCATGCTAGAAGACATCGCTATACTGACAGGCGGTACGGTAATCTCTGAAGAAGTTGGGCTGAATCTTGAAGGCGCTACTATAGACGACCTTGGCTCAGCCAAGCGTGTTCAAATCAGCAAGGAAAACACTACTATTATCGATGGTGCTGGCAAAGCCAAGATCATTCAAGGTCGTGTATCTCAGATTCGTGCACAGATTGAAGAAACTTCATCTGACTACGATCGTGAAAAATTGCAAGAACGTGTGGCTAAACTGGCCGGCGGTGTTGCAGTGATCAAGGTTGGCGCTAGCACAGAAATGGAAATGAAAGAGAAGAAGGCTCGCGTAGAAGATGCGCTGCATTCAACTCGTGCTGCTGTGGAAGAAGGTGTTGTTCCTGGCGGTGGTGTTGCTCTGATTCGAGCTCTTATGAAAGTTGAAGGGTTAACCGGTGACAACGAAGATCAAAATGTTGGAATTAGCTTGCTGCTTAAAGCTGTAACGACTCCATTGCGTCAAATCGTGGCCAATGCCGGCGAAGAAGCCTCTGTAGTACTGGATAAAGTTAAGTCCGGTAAAGGCAATTACGGCTTTAATGCTGCAACTGGCGAATATGGCGACATGATTAAGATGGGTATTCTTGATCCAGCTAAAGTAACGCGTACTGCCATTCAGGCAGCGGGTTCTGTTGCTGGACTGATGATTACTACCGAAGCCATGGTTACTGAACGTCCTCAGGAGCCTGGTGCTGCTGGTGGTGGAATGCCTGATATGGGTGGTATGGGCGGAATGCCTGGCATGATGTAAAAATCGATTGTTGGGGAGGTCTTGTGCCTCCCTGGCCGCGTTGGCTTGGGACTTCCGATGCTCATGTATGGTTTATACATTGCGCTTCGGCTTCCCAAGCCGCCTTGCCAGGAAGCACTAATCCTCTCCCCAACAATCGATTTTGAAGCCTGAAAGACCTTGGGTTTCGATCGACGAAAAACGAAAAGCAGAGCAGAGATGTTCTGCTTTTTTTGTGGATGGGATTTGGGGGTTTGTGGCTGGTGCTGCTTGTTGATTACGTGATGAGGCTTGTATGTGGTGTAGGTCGGAAGTGGGGTAAGTAAGGTAAAGAACGCGCCTGTCTGCGTAGGCAGACAGGCGCGTTAGTTTGTTGGCTTTTGCCTGTTCTTACAGGAGTTCCATGATTAGCAGTAGAACGGCTCCAAGGCCGATACCGCAGTGAATCACGCCTACTACGCTGGTCATAGGGCCTTGTTTGCCTTTGATGCCGTTGAGCGCAATGCCAAGCACAATGGCTATGGTGAGTATCTGCGCTAGCATGCTAACACCGCCTTCTGACGCCATTGGTATGCGTCCAAGGCCTACCAAATGGCCTGATGCGCCCATGAAAAATAGCATTGGTAGAGAGAGCAAGGTGTTGGTTCTAGAGGCCAGGCCTGCTTTTGCTAGTGCGCCAGCGGCTGCTGGGTTGGCTTCGCCACCCGCTATTACTGCATCAGTTGAGGCGATAACGATTTTTTGTGCGGGCCAGATAATTAGCCACACATTAAGAAACATTATTGTGCCCATCAACATGCCTATCGTGATGTAAAAGTTCACCGCCTGAGCAAGAAATGCAGCGAGAGCTACACCCGAGACAAAGGTGAACAAAGCGCCATATCGAAACCACCACAGCGCCCTGGGTACCAGTTTGGAAATAGCCGAAGACTTTGCTGCTGCATCGGTTTCTTTGAAGAACTCTGTTTGTATAAAGTTAAAATAGTAGAGGATGCCGATCCAGGTTACACCAGCGAAAAAATGCATCCAGCGAAACAAGTAACTAACAAGATTTTCCAATTCCATAGCAGGGGCTCCAGGAGGTCGTTGATTTATTGATTATTATATCGGTGAATGCAGCATATTATTTATACCGAATAGCGGAGCATAGTTTAACACCGGCCTGAATACTTAGCCATATGAGCTAGGGGATGGCGCGCACCAAGTATTTCTAGGATAATGAGCCTATGCGAGATAATGATGAATTAAAGAATATCCCCCCCATGGTGCCAGATCGTGATGATGTGGACTCCCATTTGAGCAATCGCAAGGCTCAGGGGCAGGACATCGTGCGGTCCAGCCATTACACTGAGCTGGTGAAAGTCAGCACCTGGCCGGTACGAATTATGCTGGCCTTGATTGTTCTGGTCTTAGGGGCTTCGGGTTACGGTGCCTATATAGGGTATGACATCTATCAGGGCAACCTGCGCCAGGCTGAGCTGCGCCTTGGTGATCTGGAACGTCGTTTGGCTTTGGCTGGCGATGATGTCGACGAATCAACCCTGAATATCATCGATAGAATGGATTTCAATTTTTCAGAAATAGATAAACTCTGGGCCGCGCGTCGAGTTATTAATAGCACCATTGGCGGTGTACAGTCAGAGGTGACCAAGCTCAGTCAGGCGAATGATGGCCAGAATGAAACAATTGCAAACAATAGCCAGCAAATTGCCAGTAGTAATCAGTCATTGATGGCATCCCAGACTAGAATTAATGCTCTCAACACGGAATTTTCACAGCTGGTTCAATCGGTAACTGATTTGAATCAGGGCGTTCAGGAGTTAGAAGTGATGCGTTCAGACCTGTCTTCTATTAGGCAGGCTCTCAATAGCGGCGATAGCACTGTACTAGGCCTGGTAGGCCGGCTGGAATATATAGAAGGCTCTATGGAGTCGGTAAATGCTCACCGGCTACAAATCAACGAGAGCTTGTTCAGGTTGCAGGAGAATATCGAAGCCCTGCAAATTTCTATCGGCGGAGTGGGTGTAAGGTAAGCCGCTGGATTTCGTTATTGTGTAAGCTTGCAGTACCGCCCGGCCGGAGCTAATTTACTAATTGCCCGTGAAAACAGGGTCTCTCTTTTCTATAAAAGCCGTAACACCCTCTTTAAAGTCCTCTCTTGAGGCACAATCTGCAAAATACTCCGCTTCAGCCTGAAGTTGAGATTCAAATTCACTCTCTAAAGACCGATAGAACAAGGCCTTGGTGTTGCCATATACATGGGTAGGACCCTTGGCCAAGCGGTTGGCCAGTTTGGCTGTTTCAGACTCTAGTTCAGCAGAGGCAACGACAAAGTTAATCATGCCCATAACCTTGGCCGATTGCGCGTCAAAACGATCGCCTAAAAGAGCGATTTCCATGGCTTTTTTGATACCTACCGCTCGGGGCAAGTGAAAAGAGGAAGAGCCATCAGGGCTGGTACCTATTTTACAATAGGCCAGAGTGAAGAAAGCATCATCAGCGGCGATTACCAGGTCGCAGGCGAGCGCCATGCTGACTCCTGCGCCGGCGGCCGCGCCTTTGCAGCTAGCGATAATGGGCTTAGGCATTCTACGCATGGCAAACATGATGGGATGCAGGTCATGAATGCGCTGCAGAAACTCTTTGCGGATTTCATCTGACGGCTTTTTTATTGATTCTCCCATCCCTTTAACATCACCGCCTGCCATAAAATGATCGCCAGCACCGTTTAGAACTACGCAGCGAACTGAAGAATCCAGCTCAACATCGTGCAGGGCTTCACATAGCAGCGAGCGCATTTCCATGCTGAGTGCATTTCGGGCTTCTGGGCGATTCATGGTGAGGGTAGCGACGCCGTTGTTTTTCGATACTTCTAAATGAGACATAGTGAGTTCCTGAGATAAATGCCTTAATCATGATTATTTTGCCCAATGGGCGAATAAAAACTAGCAGGTAAGTATGCGCGGTGCAATTAAGCTAGCAGCGGGTGTTATTGATCTTGGCAATGCCTCTGGTTTAGGTATAATACGCGCCCTCTTGAGAGGAAATTGCTCTCAGGTATATGCGGACGTGGCGGAATTGGTAGACGCGCTAGATTTAGGTTCTAGTATCGCAAGATGTGAGAGTTCAAGTCTCTCCGTCCGCACCACCACAAAATCTTGTAATACTCTAAGAAGTCTTTTAACCCTTATCAAAGCTAGTAATACACGCTATTTATATTCTGGTAGTGTTTAGCCTGGTATTACACCATTCAAAACCGATATGCATGCCATCCATAGCAAATGCTTGGCTCAGGCGTTTGATTCGAAGCCAGCTAACAACTAGACCCTTTTAAAAGAAAACTGGGAATATATTTGACAAGGGTTTGAAAAATGTATGAATAGGCTGAAGCTTATGAACGGGTAGACAAGTTGTACATCCAGAAATGCCACTAAACTGCTAGTGAGTTCATTAAGGGAAGAGGTTTCAAAATAGCGCATTCTAAATGTTTCAGGGCTTGGCTATAAGATGAATGTCACGGGGAAGAAATAATGGAATTGTTCCTGGGCTTTTATTTTGGCTTTACGTTGATGATTGTTTTGTACAACTTGCACTGGTATGCCATTACAAAAGAAAAAAGCTATTTATATTACGTGGGGCTTAGAGTCTCCTTAATGTTAACGATAGTGCAGTCAATCCTGGCCACTCCTTTAGAAGAGTTTTATCAAGTGTTAAATATAAATGTGGTGTTTATGTTTGTTTTTGCTTTTACAAAAGAATTTTTAGGTTTAAGGAAGAGCTTTTATCGCCTGAATGCTTTTGTGAACTATGCAATGATATTTGTTCTTTTATGTTTCGTTTATAGCGTAATCGTAGGGAATTATGAAATATTTGATAAGCCGTACTCAATAATGACTTCTCCGCTTATTTTGTTGGGATGTTTTGTGTACAGCCAGGGTTATGCCCCCGCAAAATACTATGTAATAGGCTGGGGTATCGCTATATCGTTGACAGGGATTAATGATCTCAACGAATATAGAGGATTTGATTTTTATCCTGAGATTCCGTTCACTTTAATAGGACAACTTATCGAGTCAGTTATTCTTTCTTATGCCATATCGGTAAAGACTGGCCTCATTATCAGAGAAAAGGAAGAGCAAGAAAAAGTTTTAATACACCAGGCAAAATTGGCGTCTATGGGGCAGATGCTTGAAAACATTTCTCATCAATGGCGACAGCCATTAAATAGAATAGCCACGTATATAATAAATGTGCAGGTATATATTAGAGAGCGTTATAACGGCGATGAATATGTAATGGACGCTCTTGAACAGTCTCAACTGCAACTGGATTATATGTCTAATACTATTGAAGATTTTACAAATTTCAATGAAAAGTCCGAAGATGAGAGTGGTTTTCTGGCCTCTGACGTTGCGGCAGGTGTTTATAATATTGTTGGGCTTACTTTGGAGAAAAATGAAATTGTTTTTGAAATTATTGAACATAGTGATTTTTCGATATACTCATATCAAAGTGAACTCAGTCAGGTCGTTTTAAATTT
>NVVJ01000027.1 GCA_002402175.1 SAR86 cluster bacterium
ATGGGATTTCGGCGGCTTCGGAGAAACACTTCCCCGTGCCGAAGGCGGAAAAAGATACTGGACAACAATTCCACAATTAGAAAGAAGGTGGGAAAAGACGCTAGATGATCAGCCATCACAAATCAGTATTTATAGAAGTCCGCTATCAAGATAAGCTGATAAGGTATCCAGACAGGAGTGGGCTAGTTTCTTGCTACGTTCTGCGGACCAACCATAAATTTCATCCGGTGTTGCAGTCGTATCTTTGAATGGCATTTCCAGAGTCATGGCAAGGCAATCGTGAATGTGCGCGATTTGCGCAGTGCTCATGGTTAGGTTTGCTTGACCAGGTTGCTTTGGCGGGTAGCCCTGTTCCGTTTGAAAATCTGAATTAGAATCACGTAAAGTTTTTTTGTAGAAATCCAATTGCGCCTGTTTGTTAGAATCCCAGTTTGCTAATCCTTCAGCGCCAGCAATAAAACAGTAAGGTAGAGTTTCATCTCCATGCACATCCAATATGAAGTCAACGCCGGTTTCATGCATAGCTTGCTTCACATGAAAAACTTCGGGGCTGTTGGCAAGGCTTGGCAGTGCCCATTCGCGGTTCAAATTAAACCCGGCGGCATTTGTACGCAGGTGACCGCGTCGACTGCCATCAGGATTCATGTTCGGTACCAGAAATAAATTACATTTTTCCAGCAGCGACTTACTTGCCAAATTATTTTCGTCAAGAAGACGTTCAATGCATCCTTCCATCCACCATTGAGCCATGGATTCACCAGGGTGTTGTCGGGCAATAATCCAGCAATTTTTCTTGTTCAGATCGTTTGACGACGAAGAGATTTTTAGCAGATCCAGATCCTGGCCATCAAGGGTTTGCCCCATTAGGCGATGGGAGCACCGAGACGACTGCAGGCTTGTAGCGATCAGGTCTGCATGGCGTTCCATGGAATAGGGAGTGAAATAGGCGAAATATACGCAATCATATAGCGATTCAAAATCAATCGAGAGAACGCCTTTATGCAATTTAGTTGGATGGCGACGCCACTCTTTCCTGTCGTAAGAGTAAAACACCTGATAGTTCTCGAACCCTCCGGGATAGGCTGCACCCTCAGCGTTGAGGATTTTCATGGTGCAAGGTTGTTGTTTTGCACCAGTGAGTCGGTAGTAAAACCACTGATAGAACTCTGATTTGTTGTCAGCTCGGATATTCAACTGAATATCGCTGGGGTCCTCACAGGCGATAACTTCGATATTGCCGGCATCAAAATTCTGGCTTATATACACAAAACCTCCAATTCTCTAAACATGTTGTCCGCCACAATAATTTTTAACTCGAAACTTAGCGGTTGTCAGCTTACTGGTATTTGTTATCATTGCCGACCCTTTTTTCAAGCAGATGAGAAACAGTATGTCGGTAGAAACTGACAATTTAAATATAGAGTCAAATGAGGCGTTGATCACCCCAGAGCTTCTTAAGTCAGATTTACCCCTGCAAGGGGAGGCGCTGGCTCATGTGTTGAACGCCAGAGAAACAGTCTTTTCAATTCTGGATAGAAAGGACCCGCGGCTGTTTGTGGTTGTAGGCCCGTGTTCTATTCATGATACTGACGCGGCGCTTGATTATGCGGAACGCCTCAAGAAGCTGGCAGATGCCGTCAAAGACACACTATATATAGTAATGCGTGTTTATTTCGAGAAGCCACGTACGTCCATAGGCTGGAAAGGACTGATTAACGACCCCTATCTAGATGACTCATTCAAAATAGAAGATGGATTGCGCAAAGGCAGAAAGCTATTGCTGGATATTGTAGAGCTGGGTCTGCCTACGTCGACGGAAGCTCTTGATCCTATTTCTCCACAGTATATGCAGGATATTATTGCCTGGTCTGCCATTGGCGCTCGCACTACAGAATCTCAAACCCACAGAGAAATGTCGTCAGGACTATCGTCGGCAGTTGGGTTTAAAAACGGAACCGATGGCGGCTTAACCGTTGCGGTAAACGCAATGCAATCTGTGTCTAGTCCGCACCGGTTTCTTGGCGTTAACAGTAAAGGTCAGGTTTCGGTAGTTACTACAAAAGGTAATCCCCACGCCCACGTTGTGTTGCGTGGTGGAAGTAATGGGCCAAATTACGACTCTGTTCATGTGGCTCAATGTGAGTCAGCATTGCTCGACGGCGGTGTTAATAGCAACATTATGATCGATTGCAGCCATGCAAATTCAAATAAAGATCATGATGTCCAACCTCTGGTGCTCAAAGATATAAGCCACCAGATACTGGAAGGTAATACTTCGATAATTGGAGTAATGCTGGAAAGTAATATTAATTCAGGAAATCAATCGATACCCAAAGATTTAACTCAGTTGAAATATGGCGTATCAGTTACTGATGCTTGTATGGATTGGGAAACCACCGAGCAAGCTATTCTGGATATGGCGAAAAAGATTAAGGACGTGCTTCCTGCACGATAGAAATTCGTCTCGCATGAATTAGAACGAAGAGCCTGGTTGTGATAAAAACTCCAGCTCTTCGGCTGTAGATTTTCTTCCCAGAATTTTATTGCGGTGAGGGTAACGGCCAAATTTGTCGATTATATCCTTGTGTCGTATCTCGAAATTGTAATTGTCTTCAAGGCCAGGCTGGTCAAAAAGATACATTGCTATTTCGTGAACTTCAGCAGATTCACTATGCATAAAGGGCATATAGAGAAACGCCTTTTTCGTGCTATCCAGTTCAGTATCATATTTTTTTCGAATAGCCTCTTGTGCAAGAACCAGGGCAAGAGAGTCAGTCGCAAATGCTAATTCACTTTCTCGAAATAAATTGCGGGAGAACTGGTCTAGAATAATTATCTCAGCCAGAGCATCTAGAGGATGTTCACGCCAAGTATAAAGTAATCCCTGGCGAGCTTTATCATGCGCTGCACCGAATTTTGAGCGAATCTGCTCATCTAATTCTGCGTCTTTAATAAATCGCTGCTTAGGTTCAAGTTCTTCAAACCAAAATTGAATTACATCTTTCGCTGACAAAGCCATTTCCCGAAGCGAGTTATCTAGTAATAAGTATCGACAGCCAGGGGAGGATTTTGAGGCTTATGCTTCTGGAAAAAGGGTCAGAGCCTGTGATATTCCCACGAAATAATGAATTGGCTCCGCAGGCTAGAACGCAGAAAGGCCTGCAGTTAAGAAGAATACTGAATTCGACAGGGGCTTGGGAAGGGGTGCTGTTTTGTAGTGACTAGCGCCCAGGGATGGAGCGTGGAAGGGCCAGGGATGGCCCAATGGAACGTAAAAACAGCACCCCTTCCCAACCCTCGATACACGCATCAACTACCTACAACAATTATCTACCTATCAAGTCCCGGTTTCGATCAGGCATTACTCGCATAGGCAATAGAGAGAGGTTCTTGCTCCCGCCTCCCCAATGTAATCCACTTTTGTACAAACGGATTATCCAACAGTGTTTGCATATAAGTATTTGCATCTTCACTTAGTTCAGCCCCATAAGCATCAAAACAGGCTGCCATGGGAGCATGCATACAATCTGCTATGGAAAAACGGCCATATAGATAATTGCCATTTTCTCCAAATTTGCGTCGGCAACAACTCCAGATAGCATCTACTCGAGCAATTTCGTTTAACAGGGCGTCCGATGGTTTTAGCCTGCCAGAAGCCTTGCAGTTCATTGGCCACTCCTGCTTTAGGTTGGGAAATTCAGAGTGCATTTCAGCGCTGGTAGATCGTGCGCTTGCCCGGCGTTTTGGGCTAGCTGGCCAGGCGGCTCCGCCTAAGATTTCTTCAGAAATATATTCACAGATAGCTAAAGAATCCCAAACGGTGATTTCCTTATGCAGTAACACGGGAACCTTGAGAGAGGGAGAGTATGGCCCTAGTTTTTCCGCTGTATTGTCCTGATAGAGTGTGATCTGAATCTCTTCGAAGTCAACATCATACATTTTCAATAATAACCAGGGGCACATGGACCAGGAAGAATAATTCTTGTTTCCTATAACGAGTCTAAGGTCTTTCATTTATCGAACTCCATAATATTAGGAAGGGTCGACAGCAATAGTATCGGCCTTTGTGTAGCTGGCACTGCCATCATTCGCCATTGGGTGATTGGGTTAACATTTGCTTACTCGAATCCCGAAGGCGGATGATTACGCGACGATCAAAAAAATCGGATTCGAAGCTCTGACCAGTTTGCAGCGGTCGGGTTTCGCCATAGGCTATAGTTTGTATTGAGGATTGTTGAATGCCCATACTGTTAAAATAATTCTTAACGGTATTTGATCGTTCGCGAGAGAGCTTCAAGTTTGCTTCGGCATCGCCATTGCGATCTGCGTAGCCGGTTATTTCAACTCTGGCGGTTGGCATTTGTTTGGCTATTTCAATTAGGCCTGCCAACTGCTCTTCGTAGTGTGATTCGATGTTGCTGGAACCGCTGCGAAAATGTACAGACAGAACAGTGTTGTCACAGCAAGGCGTCGAAAGCATGGGCAGCGCGACAGGCGTTAAAGTCACCTGATGGTTCAAATTATCGAGCGCTTGTTGTGCAAGCAGATAGTCACGTTGTAGCCTTTGAGCTTCTTCTCTGGCTGATGCTACTTCAAGTTGGCTTGCATACAGATCCGCTTGTAGGTCACCAACCTGTTCTCTTGCTCGCCAACCATCTCCAAACAAAGCACCTAGTGCGCCACCAACGATTGCGCCTGGAGGCCCGCCAGCTAGTCCACCGAGAACCACGCCACCCAAAAAGCCTGTAGTCTCCTGCGCAGAAGCCGGATTCTGATAGTCGGCGCGACTGACGTCTGCCGCGGCATTTCCTGCAATAAAGCTAACAATTATAAGTAGTGAAATTGGCTTAATCATTTTTAGAAATCCTGTAGTTAGAAGATAGGGTTAAAAACTTGTAGTTAAAATTTTTGTATTCAAAGGAACAAAACCTCGATTGATAACGTCTAATAAGAACAACACAAGCCCAATATGAATCCCGGGACCTGCAGCTATTCTCTATGGTTAGAGTTTTACCAATAGCTTAGTGAAGGTATTAAACACGCTACTTATTGTTTCTACGGGCAAGGATTGAGGCCATGTCGTGATTAATTATGGCGAAATTATGACAATCGTCGTAGACGCCGATATGGGGCTGCGTTTCAATCTGTAATTCAGGTATAGTCGCCCTAAATGAGCGGTAGGCAGCAGAATTCAAGGGTTATCTGGATGTTTGTTGTTCCAGGCGTCTAAAGGTTTAGAAGGGGGATTTGAAAAATTGTGAGCAGACGTATTGCCATAGTCGAAGATGAGGCAGCCATTCGAGAGAATTATGCCGATGTTTTGCGTAAACAAGGATATGAAGTACAGACCTTTGCTAACCGCAAAGATGCGATGTCTGCTTTTGATATTCGTCTCCCAAATTTGGCTATTATCGATATTGGCCTAGAGAATGAGATCGATGGAGGGTTTACACTTTGCCAGGCGCTACGTTCTTTATCCGACACATTGCCAATTATATTTCTTACTGCCAGAGACAATGATTTTGATACGGTAAGTGGTTTACGTATGGGTGCAGATGACTACTTAACTAAAGATATTAGCCTGCCACACTTGACGGCAAGAATAGCCGCTCTTTTTAGACGAATGGATGTGATTGATCAGCCACCGTCGCCCGAAAGTCTACTGCATCGAGGCAAGTTATCTCTGGACATTAGTCGATTGACAATCCAATGGAACGGACAGGCAGTACCGCTCACAGTTACTGAGTTCTGGATGGTGCACGCGCTGGCGAAGTTTCCCGGTCATGTTAAAAGCAGACAAGTTCTAATGCAGGAATCCAAAATATTCGTTGATGGAAGTACAATTACTTCTCATGTAAAACGAATACGTAAAAAATTCATTTTAGCTGATGAGCATTTCGATTGTATTGAAACTGTTTACGGCATGGGCTATCGCTGGAATATAACGCCTGAGGGCGACGATTAGAACCACTCGTTTATTAAGCTATTTTTAAGCTATGAATCTATCATTCAAAAATCCATTTGGAATTCGTTCCAAACTGGTTTTTCTTTCCAGTTTTCTATTGGTCATTCCATGGCTTGGTTATCAATATATTCTGGAAATGGAGGACTATCTGCGTAGAGGTCAGGAGCAAACAGTTCTTGGTACAGCACAAGCTTTGGCGACAGCATTAAATGAACGGCCCGAGTTGTTTAATGAAGGCAGTTATACCCCTGCTCGGCGCAGTGAAGACCTGTATGTCTATCCGATATTTTCACCACTGTCTCTGGACGACGGCGAGTTGCATGACTGGAGTGAGTATCAACAATACGAAGTAGAGTACAACAATGAAGACTATTCAAGCGCCAACTTGAATCCAACTCGTTACTACGAGAAAGAAGGCTCACTAAGTTTTAAAAACATGGTTGGAGAATACAACGGCTCTCTGTATGCCTATTTCAAGGTAATTGACGATAAAGTTGTTTATCGATCTCGAGATGCTCTCAGCGTACATCGTAGCGATTTTCTCCAGGTGACAATGCTCTCAAGGGAGACTGGCGAAATTAACCAGTATGTTATTGCCCCCCATGAGCCCGAATTTCTGTACCCATTCAAAGTAAATGATGACTATTCGGAACCGGTACACGAAGAGCGAATCAGTGGTCAGTGGTATGAGACTGGGGATGGGTATGAGATAGAGTTACAAATCCCTATGGATATGTTGGGCGACCGTCTGGGGTTTGCGATCTTCGATGTAGATGATCCCGGGAGTCGTGCAATTAACTCTGTTGTTGCAACCTATAAGATTTCCGACGCCGAGCGTCTTGGGTCGCTGCAGATTCCAACACCCGAAATTGACAGGATTGTTGCTGGCATGGGCCACAACAATTCGCGAATTCAGGTCGTAGATAGAAGCGGTCGAGTATTGTTGTCGGTGGGAGATATTCAATCAGCAACAGGACTAACGGTATCGACGCCAATTACCGAAGGGCAGGTAAATAAGTACTGGCTGTATGTTCAGAACAAAATACTCAACCCTCTTTACTATCAGATACTCACAAAACCCAGCAATGATTTTATTGATGACTTGTATTCGGGCGTAACACGCGAAGGTGCCCATATTAGCTCGGCACTTAACGGTAATGCGTTTACTCAGTTCAGAACTCTTGCTGATACTCAAACTCGCTTGCTGGAAGCGGCGCATCCAATTCTAGCCAATGGCGAAGTTATAGGCGCAGTAGTGGTGGATCAAAACATGAATGGTTTGCGCACATTCAGAAACCAGGCAATGGAGGCGCTGTTTAATACTATTTTGGCGGTAATGCTTGTTGTGGCACTTGGTTTGTTCTTCTTTGCTTCGCGCATATCAGCTCGTATTCGAAGCTTAAGAAATCAGGCTGAAAGTATTATTGATGAAACAGGAAGAGTTCAAAATACCATTGTTGCGTCACGTAACTCCGATGAAATAGGTGATCTATCAAGGAGCCTTTCAAACATTGTAGAACGATTAACTCAATATACAAGTTACCTGGAAAACATGTCATCGAGGCTTTCCCATGAGCTAAGAACACCTGTGACAGTAGTTCGATCTTCGTTGGAGAACCTTGGGTTAACTGAAACAAACTCTGAGTCGGCGGTATACATACAACGGGCGGAAGAAGGCATAAGCAGATTAAATTTAATTCTTACCAATATGAGCGAAGCTACTCGACTAGAGCAGATGTTACAAACTTCTGAGAAAGAAAAAATTGACTTAAGTAAGGTAATCCCTGGATGTGTTGAAGGTTACAAGCTGGCCTATCCAGAATTTAAATTTGACCTTGATATACTTGAAAATTCGATATTTATCGATGGAGTGCCGGAGTACATAGCACAACTACTTGATAAGTTGATAGCAAACGCCGTTGAATTCTCCTACCCGGATCAACCAATCACCATTTTTTGCAGGGCGCTACGGGATCACACCATTTTTAAGGTTTCCAATGCGGGCCCGTATTTGCCAGAGGAAATGAAAGACAGGTTATTCGAATCTATGATTTCAGTCAGGCCGCAGGAAAAGCAAAAACAACCACACCTCGGAATGGGGCTGCATATTGCTCGACTAATTACAGAATTCCATGGGGGGCAGATTCGAGCTGAGAACAGGCAAGATAGAGAAGGCGTAGTAATAACCGTTGTTATTCCACTTTTTTATCGCTAGTTGCGCCCTGTGTTGATTAACTATTTCGAAATTAGCATAGAGTATAGTAGCCGCTATTACTTTCCAGTATAGAACTTCAGGGCATTTTCTTTAACCACGGGAGAGTCACTAGCCCAGGCATGACAGGTATCCAATACCATTGGTCGTTTCTCTGTTTTATCTATATCCGAATCGGACTTATTTTTCTTATTCCGCATTAATGGCCAGATTGTTTGCATAGCAACTGTTGCCATAGGAAATAAAAGCTCAGTAAGGTGAGTGCAGCCTTCTACTCCGCCAACTTTCATTCTTATAGCTTTGCGCCAGCCTAAGCCCATTTTTATCCCCACCAGATTCTTATAAACTGGCGTTATATCGGGGCACATTTGGAATGGGCTACTGTCAGTAACAGCAATTACATCGCGAATTGTAAAATCATTATCGATAGTTACGCGCAAGAGCATTTCGTGTAATGGCTCGCCAATTTTGACCTCGCCGCGCCAATTATTTTTAAATGTGTAGGTTTTGACATCTGTCATGTGAGCTTCAATATCCCACATACCATCATCGCGTTCGTAACCGCGATATTCTATAGCCCGTGTGTGGACATGTTTTCTGGGAGCAGATTCTGGCAACGGCATCGCAACACCTTGTTCATAAATTATACAAATTGGACTCTAGGGAACACATTGTAATCGAGAGAAATATCGACTAACCCTGAATGGAGCACAGAAGCCGCATTATAACTCAAGTAGCATAATTTGTGTGCCCTGTAGGGGCTTATAAGGCATAATGCCAAGGCAAACTAACAGGAGAAAACAAAATGACTACAGCCAGCGCGCGCCATATTTTGGTCGATACAGAAGAAGAATGTCAAACACTAAAAGATCGTATTGAAGCCGGTGAAGACTTTGCTGACGTAGCCCGTGATCATTCCAATTGTCCTTCCAAAGCACAGGGAGGAGACCTTGGTCAATTTAACCCTGGCATGATGGTAAAGGAGTTTGATGCAGTAGTGTTCAGTGCCGATGTAAATTCCTTACAGGGGCCGGTAAAAACGCAGTTTGGTTATCATTTGCTAGAAGTTACAAGTCGCGACTAGGGAACCCTTGTTGAATCACATGATGTCGGGGCTCCCATTTGAGAATTGATCAGAAGTTATGGGCGATTTTCTGGGACCTATTTTGAATGGAAAAATTGCTATCGAGTTTTGATAAAAATGACGTGGAAGTGCTATCACGTGAAAAATGTCATCGTGGCTTTCTTCAAATAGACCGATTGAAGCTCCGGCACAGGCTTTTTTCTGGTGGTTGGAGCGAGCCGATTGAAAGAGAATTACAATGCAAGCCGCCAGCCGTGGGGGTTCTGCTGTATGACCCTGATCGTGATGAAATCCTTCTGATCAGGCAGTTCAGAGTTGGAATGCTTGACCAGGAGAACGCTACCCTTTGGCCGCTAGAAATAGTTGCGGGCATGGTAGATGAGGGTGAGCAGTTGGATGAAGTGGCTATTCGTGAGGCACAGGAGGAATCCAACCATATTCCAACCGACCTTATTCGTATATGCGACTACTACAATAGCCCTGGTGGAAGTAATGAAAAAATCACGCTGTTCTGTGGACGCATTAGTACCGAGAATGCAGGCGGTATATTTGGCTTGCCACAGGAGCATGAAGACATAGAAGTGGTGGTGATCAGCTACGATGAGCTGCTACTGGCCACTGAATCTGGGCTGATTGACAATGCGATGACCATTATCGCGGCGCAATGGCTACAGTTGCATAAATCGAGTTTACTAAAAACGTGGAATATGGCCGGGTCTGCCGATATAGGTAATTAGTGGGATTTTTGGGCTCGCAATACTGTGTTAATTCGTTACAATTAGCGGTCATAGAGTCGTTGTCAGGCAAAATGGCTAATTTTTAGACAGTAGAGATAATGCCAAAAAGAAATTACAGCATAGACCTTATTAAGCAAATGGCAGAGTGTGATGCTAACTATATTCGCCTTCTAAAACTTGTGCCTCAATTGCAAGCTTATCGTAATAGCACATTTGCAGATTTCGTGTTGCCCGGGAACTCCATGCGTGACAATGCGGAGATCGAGAAAATAAAAAACAGCTCGGAGCCTGAAAAATTACTTGAAGGGCTCAGCGTGGAATTTTGTATTGCTGATATGGAAGACGGGGAAGGAAAAGTCACAGTCGAAATACGGATCGTGGAAGCATTCAAATATACAACCACACTAGAGATTAAGCAGAAACCGCTATTTAAACAATGGATGACAGATCCAACAATGTTGGTCAGGGTATATCATGACGCGAGTACTGCGGAAGTTACCTCTTATCAGGGGCATAAAAACCTTAAGCCCAGATATGATCACCAGAACTCGAAAATGTACCATGTCGACGAAAAAATGCAGGTGAACAAGTTTTTAGGTGAATGGTTAACCCATAGCCTAAAAGTTGGAAGAAGTACTAAAACGCCAGAAATATTACTTAACACATAACAAAAAGCATATGGCAGTTATGACTGTACTGACAACACAGAATCCGATCAATATTGTTCAGATTACCGACACTCATCTTTACGGTAAGTCTGCTGGCACTCTATTGAAAATGAATACTCGAGAAACTCTGGGGCATGTTCTCAATCTCGTTATAGAAGATGAGAGTGACATCGATCTGGTCCTTGCAACTGGAGATATTACTCAGGACGCCTCTGACGAAGCTTACAATAATTTTTTGGAAGCTATTTCTAATCTTGATGCGCCTTTCCGCTGGATACCAGGTAATCATGACAACGCCGCTGTTATGGACCGAATTGCCGAAGGCACCGATGCTGGTGAAAAAGTAGTACAAATTAATAACTGGAATATAATTTTACTTGATACAAGTATTCTTGGGCAGGTTCACGGAAAGTTATCGGCCACCGAATTGGAGTTCCTGGAAAGCAGCCTTCAAGCGGCAGATATAGACGCCTCGATAGATCATTGTCTGGTTTGCCTGCATCACAACCCTGTTCCGGGTAGTGCCGGATGGATGAAAGACATTGGCTTGCAAAATGGGCCAAAGTTTTTTGAAGTTGTGAAAAAATTTGAAAAAGTAAGATGTGTTCTCTATGGACACATACATCAAGAACTAGATTTCATACATCAGGATGTTCGTTGTCTGTGCTCGCCGTCAACCTGCATTCAGTTTAAACCAAAGGTGATGAATTTCTCTCTGGATAAAGTTAATCCTGGGTATAGAACACTGAAACTATTTGCCGATGGAAAAGTTGAATCCAAAGTGGTGCGGGTACCAGGCAGTACCTTTGAAGCTGACTACAATAGCCCAGGCTACTAGAGACAGTGCATAGTGCTTCTTTGCCGTTATGAGTGTTCAGCCGTTTGTAATTTACCTGCACGGATTTCTTAGCTCTCCTCAATCAAAGAAAGCGCAACAAACTTTAAAATATTGCAGTAAAACAGGCTTGCAAGACAGAATTGCTGTGCCGTCTCTAGGAAATGGTCCGCTAGACACTATCAAGGAATTACGGGCATTGATTGACGCCCATCAACAGGATCAAATAGTACTAATAGGCAGCTCTCTAGGGGGTTATTACGCTACCTACCTGTCACAAGAGTATGGATTTCCTGCAGTGCTTATTAATCCAGCGGTTAGACCCTATGAGCTATGGGAAAGTCACCTTGGGGAGCACAGAAATTACTATTCCGGTGAGATTCATGTGGTAACCAAGCAGCATATTGAAGAGCTACAAGAACTGAATGTAATACAACTAAAAAACCCGTCCAATTTCATGGTTCTTGTACAAACCGGAGATGAAACTTTGGACTATCGTCAGGCTGTTGAGAAATTCTCAAGTTCGCACTGTGTGATTCGTGAGAATGGCAGCCACAGTTATGATAATTTTTACAAAGAGTTGCCAGATATCTTTGATTTTTTGCTATCAAGGATTGCCTAATTCGTGCGATAGAATACTATTCACCTGCAGCAATTTTTAGCACCATCTGCCCAGAGAAAATTAATGAGTAACAGTTACAACGCCGACGCGATTGAAGTCCTTACTGGCTTAGACCCAGTAAGGAAAAGACCCGGTATGTATACCGACACAACAAGGCCTAATCATCTGGTTCAGGAGGTCATAGATAATAGTGTCGACGAGGCCCTGGCCGGATTCGCCCGGGAAATTATTCTTACCCTGCATAAAGATGGCTCTGTTGAAGTGACAGATGATGGTCGCGGAATGCCGGTCGACAAACACAAAGGCGAAAAGGTATCTGGAGTTGAATTAATACTTACCCGGCTTCATGCGGGTGGAAAATTCTCTGATAAAAATTATCAATATTCCGGAGGATTACACGGAGTCGGTGTGTCCGTGGTAAATGCGCTATCTACGCATCTGGAAGTTACCGTCAGGCGAGACGGCAAAGTTTATCAAATGTCGTTCGAAAGCGGAGAGAAGGCGTCCGAGCTCAAGCAGATTGACACGGTAGGCAAGCGTAATACAGGTACAACGGTAAAATTCTACCCCGACGCGAAATACTTCGATTCGCCGAAAATCTCCATTCTTAAACTGAAACACGTGCTTCGTGCTAAGGCGGTACTGTGTTCAGGACTAACAGTGTGCTTTATTGATAATACTGTTAGTGAAGAAAAAGCACAGAGCGAAGAATGGTGCTTTGAAGATGGACTACTCGATTATTTAATACAGTCCACCCAAGAATATGAAACTTTGCCAAAAGAACCTTTCTACGGTTCAGTACAGGGCAATGACGAGGCAGTGGATTGGGCAGTGCAGTGGCTGCCCGAAGGGGGCGAAGTCACAGGAGAGAGCTATGTCAACCTTATACCTACACCATTAGGGGGGACTCACGTAAATGGCTTACGTACGGGCCTTCTTGATGCCTTGCGTGAGTTCTGTGAATTTCGAAACTTGCTTCCTAGAGGGTTAAAACTGGCTCCTGATGATGTATGGGATAAATGCTGCTATGTGCTCTCATCTAAAGTGCTTGATCCACAGTTTTCGGGGCAGACTAAAGAGCGGCTATCCTCTCGTCAGTGTGCTGTTTTTGTTGCAGGCGTAGTTAAAGATTCACTTAGTCTATGGTTAAACCAGCACACCGATGAAGCGGAATTAATTGCGGAGCTGTGTATTAACAATGCGCAGAGCCGTCTTAAAGCCAGTAAGAAAGTTGCACGAAAGAAAATCACCTCAGGCCCAGCATTGCCCGGAAAGCTGGCGGATTGCTCTACTCAGGATGTAATGGCAGGAGAGCTATTTCTGGTTGAAGGTGACTCTGCTGGTGGGTCTGCAAAGCAGGCCCGAGATCGGGAGTTCCAGGCGATACTGCCCCTGCGAGGGAAAATTCTTAATACCTGGGAAGTGGATTCAAGTGAAATACTCGCCTCTCAAACTGTTCACGATGTCGCGGTAGCCCTCGGTGTTGACCCAGGTGTTGACGATATTGAAGGCCTGCGTTACGGCAAAATCTGTATCCTTGCTGATGCCGATTCCGATGGCCTGCACATCGCAACGCTTTTATGCGCATTATTTGTGCAGCACTTCAGGCCTTTGGTTAAGGCCGGGCATATTTACATTGCTATGCCACCGCTGTTTCGTATTGATATTGGTAAGGAAGTGTTTTATGCACTGGATGAGGATGAGAAGAATGGAATCATCGACCGGATTGCTGCCGAGAAAAAATCCGGGAAAGTAAACGTCCAGCGTTTTAAAGGGCTAGGTGAGATGAACCCTCTACAATTACGAGAAACTACAATGGCGACCGACACACGCCGACTTGTTCAGTTAACGTTTGAAGATGAATCAAGCAGCAAGAGTAAATCTTCTACATTAGAGATTATGGATTTATTGCTTGCAAAGAACCGGGCACAGGATAGAAAAGCCTGGCTTGAGAAAAGCGGAAGCAAAGCAGATTTCGCCGAGTAGTTCTATTTGCGTTTGGGCATGCACAATGAGTACAAGTTGGGTTAAAGCTAGCAATTGTAACTACCGATTATAGCTACGTTAAGAAAGCATTGAGAGAATTGAGAAAACGATGAACGAAGACATCACCATAAGTGAAGATGGCGTAGAACAGATAGCGCTAAAAACCTATACCCAAGGGGCCTATCTAAACTACGCAATGTATGTAATTAACGACCGTGCCCTGCCACATCTGGGGGATGGACTTAAGCCCGTGCAGCGTCGAATCGTATATGCCATGTCAGAATTAGGCCTGAAAGCCACGGCTAAATTCAAAAAATCTGCTCGTACTATTGGTGATGTTATTGGTAAATTTCATCCTCATGGCGATGCTGCCTGCTATGAAGCTATGGTGTTAATGGCGCAACCATTTACCTATCGATACCCACTTGTAGATGGACAAGGTAACTGGGGCTCGCAAGACGATCCAAAATCATTTGCCGCAATGCGTTACACCGAATCTCGGTTGCAAGGCTATGCAGATGTGCTGCTGGGGGAATTAGGTCAGGGAACAGTCGACTGGAAACCAAATTTTGATGGAACTTTAGACGAGCCAGAAATCCTGCCTGCACGTTTACCCAATGTCTTACTCAATGGCGGTAGCGGCATAGCCGTTGGCATGACTACCGATATACCTCCGCATAATTTATTAGAAGTAGCCAATGCCTGTATTTATCTTCTGGATAAGCCAAAAGCGACAGTCGATGATATATGTAAAATTATAAAGGGCCCGGACTATCCAACGGAAGCTGAGCTGATTACACCCCAAGATGAAATTCGCGAACTTTACAGAGTCGGCCGTGGTTCATTAAAAGCCAGAGCTATATACACGCAAGAGCATGGCGATATCGTAATCACGGCTCTGCCTTATCAAGTTTCAGGGGCTAAAATTCTAGAACAGATTGCGGCTCAAATGAATAAAAAGAAACTGCCTATGGTGGTGGATTTGAGAGATGAGTCAGATCATGAAAACCCTACTCGAATAATTGTAGTTCCGAAATCAAATCGTGTAGATGTCGAAACCATAATGTCACATCTTTTTTCGACAACTGATTTAGAAAAAAACTACCGCGTCAATTTTAATATGATCGGTCTTGATAAACGTCCTCAAGTCAAAGATATTGCCACTTTGTTAAAGGAATGGCTGCAGTTCAGAACACAAACGGTAACGAGACGACTACAGTTTCGTTTGGATAAAATTCTGGACCGTTTACATCTTCTGGACGGATTACTAATTGCCTATTTGAACATCGACGAGGTTATTAGGATAGTTCGGCAAGAAGACAAGCCAAAACCGGCATTGATGAAAAAGTTCAAAATATCTGAACGCCAGGCAGAAGCCATCCTGGAGCTTAAACTCCGGCAATTGGCGAAGCTGGAAGAGATAAAGATTAGGGCAGAGCAGAAAGAATTAAATGTAGAAAGAAAAGGGTTAGAGAAATTATTAAATTCGTCTACTCGGTTAAAGACTTTTATAAAAAATGAAATAAAAGCAGATGCTGAAAAATTTGGTGATCCAAGGCGTACACCAATTGTAGTCAGAGAAGAATCCAAAGCGTTTACCGAGACAGAATTGATATCAACAGAGCCGGTTACGATTGTACTTTCAAATCGAGGCTGGGTGCGAGCGGCCAAGGGACATGAAGTTGATCCGACATCCTTGCAATATAAATCTGGTGATGAGTTCAAGCTTTACGCAAGAGGCAAGAGTAGCCAGTTAGCTATTTTCATGGATTCGACCGGGCGTGCTTATTCGCTGCCTGCTCATAGTCTTCCGTCAGCCCGTGGCCAAGGTGAGCCTTTGTCCGGAAAAGTAAATCCTCCATCGGGTGCTACATTTGAAGCGGTAATTATCGGAGAAGACGATCGAGATGTATTATTGGCAAGCGATGCCGGCTATGGATTTGTTGGTAAAGTGGGCGATCTGATCAGTAAAAACAAGTCCGGTAAGACGGTTCTTCGCCCCCCCAAAGGTGGGAAAGTATTGCCAGTATTGATGATTAACGATTACAAAAACGACCTGATAGTCGCCATCAGCAACGAAGGCCGAATGTTAATATTCCCAATTAACGAATTACCACGTTTGGCTAAAGGAAAGGGAAACAAAATAATCAGCATACCTACGGCGCGTGTAGCCGATCGTATAGAGTACGTGGTTGCCCTAACGGTTCTTACCTTGGACGATACGCTTACAATTTTTGCTGGCAAACGGCATCACAATTTGAAACCCTCAGACTTGCAGCATTATCGCGGAGAGAGAGGACGACGTGGTAATAAACTTCCACGTGGGTTCCAGAATGTTGATCGGGTTGAGGTGGTGGAGAAAGAGAAGCCTGACTAATATTTAGAATTGGTGTGTTGGTGGGGCTATTTTCTCTTTTCAATTAGGTTACTGTTAGTTTTAGTGACTGACGCGGATGCAGTATTGCCTCCATAGACACGCCGTAAACCCGTCCCTGGGGGCTCGATTCGGCATCCCTGCCTCATTACGGTCTACTCCGGCAACACTGCATCCTCGCCCAGCAGATCAGTGAAGCATCAGCTTAAAAGTACAAACAGAACAAAAAGAAAGTTTCAACTATCGGCCAGCGTACACAATATTAAGCATTTGGTACGGGGAAGTGTTTCGCAGAAGTGTGTGAGGCATGGATGCCGAGCCCAAGCCCCCATGGATGGGATTTCGGCGGCTTCGGAGAAACACTTCCCCGTGCCAAAGGCGGAAAAGTACACTGGGCAACAATTCCACAATTAGATGAAGGTGGAAAAAGACGCCGGATAACCTGTCTCCACTAAGCGAAGACAGAAAAGAACATCAACTGATCAGCGATCTCTGAGAAAAGCGATTTGAATCACTTCACTCAGTTTCCCGTTATAATGCCTCTATGATTTCTACTCAGCAAATACATCTGAAAGACGAAGAAGCCACATTACGTTTTGGGCTAGACCTTGCACGTGCGACATTTTTAGACCCGGCGTCAGCTCCAGAAAAAATAGCAGAAGGAATCGGTGAGCCCACTCTTGGTGGCGTTATTCATTTGCATGGAGATTTAGGCGCGGGTAAAACCACATTGGCCAGAGGAATAATGCGCGGTTATGGTCATCGCGGCGCCGTTAAGAGCCCCACCTATACAATAGTAGAGCCCTACGAATTTGAGCGTTGCAATATTTATCACTTTGATCTTTATCGCCTGGTAGACCCAGAAGAAATGGAATATTTGGGCACAGATGAGTACTTTAGTGCCTCAAATTTATGCATCGTAGAGTGGGCAGAAAAAGGGCGTTCGATTGTGCCGGCTGCTGATTTAAAAATCGACATAGAGTCCGATGGCACAGGTAGATTGCTAAGGTGCCAAAGTTTGTCAGGCAAAGGTGAAAAAATAAGCAAAAGATTGTGGCCTTAAGGCCGTTGTTATAGACATCGTGAACTATGTCAGTGAGAAATTGTCTACCGGAAACAGGCTAGATAAAAAGTTATGAAGTTAGAACGATTTTCAAGTCAGTATTTACATGGAGCACTGTTAATTGCTTTATCGTGGATGCTGCCAATCAATACTGTAGTTGCGGCCAATGTTGAAGAAGTTCGACTTTGGCGCGCGCCGGATCATACGCGCCTGGTGTTTGATCTCAGTGGCAGTGTTGAGTATCAGCTATTTACTCTTGATAACCCTGATCGAGTGGTAATTGATATTGCCAGATCCGACCTGGTGGGCGAGCTGTCCGCGCTGGATTTCACTGACAGTCCAATAACCGCAATACGCAGTGCTGTTCGTGAGGGTAATACCCTGCGAATGGTTATTGACCTTGCTACGGCGGTTGATCCCACCAGCTTTACGCTTGAGCCCAATAGTGAATTGGGAAATCGTCTTGTGGTTGATCTTTTCGATCAATCGTCGAGTTCCTCATCGGAGCAAAGCAGCGCTAGGGTTGCCGCTTTTGTCACTGAGCCAAATCGAAGTAATGAAAAACGAAATATCGTTGTCGCCATTTCTGCCGGGCACGGCGGGGAAGATCCAGGTGGTACTGGGTTTGATGGAAAGCTAAAAGAAAAAAATGTCACCCTGCCGATGTCCCAGGCTCTTTTTGATCAACTGGATCGCATGCCTGGCTATACACCCATCATGATTCGCGATGGCGACTATTATGTTGAGTTGCAACGTCGGCCTGAAATTGCTCGCGAGAATAGAGCAGATTTGTTTATTGCTATTCATACCGACTGGTATCGCACCAGCCAAGCGAATGGTCTGACATTGTATGCTTTGTCCGGTGACCGTGCTGACCGAGAAAATGCCCGTCGAGTTGCACAAAAAGAGAACGAGTCTGATTTGCTAGGCGGAGTGGGTGGCGATATTTCTCTTGGCTCATGGGATGACGATGTTGCGCTAACCCTTGTGTCACTTCAAATGGCATGGAGCATGGAGCAGAGTCTTATAGCCGGCACACGCGTGCTGGAATCACTCGATGGCATTACCCGCTTGCGGCGAGACAAAGTGCAACAGGCTTCGCTTGAAGTTCTGAAATCACCCGACATTCCGTCAATTTTAATCGAGACAGGTTATCTGACAAATCCAGCGGAAGCACGCCGTCTTAACACCTCGGCCTTTCAGCAAAAAATGTCCCGGGCCATTGCCCAGGGAGTCATGAACTATTTTTACGATGCGCCACCAGAAGGTACGCTAATTGCGTGGCAAAAAGACAATGGTATCGTGCCGGGGTCTTATACAGTTAAGCGAGACGATAGTCTGTCGGTAATTGCGCAGCGATTTGGTGTGACTCTGGCTGCGCTCAAGGCAGGAAATGGTTTGTCTTCAGACACTATTCATGTTGGCCAGGTGCTTACTATTTCAAGTACTGTTTCTGTCGAGCCGGAGGAACATACAATACGGCGCGGAGAGACCTTGTCAAAAATTGCTCAGCAATATCATATAAGCCTTGGCAATCTGCGCCAGGCTAATAACCTCTCCGGTGATCGCATTATGATTGGCCAGGTGCTCAAAATCCCGGCGTCCTGACCGTCAACGATCCATTCGTTATTTACTATCCAGAAAAACAATAGTTTGCTTGTTGTAGCACCACTATTTGTTGGTGCTACAATGTGTTCTTTATTCTAATGCTCACATTAAATTCATGACTCGTATTAATCTTCTTAGTCAGCGCCTTGCCAACCAGATTGCCGCCGGTGAAGTAGTCGAAAGGCCCGCCTCTGTGGTAAAGGAGTTGCTGGAAAATAGTCTGGATGCTGGGGCTAACCGCCTTGAGATCGATATTGAGCAGGGCGGAATCAAGCTGCTCAAAGTTAAAGACAACGGCGCTGGAATTCACAAACAGGATTTGAAATTAGCGTTGAGTCGCCATGCCACCAGTAAAATATCTGACCTTGAAGACCTAGAAAATATTCAAAGTCTCGGTTTTAGAGGAGAAGCCCTGGCCAGTATAAGCTCTGTTTCTCGCCTTAGTATGATTTCTAAAGCAGCAGATGATGACCAGAACAGTGGTTGGAAGGTCGAGGTAGAAGGGCAGGACATGGAAGCCACGTTGCTACCGGCGGCTCATGGGCAGGGTACTACCGTGGAGGTGCGTGATTTATTTTTCAATACGCCCGCACGTAAAAAGTTTTTAAAAACCGAGAAAACAGAATTCAGTCGTATTGACGAAATCGTAAAACGAATAGCCCTCAGCCGCTTCGATGTGCAATTTACACTGCAACACAATCAGCGCGTTATTCACAAACTTCTTGCTGCCACTACAGATCAGGAAAAACAACGCCGAGTTGGGCTGGTTTGTGGCCCAGCGTTTGTTGAGAATTCGGTCTTCGTAGAAATGGAAGGATCAGGCTTGAGGCTATGGGGTTGGGTAAGTCTGCCGACCTTTTCTCGTAGTCAGGCAGACCTCCAGTATTTTTATGTGAATGGTCGAATTATTCGAGACAAGCTGGTGACTCACGCGGTGAAACAGGCTTATCGTGATGTGCTGTTTCACGGGCGGCACCCTGCTTATGTGCTGTACCTTGAACTATTGCCTTCGGCTGTGGATGTTAATGTGCACCCCACCAAGCATGAAGTTCGCTTTAGAGATTCTCGCCTGGTTCACGATTTTCTGTTTAGCTCATTGCACAAAGCTCTGGCTGATGTGACGCCCGCTGATCATTTTGTTCCCGATGCTAATGGACAGGCTCAAGGCTCAGGCTTTGCAATTAATGACACAAGCGTAAATTATTTGCATCAACAGAGTAACTTGTCTCTGGCAGATTCTGGGCAGGCGAATAGCTATCAGAGTTTTCGCCCTGGCGCGGCAGCGGTGCAGCAACAGATCGCTGCATTCGAAAAACTTGCTGGCGATAATGCCGAAGTTCCTCCTCTGGGTTACGCGATTGCGCAGTTGCATGGAATATATATTCTTGCGCAAAACAAAGAAGGTCTGATTGTTGTCGACATGCATGCTGCTCACGAACGTATTACCTATGAGCGTATGAAAACTGCTTGCGAGAATGAAGAGTTAAAAATGCAGCCCTTGCTGGTTCCGCTTTCTATTGCCGTCAGTCAAACTGAGGCAGAGTGCGCCGAATCCCAAAAGCAGGTTTTGATGGGGATTGGCTTAGAGTTGGAGCGAGCGGCTGAAGAATCAATTATAGTGCGCCAGGTGCCATCAATTCTTCGCAACGCGAATGTAGAGCAGTTAGTAAGAGATGTTCTGTCAGACGTTCTTGAATATGGCAGCAGTGATCGTATTCAATCTCATCAGAACGAGTTGCTTTCTACTATGGCCTGTCACGGCTCGGTTAGGGCTAACCGACAATTAACAATTCCTGAAATGAACGCACTGCTTCGAGACATGGAAGCAACTGAACGAAGTGGTCAATGCAATCACGGCAGACCAACCTGGGTTTACCAAAGCCTTGAAGAGCTTGATAAGCTATTTCTTCGTGGTCAGTAGTTTGACTGCCTGCAATGCGCCTCTGATTAAGTGTGAATAGCGTGAATACTCAAAACGAGAAACCCAATGTAATTTGCCTAATGGGTCCAACTGCCTCGGGCAAAACCGCGCTAGCTGTTGAATTAGTAAAGCAGTACCCATTTCAGATAGTCAGTGTGGACTCAGCGCAAATTTACCGGGGTATGAACATAGGTACCGGTAAACCAGACGAGGAGACTCTGGCCACTGCGCCGCACAGACTGATAGATATTGTCGATCCCTGCGAAGTATATTCGGCGTCTCAATTTCGAAGCGATGCCATTAAGGAAATTGAGGAAATCGTGTCCCAGGGAGATACCCCGCTGCTAGTGGGTGGAACCATGCTGTATTTTCGTGTTCTTCGTGATGGTCTGGCGGATATGCCCAATGCCGACCCCAAGGTCCGTGCCAGCATAGAGGCAACGGCGGCGGCGAAGGGTTGGGAAGCCGTTCACCAGCAATTACACGAGGTTGACCCCCAGTCTGCTGCCCGCATACACCCAAATGACCCGCAGCGTTTGCAGCGTGCGTTGGAGGTTTTTCTCATCTCGGGTAGAACTCTTAGCGAGTTGCACAGTCAAAACAACAAGGAACCCAGGATTGAAGAGCGATTTAACCTACATTTTTTTGCAATTCAGCCCGAGGACCGAAGTGCGCTACACGATCAAATTGAGCGGCGTTTTAAGCAGATGTTGCAACAGGGATTGTTAGCAGAAGTAGAAAATTTGCACTCACGAAAGGACCTGAACATTTCACTACCTTCAATTAAATCAGTGGGATACAGGCAGGTTTGGCAATATTTAGATGGTGAATTAGACTATGACGGCATGGTAGAAAAGAGTATTATTGCAACTCGGCAGCTCGCGAAGCGTCAGCTAACCTGGCTTCGTAGTTGGAAAAACCTGCAGGGATTGAGCAATTCTTCTGCTCAATCCGTCGAAAGAGTCTTGAAATTCATGCCTTCCATCTCTATATAGTAGGTATAGAGATCAAATTATTACTAATTAAGTTCGCAGGGAGAGAGTCAATTCATTGATTCTCATTTTCGAGCCCGCGGATTATTTGCATTGTAGAGAGTAAGGAGAAAAATAATGTCAAAAGGACATACACTACAGGACCCTTTCCTTAACCAGCTTAGAAAAGAGCGCATCCCAGTATCAATTTATCTGGTGAGTGGAATTAAATTACAGGGGCAAATTGAATCCTTTGATCAATTCGTAATTCTGTTAAAAAACGCCGTCAGCCAGATGGTATATAAGCACGCTATTTCAACTGTTGTGCCTTCGCGTATGGTTAAAATACCAATGCAGAACCCTGGCGATGCAACGGATGCAACTGAAGACGAGTCGTCTGAGCCTGGCAATACAGCCTAGGGCATTTGTGACGATTTATCAGTGAGGTAACTGATTGTTTTTTGAGCGACCTGCTTCTGGAGAGGTTACAATTCTTGTTCATATTACGCTTGAAACGGAATATGAACGAGAGGACCCTGCTGAATTCGAGGAGTTAGCTCTTTCGGCGGGCGCGGCACCTGCGGTATTCATTACCGGTTCTCGAGCACAACCTTCCCCCAGTCATTTTGTTGGCTCTGGCAAACTTGAAGAGATTCAGGCGGCAATTCACGCGTATAAGGCGGAATTGGTGTTGTTTAATCACGCCCTGTCTCCTAGCCAGGAACGTAATCTCGAAAGCGAATTGAAGTGCCGGGTTCTGGACAGGACTGGGCTGATTCTCGATATATTTGCGCAACGTGCGCGAAGTCACGAAGGCAAGCTGCAAGTAGAACTGGCTCAGCTACAACACCTTAGTTCTCGTTTGAAGCGTGGTTGGACTCACCTCGACAGACAAAAAGGCGGCAT
Organism: SAR86 cluster bacterium; assembly: GCA_002402175.1. Taxonomy (GTDB): domain Bacteria; phylum Pseudomonadota; class Gammaproteobacteria; order Pseudomonadales; family Pseudohongiellaceae; genus UBA9145. The sequence continues at coordinate 22,953 of NVVJ01000027.1, forward strand.
TGGTATGCGTGGCGCCGGTGAGAAACAGCTCGAGCTAGATCAACGTATGATTGGTCAGCGTATTAAAGCCATTAATAAGGGATTGAAAAAAGTAAGAGGCCAGCGTGACCAGGGGCGTAGATCACGTCAACGTGCGGAAATAGCCACTATTTCTCTGGTTGGCTATACCAATGCTGGTAAATCATCCTTGTTTAATCGGCTAACAAACGCTGAAACCTTCATTGCTGATCAGCTGTTCGCCACGCTCGATTCCACGCTTAGAAAAATTAAACTGCGCAACTATGGCCCAGCAATTGTGGCAGACACTGTGGGGTTTATTAGTCATTTGCCACACCAACTGGTTGAGGCGTTTCGTGCTACCCTTGAGGAAACCGCGCAGGCAGATTTACTGCTTCATGTCGTTGATGCGGCCCATGAAATGCACCCAGAGTTCATTTCAGAAGTTGACAAGGTACTGGTCGAAATAGGCGCTAAATCTGTTGAGCAACTGCTGGTATTTAACAAAATTGATTTGATTGCGAATTGCGAACCGCGTATTCAGCGTGACAAAAATGGGCGACCGGAAAAAGTGTGGGTTTCTGCTAAAACCGGCGCTGGTCTGGATTTATTGCAGGAGGCCATGAGTGAATTATTGGCTGGGAGCATGGCCCAAGAAACCCTGCGTGTCTCACCTCAGTGTGGGAAATTACGCAGTCAGCTGTACGAGAAAGGGTTTATCGAAAATGAACACATTGATGAACAGGGGTTTTATGAGCTACAGGTGAAGCTACCTCAGCAGTACCTGGATCGTATCGTACAGCAGGAAGGTGCGGAAATTTTGAATAACAAACACGCAGTAGCCGAAAAATCGACTGCATTATAGAAATAAAAGCCACTTTTGATTGAGAAACGAAAAGAACTACCTCAGACTTCTCAAATAACTGTGTAAATGAACAATTATTAGCTAAAATCGACCTCTTTGTCTTTTAGAAAGCTATGGAGAAGCCAATGGCTTGGAACGAACCTGGAAACAACGGTAACGGTAACGGCAACGACCCTTGGGGTGGTGGCCGAAAGAGTGGAGGCGGCGATAAAGGTCCTCCTGATATCGACGAAGTCATTAAGAATCTAAGTAAGAAATTCAATGGCCTTTTTGGAGGCGGTTCCGGCGGTGGATCCAGTTCACCCGGTTCATCTGGTTCTGCTTCTGGCGGTGGTAGTTTGCCTGCAGGAATGGTCGCAGGACTGGTTGTTGTCATGGTCCTTATTTGGGGATTTATGGGTGTTTACACAGTTGATGAAGCCGAGCGAGCCGTGGTACTTCGATTTGGAAAGGTACAAGATACGGTTGTACAGCCTGGCTTGCACTGGAATCCACCGATAGTCGACGAAGTTCACCTGGTTAATGTTTCGGAGTTGAATTACAAGACTTATCAAAGCAGGGCAATGCTGACAAACGATGAAAAYATTATCGATATCGAAGTRATCGTTCAGTACATCATTCAAGATCCGGTTAATTACGTCATTGCCGTRCAAAAYCCCGAACTGAGYCTCGACAATGCTGCAGAGTCAGCTATWCGGCACGARGTYGGTGGCAAYGACATGAATCARATTTTGACCACRGGTCGAGATTTAGTRGCTAATAATGTTAGCRCYCGTTTGCAGAGRTAYATGRACCTGTATGACACYGGMATGCTTATTAACCGGGTAGATGTTGTGGATGCKCAGCCRCCYGATCCAGTACGTCCTGCATTCGACGATGTTATTCGCGCCAGRGAAGATGAAGAACGKGCACAGAATGAAGCCCAGGCTTACTCCAACAGAATTATTCCTGAGGCTCGCGGTGAAGCACAACGCCGAATTGAAGAAGCCAATGCTTACAAAGAAGAAGTAATCGCTGAAGCCACTGGTGAAGCATCGCGCTTCGAGCAATTGCTGGTTGAATATAAGAAATCACCGGAAGTAACTCGTCAGCGACTTTATATCGATTCGATTGAAGCTGTCATGACAGCCAGTAGTAAAATCATGGTCGATGTAGAAGGAGGTAATAATATGTTGTATGTGCCTCTTGACCAGATAATGAAAGCCAATGCAAATTCCGCTGAAGAACTTGGCTCAGGGACTTCACAGGACTTAAGAGATCTTGCGAACAGGTTGGCACCATTTCTGCAAGGGTCTTCAAGCGCAAACAGCATCGATCGCTCACGTCTGACAACATCTGGACGAGGAACTCGCTAATGAAAAATTTCATAGTAGTAGGCGTTATATTTCTAATAGTTATTGTCGCCGGTAATTCTCTGTTTGTAATTAAAGAAACAGAACGCGCTGTAATGTTGCGGTTTGGTGAGTTGGTAAATGACGACATCGAGCCTGGCTTACATGTAAAAATCCCCTGGGTTAATACAGTTCGTGTATTTGATGGGCGAATACAAACCGAAGATTCAACCCCACAACGTTATTTAACTCTAGAGCAGAAATTTCTTGAAGTTGATTCCTATGCAAAATGGCGCATAGTTGACGTTGGGCAATTTTATGTATCGACTCGCGGTAACCCCTTAACGGCAGGCAGTTTATTGGCTGCACGAATTAACGATGGTTTGCGCGATCAGATAGGTGCCAGAACTTTGCAGGAAGTGGTTGCTGGCGAACGTGATCAATTGATGGCGGATCTTACTGAGGAATTGAATGAAACTGCCGCGGTAGATATTGGTATCGAAGTTGTTGATGTTCGTGTAAAGCGAATCGATTTACCTGACGATGTTCGTTCTTCAGTATACGAGAGGATGATTACTGAGCGAAACGAAGAAGCGCAGGATCACCGTTCTCGAGGCGATGAGCTGGCGATTGGAATTACCGCTGATGCCGAACGCCGAGCCGTAATTTATCGAGCTGAAGCCTATCGTGATGCTGAACAAATTCGCGGTGAAGGAGATGCAGCAGCAACTGCAATATATGCTGAGGCCTATAACAAGGATCCGGAATTCTTTGCATTTACCCGAAGCCTGAATTCGTATCGAAATATTTTTAACTCGAAAGGCGATGTGTTGTTACTTGACCCAAACAGCGATTATTTCAAATACCTGAAAGGTGGGGTAGCTCAATAAATCTGTTTGGAGTTTTAACCGCCTAATCAGAACTTAGCAACAGTTGAATGAATGTAGACCTGAATTGTATGTTTCGATTCAGGTCTGCTTTTTTTTGGTGTTTGGCCTATAGCTCTTGAGTACAAATGAAGCGATATTATGTGGCATGATTTGGCGGTAGGTTTTTGCTTAATGCTGGTGCTTGAAGGAATCATCCCGTTTATAAACCCGGGGCGATGGCGTAAAATGCTGCTAATGCTTGATCAGATTGATGACACCACCATGCGCATGATTGGATTAGCTAGCATGCTTATTGGAACATTTTTGTTGTACGTTATTAACTGATTAGTACTTACTATAAAATAAAATTTAACTATCACCTTTTACYAMGAATCGAATAAAGCTGAACTAACATGACTTCTGCAAAAAGATGGCTACTTCCTGATGGYGTTGAAGAAATACTCCCGTTAGAGGCGAGTAAGTTRGAACTTCTACGTCGCGAGCTACTGGACCTTTATGAGTCCTGGGGCTAYCAGTTAGTTATTACTCCTCTWATTGAGTTTATTGAYTCCCTTCTTGTTGGYTCATCGCAAGATCTCGATTTGCACACCTTTAAAATTACYGATCAATTAAGYGGTCGCATGATGGGRATTCGTGCAGAYATMACTCCYCAGGCTGCRCGTATTGATGCTCAYTGCCTTAATMGAAATGGGCCAGTACGWTTATGCTAYGCAGACAATGTGTTGCACACAAAGCCTAGGGGCTTGCTAACGTCTCGTGTGCCTATACGAGTCGGYGTAGAGCTCTATGGACATGCAGGCGTGGCGTGTGATGTTGAATTAATATGTTTAATGTATCAAACCCTGCGTACCGCAAGCATTGATGATATTCATATAGTGCTCGGTCATGTTGGGATATTTCGAACGTTGGTGCAAGCCGCTGCTATCGATTCTACAACTGAAAGTGTGTTGTTCGAAGCCGTACAACGTAAAGCCTATGATGAAATTGATTCGGTATTAGACTCCGCCGTGTCCGACCAATCTCTTTGTACTATGTTAAAGAAACTCACTCGTTTGAGTGGGGGAGAGTCGGCTTTGCAGGAAGCGGTGGCAACTTTTTCCAATGCTCCAGCCAACGTCAAAGAAGCACTGGAGGAATTGCTAGCCATCGTCGATGGCGTTAAGCAACGACATCCCGATATTGAGTTATGTTTCGACCTTTGCGAGTTGCGCGGCTATGAATATCACACTGGTATTGTATTTGCGGCTTACACTTCAAACTATGGACGCGCCGTGGCCAAGGGTGGTCGCTACGATCACATCGGTGAAGTTTTTGGTCGTGCAAGACCTGCATCCGGATTTGATAGTGATCTAAAAACAATTGCCAGATTAAGCAGTAGAACCTTCGAGCAGAAACCCGTGATTGTGGCGCCTGGCCTGGAAGAAACTGAATTACTCTCGGCAGTTGAAAAATTACGAGCCAAAGGTGAAATTGTTATTACAAACCTTGCCGACGAAGAATTGAGCGTGCAGGACCAACAAGATTTAAACTGTGATCGCAAAATGGTTAAGCGCGATGGCAACTGGGTAGTAGAAGATATTGCATAGTGCTCTTATAGCCTGTGCGTTTATGATTAAATAGTTTATTGAGTAGGAAACGATGTCAAAATCAGTAGTAATTTTGGGCACCCAATGGGGTGATGAAGGCAAAGGTAAAATAGTTGATCTGTTAACTGATCAGGCAGCTGTGGCTGTTCGTTTTCAGGGAGGCCACAACGCTGGTCATACCCTGGTTATCGATGGCGAAAAAACCGTGTTGCATTTACTCCCCTCCGGAATTTTACGTGACACAGTTTCCTGTGTCATTGGCAACGGTGTTGTACTTAGTCTTGAGGCTCTATTAAAAGAGATAGGAGAGCTTGAAGAACGCGGTTATTCAATTACAGAGCGCCTGAGTGTTAGCGGTGCCTGCCCTCTTATTTTGCCTTCCCATGTTGCTCTGGATCAGGCGAGAGAAAAACGCAAGGGAAGCAATAAATTGGGAACAACCGGACGCGGTATCGGCCCGGCGTATGAAGATAAGGCTGCAAGGCGCGGTATTCGTCTGGCTGAAATGTTAAATGAAAAACAGTTCAGCGACAGACTCGCTGAATTACTTGAGTATCACAATTTTTTACTTAAAAATTATTATGAAGTTGAAGAAGTTGATTTTCAAAAGACTCGAGATTATTGCCTGAGTCTGGCTGAAAAAGTTAAACCAATGGTGGCAGATACCATTGATATTTTGCATCGCCATCGCAAAGCAGGCGACAACATTCTGTTTGAAGGCGCTCAGGGATCATTGCTGGACATCGATCATGGCACCTATCCTTATGTAACCTCTTCCAACACAACCGCAGGTGGCACTGCAACGGGAAGTGGCTATGGCCCTCTCTACCTTGATTATGTATTGGGAATTACCAAAGCTTATACCACACGCGTGGGCTCTGGGCCTTTTCCAACTGAATTGTTTGATGATGTGGGTGCTCACCTTGCGTCGGTCGGGCACGAAAAGGGAGCGACTACTGGTCGTGATCGACGGTGCGGTTGGTTCGATGCTTCCGCAGTAAAGCTCGCCATGCGCATAAACAGTGTTTCCGGAATTTGTTTGACAAAGCTGGACGTTCTTGACGGGCTGGAAACTATAAAAGTGTGTACCGGTTATAAAGGTGTGGGTGATAACACATCAGGTAGTTTAATGGACATTAACAGCTATAAAAACCTGGAGCCTGTTTACGAAGAACTTCCAGGATGGAAGGAGTCCACTGTTGGTGCTAAGAGTTTGGATGAGCTACCAAAAAATGCAAAAGACTATATTCGATACATAGAAGAAATCGTAGAAACGCCAGTGGACATCATTTCCACTGGGCCTGATCGTGAAGAAACAATTATTCTTCGGCATCCGTTCAGCGACTAAATTAGCGCTTAGTCCACCGCCCATAAACAAGCAGCACCTCTTGCACCGCTAGCATCACCAAAACTCGGTGCCGAGAGTTGAGTTAGTACCTCATCGCTGAATACATGCTCAGCCATCATGGCTGGCACGCATCGATAGAGTTCTTTGATGTTTGAAAGGCCGCCCCCCAGCACAATCATGTCAGGGTCAATTACATTCACTACTGTAGCCAGGCAGCGAGCGAGTTGCTGGCAGTAAAGTTGAATAGTGTCTTTGGCGGATTGATCATCGCTATCAGCCAGTTTGGCGATTTGAAGTGCTTCCAGTTTGTTGCCAGTCTTTTCGAAATGGCTCTGTGATAAACCGCGACCCGAGAGAACAGTTTCAATGCAATTGCGTCGTCCGCAATAGCAGATACGATCAGTGTCAATTAGTTCGCGTACTGAAATAGGAATTGGATTGTGCCCCCATTCGCCTCCTATGCGATTAACCCCGGTTTGCAARCTATTGTTAATCACAATGCCYCCGCCAGTTCCGGTTCCGATAATGACACCAAATACAGAYGACATRCCAAGRCCAGAYCCATAATGTGCCTCAGAAAGTGTAAAGCAATTTGCATCATTCTCAATTCGCACTTCGTATCCCAGRCGATCTTCTACATCTTTTTTAAGCGGCTCTCCATTCAAACAAATGGAATTGCAATTTTTCATGATTTCAGAATTTCGAGTCAAGGTGCCAGGAGTCCCTATACCAACTGGATATCCATTGCCTTCAATTTGTAGTGACTCTACTAATAGGCATAGTGCGCCCAGAGTGTCGGAATAGTTTTCCGAAGGGGTATCCACGCGAATTTTTTCAGCAATGCTGCCATCATCTGATAAGACAATCCCTTCTATTTTTGTTCCGCCAAGATCTACGCCGATTCTCATGAAAATTTCCTGATTTTGTACCGAAATTTGTGTCTGTGTCAGTGGCACTTTCTAGATGTTCACTTATGTCTTGCATAGTACTACAAACTCTCTAGAATCGGCCTTCCGCACAATAAAGTAGTGCTTCAATTAATTCGAAATTAGAGCAAGATTTAGACCAGTGACGCGAGCAAGATACCAACAAGTATCCATTCAAGATACACCTTATTACCACTGCATTTCTCGTTGTGTACGTCGTGCATACCTGTGTGGAAATGATCCGGTTTCAGGGCAAAACTTTGACCATCGCAAACAGTGGCTTGTTACTCGAATTAAACAATTATCGGCGCAGTTTTCCATTGATATATGTGCCTATGCAATTATGGGTAATCACTACCATCTTGTGCTTTTTGTAAATCAGCAACAAATGAACTCCTGGGATGATGCAGAAGTTATCAAGCGCTGGACGCAACTATTTCCGCGTAATGCTGCATTAGTTGAAACACTTCAAAACAATAAGTCGACTAAAGCTGCACAGAAATTACTGAAGAAAAACGTGGATATGTGGCGCGAGCGATTGATGGATATCAGCTGGTTTATGCGTTGTTTGAATGAATCGATTGCTCGCAGGGCTAACAGGGAAGACAAATGCAGTGGGCGATTTTGGGAAGGCCGCTTCAAGAGTCAGGCCTTACTTGATGAGAAGGCACTTGTAACCTGCATGGCATATGTTGACTTGAACCCAGTTCGTGCAGGAATAGCAGAATCTCTTGAGAATAGCGACTTTACTTCTATTCAGGAAAGGCTGATACATCATGCGCGGAAAGTGAAGAATCGAAGTTATCGCCAGCATCGTTTGTTAACTCGCAGAACCGCGAAACATCTGGTTGGTCGTCAATCAAAACCAAAGCAGGCTACGTTGAGACCAATGACAGAACTTGCAGGGGTATCTAAAGCACCACTACCCATTACATCTCAGGCCTATTTTGATTTATTGGAATCAACTTGCGCAGCTTTGTACCACAGCAGCTCCAGCCCTCACAGCAGTAGCAATTCATTCGACGAGAAACACAAAGTGCTTCATGACCTGGGAATAGGGGCTGAAGCCTGGTTGAAAAGTGTTTCGGCATTTCATCGTCATTATTCGGTAGCCGCTGGTGGGGAACTGTCATTGATACATTTCCACGAAAGTCGAATCAAAGCCGGGGTTAATTTCAAGCACCCGCACAAATGGATAAGAGGAATTCATGCCTCCAGATTGTTGTACGGCACTTAGCTCAACTCATATACGCAAACCTTCCCCACCTATCCTTTACCCTCTCTGACCGCTCGCTCTGCTTTTGTATAGTTGGGTAATGCTCAGCCTTTTGTCTATTTCTATCCCACTTTCACCTAAATAATTGCCTCTTTTCTGCGTCTAGTCGCCGCGCATAACTTCGCCAATTAGTTTGGTCAAAATATTGAGTAGTTGTAACTATTTTTAAGTTAATTGGGTGTCCTTTGTTTATTAATTGGCTGTCCTTTGTTTAGCTGATCATTAATCTTAGGTGTTGATGCTAAGTGCTGGAAATAACTGGAAATATTTGGCTGCACTTGCAATGGCACAATAGAAAAGGGGCTGATGCACCATTTTAAAAAGAGGTAATTAACGAGCTGGAATGCGGCCTCAACCACTAGATATTGTTTGACTTCGGCTAATTTACACTATATGTTGCGCTCCATAGGTAGAGCTAACTTATTGATATTTCACAGCATCAGTCGCTGATCGGGAATTTAATAAGCGGGAATTTGGGTGGTTTTTGAACTGAATTTCCGTTGTTCTCATTAGTAATAAGCTAGATACGAAACAAAACAAACACACAGCACGCTCTGAAAATCCCATTCATCCATATTGGGGATTCACTTAAGCAAAAAGCTGGAGTCTTTAGGAATGATAAAACCCGCTCAAACAGAAGTAGAAGAGCCCTTGAACGATGCGATTCAAACAGCGATTCAAGAAGCCAAAATCGACAGCGACCGAACCTTTCTTAAAAAGCAGATGGAGGATGAGATCAGAATGAAACTTGATCAATTCGCCAAAGAGCTTTCCCAGGTCAAGCAGCAGCGGAATCAACACTAAGGCATCAACGCATACAGGCATTTGTTTATGTAGCACGCAAATGCCTTTTCCCTCCTCTTATTTCATCATATTCCGAATCGAAACAACTCGGCGTTGTCCCAGCGGCAGTGAAATAATCACTGTGACGAGTTACCATTACTACTACTGCCAATTTCAATACGGAGAGCCCATGCTTCTGAGAAAGAAAATCCAAACCAGCATTGCTGCAATCTTTGCCATTACACTGCTATCTGCCTGTGTAACTAATCTCGAGTACTCTCCATTTGTTAGCTCTGAACCTGCAGCGGGCAGTGTTCTTACTAGAGCGCCGCGTACACTCCGGTTGTTCTATGATGCCTTGCCTGATGTGTCTCAAAGTGAGCTCGTATTGACGGGACCAGCTGGCGAGTACCGCATGCGCGGCATGCATACCATGGGAATGGACGATTTGATGATCGAGATATTTGAGCCAGCTGCTACCGATGGCGATTACACGGTAAGTTGGACGACCGCAGTCGGTGACGATCCATCTGTCTATCAAGGCTCGTTCGATTTCACAGTCCAAACTGGCCAATAAATTCGACTAGTTTGAAAACCAATGGCTGGTTGAAATTGTAAAAACCACTAGTGGTTTTAAAGACGAATGTAGCTCGATCTATCAGGTTTACAAGTAGCTTTTTATTCGCTGTACAACTCCTTGAGGCAGATCAAAAGTAACGACGCTGTGCACGCCTATAATTGTACCTGTTGGCTGAAGTGCCATTTGTTTTTTGAGACAGAGAAATGGGTTCTATATTCATCGTAGAGTCGTATAATCTCCCTTACTATTTTAACTAGATAACAAACCAGACTCCCCAATGGAGGTCGTTGGTGATAGAGATTGCCAGGCAAATCAGCTATGAATGACCGCAGCTATTCTTTTCTATTATTTAAGTCGCTTTATCAGCCTTCTATTGCTTTTGAAGAGCTGGCAAAAGTAGACCCGTCACCCTTCAATATTTTGATTCGCTACTCCATTTGGCTGTTGATTCTACCGCCCGCATTTTCCTTAATAGGTGCCGCAAATTTTGGCTGGAGGTTAGGGGCTGCCGAGCCTCTTATGTTGCCAACCAATACACTCGTTCTGGTGAGTGTTGCCTATCTATGTGTCTTGATATTTGGCTTGTTAAGCACCGCTTTTATTAGTCGATGGATGGCGTCCACTTATGGAGCGAGCACTTCCCTGGGCAGACACGTGGCACTAATTACTATTGTGGGTGAGCCTCTAGCTATCGCCAGTGTTGCGCATCTTTATCCAGATGTATTCGTAAATATATTAATTTTGATTCCAACCATGATCTGGAGTATGTACCTGCTTTATAAGGGTATTCCCATTGTGCTGGAAACGCCGCCAGAACGAGGCATGCTAATGGCATCGTCTTTGGTGGGATGGCTACTGGTTGCAGCCGTAAGTTTGTTGGGTTTGAGCGTAATGCTTTGGACTTTAGGTGTAGGGCCACTGTTGGGTGTGTAACAGGTTTTTGTAGATTGGATGCATAGGTTTAGAGAGTAATTAAATGATTGACGTGAACAACAGTACATACCATGACAAAGTTGTTATCAGACTGATTCAATTTTCAGTTATCTGGGCTGTAGTGGCAATGACAGTGGGTGTTTATCTCTCCGCTGAACTCATCTGGCCGACTATCGACTTTGGGCAATTCTGGCTTTCTTTTGGCCGTCTTCGGCCTCTACACACAAATGGCATTCTATTCGGTTTTGGTGTCTCAGCATTAATGGGCACAGCCTTCTATAGTGTGCAACGCACCTCCCATGTTCCATTGTTTGCACCTAAATTGGCCTGGTTCTGCTGCTTCGCCTGGCAGTTGGTAGTTTTAACTGGCGGGATATCTTTGTTAGGAGGCATGACCAGTTCAAAAGAATATGCAGAGCTGGAATGGCCATTCGACATTGCGATTACCATTGTCTGGGTTTGTTTTGGCATTGTATTTTTTGGCACTATAGCAACTCGAAAAATAAAACAAATTTATATTTCCAACTGGTTTTACGGCTCGCTCATTATCGTAATAGCTATGCTGCATATCGTTAATAGTCTGGCGATTCCAGTCAGTCTGACAAAGTCGTATTCAATATACGCGGGTGCCCAGGACGCAGTCGTTCAATGGTGGTACGGACATAACGCCGTTGGCTTTTTAATGACCGGCGGCTACCTCGGCATGATGTACTATTTTCTTCCCAAGCAAGCGGGTCGCCCAATCTGGAGTTATCGCCTTTCGGTAGTGGCTTTTTGGGCATTTGTTTATAGCTATATTTGGGCTGGCCCTCATCATCTACACTTCAGTGCCATTCCGGAATGGGTGCAATCTCTGGCCGTGGTTATGAGCATTATTTTGCTGCTGCCATCCTGGGCTTCAATGATCAACGGCATCATGACGGTGAGTACTGCGTGGGAAAAACTTAAAACAGATCCGGCACTAAAATTTATTGTCCTGTCTCTGGCTTTTTATGGACTGGCAACATTTGAAGGGCCGATGATGGCACTTCGAAGTGTAAACGTTGTAAGTCATTTTACCGACTGGACAATTGGCCATGTACACTCCGGCGCTCTGGGCTGGAATGCGATGGTTACCTATGGCACGTTTTACTTCCTGGTACCTCGCCTGGTGGGAGTCGAGTTGCACAGTGTTCGTCTGGCAAATATACATTTTTGGCTGGCGTTAGCCGGTACTATGCTTTACATCATTGCGATGTGGGGAGCGGGTGTTTCCCAGGGCTTATTGTGGCTCAGCATAGATGAAATCGGAGAATTAAGTTTTAGCTTCAAGGACATTATGTCCAGCATGACACCCTACTATGCACTACGTTTAGTCGCCGGGCTGATTTTTCTGGGGGGCACAGTGTTAATGGCCTACAACCTGTTTATGACCTTAAAAGGCCGAGATGCGGTAGTGGTGAAAGTGCCACCGGTTGATCCTGCCTATGGAGTGAACTCATGAGCGGTCTGTCATTACACAAGAAGCTCGAAGAAAACATCGGGCTGCTAATTTTCGGAATTTTATTTGTGTCCTCGCTCGGTGGACTGGTGCAAATACTGCCGCTTCTCAATCAGGATATGACTGAGGCGGCTAAGAATACGCGAGTTTATTCGGCGCTAGAATTGACCGGTCGTGATATTTATATTCGCGAAGGTTGCAGTGTTTGCCACTCGCAGCAAGTCAGGCCCTTAATAGCGGAAATTGAACGCTATGGACCTTACTCAAGAGCGGAAGAATTTATCTATGATCGACCTTTTCTTTGGGGCTCGAAACGAACCGGCCCTGATCTGCACCGTGTTGGCGGAAAATTTTCTGACGACTGGCATCGCGTACATTTAGTCGACCCAAGAGCGGTTGTTAGTGAAAGCATCATGCCAGGATATCCATGGCTAGCGCGACGCAATGCTACTCAGGCAGGAAATATTGTGGCCAAAATGCGCGGCTTGAGATATCTCGGTCATCCATACAGTGACGAGGACATCGAAGCGGCTCCAGGGCAGCTGGAAGGATTAAAAGAAATCGATGCTCTTATCGTGTATTTGCAAAGATTAGGAACAGCTTACACAGGGGAGAGATCGCAATGACATTTTTTATCTTCTTTGGCGATATGTTAGTAATGGCATTTATGATTGGTGTCGCCATATGGTTTAGCAGTAAAAGCAACGACGAGGAAATATCGCATATAGCGCGTATACCATTAGAGGACGAAGACTATCATGGCTGATTTGCCAACAGGGTTTTGGAGTGGCTGGATTATAGTGATCACAACTGTGTCACTTGGTTTTTTGCTGTGGTTAGCAATTAGCGTTTATTTTTCCTCCGATGCTGACAAACAATCCGAAGCTCAAACCGAAACAGTTTGGGATAGCGACTTGCGCGAAGGTTCCAATGCGCCACCAATGTGGTGGTTCTGGATGTTGCTGGCGACTCTGGTTTTCTCCCTGGTATATCTGATGCTTTTCCCAGGCTTGGGTTCTTATCCTGGTCTTCTAAATTGGTCGCAAGGCTCTCGAGTTGCTGCCAGTTACGAAAGTTTCGAAGAAAGATTTGCAGACGTAAGGGCCGAGATTGCGTCTACTAGTTTGGCCGCTATACAGAATGATGTGGATTTAATGCAGGTAGCTGAACGTATCTTCAGGCGCGAATGTGCTGCCTGTCACGGCCCTGATGCCAGAGGGCAGGCGTCACTTTTCCCTAATCTGGTAGATGTCGAATGGCAATGGGGATCAAGCGCTGAACAAATTGAACAAACTATTCGCGGTGGTCGAAGTGCCAATATGCTTGCTTGGCAGGCAATTATTGGAGATGAAAATGTGGATCAGGTTGCTGATTACATTATGCAACTGGGCGATAGCGTGTCGGAATCTCATCCGGGTAAGCAAGTTTTCGATCAAAATTGCTCCGCTTGCCATGGGGTGGATGGAACCGGGAACATTCTACTAGGTGCGCCAAGTCTTGTGGATGATATCTGGCTTTACGGCAGTGACTTGAAGACCGTAAAAGCATCAATTGCCAGTGGTAGAAACGGAATAATGCCAGCATTTGGCGAACGCCTCGATGACGTCCAGGTTAAATTACTGGTAGCAATGCTGGCGCGCTGAATGAACATTTCTTCGAAACATAATACAACAACAGCTCCTTTAGTTTATCTACTGCTGTCAGTCCTTTTGTTGTTGCCTGTTATCGGAGCGGTGAGCCATTATTGCTTCGATGGAATAGAGCCTTCAGTCACAATACATTTTGACAACCTTAGTGGTCATATTGAACACGAAAAAGAAACTGGTCATACGGATACCGAAGTGCAGGCATTATCTGATAATTTGCTAGGGAAAATTTTAGACTTTGATTCTCTGCTCATTGCTACCGCGCTTTTCCTGTTTTCATTACTTCCTCTCTCCCTGATACATTCATATTCCTATCTTTTTAAGTCTAGTACTAATGATCAGAAATATTACCTGCCCCCTCTAAGAGCCCCACCGATTTACTCCTGATTTTCAATCGTTAGACAATCCGATAGAACCTGTCGGCATGGATTGATTTCTCACGCTTTATGCGTGTTTGGAGTAGTGAATGAATTTTCAAAAATTATTGATGGCGCTGGTCTGTGCCAATGGACTACTCGTGCCTGGCGATTTGTTGGCGGCTGAGAAAATCCTGAGTTTGTCAGAGGCAGTGCAATTAACTCTGGATAATAATCCCCAGTTTAGAACTTACCAATTGCGCAACGAAGCTCTGAAGGGCCAATCTCAAATAGCAAATCAAAAACCAGCTTTACAGTTAAGTACCGAGATTGAAAATGTCATTGGTACTGGTGACCTGAACTGGTTTCAAGGTACAGAACTGACTCTTGCTCTGTCGCAAGTAATTGAGATAGGTGATAAGCGAGCGGCGCGGGTCAACACTGTAAGCCAGCGACAGAATGTATTGTTGGCTGAGCAACGAGTACTGGAGCTCGATCTACTTTCAGAAGTTGCGACACGCTATATTGAATTGGCATCAATTGAGCGAAGGCAATTTTTGTTAGCCCGATCTTCTGAGCTGGCCAGAAATGTGCTTAATTCCGTGTCGGTAAGAGTTGATGCTGGGCGCGCACCGGAGGCAGAACGTGCGCGAGCGATAGCTGCTGTATCTATGGCTGAACTAGCTGAGCAGTCTTTGTCGTTTAGTGCCTTGGGCGCAGCAATACAGCTGTCCAGTTTGTGGGGTGTTTTACAGCCAACCTTTGCTGGCATCGATGCAAACATAATGCAGCTTAAAGAATTGGAGCCAATCGAGGTGTTGCTGCACAAGCTTGATAAGAACCCTGTTATCACAGTGTTTGCTAGCGAGTCTCGCCTGCGAGAAGCAGAACTAAGGGAGGCCAGATCCCGTCGCCGTGCCAACGTTGAGGTTGGCGCAGGTATTCGCCATCTAGCAGGATTGAATGATACGGCACTGTTATTTCAGGTGACAGTGCCTCTTTTTAGCAAAAACCGTAACAGAGGTAACGTTACGTCTGCGCAGGCGAACTTGCTTAGAGTTGGCTCGGAAAAAGAAACAGCTCTACTCAAAATGCATACACAGCTTTTGCTGCTGGATCATCAGCGGCGTCTTGCACTCAATGAATTCCACACTCTGCAAGACACGGTGATACCACAGTTGAACGTTGCGCTGGATGTAACTCGTACCGCTTTTGAGAGCGGCAGATACAGCTATCTTGAACTAACGGTGGCTCAGAAAGAAATGCTTGAAGCTGAGTTTTCTCTCATTGAAGTGGCTGCTCGCGCGCATTTACTTCGTGTTGAGATTGAACGGCTAAGTGGTGAAGAATTTAACAACTTCTATAGAGAGATACCCAACCCCTTATAGGAAGGAACTAACAATGACTACCAAATTTTTAATTTCAATACTGAGCTTGACCCTGATTTTACAATCAGGAGGCTACCTGATAGCACAAGATGTACATGATGAGATCGAAACTGGCTCACATGGAGGAAGGCTGCTGGAAGACGGAGACTTCACTGTCGAACTCTCCATCTTCGAGCAGGGAGTGCCGCCGGAATATCGGGCATGGGCTTATAGCGGTCAAAGCGAAATTTCTCCTGACGACTGGGATTTATCAGTTCAGTTAATTCGGCTAGGTGGTGAGATTAATAATTACAATTTTTTGAGTAATGGCTCTTACCTACTTGGAGAAGGCGTAGTTGAAGAACCACACTCTTTCGACGTTACTATAAGCGCAAATTACCGTGGGCAAAGTTATCAATGGACCTATGAATCCTATGAAGGCCGTATCGAAATGTCCTTTGATCTAGCCGAGATTATGGAAATAGGGGTGCATACGGCTGAAGGAAAAATCATTCATCAAACGAAATTGCTTTACGGAAAAATATCCCCAGACCCCACCCAAGTTAGTCACCTTACTGCACGCTATCCTGGATTGATTAAAACAGTTAATCCGAGTCTAGGTGATACCGTAGAAAAAGGAGATTTAATAGCAACAATCGAGGCTAATGACAGCTTACAAACCTACGAACTACGCGCGCCGATTAGTGGAATTGTTGTGGACTCACATGCAAATCCTGGAGAGTATGCGGGCGAGCAACATCTACTTACCATTGCCAATTATCAAAATGTATGGGCTGACCTGAATGTTTTTCCGGGTGATATTCAGCATATTAAGGCGGGTCAGAATGTCACCTTGCATCTAAGTGACATTACCGCTCGTAGCACTATTCGCTATCTCAATCCTGGAGAGGGGCTTTCGCCTTATATAATTGCCCGTGTTCCGGTCTCCAATCCTGACTTGTTATGGACGCCAGGACTGCTAATTGAGGCGGATGTCACCATAGATCAGTTTCCGGTTCCTCTTGCAGTGGATAACCGCGCATTACAAAAATTTCGTGACTGGCAAGTGGTGTTTATACAGATTGGCGACAATTATGAAATCCGTCCACTTGAATTAGGTCGTAGTGATGGACGTTTTACCGAGGTTCTTGGTGGACTGAATGTCGGTGATCGTTATGTGGTTGAAAACAGCTATTTACTGAAGGCGGATTTGGAGAAATCTGGAGCCTCTCATGATCATTAAGCACAAACATCACAGGAGCAAGCGGTCATGATAAATTACATTCTGCGTTCGGCTATAGATCAGCGTTGGCTGGTAATAGCGATAGCGTTTGCGCTCAGTGCACTTGGAGCCTGGAACTATTTGCAACTGTCGATAGATGCAGTTCCCGATATTACTAATGTGCAGGTTCAGGTTAATACCGAAGCTCCCGGCTTCTCACCTCTCGAAACTGAGCAACGCATAACCTACCTTGTCGAAACCGGTTTGGCGGGTCTCCCGAATCTTTCCTATACCCGATCTCTTTCCCGCTATGGGCTTTCTCAGGTTACCGTAGTGTTTGAGGAAGGAACGGATATTTACTTTGCCAGAAACTTGATCAATGAACGATTAGCGGTAATTAAAAACCAACTTCCACAGGGGCTCGAGCCGGAGATGGGGCCTATTAGTTCAGGTCTTGGTGAGATATTCATGTATACCGTGTCTGCCCTCCCGGGAGCAACTCAGCTCAATGGCGAGGCCTATGACAGTACCGCACTGAGGGAAATCCAGGACTGGATTATACGTCCGCAATTGATCCTGGTTGGTGGAGTGAACGAAATTAACTCTACAGGCGGCTTCGAAAAACAATTTCATGTCACACCTGATCCTACTAAGTTATTGCGATTTGATATCACTATGCGTCAAGTAGTGGAAGCACTACAGAACAACAACAGCAATAGAGGCGCTGGCTATATCGAACCAAATGGGCAGCAGCTTCTTGTGCGATCACCTGGTCAACTGAAGAATTTTTCAGACATAGAAAATGTAGTGTTGGCGATTCGCGGTGGAGTGCCCGTGCGGGTTTCCGATGTGGCTGAAGTTGCGTTAGGAAACCAGCTTCGTACTGGCGCAGCAACAAGAGACGGGTTGGAAACGGTACTTGGTACTGCCTTTATGCTGATGGGTGAAAACTCACGGACCGTAGCCCGTGATGTTGCAGAAAAGCTTGAAGAGATAAACGCTACTTTGCCTGCTGGCATTGTTGCCGAAGCGGTATATGACAGAACCGATCTGGTCGACAAAACCATTAACACGGTTAGAGATAATCTTCTGGGCGGCGCATTGTTAGTAATAATTGTGTTGTTCATGTTGTTAGGTAATTTCCGTGCCGCATTAATTACCATGATGGTAATACCAATTTCTATGCTGGGCACCTTTACTGGAATGGTGACTCTTGGCGTTTCGGCGAACCTGATGAGCTTGGGAGCATTGGACTTTGGTTTAATAGTTGATGGTGCCGTAATCATTGTAGAGAACAGCGTGCGCCGACTGGCAGAGGCGCAGAAAAAGAATCAGGGTTTGTTGCCGCGCGAGGAACGCTTACGTGTAGTTTTTCTTGCTACTAATGAAGTCATTCGTCCGAGTTTATTCGGTGTTGGTATTATTACCTTTGTATATCTGCCTATATTTGCTCTAACAGGAATCGAAGGCAAGATGTTTCACCCCATGGCGATTACCGTGATACTGGCTTTAACAACAGCCATGATTCTGAGCTTTACGCTAGTTCCTGCAGCACTTGCAATTTTTATGAGAGGTAAAATCGCAGAGCAGGAAAACATTCTGGTGAGGATTCTTAAGCACGTTTATAAGCCACTGCTTAAGTTTTCTATCAGGCTTCGCTGGTTAGTTGTTGCTCTCGCTGCTTCGCTGGTAGGGGTTTCTATCTGGGTGGCAAGCACCCTGGGCACCGAGTTCATACCGCAACTGGATGAAGGTGATATTGCACTGCATGCTTTAAGGATTCCGGGTACGGGACTGGATCAAGCCGTCGGAATGCAGTTGGCACTTGAGGCGCGTATCCGGGAGTTCGATGAAGTAGATAAAGTGTTTTCAAAAATAGGAACGCCTGAGATAGCAACTGACCCTATGCCGCCAGCCGTAGCAGACACTTTCATTATGTTAAAACCACAGGCCCAGTGGCAAAACCAAGAGAAAACCAAGGCACAATTTTTAGCGGAGCTGGAAGAAGCTCTCTTGTTGCTGCCGGGAAATAACTATGAATTTACCCAGCCAATAGAAATGCGCTTCAACGAACTGATTTCTGGCGTTCGAGCGGATCTGGGAATCAAAATATTTGGTGATGACCTGGAGCAATTACTGGCATTGGGTGAACAGGTTCGAGAAATTGTAGAGCCAATATCAGGCGCGAGTGATGTGCAACTTGAGCAGGTAACGGGTTTGCCGCTTCTGGCTGTGGTTCCGAAACGAGAAGCCATGGCGCGCTATGGAATCAATGTCGTTGACTTGCAAGATCTAGTTGCTACCGCGATCGGTGGCGAGTCCGCGGGTCTCATTTTTGAAGGAGATCGGCGTTTCGAGTTGGTAGTACGTTTGCCCGAAGATATGCGTACTGACTTGTCTCGATTGGCTAGATTACCAGTTCCAAATGCCGCGTTTAGTGACGGTCCTGGTTACGTACCCTTGGATGAAGTAGCTACGCTGGTATTCACTGAATCACCAAATCAAATTAACCGCGAGAACGGTAAGCGAAGAATTGTCATAACATCTAATATAAGGGATCGTGATCTGG
Organism: SAR86 cluster bacterium; assembly: GCA_002402175.1. Lineage (GTDB taxonomy): Bacteria > Pseudomonadota > Gammaproteobacteria > Pseudomonadales > Pseudohongiellaceae > UBA9145. The sequence continues at coordinate 42,108 of NVVJ01000027.1, forward strand.
GTTCTTTTGTTGCTGAGGCACAGAGGCGCATTGAAGCACAATTAGATTTGCCTCCAGGATACTGGGTTGAATATGGAGGCACTTTTCAGCAGCTGGAGTCCGCTAGGAAGCGGCTATCACTGGTGGTGCCAGTGACTCTGGTTGTAATTTTTGGGCTTTTGCTAATGGCATTCAGCTCGTTCAAAGATGCGCTAATCATTTTTACTGGAGTACCTCTTGCTTTGACTGGAGGGGTGATTGCGTTATGGCTGCGAGACATGCCACTTTCCATTTCAGCAGGTGTTGGCTTTATCGCGCTCTCGGGTGTCGCCGTTCTTAACGGATTGATAATGCTATCGTTTATCTCCAGATTGCTAGAAGAAAAAGGCGATCTAATTTTTGCAATAACAGAAGGAGCAATGACGCGCCTTCGTCCGGTACTTATGACAGCCCTAGTTGCTAGTCTAGGGTTTATCCCTATGGCGTTAAACACAGGAACGGGAGCTGAAGTACAACGACCAATAGCGACTGTTGTTATAGGTGGAATTATATCATCCACCATTCTTACGCTTATCGTGTTGCCGGCTTTGTATCGAATAGCACATTCCGGGAGATTGGTGCGAGTCAGCTGAGAGTCTTGAGTAGGGATTGCGAGATTAAAGTAATTCGTTTTCTTAGAACCCGGAGTACTTGTGCTGGATTATGTTTTATTAACGTACAAGTCTCCGCCACCCAATCACCACTGCTGTTATAGAAAATAGTAGCCCAATAAGGCTCAGGGTGATTAGCAACAAATCCCATAGTGGTCTGTGCTGAAGTAGAAATTGAAAATCCAGGCTATGAAGGCCATTGAATAACCATCGTTCTCTCCGACTGCTATTGGTGACTCGATTTACAATTTTTCCAGTGCTAAGATCAATGTGATACCAGGTTGATTCAATGTCATTAAATTTGGCACGATACACAGGGAAGGGCCGGTAGTTATTGTGTCGAGAGTAATAGTAATTGTCGGGTTCGCTTAACAAATCCAGGCTTTGTAGTTCGGCATCTGGTAGCAGCGCAGGAATTGC
>NVVJ01000028.1 GCA_002402175.1 SAR86 cluster bacterium
AATTCGTATCTTGTGAAGGGATTATCAATCCCGGTTATTTCATTCCAGGCTTGCTCGCCTATTTCGGCGATTGAATCTACAAAACTGAGTTGGAGCTTTTCCATAGACTGCGCTGGGTTCCTGGTTCTTCTTTGTGATTTCTTTGCTGTTTTTTTGGAGCTAAAACAGAGTGCTATCAACTGGCAAATTGAGTAGCATTGGTTGAAAGCACCCCGTAACTGATTAATTTAGCAGGTAGCTAGTGGAATCACCAAATTTGATACGCCGCATTGCCGACAGTGGCTCTGCTTTGCGCAAATCTGAGGCTAAGGTTGCCAGTTATGTGCTGGAACATGCCAACGATGTGATCAAAATGCGCATTGTTGATCTGGCGGCCAAGTCGGATGTGAGTGAGCCTACGGTGATGCGATTTTGCCGTGCCATTGGCTTTGATGGCTTTTTGTCTTTTAAATTACAGCTGGCTCAACAGCTTGGGCTTGGTGGTGTGTACACGCAGTTTGCGGTTGATGACAAAGACACGGTGGAAGACCTGCGCAACAAGGTGTTTGATACTACGGTGGGCTCGCTACTAACTGTACGCGATGAGCTTGATCCTGAAGTGCTGGAAACCGCGATTAATACTATTAGCAACGCTAACCGCGTTGAGTTTTATGGCTTTGGTGCCTCTGGCTCGGTGGCAGCGGATGCTCAACACAAGTTTTTCCGTTTGCAGCTTTCCACAGCGGCTTATACTGACCCGCATATTCAACATATGTCGGCTATATCACTTGGCGAGAAGGATGTGGTGGTAGCTATTTCTCAGTCGGGGCAAACCCGGGCTTTGCTTCAGAGTGTTAGTTTGGCAATTGAGGCTGGCGCGACGGTTATCGGGCTTGCTCCGCAGAACACTTCTTTGAGCGAGCAATGCACGATTCCTATTTATGTGAACATGAAGGAAGAGCATCAGGCCTTTGCGCCGGTGTCTTCACGAATCGCTCACCTGGTGGTGATTGATGTGCTCGCCACGGGCGTGGCGCGGCATCGCAAACCATTATTGAAAGAGCATTTGAAGAAACTGCAAAAAAGCCAGAAGGCGCTGCGGGAAATGGATCAGGACTAATCAGGACTGTGATCAGAATTAGCCCTCGGTGTTTACTCTACCGTGACAGACTTGGCCAGATTTCTTGGGTGGTCCACATCTGTACCTTTGTTGATGGCCACATAGTAGGACAGTATTTGCAGCGGAACGGTAAATACAATCGGCGCTAGTATATCCGGGCAGTTTGGCACGTGAATTACCTTGCAGCTTTTATCACTCTTGTAGCCAATGCTTTCATCGGCGAAGACAAACAGCTTGCCACCTCTGGCGCTAACTGTAGATAAGTTAGCCTGTAGCTTACTCAGCAGATCATTGTTAGGGGCAACCGCCACTACCGGCATTTGATCATCCACCAGCGCCAATGGGCCATGTTTTAATTCACCCGCCGGATAAGCTTCGGCGTGAATATAGGAAATCTCCTTTAGCTTTAGTGCGCCCTCTTTGGCGATTGGATATTGAATTCCCCTGCCCAAAAACAAACTGTGATTCTTGTCGGTGAATTGCTGTGAAAGCTTTTTAATATTATTGCTAAGTTTTAATGTTTTGGTAATTAGGCCGGGAAGTTTACTTAGCTCTTTAACCAGCTTTGCTTCCTGGGCTGGTTTTAAACCTGTGCGCCTGGCAAGTACGATAGCAAGAATTAGAAACACAGTAAGCTGGGTAGTAAATGCCTTGGTTGAAGCAACACCGATTTCCTGGCCCGCTTTGGTTAGCAGGCAAAGGTCGGACTCTCTCACTAGTGAGCTGGTTGCTACATTACAAATCGATAAACTGGCAATGTAAGATTGTTTGTTGGCAAAGCGCAGCGCTGCCAGAGTGTCGGCGGTTTCGCCCGATTGGGAAACCGTAATAAACAAAGTACCCGGCTGAACAATAATATCCCGGTAGCGGTAGTCGCTGGCGATATCGATTTGGCAAGGTAATTTTGCAATGGACTCAAGCCAGTACTTGGCTACCTGACCCGCATGAAAGCTGGTACCACAGGCGACAATTTGTACACTTTTAACTTTGTCGAACACGCCTTTTGCTTTAATTCCAAAAGCTTCTTCCAGTACTTTGTTGCCACTGATTCGGCCGTCGAGTGTGTCCTGTATTACCTTGGGCTGCTCGTGAATCTCTTTGAGCATGAAGTGTTTATACTTGCCTTTTTCGGCGTCGGACGCTGTGCTTTGTATAGTAGTAATAGCGCGCTTTACTTTTTTGCCGCCGTGCCAAATCTCAAAAGATTCGAGACCAACCTGGGCGATATCGCCTTCTTCAAGATAGACAAATCTGTCGGTAACCTGTGACAGTGCTAGTGGGTCGGAGGCAACAAAGTTTTCGCCAATACCAACACCTATAACCAATGGGCTACCGGATCTGGCGACTACAATTTGATCAGGTGAATTTCGGTCAATTACGCAAAGGCCGTAGGCGCCCTGCAGTTTTTTAATGATTTTCTTTACTGCATTCAGTAATGAAACTTTGCCGCTTTTTCTTGTTTGATGAATTAGATGAGCAATAACTTCTGTGTCGGTTTCTGTTTTAAATACATAGCCATCTTTAATGAGTTTGTCTCGAAGCACTTCGAAGTTTTCTATGATCCCATTGTGAACAATAGCGATGTCGGTACCGGACATGTGAGGGTGAGCATTAGCAACGGTGGTTTTACCATGGGTAGCCCAACGTGTATGGGCAATACCTAGTCGGCCTTTTACTTTTGTTTTGGCGGCAGCGGCTACTAACTTGTTTACCTTACCAACCGCTTTTACATTGTGAATTTTATTATTGGCGCCGCTCATTATAGCTACGCCTGCTGAGTCGTAGCCGCGATACTCCAGGCGCTTTAGGCCTTCGAGTAAAATGCCGGTTACATTTCGTTCCGCTATTGCACCTACAATTCCGCACATGGTATTAGAATCTCTCTAGTTTTTACTTGGGCGTTTCCAGCCCGGAATATTTCTTTGCCTTGCTCGGCCTACGGCAAGGCTGCCATCGGGCACGTCGCTGTTTATTGCTGAGCCGGCGGCGATAAATGTGTTGTCTGCCAGAGTTACTGGCGCGACTAGTACGCTGTTAGACCCAACGAATACATTATTGCCGATAGTTGTTTTGTGTTTGTTCACGCCATCGTAATTACAAACGATAGTGCCTGCACCTATATTGACGTTTTCGCCTAGCTCGGCATCGCCAATATAGGCAAGGTGGCTGGCCTTGGAGCCTTTGCCTATAACCGCATTTTTGGTTTCGACAAAATTACCTATTTTGGTTTCGTCTTTTAATACCGTGCCAGGTCTAATTCTTGCGTAAGGGCCGACGCTTGCTCTCTCGCCAATAACGGCGCTGTCTATATTAGAGCCGGCAAGTATGATTGTGTTATCCGCGATGGTGGTGTCTTTAATAACTACGTTGGGGCCAATTTTTACGCCATTACCAAGGCTCACTTCGCCTTCAAATATGGCGTTAATGTCTATTTCGACATCGGCGCCTGTTTGTAGATCGCCTCTGATGTCGACGCGAGCCGGATCGCGGAGGGTAACGCCTGCTTGCAGTAATTCGTCGGCTTTATTCATTTGGTAATGTCTTTCCAGTTCGGCCAGCTGTGCTTTGTCGTTTACGCCCTGTACTTCACTGGCATCGGTGATGACCTTGGCGTTAATCTCACAATTCTCTGCGGCAGCCATGGCGACTATGTCAGTAAGGTAGTATTCCCCTTGTGCATTGTCGTTACCAAGAGCATTAAGCCAGCGGTTCAGCTTGGCAGCAGGGATAACCATAATGCCAGTATTAATCTCTTTTATCTGCTTTTGTTCCTTGTTAGCGTCTTTTTCTTCGACGATAGCGCAAATTGTGCCTTTTTCGTCTCTTACAATTCTGCCCAAACCGGTGGGATTATCAGTAATTAGAGTAAGCATGGACAGGGTTTGAGGACTGGATTGATCTAACAGTTCTTGCAGAGTTGAGGTTTTGGTTAGGGGAACATCGCCATAAAGTATAAGCGCCTGGCCTTGTTCGTCTTCGGTGTTTAGCCCTGGCATGGCCTGCATAACGGCGTGGCCGGTGCCTAATTGCTGCTCCTGAATTGCCCAGACAAGATTGGCTTCTGACTCAAAAGCCTGTTTGATATGTTCGGCGCCGTAGCCAACTATAAGATGTAGTTTGTTGGTGCAAAGCTCTCGTGCGGCATCAATAACATGCCCAAGCATTGGCTTTGCGCCAATTTGGTGAAGAACCTTTGGCAGACTCGAGTTCATTCTTGTGCCCTTGCCGGCTGCAAGAATGACTACGTCCAGTTTTATCTTATTGCTTGTCATATTGTTTGCTTCGCTAAAAACAAAAAAGGCAGCCTATGCCACCTTTATGATTTCGTCTACCTATGTTGCCTCTACTTACTACCTACGAATTTTTCGTAAGGCGCGTAACTGGGCCGCCGCTTCTGCAAGAGTAGCCGCGGCAATTGAATAGTCAAACTCCGCGCTTTGGTTTGCCATAGCATGTTCGGCTTCTTCAATGGCTTTAAGTGCCGCTGCTTCGTCAACATCACCAGCTCTCAGCGCGGTATCACTTAACAGCGTTACTGTACCTCGCTGCACTTCCAGAAAACCACCTGATACGTAGAAGATTTCTTCCTCGCCACCGGCCAAAATCAATTTGACAGGGCCAGGAATTAAAGCTGTTAACAAAGGTGCGTGACCTGGCGCTATACCAAGATCCCCAAGGGAGCCGGCAGCAACAACCATTTCTACCATGCCGGAAAAGATGCTCTTTTCGGCACTTACGATGTCACAGTGCATTGTCATAGCCATAATCTAATACTCCCTTATAGGGTTTTCGCTTTCTCTATTGCTTCTTCCATTGTGCCTACCATGCTAAACGCTTGCTCTGGTAAGTGATCGTAATCACCGGCCAAAATACCTTTAAAGCCAGCGATGGTATCTTTAAGCGACACATACTTTCCAGGAATGTTAGTAAACACCTCGGCCACGGTAAATGGCTGAGAAAGAAACTGGGAAATACGTCGAGCCCGGCCAACGGTTTGTTTGTCTTCGTCGGAAAGTTCGTCCATGCCCAAAATAGCGATAATGTCTTTTAGTTCTTTGTAACGCTGCAATACAGTTTGTACACCGTTGGCAGTATCGTAATGTTCGTTACCAATTACTAGTGGATCGAGTTGGCGCGAAGAAGAATCCAGTGGATCCACCGCCGGGTAAATACCCAGTGAAGCGATGTCTCTTGAAAGTACAACTTTTGCATCAAGGTGAGCAAAGGTTGTTGCTGGAGATGGATCTGTTAAGTCATCCGCCGGTACATACACCGCCTGAATAGAAGTAATTGAGCCGTCTTTTGTTGATGTGATTCGCTCTTGCAACGCACCCATTTCTTCAGCCAGTGTTGGCTGGTAACCCACCGCTGAAGGCATGCGGCCTAGCAGTGCAGATACTTCGGTGCCCGCTAGTGTGTAACGATAAATATTATCGATAAACAACAGTACATCACGGCCTTCGTCGCGAAACTCTTCTGCCATTGTCAGGGCAGACAGCGCAACACGTAATCTATTTCCGGGAGGCTCGTTCATCTGACCATATACCATGGACACTTTGGACTCGCCTTCGAGATCAATAACTTTTGAGTCCTGCATTTCATAATAGAAATCGTTGCCTTCACGAGTTCGCTCACCAACCCCGGCAAATACAGAAAGTCCACTGTGCTCGGTAGCAATGTTGTTAATAAGTTCCAGCATGTTTACGGTTTTACCAACACCCGCTCCACCGAACAGTCCAACCTTACTGCCTTTAGCAAAAGGACAAATAAGGTCGATAACTTTAATGCCGGTTTCCAGCAATTCATTTGAGCTTGAAAGCTCTTCGTAGGCTGGCGCCTTGCGGTGAATCGGCATGCGTTTCTTTTCGCCGATTGGACCACGCTCGTCGATAGGACGGCCTAGCACATTCATGATGCGACCAAGTGTTTCAACACCAACGGGAACTGAAACTGGAGCACCTGTGTCTTTAACTTCCAGGCCTCGACTAAGTCCTTCCGTGCTGCCCAGGGCAATAGTTCTCACTACGCCGTCGCCAAGCTGCTGTTGCACTTCGAGCACTATATCAGTGTCGGTTATATTCAGTGCGTCATATATAGAGGGTACGCCATCACGCGAAAATTCCACATCGATAACAGCGCCAATTATTTGTACGATTCGACCGCTACTCATGTCCGGTTCCTCAATCTATCTTTGTCGTGTTCAAAAACTTTTCGTTATGGTGTTTGTCGGCTAAGTATCTAACCATTAGCACAACAAACCCCGCTTATTTATACTGCTGCCGCGCCGCCTGCAATCTCAGATAATTCCTGAGTAATTGCTGCCTGGCGAGCCTTGTTGTAAATCAGTTCTAACTCGTCAATCAGATCACCTGCATTGTCGGTGGCGCTTTTCATTGCCACCATTCTTGCTGCTTGCTCACAGGCGTTGTTTTCGACTACTGCCTGAAATACCTGTGATTCGATATACCTTAGCAATAGACCGTCCAGCAATTCTTTGGCATCGGGCTCATACAAATAATCCCAATGGTGCTGCAAGTCTTCTTCTTCCGATGGCAGCAGTGGCAATAATTGCTCAACGCTTGGCTGCTGGGTCATGGTGTTAATAAATGTATTGCTAACAATCATTAGCTGATCAATTTCATGATTGTCGAATTTTTCCAGCATGACTTTAACCGAACCAATAACGTCTGCGACTTCTGGCGCATCGCCAATACCACGAACTGCAGCGATAACATTGCCGCCATAATTTTTAAAAAAACTAGCGGCTTTTCCGCCAATTACCGCAAAGTCTAATTCAACGCCTTTCTCATTAAATTCTTTCATGGAGGCAACAGCCGCCTTGAAGACATTAATATTTAATCCGCCGCAAAGACCTCGGTCAGAAGAAATAATAATGTAGCCCACGCGCTTAACTTCGCGAGTGTCGAAATAGGTGTGTCGATATTCCGGCGTGGCGTTAGCAATATGACCAATAACCGAACGGATGCGATGGGCATAGGGTTTACCAAGCTTCATGCGCTCCTGAGCCTTGCGCATTTTACTTGCTGCAACCATTTCCATTGCACCGGTGAGACTCTGAGTACTTTTAATACTCGAAATCTTGGTACGTATTTCTTTTCCGCCAGCCATTTCTCTTTCTAACCTCTACCAGGACTGCGTGGACTTGAACTTATCGATAGCGGCCTTGAACTGCGCTGCGATATCGTCATTGTATTCGCCGGTTTCGTCTATCTGTTTGATCAATTCACTGTGTTCGCTGTGCATGTAGGACAACAAAGCGGCTTCAAAATCGAGAACTTTCTTTAGTTCGACATCTTCAAGATAGCCTTCGTTGGCCGCATAAAGTGAAACCGCCATCTCGGCAACCGACATAGGTGAATACTGCTTCTGTTTCATCAGCTCTGTTACACGCTGACCATGTTCCAGCTGGGCGCGAGTTGCATCATCGAGATCCGATGCAAAGGCGGCAAAGGCGGCCAGTTCACGGTATTGCGCTAGGGCGATACGAATACCACCACCGAGCTTCTTAATAATTTTGGTTTGCGCTGCACCACCCACACGAGATACCGAAATACCTGGGTTCATGGCTGGGCGAATGCCGGAGTTGAACAAATCAGTTTCAAGGAAAATCTGACCGTCTGTAATTGAAATTACATTGGTTGGCACGAATGCAGAAACGTCACCAGCCTGTGTTTCAATTATCGGCAATGCGGTAAGTGATCCGGTTTTACCCTTCACTTCGCCGTTGGTAAACTTCTCAACGTAGTCAGTGCTTACTCTCGATGCACGCTCCAGAAGCCGGGAGTGTAAGTAGAAAACATCACCTGGATAGGCTTCTCGGCCTGGTGGTCTTCTAAGTAGCAATGAAATTTGGCGATAAGCCCAGGCCTGCTTGGTTAAATCATCATAAATAATCAGTGCATCCTGGCCACGGTCACGGTAGTACTCACCCATAGTGCAACCTGCATAAGGCGCAATAAACTGCATGGATGCAGGATCAGCGGCAGTCGCAGCAACCACGATAGTGTATTCCATGGCGCCGTGTTCTTCCAAACGACTCACTACGTTGGCAACTGAAGAAGCCTTTTGGCCAATAGCCACGTAGATACATTTAATATTTTTGCCTTTCTGGTTAATGATGGTATCGATAGCGACAGCGGTCTTACCCACTTCGCGGTCACCAATAATCAGTTCTCGCTGGCCACGACCAATAGGGATCATGGAATCGATAGATTTCAAACCTGTTTGCACCGGCTCAGAAACCGACTGCCTGGCAATTACTCCAGGAGCAATTTTTTCTACGGCGTCAGTCATTGTTGTTTCGATTGGGCCTTTGCCATCAATAGGCTTGCCTAGTGCATCGACAACTCGGCCTTCCAGCTCTGGCCCAATTGGTACTTCCAGAATTCTTTGTGTACATCGACAAGTTTGACCTTCTCTAAGGCTAAGATAGTCGCCAAGTACAATGGCGCCCACTGAATCTCTTTCGAGGTTAAGCGCCATTCCATAGATGCCGCCTTCAAACTCGATCATCTCACCATACATGACGTCAGCAAGACCGTGAATACGGATAATACCGTCCGATACGCTGACAATGGTGCCTTCGTTTTTTGACTGCACAGACACATCGAGTTTGTCGATGCGCTGTTTAATAATTTCACTGATTTCGGATGGATTCAGTTGTTGCATGCGTATTTCCTTGTTCCTGAGCTGTTCAGGAATTCATTGATTCAGCTAATTTGAATAACTTGCCGCGAATCGAGCTGTCTATGACATTGTCACCAGCTCTGATAATCGCGCCGCCGATCAAACTCTTGTCGACTTTACTCGTCAGTTTAATTTCTCGTTGCAAACGATCTTTGAGGCTCTGCTCCAGCTTGTTTGAAACATCTGAACTGATTTCAAACGCTGTGGTTATCTCAACATCGACTGATTTTTCCTGATTGGCTTTCAGCTTATCAAACATTGAGGATATTTCTGGAAGTAAAATCAGCCGCTTGTTCTCGGCCAATAAACGAACAAAGTTCTGGCCTTTGGTGTCTAGCTCATCGCCACACACCTCAACAAACGAGTCGGCTATTTGCTCAACGGAAAGCGAGGGCGATGTTAAAACAACACTCATTCCGTTTTCTGAAGAAATTGCGGCAGACAACGCCAACATGTTGGACCATTTATCGAGTGCGCTTTCACCTAAAGCAGCTTCAAAGGCGGCTTTGGCATAAGGTCGTGCTAATGTTGTTAACTCTGCCACTGTTTAGTTTCTCAAAGTTCGGATGCTAGTTTATTTAGCATATCTTCATTGGCGGCCTGGTCGATTGAGCTTTCCAGAATTTTCTCGGCGCCAGCAATCGCTATTGCTGATACCTGGGCGCGCAGGGTTTCTTTTGCCCTGTTCACTTCTTGCTCAATTTCAGCCTGAGCACCCGCAATAATGCGTTTACCTTCTTCTCTGGCCTGTTCTTTTGCTTCGTCTACAATCTGTGAGCCACGCTTGTTGGCAAGATCAATAATGCCCGCTGCCTCAACCTTGGCTTCCTTAAGCTGACCTGTAGACTTGGCCTGAGCCAGTTCCAGATCTTTTATAGATCTTGCTGCTGCTTCCAGACCATCGGCAATTTTCACTTTGCGCTCTTCGAGAATGTTTGCAAACAAAGGCCAAACCTTGTTGTTGCAAAACCACACAAAGATGGCAAACGCGAACATTTGTCCAAAAATTGTTAAATTAATATCCACGGTTTTCTCCCGCTCCTGTCAATTAGAAAGCAATTAGAAAAGGTTCCTAATTTAGCCGCCAACAGCGGACTGCAAGGTAGCAAGGTATGGATTGGAGAACGTAAACCACATGCCAATACCAATACCAATCATGGTTACCGCGTCGATAAGACCAGCAACAAGAAACATGCTGGTTTGTAATTTAGGCGCTAGCTCTGGCTGTCGAGCTGAGCCTTCCAGGAACTTTCCTCCTAGAATACCAAAGCCGATCGCAGTGCCGAGTGCACCCATTCCCAGTACAAGCAAAACACCCAGTACTGTAAAAGACAATATCATTTCCATTTTGTTCTCCAGATTTTCTTCAGTTCAGATAAAAATAAAATTTTAGTGGTCGTGTGATGTCTGATGCGCCGCATTGAGATAAACAATGGTGAGCATCATAAATACAAACGCCTGCAGCGGTATTACCAATAAGTGGAATACTGCCCATATAAAATGCGCCGGTAATTGCACCGCGCCTAATAAAGCCGCGATAAGCAAAAAGAGTAATTCCCCGGCGTACAAATTGCCGAATAGCCGCAGCCCTAAGGATATAGGCTTGGCTAGCAATGTAGGGACTTCAATAATCAGATTAAAGGGCATCATCCACTTACCAAAGGGGTGGAAGGCAAGCTCGGCGAGAAAACCGCCAAGGCCTTTGTTTTTGATGCTGTAATAAATAATAAGAACAAAAACTGACAGCGACATACCCATGGTGATGTTGGGATCAGTAGTTGGAACAATTTTGAAGGGGGCATGTTCAAAGCCAATGAAACCAAGCAAAATTGAAAATAAATCAACGGGAATGATATCCATAGTGTTCATCAACAATATCCAGACGAATATGGTCAATGCCAGGGGTGCAATAAGCGGGTTCTTGCCGTCAAACCCTTCGCCTACGCGGGCATCGACAAATTCGAAGATCATTTCTACGAAATTTTGCATGCCGCTTGGAGTATCAGTTGTTGCTTTCAAGCCAATGTAGCGGAAGAACAATAAGAAGCCAGCACCTAAGAACAGGGACCAGCCCATAGTATCTACGTGAATAGACATAAAGCCCATTTCCGCGGCTTCGACAGCGTCATGAGCCATACCCCAGCTACCATCGGCGTGTCTACCGTAGGTTAAATAGGAAAGATGGTGCTGGATATAGTCTTGAACTGTTTGCTCAGCAACTCCGTGCTCGACTACCGCGTGTCCTGCTTCTGCTAACTCTGCCATTTTAAAGCTCTAAAATTGGTGGTGCTTCATTAGTCACATTAAGTGGCCAGGCTTTACTGCCTATGCCTTCCTGACGGGTAGATGACTAATCATCCCCGACATCATGACCCCGACAAAGTGGGTGAAAATAAACCCAAGTATTAAGGCCAGTTCGTTCAATCTCGTTATTAGAGTAAAGCTAAGAGCAAACAGAACAACGGTGAAGACTATTTTTCCTATCTCACCTCTGATAAAACTCTGTACAACTTTCTCGGCGTTGCGCGCCCCCTGATATCTGAAGGCATGTAACGCAAAATAGCTATTTGGTAATGCGCTAATCAGGCCTCCCAGTAATACCGAGTAGGCCACTATGACGCCAAAAAATAGTAATGAAATAATGGCTATAAAGGCCGCCATAGCTAGCTGAGCTACAATTACTTTATAGACTGGGGGGGCTTTCAAATTGGACATTGTCGTTCGCTGACTATCTAGCTGAAAATAGCTCAGCACCCCAAAATTACGTATTTTTTTAAAGCGTCGATCACCAAAGCACGCGCATTATAGGGGCTTTATAGTGCCTTATCAACTACGGTGGGGGTCAATTAGAGCTCAATTTATATGAGAGAGGATTCCGTCCAGCTCGTCCAGAGAATTGTATTTTAGAATAAGCTTTCCTTTACCCTTGGCTGTGTGCTGAATTAGCACCTTGGCACCCAGTTTATCGGCCAGATTATCTTCCAGGTTTTTGATATCTGGGTCTATCACATTACCAGGAGTGCTAGAGCCAGCCCCCGCAATAAGGCGCCTGACAAGGGATTCAGTCTGCCGTACAGAAAGCCCCCGGCCAACTACTGACCTTGCAGCCTCGGATTGCTGTAAATCCGGCAAAGATAGCAAAGCTCGGGCATGGCCCATTTCCAGATCGCCATGCTCGAGCATTCGGCGTACATCAATAGATAAACCGATTAATCGAATTAAATTAGTAACACTGGCTCTGGATTTTCCAACCGCGTCGGCTACTTCCTGCTGAGTAAGTTCAAATTCGTCTTGTAGACGTTTTAGAGCCATAGCTTCTTCGATAGGGTTGAGGTTTTCACGCTGAATATTCTCAATTAGAGACATCGCTATGGCAGCTTCGTCTCCAACTGGTTTGATTATGGTAGGAATTGTGTCCAGACCAGCGATCTGACACGCTCGCCAGCGGCGCTCACCGGCAATAATTTCATATTTATTGGAGGAAATAGGGCGAACGATGATCGGCTGCATAACCCCTTGCTTCTTAATGGAGTTAGCTAATTCTTCCAGCGCCTCTTCGTGCATATCTGTGCGGGGCTGGTACTTGCCGCGCTGAATCAATTCTATCGGGATATTTTTAAGGTCGCCGTCTTTGTCTTCTATAACGGGTGACGCTGCTGGAATCGAGCGGTCTTTGGGCTTGCCCATTAGACTAGCCATTGTTTCCGTACTACGGGAGGATAAGAGCGCGTCCAAGCCTTTACCGAGTTTTTTCTTGTCTGTCATCTTGCACCTGGGTTCACGTGGTCGGGCTGATTCCCTCGGTTAGTTGATAGCTCTAGCTGCTGCTTCGTCGTTACGTCGAAGAAGCTCCCCTGCTAAAGCAAGATAGGCAATAGCGCCCCGTGACTGTCGATCATATTCAATCACTGGCTTGCCATAACTTGGTGCTTCCGCCAAACGAACGTTTCTAGGAACAACGGTTCGGTAAACCGCATCACCGAAATAGTTGATTAGCTGACCGTTAACTTCAGTGGTTAGTTTATTTCTTGGGTCATACATTGTGCGTAGTATGCCTTCGATCTGCAGGCCTGGATTAAGCTGGTCGCGAATAGCGTTAATGGTTTCTATTAATGCTGACAAACCTTCGAGAGCATAGTATTCACATTGCATGGGGATAACCACACCATCGGCTGCTACCAGGGCGTTAATGGTCAACATATTCAGTGATGGGGGGCAATCGATAACAATGTAGTCGTAACGGTCGCGTATAGAATCTATGATTTGTCGTAATCGCAGCTCTCTGTTGTCTTCGCTGATTAATTCAATTTCAGCGGCGACCAGATCGCCGTTTGCTGGAAGAACGTCGTAACCTATCCCTTCGGGGTGAGCTACTACTTCATCAAATGTATTGTGCAACATTAGCACTTCGTAAATAGAAGTTTCCAGAGCTGATTTGTTTACGCCGCTTCCCATTGTGGCGTTGCCCTGAGGATCTAGATCGATCAGCAACACTTTCTTGCGAGTAGCATTTAATGAGGCGGCTAAATTAACTGATGTAGTGGTTTTGCCAACGCCACCTTTTTGATTTGCTATTGCTAAAACTTTTCCCACGGCTAAATTTCCAATCCCTGTTTTGACAAATTAAAAGGAGTTACTGCCAACCCTTTTGCTAACTATTTTCTATGCATTATTTCAATTAGGTGTCTTTGCGAATCGCTGCCCGGTATTTTAAGTTTGATGGTTTTTGTAACCTCAAACTCAACAGGCAGTTCGGTAATTTCATCCTCCGGGTAGTGGCCTTTCATTGCCAGCAACTTACAACTACTGGAAAATAGTGGCTGAATTTTAGTCACTATGCCTTCAAGCGTGGAGAACGCACGACACATCACCATATCAATTTGCTGCTTACTTTGATAGTGCTCGACCCGAGAATTTTCGACAGTAATATTGTCTAGATTTAATTCTATTTTAGCCTGAAACAGGAATCTGGTTTTTTTCCCATTGCTGTCGATCAATATAAAATGCTTGTCCGGGTTCAATATCGCTAACGGGATTCCTGGCAACCCTGCCCCGGAACCAATATCGATGAATAGTTTTCCACAAAGATGTGGACTTACTGCCAGGCTGTCGAGTAAATGTCGAGACACCATGGTTTCAACATCACTGACGCCAGAAAGATTAAAACTGGAGTTCCACTTTTTTAATAATTTCAGGTAGGCGAGTAACGAGGCCAGGGCTCCCTCAGGGCAGACCAGCCCCATTTCCTGTATTCCTTGTTCTAGCTCTTTAATGATTGATTCTGACAATGTTGCTTACCTGAGAAAACGACGAGATTAGTAAACCAGTGCTAACTCGCTTTGCGATCTATCGAGCGATACTTTTTCAGATAAATTAGCAATAGTGAAATAGCCGCTGGCGTTATGCCGGGGATACGAGAAGCTCTTCCAATATTTTCTGGTTTCGAAGCGCTTAGTTTTTGTTTGAGTTCGTTCGACAAGCCCTGCATCTGTTGATAATCAAAATCATCTGGCAGCAGAGTATTTTCCTGTTTCTTCAGCCGTTCAATTTCTTCGTGCTGACGATCTATATAGCCCTGGTATTTGATTTGTATTTCTACTTGCTGAGTAACCTGTTGATCCATAATCGAGAGTACTTCTGCTTTTGATTCTTGCGCATTGACTGCCCCATTCAGGCTCGCATAATCAACTCGTGGACGTGATAGCAGGTCAGCAAGACTATATTCATGGGAGATAGGCTTTTCCAAAAGCTTGTTAACACGTTCAGCTTGTTCGGTGTTTGGTTGCACCCAGGTACTGCGTAGTCGTCCTAGCTCACGCTCTATTTTTTCCCGTTTTTCATCGAAGAACTGCCAACGTTCTTCGCTAACGATTCCTAGCTTATAGCCGATTTCGGTGAGTCTTAAATCAGCGTTATCTTCCCTTAGAGTTAGTCTGTATTCCGCTCTACTGGTAAACATACGGTAGGGCTCGGTTGTGCCAAGGGTTATTAGGTCGTCGACCAGCACACCGATATAGGCCTCGTCTCGTCTAGGGCACCAGACATCCTTTCCCTGTACTGCTAGCCCAGCATTAATGCCGGCTAATAATCCCTGTGCAGCGGCTTCCTCGTATCCGGTGGTGCCGTTTATTTGCCCGGCGAAGTACAGACCCTTGATGAATTTTGTTTCAAGGGAATAGTTCAGATCTCTAGGGTCAAAAAAATCATATTCGATGGCATAGCCAGGACGAGTGATATGAGCTTTCTCAAAGCCTTTGATTTTTTGCACCATAGCGATTTGCACATCGAAAGGTAGGCTGGTTGATATACCATTGGGGTACAGTTCGTAGGTGTTTAGTCCTTCTGGCTCTACAAAAATCTGGTGAGATGTTTTGTCAGCAAAGCGCATAACTTTGTCTTCGATAGACGGGCAATAGCGAGGGCCAGTGCCTTCAATAACGCCGGTATACATTGGTGATCTATCGAGACCGTTTCTGATTATTTCGTGGCAATCTTCGTTGGTTGACGTGATATAGCAATTTATCTGCTTAGGGTGATCTTCCTGGCTACCCAGATAAGACATTATGGGAAGCGGTGTATCGCCCTCCTGAACCTGCATGACAGAAAAATCAACCGACCTTGCATCAATGCGTGGTGGTGTTCCTGTTTTTAATCGATCTACTCTGAAAGGAAGCTCGCGTAACCTGTTTGCTAAGGCAATAGCCGGTGGATCACCAGCTCTTCCTCCTGCGCTATTTTCAAGGCCTATATGAATCTTACCGCCTAAGAAAGTTCCTGTGGTGAGAACGACCTGCGAGGCACGTATCGACATTCCCATTTGGGTTATAACGCCCTTGACCTCACCCGACTCAATAATAAGATCGTCAACTGACTGCTGAAATATTGACAGGTTTTCCTGCTGTTCAAGAATCTCACGAATCGCGGCTTTATAAAGCACTCTGTCAGCCTGTGCTCGCGTTGCTCTAACAGCTGGGCCTTTGCTGGCATTCAATACACGAAATTGTATGCCGGCGCGGTCGACCGCTTTTGCCATTGCCCCGCCTAGAGCGTCAACTTCTTTGACCAGATGGCTTTTACCAATTCCACCGATGGCTGGATTACAGGACATTTGCCCCAGGGTCTCAATGCTATGGGTAACGAGCAGGGTATTCACGCCAAGTCGAGCACTGGCCAGGGCAGCCTCTGTTCCGGCATGTCCACCACCTACTACGATTACGTCGAATTCGCCTGGGTATTGCATAGTCATCTTAAGCGCGTTTTTGGGGCTGGGAAGTATAAAGCTAATTCTATTTACATGTAGATTATTATTTAACTACAAAATACTAGTTAGTAGTTAATAGATAGTTATGTATATAAAGGTATAGATGTTGATATTAATAGTAACTGGGTTTTCTGTGGATATCAGATATAAGCCTTTATGTTACAAATACTTAAACCAATGATAAAACGGTACAGAAGCTCTTTATATACTAACAATAAGCTTTGGGTTATATGTGCATAATATTTCACTAGCTGAATCAGCTTAAAGTTTGGTCTGGGGTATACACCGTTTATGCAGGTTATAGGGCTGGTTATTAACAGGCTATTGATAAAGTTTTTTTATTTTCCTACGCAAAAATTTGAAAAGATCTCTCCTAGCAAATCATCGCTCGAGAACTCTCCAGTGATTGTGCCAAGCTCGGCCTGGGCAAGTCGCAAATCTTCGGCAATTAATTCCAACGGAGATTGATCATTAATATGGTTCATTGCGGACTCTATTAACTGTTTTGTGTTTCGCAGCGCAATGAGATGCCGCTCACGGGCGACAAAGGCCCCCTCTTCTGCTGAATTAAAGCCGGTAATAGTTTTTAAATGTTCCTTTAGTAAATCCATCCCTTTTGCATGTTTAGCAGAAAGGCTAATAGTAGTTAGTTCGGTTTTGCCTAATTTTACTTGGCATTTTTCAGCCTGGGCAGTTTCTACTAAGTCAATTTTGTTAAAGACCAGAGTTGTATTTTGGAGGTTTTCAATTTCGTGAACTGACTTATTACTGAGTAATACAAGAGGTGCTAACAACTTTTCAACATCTTGTTCAGCCGTTGATTTATCAATAACCAAAAGTATTTGATCTGCTTGTTCGATAGCTACTTGTGCGCGCCTTACGCCTTCTTTTTCGACAATATCTTCACTGGCTCTTAAGCCTGCTGTGTCTATTATATGTACAGGCATTCCGTCTATGGTTATTTTTTCAGTTAGTAAGTCGCGAGTAGTTCCGGGAATGTCAGTTACTATGGCGCTGTCTAAGCCGGAGAGCGCATTTAACAGACTGGATTTTCCTGCATTTGGTTTGCCCGCGATTACTACATTAATTCCTTCTTTAAGTAGTGCGCCCTGCTGGGCCTGACTTAATGTCGCCACTAGCGAAGATAATATCTCTAGCAATGATTCTTTTACTCCGGTATCTGAAACTATATCGATATCTTCATCGGAAAAATCTATTGCGGCTTCTACATTGACCCGTGCGCTGACGAGCTGTTGTAACAGGGTGTGTATTTTCTGAGAGAATTCACCCTGTAACGTTCTAATAGCAGATCGGGCTGCTTGCTGAGAGCTAGAATCAATAAGATCCGCGATCGCTTCGGCTTGCAAAAGGTCGATTTTATTATTAAGGAATGATCGTTCAGAGAATTCACCTGGGCGCGCTAGTCTTGCGCCAGAAGAAATTACCGTATCTAACAATGCTTTTTGCACATAGACACCGCCGTGTCCCTGCAGCTCGATAACATCTTCGCCGGTGAAAGAATGAGGTTGTTTGAAGAAAAGAGCGATTCCCTGATCAATAACTTCATGCTCAGTATTCAGGAAATCACTATAGTGTGCGTATCGGGGCTTGGGTGTAAACCCTAAAATTCTTACCGCGATTGACAGCGCTTCAGGGCCAGAGATTCTGACTATGCCAACACCAGACCTACCAGGCGGTGTGGCAATGGCGCAGATTGTATCTGTATCTATTAGCGGCATTAGATGTCGATGTAGGGGAAATTAACTAGCCTTTTTAGCTTCGTAAGAGGCTTCAATTTTGCGAGTTATATACCACTGCTGCAAAATACCTAGCGCGCCGTTGGTCAGCCAGTAAAGTACGAGACCTGCCGGGAACCACAGGAACAATACGGTCATCATGATAGGCATCAGCTTCATGACTTTAGCCTGCATAGGATCGGCTGGGGCAGGACTTAAGGTAGTTTGCAAATACATGGTCGCGCCCATCAATAGCGGCAATACAAAAAATGGATCACGTACTGACAGATCATTTAGCCAGAAAATAAAAGGCGCGTGTCTAAGCTCTACGCTTTCTAGTAGCACCCAATAAAGCGAAATGAATACTGGCATCTGCACCAACATTGGAAGACATCCACCAAAGGGGTTAATTTTCTCTTTCTTATAGAGATCCATGGTGGCTTTTTGCAGCTTCATTTTATCATCGCCGTAGCTTTCTTTAAGCTGCTGCATTTTAGGCATCAAGCGCCTCATGCCGGCCATAGATTTATATTGGGTTTCAGACAATTTATAAAAAGCACCCTTTACGCAAACCGTGAGCAGGATAATAGAAACACCAAAGTTTCCTACCATGGAATTAATCTGGGAAAGTAGCCAATAGATCGGGCCGGCAATAAACCATAGAAAGCTGTAGTCGATAGTCTTATCCAGGCCCGGCGATATATCCCGAAGAACGTACTGATCCTTGGGCCCGGCGTAATACTGAACTTTATGTGTCAGGGTTTCTCCCGCAGGCACTACAAATGCACTGCTAGTGAATTCACCGTAATATTGGTTGGTCTGGTTTTTTCTCGTGGTCATACGATTCAGCGAATCGACATCGGGAACCCATGCGCTTAAAAAATAATGCTGGCTAAACCCGATCCATCCACCTGTAGTTTCTACAGTTGTTAAACCGTCGTCATCAATGTCGTCAAACTCGATCTCCATATAGGGATCATCTTCGGTGGTGGTTACAAAGCCGAGGTAGGTTCGACTAAGCCCGCCAGCATCACTAGGGTCATCAAAATCGTCGCGTTTAATTTGGCCAAACGCATTAGCCTGCCAGTCATTTGAGCTAGTGTTGTTGACGATAAAGCTAACATCAATCAAATAACTGTCACGATGGAAAGTATAGCGCTTCGTTACCTGTACGCCATTGTCGGTTACGGTAATCAGATCTACATCTAGCTGAGACTCTGACTCACTCATCTGATAAGAACTCGCACTAGAGCTGTATATCGCACGTCCGGCTGTGTCGGTACCGTCGCGGCCAATGAGTCCGCTCTGAGCAACATAGTTTCTGCCAGCGATACTGTCGAGTAATACAAAGGGATCATCTGGCACATCTATACGCTTCAGGTACAGCGGCAGCGCAAGGTAGGCAATGTCGCCGCCGACTGGATTTAGCCGAACTTCAAAAGTGTCGGTAGTAATAGAAATAAACTGCGAAACATCAACATTGTTAACGGTAGGTGTATTTGTTACTGGCGAAGAGATTACCGGTGTATCGCTTTGGTCGTTAGTTACGATAGTGGTCACTCTGGCTGGTACATCAGACGGTAAGTCGTTAGCTGCAGTCTGGTTACCTGGAATTTGTGGTATTTCCGACAGTATTGACCCGCCGTCGTCAATAACAGGCGGATAGTCTTCCTGCCAGGCTAGCAACATTAGATAGGTAATGATGGCCAAAGATGTATACAGGGCAAAACGAGTCAGATCCATATTGAACTACTTATTAGTCAGGTGAGAGTGAAGGTCTTTGTTGTTAAGAAGGGAGTTATCAATATCAGTTTTTTCAGGGACAGGGTCATAACCACCCTCGTGCCATGGATGACAACTACCTATGCGGCGCGCTCCTAACCAGGAACCCTTAAGGGAACCGTGTATCTGGATTGCTTCTTTAGTGTATTGGGAACAGCTTGGATAAAAGCGGCATTGTCTGCCAATTAGCAAACTCAGCGTAGACTGATAAATAACGATTAAACCAATTAGTAACTTATCTATCATGTTAACTGTTTACTCGTTAGCTAAGAGTTTTGCGGCATTTCGTTTAAGCTTTGTATCGAGCTCTAGCCACAATGCCGTAAAGGTTTCTGATATCTGTTTGTTGTCCAGTTTATCAGCATCTTTTCTGGCTAGCACAACTATATCCAGATTGGCTAAAAGTTGGGAGTTGCGCCTAAACGAGTCTCGAGTAAGGCGTTTGATCCTGTTCCTGTGAACTGCCAAAGGAACATGCTTTTTTGCAATAACCAAACCCAGCCTTGGCCTTGATCTATTGTCGCTGATAGCAAGTATTAGAAAATGGCGAGTTGAAACTCTGAACTGAGCGTTCGAAAAGACAGCCTTATAGTCGGCGGCATTTAATAGCCGAGCACTTTTTGAAAAGCCATAATCATCCACTTTTCGTACTCTTTATCTTGCCAGGCGGAAGCGAAAGCAGAGCTTATGCTGAAAGCTTGGCACGGCCTTTAGCGCGACGTCTTTTTATAACCAGGCGACCACCTTTGGTTGCCATACGTGCTCTAAAACCATGGGTACGAGCTCGTTTTAATACGCTGGGTTGAAATGTTCTTTTCATAACAGTAATTCCGATTTTTTAAATCACAAACCGAAACTACCCGGTTCGAAAAAGGAGGCGCGAATTCTAGTGTTTTTACCGCTAAGTTGCAATGGTAATTAGAGTTGTTGTAATTGATTAAGGGACTAGCCTAGTTTGGCCGCTAGCTCCGAGCGCTACTTCCATTTCCATTGTTTCAGATTTGAAGTTCCAGGCTTGAAAATCGATATCTCATAATCGGAAAAACATCCAGAATTTATTAACAAGTTATCCACAGCTTTGTTATCAACAGGCTAGAGAACATAGTGGCCTTTTGGCTTTATTTTGAGTCGGGTTTTTCCAGTAAAAATTAGATAACCTATTGATATATATAATAATTAATAGACATGAAATAACCGATAATTATTCATATAGTCAGTGGATAACTCTATGGGTACTGGTTAGAATTAGCGCCTGATTTATTAATAGAATAATAATTACGGACAGGATAAACGTGGCAGTAGTAATTTGGCAACAGTGTATAGAGTGTCTAAAAGCAGAACTTCCTTCGCAGCAATTTAACACCTGGATAAGACCCCTTCATGCAGAACTCGAAGAGGGACTTTTGCGTGTGTTTGCACCAAATCGTTTTATTCAGGACTGGGTAAAGGGGAAGTTCTTAAATCGTATACAGGAGATTCTTGGTGAGGTTAGTGCCGAATCAGTAAAAATTAGCCTTGAGGTAACTGGCAGTGATCACATGGCTTCGGCGCCGGCACCGATAATTCAACCTGTTTCAAACATGCCATCTAGTTTTAGCTCTACCCCCAAGGTATCACTGCCACCATCACCACCAATAGCGCCTCTGTCCGGGGGCATGATAATGAACAATGGCGTCGATTATAACCGGCGCAACGTAGACACAATAATCGAAGGCAAACTAAGACATCGTGGCGCGCTAAATCGTGAGAACACGTTTGATAATTTTGTTGAAGGCAAGTCCAACCAACTAGCCAGGGCTGCGGCTATTCAGGTAGCGGAAAACCCCGGCTATGCCTATAACCCTCTCTTTATTTATGGTGGTGTGGGGTTAGGAAAGACTCACTTAATGCATGCAATCGGTAACCACCTGGTGGCGAAAAAACCAGATGCCAAAGTTGTTTATTTACACTCAGAGACTTTCGTGGCGACCATGGTGACGGCGCTGCAATTGAATGCCATAAATGAATTTAAACGCTTTTATCGTTCTGTGGATGCACTATTAATTGACGATATTCAGTTTTTCGCGGGTAAAGAGCGCTCTCAGGAAGAATTTTTCCACACCTTCAACGCACTTTTAGAAGGTGGTCAGCAAATCATTCTTACCTGTGATCGCTACCATAAAGAGATCAATGGGCTTGAAGAGCGATTGAAGTCCAGGTTTGGCTGGGGACTTACCGTGGCGGTAGAGCCGCCGGAGCTTGAAACCAGGGCTGCAATACTAATGAACAAGGCTGCTCTGTCTAATGTGGACTTGCCAAGCGATGCCGCTTTGTTCATAGCCCAAAGGCTTAGATCAAATGTTCGGGAACTCGAAGGTGCTTTAAAGAGGGTGATTGCCCATGCGAACTTCAAAGGCGAAAAAATCGACCTGGATCTTATTAAGGAAGCACTTCGAGACCTTTTTGCATTACAGGACAAACTGGTCACTATTGACAATATTCAACGCTCGGTTGCCGAGTATTACAAAATCAAGATGGCTGATATGTTGTCCAAGCGGCGGAATCGATCGGTGGCCAGGCCCAGGCAGGTAGCTATGAGTCTTTCGAAAGAGCTAACTAATCATAGCTTGCCAGAAATTGGCGATGCGTTCGGCGGTAGAGACCACACTACAGTTATGCATGCCTGTAAACAGGTGAATAAACTTCGCCATAGTTCAATTGATATACAAGAAGACTATAACAATCTGCTTAGATCGCTATCTAGCTAGAACTAAGCCGTAAACCAGACATCAGAGATATAAGGAAAAACAAAGCAATGCATTTTGTTATTTCACGCGAAGCGCTATTGAAGCCACTGCAGTTAGTCAGTGGGGTTGTTGAAAGAAGGCAAACCCTTCCGGTTCTTTCCAATGTATTGCTTGTTTTACGAGGTAGTGAGCTTTCACTTACAGGCACAGATTTGGAAGTAGAGCTGGTTGGAAGAGTCACCGTTGACCAGGCTCTTGAAGAAGGCGAAATCACTGTACCAGCACGCAAGTTACTGGATATCTGTAAGTCGCTTTCCGACGATGGCATGGTAGAGGTGTCGTTGGCTGGCTCAAAGCTTACGCTTAAGTCTGGTCGTAGCAAGTTTACACTTACTACGCTTCCAGCCACCGAATTCCCGTCGGTTGACGAAGAGCCAGATACTTTTTCTCTTACTTTGTCGCAATCAAAATTACGTGAACTGTTAGCAAGCACTAGCTTCGCCATGGCTCAGCAGGATGTTCGTTACTACCTTAACGGCATGCTCTTTGAGGTGGCGCCGGACTATTTGTTAGTGGTTGCTACTGATGGTCATCGCCTTGCGATGGAAAAACTGAATATGGAGAACGACATATCAGAAATCCAGCAACTCATCCTTCCGCGAAAAGGCATTATGGAGTTAACCAGGCTATTGGAAGAGGACGGTGATATATCTCTAACCTTCGGTCAGAACCATATTCGGGCCAAAGTTCCAGCGTTTACTTTTACTTCGAAGCTGGTAGATGGAAAATTTCCCGACTATAACCGCGTACTACCTAAGGGCGGTAATAAGGTAATTACAGGCAATTGCCAGGAACTACGACAAGCGTTTTCAAGAGCCTCTATTCTGTCTAACGAGAAGTACCGCGGTGTTCGAATGTTGTTGTCTAATGGTGAGTTAAAAATTCTCGCTAACAACCCTGAACAGGAAGAGGCAGAGGAGATCGTATCCGTTGAATACCAGGGCGATTCTCTGGAAATCGGTTTCAATGTTAGCTATTTGATCGACGTGCTTTCTACATTAAGCAGTAAGAATGCAAAAATTACGCTATCTGACCCTAATAGCCCAGCGTTGCTGGAAGCAGAAGAAGGTAGCGATGCGCTTTATGTTGTAATGCCAATGCGCCTTTAATTTGGTGTCCGTTATACGTTTATCCTGTCGGCGTACTGTCCTATGAGCAAAATCAAGAGGCTTGATATTTCCTTCGTCCGAAATATTCAATCTGCTTTGATAGAGCCCTCGGCTACAGTAAACATCTTGCACGGCGAAAATGGTTCTGGAAAGACTAGTGTGTTGGAGTCTATTTACCTTCTGGGTACGGGCCGATCTTTTCGTAGTGGTAAGTTGGACCCTCTTATTACTCATGACTATGATGAAGCTATTGTATTTGCCGAGCTGTTTAATGGTCCAAGTATTGGACTAAGTAAGTCGCGCCGCAAAGCTCATAAGTTGAGGTATGCAAGTGAAACTCAGAAAAACTGGGACAACGTAGCTCGAGAGCTACCTGTACAAATCCTAGATTCAAATTCCTTTTTATTGTTGGAAGGTGGGCCAAAACCCCGCAGACGGTTTTTGGACTGGGGAGTGTTTCACGTGGAACATTCCTTTGTAGATAGCTGGAGGAGATCTCGTAAGTCTATTGCCAATCGCAATATGTTACTTAAGCAGAGACAAGTGGACCATTCTCAGCTAAAGGCCTGGGATGTTGAGTTGTGTTTGGCTGCCAGCGAGATGGATGTTGCTCGCAAAAGTTATTTTGAAGAATTCCTACCCCTGTTCATTAATGTCTATAAATCCCTGGATCCTTCCAATGCCGATCTACTTGATGTGGCCTATGAAAGGGGCTGGGATAGTCAGCAAGAATTGTCAGATGTACTGATCGAGAATCGAACGATTGATATTCGATATGGTGCTACACAAAGCGGTCCTCACCGTGCAGATATTTCCCTTAAGGTGGGGAAAAGTAAGGCGGTGGAAATATTGTCGCGCGGCCAGCAGAAACTATTGGTAAGCGCGCTGAAAATTGCACAGGGTCGACTATTGTCTAAATCCCTTGGAAGAGAATGTATTTATCTCGTAGATGATTTGCCGGCCGAACTGGACAGGGATAACAGAGCAGCTGTTTTCAATCAGCTATTAAGTATAGGCGGGCAGATGTTTGTTACATGTGTCGACCTCCCGGCCATTGTGGAATGCCTGTCCAGCCCTCCTGCCATGGCAATGTTTCACGTGGAACGTGGTACAATAACAGCTTGATTTTTAGCTGATTTATCCGATATTAGGACTGTTAGACAGTAAATGTCATGAGCAATGTCCTGGAGCAATATGTATGAGCGAAGAATATAATTCCGACAGTATTAAGGTTCTAAAAGGTTTAGATGCTGTCCGGAAGCGCCCGGGAATGTATATTGGTGATACAGATGATGGTACCGGACTCCATCACATGGTATTTGAATTGGTGGACAACTCTATTGATGAAGCGCTTGCTGGTCATTGCGACGAAGTAAAGGTCGTTATTCATGTTGGAGAGACAATTACGGTTTCAGATAACGGTAGGGGAATACCGACTGAGATGCACGAAGAGGGCGTTTCAGCCGCCGAAGTTATTATGACTGTTCTTCATGCTGGCGGAAAATTCGATGACAACAGCTATAAGGTTTCAGGAGGCCTTCATGGTGTGGGTGTTTCTGTTGTAAACGCTCTGTCTGAAGAACTTAAACTAACAATTCGCCGAGAAGGTAAAGTCTACGAACAAAACTACGCCGATGGCGTTCCGCTTGCCCCCCTGGGCGTAGTCGGCGATACGAGCACTACTGGTACCGAGTGTTACTTTAAGCCATCTAAAGCAACATTTACTAATGTTGAATTTCACTACGATATTCTTGCTAAAAAGCTACGTGAGTTAGCGTTTCTTAACGCTGGAGTGGCCATAAGGCTTACGGATGAAAGGTCTGGTAAAGAAGAGCTATTTAAATATGAGGGTGGTTTAGAAGCCTTTATTGATTATCTGAATAAAAACAAGGCTACGGTGAATAAGCTATTCCATTTTGTCTCTGAGCGAAAAGAAGATGGGATTACGGTAGAGGTTGCCTTGCAGTGGAACGACTCGTACCAGGAGAATATTTATCCCTATACGAATAATATCCCACAAAAAGACGGGGGGACACACCTGGCTGGCTTTCGTGGAGCGTTGACGCGAGTGTTAAAATCTTATATTGACAAAGAGTTGTCAGGTAAAAAAGGGAAAGTGGTTGCTACTTCCGGCGATGATGCACGTGAAGGGCTAACGGCAGTTATATCTGTTAAGGTCCCGGATCCAAAATTTTCATCTCAAACCAAAGATAAGTTGGTCTCTTCTGAGATTAAGGCCGTTGTTGAGCAAGAGATGGGTGCAAAATTTAGTGAATATCTTCTGGAAAATCCCCAGGACGCGAAGCTAATTGTCGGTAAAATGATTGATGCTGCCAGAGCTAGAGAAGCGGCTCGAAAAGCTAGAGAAATGACTCGCCGAAAAGGAGCATTGGATATAGCCGGACTACCGGGAAAACTGGCTGACTGCCAGGAGAAAGACCCAGCACTGTCTGAATTGTATATTGTGGAAGGGGACTCGGCGGGGGGATCAGCCAAACAAGGCCGAAATCGTAAAAATCAGGCGATTCTGCCACTTAAAGGTAAAATCCTGAACGTTGAGAAGGCTCGCTTTGACAAGATGTTAAGCTCGGTTGAAATTGGCACTATGATCAAGGCTCTTGGCTGTGGCATTGGTAACGAGGAATTTGATCCGGGAAAATTGCGTTATCACAGTATTATTATAATGACGGATGCTGATGTCGATGGATCTCATATTAGAACCTTGCTTTTAACCTTCTTTTTCCGACAAATGCGAGAGCTGATAGACAGAGGCCATATTTTTATTGCTCAGCCTCCTCTTTATAAGATACGTAAAGGAAAGCAAGAACAGTATTTGAAAGACGACTCAGAGCTGGCAAATTATCAAACTCAAATTGCGCTTGAAGGTGCTAGTTTGCATGTGAATGCTGATGCTCCGGGAATCGCAGACGATGCTCTCGAGTCCCTGGTTAAAAAATACAATAATACAAACGCTATAATTAGCCGACTGGCCAGGTTGTATCCCACAGAAATACTCGAGTCGATGATAGCTACTCGCAACTTGTCTGAAGATGAGCTTAAGTCTGAGGAAAAAGTAAAAGAATGGGTTCAAGAGCTAAAAGGTGAATTCGCCAAGTTACATCCTGGAGTAAGTACTAACTATACGTTTGAAGTCAATGAAGACGAAGAAAGGCACTTGTATTTACCAGAAGCGAAATTAAGCCTGCACGGCCTTGAGCGCCTCTATAAGTTTAGCCGGGATTTTTTCCATTCTGGAGAATACAGAACGATATCTGAGTTAGGAAAAACCTTAAATGGCCTTATAGAAGAAGGTGCATTTGTTAAGCGTGGAGAACGCACCCAAGAAATTAACAGTTTTGCCAACGCAATAGACTGGCTGACAAAAGATGCGATGAAAGGACACTATCTACAGCGCTATAAAGGTTTAGGTGAAATGAATCCTATTCAATTATGGGATACAACAATGAATCCGGAAACCAGGCGTATGCTTCAGGTAACTATAGATGATGCCATTGGAGCAGATCAGCTATTTAACACATTGATGGGTGATCAAGTTGAGCCGCGCCGTGAGTTTATAGAAGAAAATGCCTTAGCAGCAGAGAATCTGGATATTTAGGCTTTAGTCTAAACGAGCAACAGTTTCGCGAATCCAGCTTTCGATATCAGCGGTGAGCTGATTGGCATCAATATTGTCAGTTGGCCTCTGTTCCCCAATAACAACAGTGATAAGTCCCGGTCGTTTAATAAACTTATGAGCTGGCCAGCAAGAGCCGGCATTATGAGCGATTGGCGTAATAGGTGCTTTGGCGGCTATGGCAAGCTTCGCACCACCTCGAGAAAATCGTTTTACGGTACCCATCTGTGAGCGCGACCCTTCTGGAAAAACAATTATCGACTTTCCCGTAGCAACACGATTGGTTCCCTGCAAAAGTAATGACTTACCCGCTTCGCGAGGTTTGCTTCGGTCGATAGCAATAGGGTTTGTTAAGCGTAAGCACCAGCCCCAAAAGGGAATGTTCAACAACTCCTTTTTTAATATTGGTGAAACAGGAAACACTAGTTTATAAATTAAAATGGTTTCCCAGGTGCTCTGATGATTTGCCAGAATTACAGAGGGTTTGTCGGGCAGGTTTTCAAGCCCAAGTATTCGATAGCGAACGCCGCAACAAAGCCGCAACCAGTTAAGTACAAAACCGCCCCAAATACTGGCAAATAAATACTGGCCCCTGGTGGTGAGAATGGGAAACGACAGAATAAAAACAATCGACATGCAAACAGTAACGACGCTGTAGCCAATGTAGAAGAACGTGGATCTTATACCCAATAGTAAATTAGACATTGTCGTGAACAACCAGCTTTTCAAGAACCGCAGATGCCAGATTATCGAAGATCGATATATTACTAAGCCCTTCTTTCTGAATACGCTGCTCCGTAATGAGCCCCTTTCCTGTTCTTACAAGTATGGGTTCGCACCCAAACGCCAGAGCAGCCTGAATATCGCCATAACTATCTCCTATAAAACAGCTGCCAGAGAGGGAGCAGGAAAATTCACTTTCAATTTGCTTTAGAAGGCCAGTTTTTGGTTTGCGGCATTCACAATTTTGGTCAGGCGTATGAGGACAATAAAAAATTCCATCAACGATGCCCCCTGCTTCTTCAACCATAGTACATAGCTTGGTGTGCATTTTAGCAAGTGCGTATTCGTCGAAATAATTTCGCCCAAGGCCAGATTGATTAGTAGCAACCATCACCTGGTATCCGGACTTGCTCAAGGTAGCAATCGCATCAATACTGCCATCGATGGGCAGCCATTCTTCAGCAGATTTTATATAGTTATCGGAGTCATGATTAATTACACCGTCTCTATCGAGTACAACTACTTTCATGACTATTCACTATATTATTCGAGAGAAGGTTAATTACTATATTAGCTACTATGTAAGTAGGATATATCTGCAACATGCAGGAAAACGTCTCTAAGACGCTGAAGAATTGCGATTCGGTTATTTCTAACAGCAGGCTCGTCACACATAACCATAACATCATCAAAGAATTTATTAACACTGTCTTCTAGTTGTGCCAGTTGCTCAAGCCCTTCTTTATACTGGCCGGTCGCAAATAAAGGTGCCACGTTTAATTCTTTTTCGCACAAGTTGGAAAAAAGTAATTTTTCGGCTTCTTCTGCAAACAGTGATTCATCAATTATCAGGTCAGCAAGCGGTTGCTCAATTTTTGACAATAAGTTTGAAACGCGTTTGTTGGCAGCGGCAAGAGGCGCTGCCTGTTCAAGGCTGCTGAAATGATGCACAGCTTGTATACGCCTATGGAAGTCGAGAGGTTTACGAGGCTTAAGTGCAATTACCGACTGGAAAATATTCCCAGGTATACCCTCGTCAAGATACCAGGCGCGAAACCTTTCAAGTAAGAACTCAAACACTTTTTGCCGGGTATCAGGGTCTATATCAATAGAGTCGAAGCTGGAAATTGAGCTGTCGATACAATCTAGCAGGTCAATATCGAGTTCCTTTTCGACCATAATGCGCAGTACACCAATAGCGGATCGGCGAAGCGCAAACGGGTCTTTTGATCCTGTAGGAGGCTGGCCTATGGCGAATAAACCAACGATAGAATCGAGTTTATCGGCAATAGCCAATATATTTCCTATACTGGATGAGGGCAGCTTATCGCCAGAAAACCTGGGCATGTATTGTTCATTTATGGCTGTTGCAACTTCGACTGGTTCGTTATCGTTGAGCGCATAGTAGTAGCCCATAAGCCCCTGTAGATCGGCGAATTCACCAACCATGTTGGTGACGAGGTCGCACTTTGACAGCATTGCTGCGCGCTCGCAAAAATCTTCATTCTCACCCAGGGCATTGGCAATTGACTTTGATAACTTTGAAAGGCGTATACAGCGGTCATATACGGTGCCCAGCTTCGCTTGAAAGACAACCTTTTTGAGTTGTTCCAAGCGACTCTCAAGCGTCTGTTTTTTATCTGTTTCAAAAAAGAATCTGGCGTCGGCCAATCGTGGTCGAATAACGCGCTCATTGCCTTCAATAACTTTAGCAGGATCCTTGCTGCGGATATTACTAACAGTGATAAAAAGCGGCAAAAGCCTGGACTCTTCATCCACGAGGTAGAAACATTTTTGATGAGATTTCATCGCCAGAATAAGCGCTTCGGCAGGAACCTCTAAGTAGTGCTCTTCAAATTTTCCTGCTAGCGCAACGGGGAATTCAACAAGGCCGGTAACTTCTTCAAGCAGCGATTTATCTATTACAGTTGTAGCGCCAAGCTTCTTTCCTTCTTCTTCGATCTGGAGACGAATCATCTCTTTGCGTTGGTTATAGTCAGCGATAACACAGCCGGGGTTTTCCAATAAGGCCTGGTAGTCATCGGCCTGTGGTATCTGAATTTTTTGATTGTAATGAAACCGGTGGCCATAAGAATACGAGGCGGATTCCACGCCCATTATAGTGGCTGGAATTTTCTCACTGCCAAACAGAAGTACGATCCAATGTACCGGGCGAACAAATTCATTGCGCGAAGAACCCCAGCGCATTCTTTTAGGAATAGGAAGTTTCGATAATGCATTTTCTACTATTGCAGGCAGGAGCTCCTGTGTGGATTTTCCTGAGCGAACCGAGGAAAATGTTAATTTTTCAACACCGTCTTTGGTTGCAGTACCAAGATCAGCTAGTTCGACACCACAGGATTTAGCAAAACCAATAGCGGCAGGAGTGGGATTATTGTCCGCATCGTAAGCAGCCTTTAATGCTGGGCCAAATCTCTCCGTCTTTTTATCAGCCTGATTTTCATCTAAATCATTTACGATAACAGCCAGGCGACGGGGAGTCGCAAATCGGCTTACTTCGGTGAAACTGAGTTGTTCTTTTTGTAGGCCAGAAACTATTCCAGCCTCAAATGCTTTAGCCAAAGTGTTTAAAGCTTTGGGAGGCAGCTCTTCCGTACCAATCTCGACCAGAAAATTTCGTTTAGACATAAGCTATTTCTCCAGATACTCGCGACGTAATTCGTCGCTAGCCAGAGGGAAGCCTAGTTGTTTTCGGCTCTCAAAATAAGTTTCGGCCACTAAGCGAGCGAGTGCTCTCACGCGCAAGATAAATCTTTGCCTTTCGGTTACAGAAATAGCTTTTCTGGCGTCAAGCAGGTTGAAGTAATGGGAGGCTTTTAGGACCTGTTCGTAGGCGGGTAATGCTAGCTCCTTCTCAATCAGTAGCTGACATTGTTGCTCACAATCATCGAAGTTAGAGAATAAAGAGCCTGTATCCGCATGTTCAAAATTGTACGCGGACATTTCAATTTCGTTTTGCTTAAATACATCGCCATAGGTAACAACCCCATTGGGGCCATCAGTCCATACGATATCGTAGATGCTATCTACGCCTTGAAGATACATGGCTATACGTTCAATACCATAGGTAATTTCGCCACTAACCGGATAACACTCCAGACCACCTACCTGTTGAAAATAGGTAAATTGAGTGACCTCCATGCCGTTCAACCAGACTTCCCAGCCAAGCCCCCAGGCCCCTAAAGTAGGCGATTCCCAGTTATCTTCAACGAACCTGACATCGTGAATAGACATGTCTATTCCAAGGCTTTTTAAGGACTCGAGGTAGAGATCCTGAATATTTTTTGGCGATGGTTTTAAAATCACCTGAAATTGATAATAGTGTTGCAGGCGATTTGGGTTTTCACCATAACGCCCGTCTGTTGGACGCCGGCAGGGCTGCACATAGGCGGCGTTCCAGCTTTCAGGTCCGATTGCTCGTAAAAAAGTCGCGGGATGAAAGGTTCCTGCGCCCACTTCCATGTCCAGAGGTTGTAAAATCACACAACCCTGCTCTGCCCAATATTGTTGTAAGGCTAATATAAGTCCCTGAAAGGTGTTCAGGTTAGTCGATTTATTCACAGTGATGCCGAGTAGTTGCGATGCTAAAATTGGGATAATTTGAAGAGAGCAATTATCCTAGATTATTAGGAACTAATCTACCTGCAGCCAGATTACCTGTAGCATTGGCAAAACATTATGTAGATTGTTTCTATGGCGAAATTGTGATTCCATTTCCTGCTCTTGAAATCATGGCTAGATTAGAACTGGCCTTAAAATGAGACATTGTAATCCAGGCACTTAAATACTTTTTTTTGATTTCCTTTCTTACGCTGACGGCAAAGATGCCGTTGCGGGTGTTGCATGGGATAGCTCATCTATGGGGCAACCTGCTTTGGGCTATTCCTAATAGAGCACGAGACACCACAATCAGGAATTTACAGGCCTGTTTTCCGCAAAAGAGCAAAGCGGAAATATCCAGTCTCGCCAAAGACAGTCTCCGAAATACGGCATGTACCGCAATGGAAATGGGTAAAGCCTGGCTTCTACCACTGGCTGATACGATGTCTCTGGTGACGGAAACTGAGGGAATCGAAGCTTTTCATGAGGCGCTTTCAGGCAAGGAAGGCATTATATTACTGGCGCCGCACCAGGGTAATTGGGAGATATTTGGTGTGCACATAGCCAAGGGCGTGGATACAACCTTTATGTATCAGCCTCCCAAGTTATCTGGACTAGATAGGCTGTTGAAAGAAAGAAGGTCTAGAGGGGGAATTGCGCTGGCACCGACTAACAGAAAAGGCGTTGCTCAATTACTGAAAGCTCTACAGCGCGGAGAAGTGGTTGGACTATTGCCAGACCAGGTGCCGACAAGCGAAGGCGGGCAGTTTGCGTCTTTTTTTGGAGAACAGGCATTAACAATGACTTTAGTCAGTAAATTAATTCAGCGTAGTAAGGCAAAAGTATTTTGTGGGCATGTTCAGAGGTTGCCCGGTTCACAGGGTTTCAAATTATTAATCACAGAAGCAGTACCGGAAATTTATAGCGAGCAGCTGGAAGAATCCGTGCGCGGCCTGAACCAAACGGTAGAACAATGCGTTATGGAGGCCGTGGAACAATACCAATGGGAATACAAACGTTTCAGACGCAGGCCAGACGGTGAAAAATTCTACTAGAAACCGACAAGCCTCCAGGCAAACACGCCCGTTATTTTAGGAACATCTGGCCTCGTGGGGTTTTAGTGGGCTTGATCCCAGTTATCCCCAACGCCAACATCAACCACCAGAGGCACATCTAGTGACGCGGCCGTTGTCATTCGAAACTTAACACCCTCAATTAACAATTCAAGATCGTCTTCGAGGACTTCGAAAACAAGCTCATCATGTACTTGCAGTAGCATCCGGGCATCCAGCTCTTGCATTGCCAGCCAATGATCAATATCTATCATCGCGCGCTTGATAATGTCTGCGGCAGATCCCTGCATGGGTGCGTTTATTGCGGTGCGTTGAGCGGCTTTTCTTAGCATGCCATTACCCGCGTGAATGTCGGGTAAATACAGCCTGCGCCCAAACAGAGTTTCGACATAGCCTTTTTCGTCGGCCAGCGCTTGGGTCTCATCCATATATTTTCGTACGCCGGGGTATTTTTCAAAATACCGATCAACGTATTGCTGTGCATCATGTCGACTTATATCCAGCTGATTAGCCAAACCAAACGCCGACATGCCGTAAATCAGGCCAAAGTTGATAGCTTTTGCGCTGCGACGTTGGTCAGTACTCACTTCGTCTAGAGGTACGTTGAATACTTCAGATGCAGTCGCTTTGTGCACGTCTTGGGCGTTGGAAAAGGCAGCAAGCAAGCCTTTGTCCTGTGACAGATGCGCCATAATTCTTAATTCAACCTGTGAATAGTCGGCGGCCATTAACTTATAGCCTTTATTACAAATGAATGCCTGGCGTACTCGGCGCCCTTCAGCTGTTCGTATTGGGATATTCTGCAAGTTGGGATCAGTAGAGGAAAGTCTACCGGTGGCAGCTACGGCCTGGCGGAATGATGAATGTATACGGCCAGTTTGCGTATTTACTTCTAACGGTAATTTGTCTGTGTAGGTTGATTTAAGTTTACTTAGTGAGCGGTTTTCAAGAATCAGACGTGGAAGTTCATATTCCTTTGCGAGTTCCTGTAATACTGGTTCCGCAGTTGACGCCTGACCCGTTTTGGTTTTTTTAAGAATGGGTAGTTTAAGTTTTTCGTAGAAAATATTTTGTAATTGTTTTGGCGAGCCCAGGTTAAATTCTTCTCCCGCCAGCTCGAAAACGGCAAGCTTTATCTTTTCGAGCTGCTTGCCCAGCTCCATGCTTTGTTTGGCCAATAGTTTGCTATCAACCAGAATGCCGTTGCGCTCGATTGTACCTAGTACATCAATCAGGGGTAACTCGTAGTACTGATACAAGCCTAATAGATGCCCGTTGTCTTGAAGTTGCTGATTAAGAACAATTGAGGCGCGTAGTATTAGGTCTGCTTTTTCGGCTGCATAAAGTGCATATTCGTCTATCGAAACATCCTGTGGGCTTAGTTTATTTCTACCCTTGCCCACTAATTCTTCAAGCTCTTTTGCTGAAACCTCAAGGTATATGCGAGCGATATCACTTAGCTTATGTTTACTGGCGACGGAATTTACAACATAAGATGCTACTAAAACATCTGACTTTATAGGCTTTAAGTCAATGTCGTAGTTCTTTAACAAATGGCTGCATCGTTTTAGGTCGTAGCCAATTTTTGTAATTGCAGGGTTTTCCAATACTTGTTTTAGTTCACCCAACACAGTGCTCAAGTCGAGCTGTGTGGGTGAATCTTCATATTTATGATCGAATGGTATATAAAAGGCTTCGCCTATATCAAAACAAAACGCCATTCCTAATATCGTTGAGTCCAGAAAATGTTCGCCCATAGACTCAATGCTAAAACTAAATTTTTGAGTGCCACTAATTTTTTCAAGTAATGTATCGAATGCACTCTGGTCAAGAATTGCAGAGTATTCAATTTTCTCTGGCACAACGCAGGTGAGTATTTGTTCAGCACTGCCTTCCGTATTTTGCTTTTCGCTTGCGCTCTTGTTGTTGCTGACCACCCCGCTGTCTTCAAGTTCGTTAATCCAGGATTTAAATTCCATTTCAGAAAACAACTCATGGAGTTTTTGCGTGTCTTCTTCGGCTCTTACCAGGTCTGAAACTTTCACGTCGAGCTCAACATCCATTTTTATGGTTGCTAGCTCATATGAAAGCCTCAGCAGGTCAATATTTTCTCTGAGTCGTTCGCCAACTTTTCCGCCTATGGAATCGGCGTTTTCAATGATGCCTTCCATGGAATCGTATTCCTGCAGCCACTTAACCGCCGTTTTCGGGCCAACACTGGGAACGCCAGGAATGTTGTCTGATTTGTCACCCATCAAGGCCAGGTAATCTATGATTCTGCCTGGACCGACACCAAACTTATTTTCGACGCCATTGATGTCCAGAATTTCGTTAGTCATGGTGTTCATCAGTGTGACGTGAGTGTTTACTAACTGCGCAAGATCTTTATCGCCTGTAGAGATGAGTGTGTCGATACCTGCTGCAGTTGCATGTTCGGACAGAGTGCCGATGACATCATCAGCCTCAACGCCTTCAACTATTAGCAGCGGTAGCCCCATGGCGGCGATGATTTGATGTATAGGTTGAATCTGGGAGCGTAGTTCATCGGGCATTGGCGGACGGTGAGCTTTGTACTCGGAGTACATTTTGTTTCGAAAGGTTTTTCCCTTGGCATCAAAAACGATCGCAATATTGCTGTCCCCATGATTTCTGATCAGGCTTCGAATCATATTCACCACGCCTTTCACCGCACCGGTAGGTTGACCTTTACTGGTTATCAACGGTGGCAGGGCATGGAATGCTCTAAATAAATAGGACGATCCATCGACCAGAACTAATTGTTTGGAATCAGCCAAGTTATTTTCCTTATCTGCTAATTTTTAATTCTTACCCATGTGGGGCTTTTAATAAAGGCAGCTGGCAAAATCGCGAGCCATGTTTTCCATCAATTCGATATATGCGCCTTGCCTCGAAGTAATTCTGACACCGAGCAGGTCAATAGTAGTAGTACTTAATTGATGCCCTGCCAGTGTAGTGTTGACCAGATCTAGATTCGAGTCGGGCTCTATAAATAAACATTCGGGGCTTTGTTCCTGAAAGCGACGACGCACGCTTATAATTTCCTGAATACCAGGTTGAACCTCGGGGTCGACAAGCATAGCGAAACGATGGTTTAGCCCAAACTGCTTTTCGAAGTATTGGTAGGCGTTGTGATAAACCGCATAACTTTTTCTGGGCGAGACTGAAAGCGTAGCTTCAGTCTCGCGATTTAACTCGTTTATCTGAGTTTTAAATTGATTCAAATTTTCCTTAAACAAGGCTTCGTTTTGCTTATCGAGTTTGCTTGCCTGTTGCGTAATTAATTCGGCGATTAGGATCGCATTTCGTGAATCTAGCCATAAGTGTGCATCCACCTGCCCATCTACAATATTGTGAAGAATGATATTGTCAGCTTGCAATAGTGTTAGAACGTGCTCGGAGCTACTTCGTTGTGTGAAGAAATCAGCTAGATAGGTTTCAAATTCTGGGCCTATCCAGATCAACAGGTCAGCCTGCGCCAGCGCTATTCGATCGGAAGGGGACATACTGTAATGATGGGGAGACTGACTGGCACTAACTATGGCTGTCACAGAGCCTTTGTCTTGCACTATGGCTTCTGCAATTAACTGCAATGGACGAATAGTCGTGGTGATATTTACATCTGCCCAGGTCTTTGGAATAAATAGCAGGACGAGAAGCAAGCTCAGCAAGGCTTTAATTGTGTGGACCGATTTCGGTTGAATGTTTGACATCAATGCTATGATAACCCATTGTCCGGCATGCTCCCATGGCGGCGCCCTATCGGCTACTGTCTGTTTTTACCTTGCGACAGTAATTACGAATACAACTAATGAAAAATTCGAATCTTGACAGTCCTGATTTAGCAAACAGCGATCTAGTAAAGGCTGAGTCAATCTGCAAGAACTTTGGCGACCGCAGAGTACTTGAAGATATCAATTTAAGTATTAAGCCAGGGCAAATAGTTACTCTTATTGGCCCCAATGGTGCGGGTAAAACGACGCTTGTGCGAATAATTTTGGGCCTTATTAAGGCTGACTCTGGCACAATCCTTCAAGCACCATCACTCAACATAGGCTATATGCCGCAAAAAGTTCACGTTGAGCCTACAATGCCTCTCACTGTTGCCCGATTTTTGAAACTGGCAAACAAAAATAGCGATCAAAATATCAATGCAACCCTCCAAGAACTAAATATAGCTCATTTGGAGAAACAACAGCTTTCCATTATTTCTGGTGGAGAATTACAGCGAGTTCTACTGGCTAGAGCATTACTGCGTAGTCCACAATTACTGGTTCTCGATGAACCGGCCCAAGGTATAGATCTCAGTGGGCAGGCCGAGTTGTACCAATTAATTAGTGAAATAAGTACGCAGAAGCAATGCGGCGTGTTGATGATTTCTCATGATCTGCATTTAGTCATGTCCGCCACCGATGAAGTCATATGTTTGAATCATCATGTTTGCTGCCATGGCAAACCAGAACACGTGAGTACAGACCCGGCTTATCTTGATTTATTTGGTGCCAGCGCGTCACAGAATCTGGCTATATATACACATCATCATAATCATGAGCATGACATTACCGGTAAAATTCGAGCACCTGAACATGATTGAATCTATTGCCATAATGCTGACAACTGATTTTGTGATTTACGCACTAGTTGCTGGCATTGCCCTGTCAGTAATTGCCGGACCTCTGGGGTCGTTTATAGTATGGCGCCGGATGTCTTATTTTGGCGATACCCTCGCACACTCTGCCTTGCTTGGCATTGCAATTGGTTTGATTACAGGTAGTAATCCGCAGCTAAGTATTATTATTTGTTGTTTGTTATTTGCTTTTATTCTTACTGTTTTAAATCGCAGTTCATCTGTGTCCACCGATACCCTGCTTGGTATTCTTGCCCATAGCAGTCTCGCTCTTGGTATTGTGGTACTGGCCATGGCTGACTCTGTTCGAGTTGATCTGGAGGCCTACCTATTCGGTGCGCTTCTTACTATTTCAAATGCTGATCTTATATGGACATTAGCGGTTGTGCTCATCGTGTCGTGTACACTTTATGTGTTCTGGAACGATTTGGTATCAATAACGGTGCATGCAGAACTGGCAAAAATAGAAGGCCTGAACGTGAACAGGCTCAATCTAATTCTTGTCATGTTAATTGCTTTAACCATTGCGGTTTCTATGAAAATAGTCGGTGTTTTATTAGTGACTTCTCTGCTAATAATTCCTCCGGCAGCGGCACGACATCTTGCCGAAACCCCGGAACAAATGGCGATTAAAGCCAGTGGTATTGGTGTGCTTTCTGTGGTTTTGGGGCTGGGCTGTGCTTTCTATTTCGATGTGCCGGTGGGGCCAACTATTGTCATCGTAGCAACCCTGATATTTCTAGCGCTTTATTTCACACAAAGTTTGCGAGGATCAAATTCGGCAAGGGGATAAGGCTAAGTGGCTGTGTAAACGCTCTAATGTAGCGTTATTCAAAATATGCTTATCTAGAAAGATATGATCTGCTGAAAGGCCTCATCGATATCCTGGTTTCTATGAGGTGCGCGCATCACCGCAAAATAATCACCTGCTGGACTAATGATTGAGATATGCGCACTGTGATTTATTAGATAATCATTTGCGGGGCTGGAGGTGTCGGAGGTACTGGAATCTTCGGTATGATTATGTGACTCGACTGTTTCGCCACCCAGGTCAACTGAATGAACAACATACAATTGCTTGGCTAGTATTGAAATTGATTCAGCATCGCCATTTAAGCCAATAAAGTCTTCATTGTACTTACTAAGATAGCTTGTCATCATTTCCGCTGTGTCGCGGGCTGGGTCTACGGTCACCAGAATGATTTGCGGGATATCCTCTTCCGCAACATCCAGCGCCTCATAAAACTGTTTGAGTTCAGCCATGGTCAGCGGGCAAATATCCGGACAGGAAGTAAAACCAAAAAACACTAAATTCCAGCTGCCGATAAAATCTTCGCGCGTGAAAGCATTGCCATGATGATCCTGTAATTTGAAATCAGTCAGGCTTCTAGGTTCAGGGAAAATGGTTACTCCCAGTTCACGCAGGGCGAGCTCGGACTCATGTGCAGCTCTTAGCTGAAACAGATCCAGCATGAAGACAAGCAGCGCCAGATCGAAAAGAACAAAGGCTATAAGGGCACCTTTTGCTCGGCGGGTTAGTTTCATGGGATGTCCGGAATCAGACTGATGTGAATTTAAACCAGGTAGTGATCGACTATCAAGGCGACAAAAAGCACGGCCAGGTAGACTATAGAATAACGGAAGGTATCCATGGCAGTACTGGGCTTGGGCTTAAACATAAGCACCCCTGACCAGCCAATGAAACCAGCGCCCAATACCAGCGCGGTTATCAGATAGAGCAAACCACTCATTCCGGAGAGGAATGGAATGATGCTGACCACAACCAGCATTAGCGTGTAGATAATAATATGTACTTTGGTGACAAACTCACCATGGGTAACTGGCAGCATAGGCACGCCAGATTTTGCGTATTCGTCTTTTCGGTGAATCGCCAGGGCCCAGAAATGTGGGGGAGTCCAGGCAAATATAATCAAAACCAGAACCAGAGCATCGGCATCTATGGTTCCCGTTACCGCTGACCAGCCAAGTAATGGTGGCATGGCGCCCGACAGCCCGCCGATGACAATATTTTGTGGCGTAGCGTGTTTTAGATAACCGGTGTAAATAAAGGCATAGCCTACAAAGGAGCCCAATGTTAGCCAGGCACTCAAGGGGTTAACCCAACGTATCAAGATGGTCATACCAACAACGCCGATAACGACGGCAAATATTGTTGCCTGCAAAGGCTCGATTCGCCCCTGGGCCATCGGCCGGTTATGGGTGCGTTTCATCATTACGTCAATCTTGCGATCAATTAGATGGTTGACCACTGCGCCTGAGCCCGCCACCAATGCAATGCCCAAATTACCCAGAATCAGTATATTTAGTGGAACCATGCCAGGCACCGCCAAAAACATACCCACCAATGAGGTAAATAGCATTAGCAGTACAACCCGAGGCTTGCACATTTCGTAGAAATCGCGCCAGCTGGCAGTTGTACGGTTTGAAGTAATATCAGTCACGGGTCAATTTTCGATAGTATTAGATTTGATGTGTAGATCAGGCGGATCGTAAGCTAAATTATAGCACTTCCAATCAACAGTCTGCGCTCTCATTTCAGAGCGCGGGCATTCAAACATGTTTGGCAGTCAATCTCAAGATTATTGATCAGGTTTCCACGATCACTTTGATGAAGTTTTTAGACTGATAACTGTCAATTTTTTGACAAGCAATCGTTGATGACAGGAAACTGTCAAAAATGCTTGATTTCGCGCAAGTTTTACCTGATTTCAGGGTCAAAACTCCTTGCGGAGGTAGGCAATTTTCTATAGCATTCCGGTGCGCGTGAAGAGTGGGAATTCTCTTTGAATTATCGATGAATTTCGAGCGTTTAAAGAAGCGTAGCTACCCACCCCAGATAACAAGAATTATTAAGGATATCACTGGGGCCAATCTTTTTTATTGAGTAATACAAAGATGTTACTTGATAATTAAATTGAGGTTTTACCTCAAGTCTGGCTCCCTGAACGCGATGAATACAATTAATTAATTTTTCAGCATGGCTTGGCGAAATCGCCCCGCCCGCTGGAACACGTTTGTAAATTTTAGAAGGAATACGGGTTTATGGCTTTAGCGGTCGTTATTGTTCTGTTGGTTATTGGATCGATTGTTTTCCACTTTACCAGCCCATGGTGGTTCACGGATATCGCAGTCGATTGGGGATCCATCGACTTCACAATGAATGTTACTTTTTGGGTAACCGGCTTTGTGTTTGTCGCGTGTAACCTGTTTTTAGCCTACTGTATTTACGCCTTTCGCCAGAAGGAAGGCCATAAGGCGGTTTATGAGCCAGAAAATCATAAACTCGAAGTCGGCTTATCTGTGGTTACCGCGATTGGTGTTGTTGCGATGCTGGCGCCCGGCTTGTTTGTGTGGGCTGCATTTGTCACAGTGCCTGAGGATGCAACGGAGTACGAGGTCATGGGCCAGCAATGGCAGTGGGCTTTTCGTTATCCAGGTGCAGACGGCAAGCTGGGTTATGCCGAAACTCAACTGGTAACAGAGGCTAACCCTTTTGGTATTAACCTTGAAGATCCGCGCGGCCAGGACGACATCGTTGTTCTTGGACCCAACATGCATCTTCCTATTGGAAAGCCGGTTAAAGCCTTATTGCGCTCCAATGACGTGTTGCACAATTACACCGTGCCGCAGTTTCGCGTAAAAATGGATTTGGTGCCGGGCATGGTTTCCTATCTCTGGTTCGAGCCTACTAAAGTTGGCACTTACGATATTTTGTGCGAAGAATTGTGTGGTATTGGCCATTTCGTCATGCGTGGTGCTGTTGTGATCGACACGCAAGAAGACTACGACGCATGGCTGGCACAGCAACCTACATTCGCTGAAACTCAGGCAATGGCAGCGCCGAATATTGCAGCGGGCCAGGCGCAATTTGCTCTGTGCGCAACTTGTCATGGTACTCAGGGTGAAGGCAATCAGGCACTAAACGGTCCTAAACTGGCCGGTCAGCAAGCCTGGTATATAGAACGACAACTTAAGTACTTCAAATCAGGCGTCCGCGGTGGCGAAGGCGATACTAACGGACAGGCTATGGCTCCCATGGCACAAACTCTGGTAGATGATAATGCGATTCGCAATATGGCAGCGTATATAGCGTCTCTTCCAGATGTCGCGGCAGCACAAACTGTAAGCGGTGATATTGACAATGGCGCCAGTATTTACAGTCGTAACTGCGCAGCCTGTCATCTCGATAATGCAGACGGTACCTGGTACACAGATGCACCGAAGCTTGCAGGCATGAGCGATTGGTATTTTGTTACTCAGATAAGTAATTTCCGAGCAGGTATTCGCGGTTTACACCGAAACGATGCCTATGGCGAACAAATGGTTGGCATGTCTACGGCAATGTCTGGCATTGAAGAAATTGAAGACGTGGCAGCTTATATCAATACATTGAGATAAAGCTGGCCTGATTTATTTGAGTTAAGAAAAGATTTTCAACAAATTTAGCCATAAATGGCTGATACAAAGTTTATAACGTTAGGAGGTTTTAATGGCTTACGTACCACTAGCCGATCAAGAGATGGAGCTCCATCACCCGAAGAGCTGGATTACAAAATACGTTTGGAGCCAGGATCACAAGGTAATCGCTATTCAATATGGCGGTACGGCGATAGCTGTTGGACTTGTGGCATTAGTGTTGTCGCTTTTAATGCGCATGCAATTGGGTTTTCCAGAGTCATTTGATTTAATTGACCCAAGCGCCTATTACCAGTCGGTCACCATGCACGGCATGATTATGGTGGTGTATCTACTAACGGCATTGTTTCTGGGAGGCTTCGGTAATTACCTCATCCCGCTAATGTGCGGTGCACGAGACATGGTATTTCCGTTTCTGAATATGCTGAGCTTCTGGGTATATTTATTGTCGGTAATTATTCTCATGAGCAGTTTTTTTGTAGGCGATGGGCCAACCGGGGCGGGATGGACACTCTATCCGCCGCAGGTTTCGATGGCTGGTACCCCGGGGAATGATACCGGCATTGTTTTGATGCTTATTTCGCTAGCTGTGTTTATCGTGGCCTTCACTATGGGTGGTCTTAACTACGTCACTACTGTATTGCAGTATCGCTGCCGTGGATTAACCATGATGCGTCTGCCACTGACAGTATGGGGAATATTTACGGCTACAGTTCTTGGTTTGTTTGCATTCCCTGCCTTATTAGTCGCTGCAGTTATGATGCTGTTCGATACACTCCTTGGTACTAGTTTCTTTATGCCAGCGATTATTGAAGCAGGCACACCACTTGATTACGGTGGCGGTAGCCCAATTCTTTTCCAGCATCTATTCTGGTTCTTTGGTCATCCTGAAGTTTATATTGTGGCATTGCCTGCTTTTGGTCTGGTGTCTGACGTGCTGTCTACTCACGCACGAAAGAACATATTCGGCTATCGGATGATGGTATGGGCAATTATCGCTATTGGTGCTTTGAGTTTTGTTGTGTGGGCTCACCACATGTATGTAAGTGGTATGAATCCTTACTTTGGGTTCTTCTTTGCTACAACTACTTTGATTATCGCCGTTCCAACGGCACTGAAAGTTTATAACTGGGTACTTACATTGTGGGAAGGCGACATTCGTCTAAATGCCCCCATGTATTTCGCCATCGGTTTTATCTTCACTTTTATTCACGGCGGCTTAACTGGCTTGTTCCTGGGCAATGTGATTATTGATTTACCAC
Source organism: SAR86 cluster bacterium (assembly GCA_002402175.1). GTDB lineage: Bacteria > Pseudomonadota > Gammaproteobacteria > Pseudomonadales > Pseudohongiellaceae > UBA9145. Next base: position 42,876 of record NVVJ01000028.1, read on the forward strand.
TTTCTGATACTTATTTCGTGGTTGCTCACTTCCATATGGTAATGGGTGTTTCACCAGTACTGGTGTTATTTGCGGCGCTGTATCACTGGTACCCGAAAGTCACCGGCCGTATGTTCCATGAAGGTCTGGCGAAAGCACATTTCTGGCTTACTTTCCTTGGCACCTACGCGATATACCTGCCGATGCATTATCTGGGTTTCCTCGGTGTTCCACGTCGTTACTATGCAATGGGTAGCACAGACTTTATTCCTGACTCTGCGCAAGATCTCAATGCAGCGATT
>NVVJ01000100.1 GCA_002402175.1 SAR86 cluster bacterium
GATCATTTTCCATGGTGTTTTGTAATTCCAGCAAAGACAGCCGCCTCTGGTTAACAGTATCGGAGTCGCTGCTGTTGTCAGACAAGATTGCGTTCAGCTGATTTTTTTCCTCTCCAAGAAGTTGCAAGCGTTGTTGCAGAATTTGTTGTTGCTGCTGCCAGTTGGTTACCAGAGCTGTCTCCTGATGCTCGATTACTATCCAACGTTGCACTAGCTCCTGCATAGCCTGAACATTGGATGTCTGTGCGCGAAGCTCGGGCGAAAGCGCAGCCAATGCAAAGCACAGCAGAAGTGATAGCGACATAGAGGGGCTGCGCAGTCGGCTCGCTCTGGAAAATCTAATAGTCTTGCCGGTGTTCATACTAATAACTGCCTTGTTTGGTTTTACGGCGAGATCATGCGTTAGGTGCTGATTTATCTATATGGCCACAGTGACGGCTATGACCAAAATTGGAAATTTCAGTACGGTGCGCAAGATCTCGTCGTAAATTCCAAATTCCTTTGATTTGAATTTCTTTGAACAATGTTCACGGTTGATGATGTGCAACATTCAGAGACGGGGAGTATAGACAAACAAAAATACTATTGCAAATGAGAAGGATTCGCATTACCATTTGTATTGTTGTAATTTGGTAGTTCCACTCAGGCGTTGTGTTCTTTTAGTTTGACGTTGAAGTAGAACTCAAAATTGTTGTCACACTTTTCTTTCCACAGGAGAAAAACATGCAAGAGAGTATTCACCATTTAATAGAACCCAAATTGGGTAGTAAGCCTCTGAACATAAAAAGTTGCGCCAGAAATCGTCTGGCCCAGGCCATTAGCCTGATCGTTCTATCTACCGCGAGCATGACGGTAGCTGCTCAGGTTGAGCTACAAACAACGACCGTAGGGGCCAATACCGAAGAGGGATACCGTATTGATCGCGCGCAATCGTTTAAATATAGCCAGCCTTTGATAGAAACACCGAAAACACTCACCATTATTTCGGCGTCGGTTATGCGTGACCGCGGCGTTGATAATCTGCGCGATGCGCTGCGCAGCGTGCCTGGTATTTCCATGGCCGCGGGTGAGGGCGGAACACCTACTGGCGATAGTATGACAATTCGAGGCTTTAGTGCTCGCACTGACATATTCGCCGACGGTATTCGTGATATTGCCGGATACTCAAGAGATACCTATAACACCGAAGGTGTAGAAATATCCAAGGGACCGGGTTCGAGTGTTTCTGGGCGTGGCTCGGTAGGCGGAAGTGTGAACCTGGTAAAGAAGACAGCACGCAGCGATAGATTTACCTCAGTAGGTTACGACTCTGGTAGTGAAAACGACTATCGTTTTACTCTGGATACTAATTTTCGTGTTGGAGAAACCAGCGCGTTTCGTATAAATCTTCTATCCACCGACGGTGAGGTGGCGGGCCGCGATAAAGTCGAAAATGCAATGCAGGCGATTGCAGTGAATTTTGCCACTGGGCTGGATACCGCATCCCGCTTTAGTTTTACCGCTGAATTTCAGGATCAGGACAGGCTGCCTGATTATGGCTTGCCATGGGTTCCCGTTGGCCTGCCTGGGTATGAATCCTACGCACTTGCTCCTCCACCGACTTCTCTGTTCGATAATTTCTACGGCAACGTGCATCGTGATTTCGAAAATATTCGAGCAACCACACTCACGGCGCGCTATGAAAGAGACTTGACTCCTAATAGCACTCTGCGATTTCAGGCGCGACAGGCAACAGTCGACAGGCATTCTTTAACCACTGCTCCGCGTTTCGTGAGTTCTGGTGGTGTGTATCCTGATCCTATTCTTATTCGCTGGGACGACGAAAAGCCTCGTGATCAAGAAAACAATATGACGGTTTTGCAGGCGGCTTACACTACCGCCTTTGATACCGCCAACATTGGGCATGAATTAAGTATAGGTGCTGAGTATTACGATGAAGAGGAAATTCGCTGGAGCGAAACTCCCAATGGCACAGATAATCTGGTTAATGGATTGCCTAATGACTTTTTGAATCCACAACCCACGCTTGCTTATACGGGTAGCTATACTCGTACTGGTGCGGCACCGAATACGGGTGCAGGAGAAACCAGGGCTATCTATGTTTTCGACACGCTTACTTTAAGTGAGCGATGGGAAATCAATGCTGGTGGCCGTTGGGAGAGTTACAAAAACAAAACAGTCTCCGGTTCCAATACATTGCATAGCGACGATAGCATGCTGAGTTGGAATGCAGCCGCGGTGTATAAGCTTCAAGACAATGCCACAATTTATTTTGGCGTAGGAAAATCCTTTAACCCGGCAGCAGAAGATCTGACTGCTAACACGCGCGACAACGAAACTGATCTGGACCCTGAAGAAAGCCTTGGTTTTGAGTTGGGAACCAAATGGGAGCTATTTGATAACCGCCTGTTGGCAGGTGCTGCACTTTTTCATACCGTAAAAACTAATGCTCGCACCGATGATCCTTTTGATGGCGGCACTGCAGTAACTCCTGGAACAAACACCAGCGCTAATACACTCGATGGTGAGCAGACTGTAAATGGTCTTGAGCTGAGTGCGTTTGGGCAGATTACTGACAAGCTGTCTATTGCCGCTGGTTACACCTATCAAAAAGGTGAAATAACCAAAGCCAACGGCGCTGATGCTTATCTGGAGGGTCTTGAATTACCTCGCACTCCAGAGTATTCACTGAGCTTATGGTTGAGCTATTCGATGTCTGACACTTTGTCTATGGGCATTGGTAGCGAGTATGTGGATGACCGGACCAACGGGACTTCGTCTCGCGGTATTCGCGTAGCACCTAGCTATCAAGTGTTTGATGCCATGGTTTCCTGGCAGGCCACTGATCAGTTAAGTTTACAATTTAATGGCAGTAATCTTGGCGACGAGCGTTACGCTGACCTGGTTGGGGGTGGACACTTTGTTCCTGGCCCAGGTCGGTATTTCAGCCTGTCGGCACATTACGCCTTCTAACTCTCCCTTAGAGTAGTAGCGTGAATGGGGCAAGTCGAGTGGGATCGATTTGTCTCATTTTTTTATTACAGGTACATATTATGCTATTAAAAATCCCTTCGGTATTAAGTAAAGAACAGTTGGTTCACGGTCGCGCCGTGTTAGAAGCAGCAGAATGGATTGATGGAAATGTAACGGCCGGTTATCAATCTTCGCAGGAAAAAAATAATATACAGCTACCGGAAGAATCAGCGGCGGCGAGAGAAGTGGGGGACATGATTTTAGGTTCGCTGGCTACTCAGTTAACTTTTATGTCAGCGGCCTTGCCCTGTAAAATATTCCCTCCTCTGTTTAATTGTTATCAAAATGGCCATGCCTTTGGTGCTCACGTGGACAATGCTGTGCGCTATGTCAAAGGAACGCCAGTTAAAATACGCACGGATATTTCAATGACGCTTTTTTTCTCTGAGCCGGATGAATATGAAGGTGGGGAACTGGTCATAGAAGATACCTATGGCACGCACAAAGCAAAATTGGCAGCAGGGGATATGTTGCTATACCCATCGACCAGTCTGCACCATGTTACCCCGGTCACTCGCGGCAGGCGCCTGGCTTCGTTTTTCTGGCTGGAGAGTATGGTAAGAAGCGACGAGCAACGCCGGCTACTGTTTGACATGGATATGTCTTTGCAAAGGATAAGAATAGAGAATTCTGATCACAAAGAACTGGTTCCGCTCACGGCGGTTTATCATAATTTGTTGCGGCAATGGGTTAGTACTTAATTGCTAGCTTCATCAATGCCGGAGTAAAACCAACATGCCGCTTAAACACAGTAATAAAAGCACTAGACGAGCAAAACCCCAGTTTTTCGGCAGCCTCCGTCACCGACATTCCTTTACCTAAGTGTCGCATTCCATGTTGTACCAAATAAATAGCGCGCCATTGTCGAAATGTCATCCCTGTCTCCTGTTTAAAAAGTCGACTGAATTGCCTGTTGGAGTAGGCGGCGTGTTTTGATATCTCGTTACTTGAGAGGTTTTGGAATTCACATTTTTTTATCGCCCTACGAATACGTGAGTTTTTGATTATGGGCAGTGCCTGTACCGGCTGAGTCGTTTCTTCTTTGTCTACTAGCTCAACAACAAGATTTAACATGTGGTGGATAATGCTGTCATTATCGTAGTCGTAATAATGTTTACCGGCCTCTTTGATTAGCTCATGTAATAGTGGCGTGATTGTCACCTGACTCAATTCCCCAATGGCAGCAGGGTATACATGGGGGTCAATAAAAACTCCATGTAGTAGTGCATTTCCAGTGGCTGAAACTCGGTGCAAACTCCAGGCTGGAATAGCAACCGCCTGAAAAGGGGAAACTACAAGCTCTTTCCCGTCACTGATAACCGAGGCAATACCCCGAACTGAATAAACTAACTGCGCCAGGCGATGGCGATGGAAGTTGCCCACATAGCCATTGGGATATTCAAACACCCTTACGTAAACAGGCTTCGGAGCATCGCTTTGGGCCAAAGATGTCCAGTCTGGAGTAAAATATGGCCGATTTATGATATTAACTCCTGATATTTCAAATTATAGTCAGTCTATCAGTTATACACTTCACAGAGGAAATACCTATGTCAGCGCCAAGTTTTGATGCCAATGCCAGAAATGCCACAAGAATTCGTAACGCGTCATCCATTATTAATGTAGATGATGTAGAGAAAACCCTGCGCTGGTATCAAGACCAGTTAGGGTTACAAATTGAATTCGCCTGGGGCGACCCGGTGATTCACGGCTCAGTTTTGGCTGGCACTACGGCGTTTCATTTTTCCAAAGGAGAACCTGTTGCGCCGACTACGTCTTACATGACCTTGTATGCAATTGAGCTGGATGAACTCTTTGCAGATATCAGCGGCAAAGGTGTCGAGATTTTATCAAAGCCAGAAGTAATGCCTTGGGGAATGCGCGCGTTTATGATTCGTGACTGCAATGGCTGCATGGTGATGTTTGCAGATCCCGCTACGGGCGAATGAGTGTTATCAGCCTATTGTCTATCCTATACGATAGATAATAGGCTGGCGATATGTGTTGTTGCAACATTCTGCCGAAGGCGCGCGCCAGACACTCGACTAGTTCGAAGATAAGCGGTAACGTGACTTGCTATTGAGCGGGTGAGCAAATCGTAGCCAGGCCTGATGATAAAACGTCTGGTGGTGAAGCGTGGCGCTTTCGCTTAAGAACGGAAATTCAACAAATTCTACCTATGAAAAGCTACAAAACAGAATCGCAAT
>NVVJ01000101.1 GCA_002402175.1 SAR86 cluster bacterium
TGCGTCGTGCTTACGGGTTGTTTGATCGGTTTGGGATACAGGTTAATGAAGCGGCAGACAGCCAGCCCGTACCCGGCGCTGCCGACCGTTGGATAGTACACCAGAATTTTGCAACCGCGCCGCACCTCAACCGGCTGCCCGACCGGAGCGTCATCTTGTTAGAACGCATTGATTCATCCCAAGCACGGACGCGCAAGGCTGTCGCGCACCCGGCTGTATTCGCCGCGTGGAAGATCGCGTCGCTGCCGATCGAGCGCACGCGTTGCGGCCACATCCGCGAGCACGTCGCGCTGATGGGCGATCATGCGGACAATAAGCCGGTCGATGTGTTGAGCACGGCCGACGCGATGAAAGTACGACCGGGGCCCCACTATGGTCATTACCCGCTGATGGCGCGATGGGCCAACATCGAGGTCGACCTGTCGGCCCCACGATCGATCGACGTGTCGTTTGCTGGACGCGTAGGGCCTTATCACCCGGCGGTCGAGCAACACAGGCGATCGTGCTGCGACGCGTTAGAGGCGATGTGTGGCCGTCTGTCGGTCAAGGTCAGCCCGGACCGAACGATGTGCCGGGCCAGCTATGACAAGATGCTGATGGATACGCGGGTCGTCGTCAGCCCGTGGGGGAACGGCGAACTGTGTTATCGAGACATCGAGGCCATGCTTGCCGGTTGCGTGCTGGTCAAGCCCATGCCCTACCGCCTGAACACGCTGGGCGATGTGTTCGAGCCCGGCACGTTCGCGCCGTGTGCGTATGACTGGTCGAACCTTGAGTCGGTAGTCAGCGACGTGGTGGCCCGGTGGGATGAGTGGTTGCCCGAGCGACGCCACAATCACACGCGCATGGCCGCACAGCTTGACCCGGCGAACCTAGCCCGGTGGGTTGGCGAAGAGTTGAAGCGGGGTGCCGCATGACACACGCCACCAAAATACCGTCGATGCTGCCCGATTCGATTCAGGCGTACATGACAGAGCTTGCCGCCAAGTGGACGGGCCAAGGCTCGGTCGTCGAGTGCGGCGCATGGCTGGGCGCTACGACCGCCGCGCTGTGCGACGGTCTTGTGAGTGCGGGGTATGACCGAAAGATTCACGTTTACGATCGGTGGGAAGCTAACGGGGCCGAGTGTGGCAAGGCCGGTCGTCAGGGTGTGCCGATCGAAGACGGTCAGAACACGTTGGGCGTGCTGATGGAATTGCTAGGCGATCACGCACGGATGGTATCGCCGCACCGTGGTCGCATCGAGCGGGCGCAGTGGTCGGCCGTCGAACCGATCGAGTTGTTTGTGCTCGACGCCTGCAAGTATGAGGCGGTGTTCATGCCGACGATCATGACGTTCGCCAAGGCGTGGATACCGGGCGTCACGACAGTCGCGTTTATGGATCACCATTTTTATCAACGATACGACGTGGGCTCGGCCGAACACGACCGCTATTCGATTCACGCCCGTTGGCTGGAAGCCCACGCGGAATCATTCAGCGTCGTGCGAGACTTCGCACCGGATGAGCCGATGATCCTGCGTTACGTCAAGCCGATCGATTGGGGGGTAACGGTATGAGCAAGGCTAACGAACTCAACATCGTCTGCACCTATTGGGGCGCACGCATGAAGCGTTATGCGTCCGTGTTGTCGGCCAGCATCACCGAGCACTGCCCGGCCGCAACACAGCACTTGCGAGACGTGCCCAAGCCAGACTATCACCGGGCGTTGCGGCCGGACCTGATGGCCCACGCACGTCAGGCCGAAAGCTGGCGCGATATGGCGATGAGCCTGCCCGACGGCCCGGCCGTGTTTCTCGACGCGGACATGATCGTGACCGGCGATCTATCGGATGCGTTCCGTGACAGCCCGGTCACGATGGACGGTGTGGGCCGGGTCAACCCAAACAACCCGATCGGCGTGACCGCCCGCGCCGCACGCTTCAGGTTCAACGCCGGGGCGCTGTACGCACATCTGAACGGCAAGTCGCGACAGTTCATCAACGACTGGCACAACGACACGCAGCACGCACTACACGGCGACACCGACCGGCTTGACCGCATGATCCGCGATTGGGCGTCTGTCGATCAGGCGGCGCTTGCGTCGCTGGCGTTGGGGAATAGCGGGGTCGTCGAACTGCCGTGTGCAAAATACAACTCGGTCGATCAGACGTGGAACGACATCAACGACGACACGCGAGTCGTTCACTTAAAGGGCAAGCTGCGGCAGACGATCGACACGATCGACACCGTCGGCATCCCGGTCAACGAACGCAAGTGTTTGATCGAGCAAAACCTAAAACCGAACGTGCAGCATGTGGTTGACCACTGGCACGCGTTGGCACGCGGTATCGACGAAAAGAATAACAAGGGGGGTGCGGCCGCGTGATGATGTTCGCCCACTACTTCGGCGACAGTCGTTGGCGTAAGCTGGCCCGCGCGTGGGAATACAGCGCGGGGATCAACTGCCCGTCGGCCGAGATCAGCCTGTTAGAAGAGGCGCAGCCGTCGGGCGAGCCGTGGCTGTCTCGCGGCTACAAACCCGAAACCGCATGGAACACGATCAAGCTGCGTGCGTGGCGCGATGCGGTCAACGACAACGCGGGCAAGGATATCGTACTGATGGACGCCGACACGCTGGTGCTTGGCGACCTCGCCCCGGCGTTCGTTCACGACTTCGATATCGGCTACACGCCGCGCCCCGGCCGACACCCGCTGAACGGCGGCGTCGTGTTCGTTCGAGGCACCGACGCGGCGATCCAGTTCATAAACGATTGGTACGATCGAAACATGAAGATCATGAACGACGCGGACAACCTTCGCCGGTTGCTGCGTAAGTACGGCGGGGTTAATCAGGCGTCGCTCGGCCTGCTGTTGAAAGAGTCGTCGGGCGTCCGCTTCCGCAAGTTCGATTGCATCAAGTGGAATAGCGTCGATGAAACGTGGCAGCACTACGACGGCACGGCGAACGTCGTGCACTACAAGGGCGCGCTGCGCGAGATGCTGTTTATGGACGAATACAAACAAGACGGTTCGCCGATGGTCCGGCTGGCCAACCTGTGGAAATGTATGTCAGGTGCGGCCGAACCGCAGGCGGTGGCACAATGAAAATCATCGTTGAATACTTCGGTGAAGACTTCAGGCCGTTCGTTGACGTGCTGGCCTATTCCATCGCCCGGCACTGCCCGACGGCCGACACGTTCATCTATGACGACGTGGGCCCCGACTACAAGTTCGACGGCGTTCAGGCGGGCGTGACGCACAACACCTATAAGCTAGAACGGTGGCGCGATGCGGTAAACGAACACGACGGCGAGCTTGTGATCCTAGACGCGGACACGATCGTGCTTGGTGACCTAGCCCCGGCGTTCGACCTGTTCGACGGCGACTTGGCCTACACCGTCCGACCCGGCCGCATCCCACTAAACGGCGGAGCGCTATACATCCGCAACAGCGAGAGCGTCCGTTCGTTCTTCGACGCGTGGGTCGCGCTCAACCGTTCGATCGCTACCGACTGGCAGCGGTGTCAGTCTTTGCTTGAAGGGTTCGGCGGCGTGAATCAGGCATCGTTGTGGGAACTGTTGCAAGATCAAAAGTTGATTAAGGCGGACACGCTGCCGTGTGAGATATGGAACTCGGTCGATCAAACGTGGTGCCGGTTCAGTGACGACGACACGCGGGTCGTGCACGTCAAGGGCAGGCTGCGGCAGCGATGCCTTGCGGACAAGCTGAAGGGCGACGGCGGTTGTGTGGACTACTTGGCACGCATCTGGAAGACATACGCCGAGCAGGCGGGGGTGAATCATGTCGTCATTTGACGCCATCTTTGACATGTTCGGAACCGACGCGCTGGCGTCCGTTCACGGCGAGGACGTGACGTATTACGACAACGCAAGGCCGAGCGGCGTGCCGCTGGTGGCACCAGCGGTTCACCGGGAAAAGATCAACGTGTCGGACGCGGGCAACTCGGCGCACACTCGCACGATCGTCGAGATAAGGAAAACGGATTTACCCGATATCGACGCGGCGACAGGGAGGATCAAACTAGCGCGCGGTGACATCTTGGGGGGAGACCCTGACACCGAGTACACAATCGCAGAGATTGACGGCAACGTCGCAGGGATGTGGCGCGTCATACTCGCATAACTTAGAAAGGTTGCACGGATGCCAGGTCTAAACGTACCGGATTGGATCGTCAAGTTCAGCGTCATGTCGATATTCGCATTGCAGATATGGCTAGTCCAACAGGTGTATTCGCTCGACAAAAAAGTCGACATGAACATCGCGAACCTTGACGCGCGGATGATTGTGGTAGATACGCTAGAGCGTCAGGTGCCTAGCAACTCGCGAACGCTGGCGTCGCACACCGAGCAGCTAGCGTCGACCACGGGCCAACTGTTCAAGTATACGAACGAGCAGAACGCGACGCGCAGGGAACTGAGATCGGACATAATCGACGCGACGGCCGGACGGTTCACGCTGTCCGATTGGAACCGCGAGCGTAAGAACATAGAGCTGAAATTCCAGCTTTATAAATCGCAGGTCGTACAGCTTCAAAACCAATTGGGCAACAGACATCAGGACAGATAATAATGGCCGATTTTAGTCAAGACATCCGAGTCGACCTATCAGGGTTAGACGACATAATTAGTCGTCTCGGACGCTTGGCGCGCAAAACACCGGCGATCATCACCAAGTCGCTGCGAGCGGCAACCAAGTCATCGCGCAAGCGAATCATCGTGCAAGCGCTGACGATCCTGAACATTAAGAAATCCAGTATCAATAGCCGGGTCAAGATCACAAAGACGCCAACCCGCGCTAGCCCGTCGTCACGCATCCGAATAAAAGAGTCTGGCGCACCAAACCTAATCAGCTTCAAAGGCACGCGGCAGAACAAGACGGGCGTCAGGGCCAAGCCGCGCAAGGACGGGCCGGTTGAATTGCACAAGGGGCATTTCATCCAGTTCAGCACGAAGGGCTTAGGCGGCGAGCAAGGCCAAAAGGTCGTGATGTCCCGCAAGTATGTGAACGGCAAGCGTGTGGGTCGCAAGACTACCATCGGGACCGTCGGCCCGACACTCATCGGCCGCGTGCTGCTGCGTCAGGAATGGATAAGCAAGGAACGCAAGCGATATGCGGACGACATCAACAGCGAGATCGATGGGCGCATCGTCGCCGTACTGAAAGGCGGTAAGTGATGGCCAAGCCAATCGTCACACAAATAACAGATGAGATTGCCACGACGCTAGCGGGCATCACGATAGCCAATGGCTACCAACAGGACGCGACGATCGAGCGTGTGAAGGTCGACGGCAACGACCCGAAAAACAACATGCTTGTCGTTCACCCGCTGGGCAAGGCCCGCACCAATAACGACACGATCAGCGACGACCCGCCGATCATGGAGTTCGGCCAGCGCATCGAGTGGATGCAGAACTATGTGATCGAGGGCACGATTCAAGAGGCCAAGGATTCGGGCGTCACGATCGACGAACGTGTCGACACGCTGGTCGCGGACATCGAGAAGATACTAATGGTCGACATCGGTCGCGGCGGGCTGGCCGAGCGCACGATCTTGGAGACGACAGACAACTTTTTAGTCGACCGGCCGGTTGCGCTGGCCGTGTTTTTTAGCGTTCATTATTTCACACAGAGAAACGACCCGTACACCCAATAACGAAAGGAAACGCTATGGGTATTGGTAAAGATAGATATCAAGATTTTTGGATTGTCGGATCACGAGCGTATCTAATGCGCGACGATGATGCGGCGGGGACGCTGTACGATCTTGGTGTCATCAGCGAGGCGGTACAGCCTACGCTTGAAGTCAACAAGACCGAACTGCCGGACGGTGACGGTGGTATACAGCGCATCGTCGACGAGTCGGTCACGTCGATCGACGAAACTTGGGAGATCGAAGTCGCAAACCATTCGCCGTCGAACCTTGCGCACTGGTATCTGTCCAGCCCGGCAGAGGTGTTCGACCAGCCGACGGGCGCGGCGCTCACATCCGTGTCACACACGGCGGTGATCGAATCCGGCGGGTTCATCAAGGTGGTGGACAATAGCGGCAACTGGCTATTCAACATCGCCAGCGCGTTGATTGCCACGCACGCTGAGGGCGTCGATTGGAAGTGGCACGACAATCAGGGGCAGATGCGCGGCATCATCGAAGTCATCGACGGCGGTGGCATCGCTGAAGGCGACACGCTGCTCATCACGCCCGTGCTGAACACCCTGTCGGGCAAGCGGCTTATCAAGCCACACAGCGCGGGGAACTCGATCAAGGGCAAGATGATGATCGTGTACGGCCGAGGCCAGAACGCACAGCAGACGGTGCGCGAGGCCGAAGTCAGCTTGACCCCTTCGGGCGCTACGCTGTCTCCCACCGAGTACAGCAAGCTGAGTTTCACCGCCCGCGTGCTTTCCGACATCACCGACAGCGCGATGAGCGGACGTATGTTGCAGATCAACGGCGACGTGCCTGAGACTGCGTCGGGTAGTTAATAAGTCTTTAGACCGCCGGGCGGGCCGCGAAGCGAGGTGCCGCGTGTCCGCCCGGTTTTTACACCTCGCACCTGCGCACCCCGCACCGGAGAATTAAGACTATGTCAGGAATACCAAAAGACACCGCAAAAATGCAAGCGCTCGCAGGTCTAAAACGATACAAAGATGTGCCTGTTGCGGAGGGCGTATCTGTCCGGGTTTACCCGCTAAGGTTTTCGATTGCGCCAGACTTCATCGGTGTCGTTATCAAGCTGATGCAGAACATGGCCATGATGATCCCCATCATGGAGGTGTTCGAGGATTCGATCGAAGCGGGCATCGCGCAGTTGAAAGAAAAGGCCGAGGTGCTGACCAATGCGATTCAGTCGATCGACCCGTCGGTTCTGAAGGACGTGCAGGCCGTGTTGAATGAACACGTCGATATCGAACTGAATGACCCAAGCGTCACGCACGACATCGTGCCGCCGTTGCTGATCGCCATGATCGAGCAGACGTTTGAAGATGGGAGGTTGAACGGCTGGTCCGACGTGGGAAAACAACTGATGGAAATGATGCCGGAGGAAGAGACGGAGGACAAGACGAACGTCACGTCAGCGCCATCGACCAAGAGCTTGGTCGAAGCAATCCCGGCGGACGTCGCCGCGCCGTCGGACTAGCAGAGTTGGCGGCCGTCGTGCTGGCATCGGGCCGCACGATCGAATGGCTTGCCTGTGAGGCGACGCTGCGCGAGGTTGCGGTCACGGCCATGCTGTTGCAGGACGCGAATAAGCAACGCATGAAAGACGTGACGCAGGCGATTCAGATGGGCGTCATAGGTGCGAACAGCAAAGAGGGCGCGCGGGTCGTCGAAAAGCATCTTGAAAAAGAGGATTAGCCGTGGCCAAAAAAACCATCGAACGCGAAGTAACATTAAGCGCCAAGCTGAAAGGCACGTTAGCTAAGGGGCTGGGCGCGCTCGGGAAGGCCATGCGCGGATTCAGGAACGAATCTAAGGGCGCGAATAAGACGGGAGAAAAAACCACCAAGCAAGTCGATAAGCTGACGAAGAAGGTGGCGACGCTAGAGAAACGACTTAAAAGAACGACCAGCGCGTTCGGACGTATGGGCAAGGCCATGAAGGGCACCAACCGACTGGTCAAGACGGCGGTCGGTGCGTTCGCAGGGTTCTTAGTCCTGAGAAAAATAAACAGCCTATTCAATGGGACGGTCGTGGAAATGGACAAGATCGCCAAGGCATCGCGCCGCCTTGGCCTGTCGACCGAGTTCATGTCGCGGCTTGCGTTCGCGGCCAAAGAGGCGGGCGTCGAGTTCAGCCAATCGTCGATCGCCATGCAGCGCCTGACGCGTCGTGTGGCCGAGGTTGCAAACTTCGGTCGGGGCGAACTGTTGCCGGGGCTCAAGCTGCTCGGCATATCACCGGCCGACCTGAAGGATGCTAACGGCGAACTTAAAGACGCCGAGCAACTGTTATTTCTAATCGCCGACCGGTTGCAAAAACTCGACAGCCCGTCGCGTGTGCTGGCCGGGTTCAAGCTGTTCGATGCCGAAGGTACGGCGCTGTTGCAATTGCTGCTGAACGGGCCGGAGGGCGTTCGGGGTGCGTTCGCTCGGTCTGATACGTTCGGGCTTACGCTGACGCAGCAGGACGCGGACAGAGTCGAGAAACTGGCCGACTCGATGTTGGCAATCACAAGCGCGTTCAAGGGCCTTCGCTTCCAACTGGTCACGAAGTTCGCGCAGCAACTCACGGTCGTTTTCGACTCGTTGGCCGCGTTCATCGCGCAGATCGATGACCGGGTCAGCAGCATCGCGGGTCAGATCAAACTAGCGTTCGACCCGCTGGCCACGGAAGAGAGTCGGACGAACGCGCGGAAACGAATCGAAGACTTGGCGGCGATGGCGCTGCGCGTGTATCAGGATGTCGCGCTTGAGGTGCTGAAGGTTGTGGGGTTGGGCTTGGTCGACTTGGCCAAGATAGTCGGCGCGGTGATGGGCGAGGCGTTCAGCGGTTCTATCCGCGATTCGTTGGCTGACCTTATCCCCGGCCTGTCGCCATCGGCAAGCACGCAGTTGGATCGGGCCAAGGGTCGAGAGTCACAATCTCAAAAAGACAGAGAGCATATATTCTTGAGGCTTGAGGGATTGGTCGGCAGCAGTTTGGCCAATCGTTTCCTAGACCCGGCCCGAACGTCTAGCCGGATACAGTCGACGGACCTGATGCGCGAGGCTATCGGACCCGTGGGCGGGCGCAAACTAGACCGAGCACAGCGGCGCGAACTAAACGAGTTACTTGCTGAAGTTCAGGCGATCAATGATGAGATCGGCGAACTGCCCGATCAGATCACCGAGCTTCAGCGGGTGGTCGATCAAGAGCTTGCATCGGGCACAATCGATTCGGCCAAGAAAGTAAACGCGGCGATCCAGAGCATGCGCGAGCGATGGGGCACGTTGAAGGTGACGACCGTCGAAGGCGTCACCGAGGTCATCGCGGCGGTGGATGAAATGGGCGACGGTGCGGAAGAGGCGGGCAAGGATGTGGCCAAGTCGATCCCGCATTACAGCAGGCTGAACGCGATGATAGATCAGATGCGGTCGAAAGCCCGCAGCCTGACGGCCATGTTCAAGAAGATGGGACCGGCCGCGATAGAGGCGGTGTTCAAGTTGCAACAGTTCGGGCTCGGGCTGCGTGCGCGTAGCGCTGACGTATTGGGTCAGACGGACGCGGCGGCGCTGCTGAGGCAGCAGGCGGGTCAGCGATCGGAGATCAAGCAGGCCCAAACGGATAAGCTGCCGTCGTCGGCGATCGCCGAACTGATGCGCGTTCAGGGACAAGAAACGGCGAAGCTGAAATTCGATCAGCAGCGAGCGGCCGCGTTGGATGAGGTGACGAAGGCAGAGCAGCGTCATGGCCGCGTTCTTGAACTCAATAGCCGAAGGCTCGACGCCGGGCTGATAACGCAGGAGAGAGCACGCGAGGCGATCGAGGGGCAAGACGCGGCGTTAAAGTCGATCGTTGAATCGACGCTAGCCAAGCTGAAGGTCATGTCGGAAGACGAACGATTCACCGCCATGCTTTCAGATGACATTGAGGAGTTGACGGTAAGGCTTGAAGAGTTGGGGCTACAGTCAGACCGCACGTTCACCGGCGGGTTCACCGCTGGCATCCGGCAGTTTAGGCGCGAGGCGACAGACGCGGCGGCGCAGGGTCGCCAGATGGCCGACACGCTGACGACCTCGCTGACCGGTGGGCTTACCGATGCGATCACCGGTATCGTCGACGGCACGAAGAGCATGAGCGAAGGATTTAGGGACATGGCGCGGCAGGTGTTGAGAGACATCGGCACGATGCTGGTTCGCATGGCCGTGCTGCGTGCGCTAAGCGCCGGGTTCGGTGTCGCCGGATTCAATAGTGGCGGGCTGGTCCAAGGGTTCAACACCGGCGGATTCATCGGCGGCGTGCGTGGTCCCAACCGTGACACGCGACTCATCGCGGCAACGACCGGCGAGTTTATGAGCGACCGCGCGACCGTCGATCATTACGGGCCGAGATTTTTCGAGGGTCTAAAACAACGCCTGTTACCGCGTGGCACGGCGCAGGCGTTCAGCCGCAGTCGAACACCACGACCGTCGGGCGGTTCGGGATTCAATCAGGGCGGTCAGGTCGGCAGCGGTGGTGGCGGCGGGACGCAAGTGTTGCCGGTGCTCATCACAGACGGGCCGCAGCTAGACCAGTTGACGGCCGCACAAAAAACGTCACTTATCCGATTGATCGGTGAAAACCCGGCAGAGTTTAGGGGCGCGATGGGAATATGACACAAGTTACACCAAGCCAATACGCCGAAGGTTTATCAGCTACCCCGCCTACCGGGTATCCGGTCTATCCGCGCTTGTGGCGGTGGCACGACAACGTCATGCGTCCGACGTGGATCGGCGGCATAAACATCACAACCGCTTGGAGCACTTCCGTGGTCGGCGCGTTGACGGAAAGCGAGCAACGTATTGGCTTGCGCGGTCGGCCGAACCGCATCGTCGAATGGCCGTTGCAATCGATGGAGATCAGGACGGCGACCGCGTTACAAAACATGATGCTGCACGCGGCACAGACGCGGGTGCTTATGCCGGTCTGGCCTGACATGACGACGGCCGAAACGGATATCGTCAGCGACGCCGACTTTTCTTGTGACACGACGCGGCGCAGGTTCTTCACCGGCGGTCACGCGCTGGCCTATAGTCCCAACAACTCGCCGGGCCTTGACACGTCGCGCAGCGGGATCATCAACACCGTCACCGACAACGAGTTGAATATCACACTCGCGTCAGGAACGTACCCGGCCGGGTGGCGGGTGATCCCTTGCATTGAGGCCGAACTGTCGCCGAGCCTGTCGTCGGTGTTGCAGACCGATCGTCATGTGTCCGGTTCGCTGATCGGTGTGGAAAGCGCAGGGGCTTCGGCGCTGCCCGCGTTATGGGCACCCGGCACGACGCCCACCGGGTACGACGAATACGATGGCATCCCCGTGCTGAACCTGCCGGTCAGGACGCCCATACAAAGCGGGTGGAATGTCAGCCGCGCCGGATCGAATCACGCGGTTGGGCTGGGGCGTATCGGTCAGTTTTACGGAAGCCGGGCCCGCGTATCAATCCCGCTACCGTTGCAATTCCTGAACCGCGCCGCCGCGTGGAGGTTCTTGCAGTTCTTCGACAGCCGCGCCGGTCGCGTGTATCCGTTTTGGCTTGTCGACCCGGTCGCCGATTGGGAACTGTCTGGGCTGTCGACGACCGTGTTGCTTGTCAAGAATAACGGCATGGTTCTGGATGACCTGACGGTGCGTCCGTACGTCGGGGTTTGGCTTAAAGATGGAACGCTTTACATACGCGGCGCATCATTCACGGCCAACGTTCCGGGCACCGGTGTGATTATTGGGCTCGATTCGCCTATACCGGTGGTGGCGCTGGATCAGGTGGCGCGCGTGGCCACCGTCTACCGATGCCGGTTTGCCAGCGATGAACTGACTGAGCGATGGACGACGACCGAGCACATGACGACCGATGTCGAAGTGATCGAACTGTTGGAAGAGAAATCGGTCACGATCAGCAACATCGTCGACATCACGACCGCCGCGCTAGACAACCCGTTCGACGCGCTGTTGTGCGAGGGCGAGCCGGTCGACCCGCCGACGCCTATACCCGGAGACTGTGACACGACGGTCATCAACGAGCATCCGCAATCACCAAGCGACACAATACCGTTCAGTACCTATTGCCTAGCGAACTACCCGGTCAACACGATCGGCGCGGCGCTTAGCCCGAGCATCCCTAGCCCGTGGATGCTTCACAGGTTTGTGCCCTACTTCCCGACGACGTGGACCCTGTGCCAACTGTGGGTCGCCACATCGCGCAGAAGAGCGAACGATCCTGATTCGCTCAACGGCCACGGGCCCGGCGGTCCAGATATGACGATCGGCGGGCGAAGCATTTGGGGCGCGCTAACCGGCGCGAAGTTGATTGAGTTCCCCGCGCTGTCCGGCACGTTCGTGTGGCAACTTCAGTTCACGTCGGCCGACGGCCAAACGCCCGGATCACCCGGACCAGACGGCGATATCTGGATAGGCCACAAGACGACGGGGAGCACGCCCAAAGGTGTATACACACGAGTATCGGGTGCGGATACCGGAACGGGAACGATCACCATCGTGGACGGCGTGGCCGATGTAGATTCGGTTCAAGGCAGTTGCAACTACACATACGGCGGGATCGGCAGTTGGATATGTCACGTTGACCTGCTCGGCCCGTTCTGTGTCGACACCGGAGCCCCAGCATTATGACCATGTGGACGCATACGTTTTGGTCGGTGCCATCGCTCGGGCCTTACCCGATCGCCGGGTTTTGTTCGTGGGAGGCGTTCGCACGCTGCGCCATCGTGTCGTGCGTTCTGCTTAGGCGCATCGAAGGTTCGGCGCGTCTGGTCGCAGACGATCGCGGGGCCGAGTGGTTGATCGACATGCTGGGCTGCCCATACGACCGGGTCGACAAGCTGACGCCCGAACGGATGGACGGCGTGCACCCCGCGCTATTCGCAGCCGCCAAGGTCGCGGCTTACGATCAACGGCCGGTCAGGCACATCGACATCGACTTCATCGCCGCACAGAAACTAATCGGCGAACCCGAACGACACCCGGTTGTCGTGTCGAACTTGGAGGGTCCGGGCAGCGTCACGTCGATATATGAATCGGGCATACAGTTCATGATCGATCGGTTCGACCTGTCGGATACATCGTGGGCGGGCATCGACATGAATGACCTGCCGAGCCCCGGCAACGTGGCCGTCTTGTCGATCGAGGATCAACGCGTGGCCGACGAATACGTCCGGCAGTTCTGGCTACTGATCGGCCGCGAGCAAAACCGCAAGGCGATCGACAGTTGGTTCGACCACGCGGTTGACATCCACATGAATCGAACGACGATCAATTGTTGCCTTGAGCAGATGACGCTCGCGCTTGTGTGTCGCGAGTTGGGCGTCGCGATGACGCCGATATTCAAGCGCGACAATTACACCGATATCGAGCAAGAGGTCGAGGACCGGAAATTAAAGATCGTGCACTTGATACGAAACAAAGAGCGGGGGGAGCTAGCCGGGGGATGGCTCAACTTATTGCGCAGCCAGTTCGCGGCCGACGCCGAGCTATCGCAGCATGAGGAACGGATCGAATCGTTTAGTCAAATGATGGAAGCAAAGCACAGCCGAATGATGGAGGCGATGTAATGGCACAAACGGTAATGCACACCGACGCGGCGAATCAATACGCCTACCTTGTTAAATTCAGCTATGGGTCATCGCCGACGATCAAGCGATATGCCCGCTGGGATTCTGATGTTGTTGTCGGGGCCGACACCTATGTCAGCGCCGGGACGGACGGCGAGGGCGCGCACCTGATGGGCTTCACCTTTTCAGAGCAGCACGGGGGAACGCGAGACGCTGAGATAAAGATCATAGCGCCGCGATCGCTCGCGCCGTTCAACGGACTAAGCACCGGCCTAGCGCACTCGCCGGTGAGCGTCACAGTTTTCGAGTGCGTGATCGGCAACGAAGCGGGGACGATCCGCGAGGTTTATTTTGGTCGCGTCAAGTCAGCCCGGCGAAACCCGTCGGGGCGGACGCGGCAGGTTGAGCTAACGATCAAGGGGATCAAGGCCGACCTTGGCGTGACGCTGGGCATGGCGATGACGACCGGTTGCCAGTCGTGGCTAGGGCACCCGCTGATGTGTCAGATCGACCTTGACGCGATCAAGGAGACGGCGAACGATGCGACGCTTAACGCTAACGGCCAGCGCAACCGCATCACCGTGTCGTCGGCGACGACCGTTGATTTTGCTACGCGCAAACTTTGGGCCAACGGATGGGTCGAGTTCGACGACCTACGAATCCGAATCAGGCGCGTGATCGATGGGGAGGCCAGCGCGACCGAGTGGCAGGCGACGAACAATTACTCGATCGACGGTCTGGTCAACCCGGCGTCGACGCCGACCGGCCTGCGGTATCGCGTGACGACCGACGGGGGATCGAGCGGCGGGAGCGAACCGACTTGGCCGACGACGGCCGGGGGCACGGTGAGCGACGGCGGGTTGACGTGGACGGCCGAGAGCGTGGGGCGTTTCAGCCTGACGCGCCAGCCGCCTACCGAATGGGCTGGGCAGGCGCTGACGCTGGTGCCCGGCTGTGACGGCACGATAAGCACCTGTCGCGACGTTCACGACAACGAGACACGGTTCACCGGGTTCGGGTTCGGTGCGCCCGACCGGCAAATTCTGTACGAAACGGCTTAACTATGAGCGATTGCCAAGGATGCGGAGGCGAAACCATGCAGGACGTGATGGCAGATCACGGCTTGCCTGTCGGTCAGCAAAAAGCCAGCCCGGTGCGCCTGACGTGGCAACCGCTGTCAGAGCCCCTAGAACGCCGCGTGCGGGACGTGCTGGATGGATGGCACGAGACGCCGTATATCAACGTGCCGCCCGTGAGGGGGCGAGGAGCGAACTGTGTGGGTCTTGTGGCCGGTGTGTTCGACGAACTGTTCAGACGGCCCGAGCCGTCCTATCTGCCACGGCTGGCACCTGACGCGGGTATACACCAAGACGACGGCGGCGATCGGACGATAACCGCGTTGCACGAACTGACGGGGGCCAAGCGGGTGACCGACGGGTCGATCCAGCCGGGAGACCTGATCGGCAGCTACGGCGAAAGCCCGGCAAGCCCCGAGCGTAAGGCCCATATTTTGATCGCCGGGTGTGACCGGTGGCGTCTGCTGCACGCGTATCGCGGGGCGGGCAAGGTCGTGTGGACATCTGTCGGGGTAATGGAATCGCGGATCATCGCCGTTTACCGGGTGCCGAATAGGGAGCGTTGGCTATGACTGTACCGCTAGTGTTGGCTGAACTGACCATCATGACGATGCTGATTATGGGCGTCGGCATGTTGGCGTCGTCTGCGTTGCTTAGGCGTAAGAGCGAATCCGACACGATCCCGCCGGACCAGACGCCGGGCACGAAGTCTACGCGCGGCACGCCGATCCCGCTGGTGATCGGTCGCCGGATGGTCGGACCTAAGATCGGGTGGGTCGGCGATCGCTCGACCACGCAAGAAAAGGTCGGGAGCGTCGGCAAAGATATCGGCGGCGGCGAGGACATCACGACCACGATTTACAACGAAGCTAGTTGGCATCAACTGGCTTGCCCGTCGCAGGTGCTAAACGCTATTTACGCGAACGGCAAACGCATCTGGCAAGGGCCCATCAACTCGGACAGTTCGCCGTCGGGCACGGTGGTCGACGCCAAGGCGCACGGATCGTTCACAATCTATTGGGGCGAAACCGATCAGCCGATAAACGAGTTCCTTGGGCATAAGACGCGCTTGGGCATCCGTTCACAATGGCCGCTGCTGTGCTATGTCGTGTGGGATAAAAAACGCTTGGGCGGTTCGCCGCAGTGGGAAAACCTAGAGTACGACATCGAATCAACCTGCCCGTCGAACGCGCTGGACAACAGCGAATATCTAATCGACGAAAGCCCGCAGATTGGAGTCAACCCGGCGCACGCGATGCTACAGCTTCACAATGCGATATGGCCGCTTGGTGCGGGGCTCGATGCCGACCGCATGGACGACACGACGTTGGAAGCGCTGGGCGTGACGCTTGAGGATGAGGTCATGCCGTGCAACCTGCTGATCGACGGCGACACGTCTGAGGCGGTGACGGCCGACCTGATGGCCGACTTTGGTTTTGCCATGCCGCAGATCGGGGCGCGGCTGGCTTATATAGCCATCCGTTCATCGGGGACGACGCCGCCGAACTTCAGCGATGACGTGTTGATCCCGCCAAGTGCAGAGTTCGATATAACACACGACGAACGCCCGGCCACGCGCATCGTCTTCCAATACCAAAAAGCGCCGAGGTTCAGAACGCACGACGTAACGCGCGAAGACTTATCAGAGCAAGACCGTCGCGGCGCGATCAAGCGTCAGATCATCACGTTGCGGACCGTCACAGACCGGATCACGACTAACCGCGTGGGCAAGCGCCGCGAGGGCGAGATATTGGGAGACCTGTCGACCATCCGATTGCCAGCCCAACGCGGGGCCCGCATATTGGTGGCCGGTCAACAGATCGTCGTCGATGATATCGGGACGCTTCGCGTGGTAAGCAGCAAGCGAACGCAGGACAGGATTGCGGTAGAACTCGGGTGCGCGATTGAAAGCTATTCGGTGCCCGAGGCGTCCGACATCGACACCGGAGACGACGACCCCGGTGTTCCCGGCGACAGCCCGGCCCCGGCCGACCCCGATACCGACATCGCGTTCACGTTCTTCGAGGTGCCGCCGGAACTGGCAGCCGGAAAGGTCGCGGTGATCGTGTTGCGCATCAGGGCACACGAAGGCGTGGCCGGTGCGGGCATCCACGTCAGCGCCGACGGCGGTGCGTCCTACGCGCTGGCGGGCGATCAGAACACGGCCGCGTCCGGTGGCACGCTGCGCACGGCGCTGGCGTCAGGCACGAACGACGAAATCGCAAGCGGCCCGGTGTTCATCCCCGACAACGATGACATTCTCAACGTGCTCGATCTATCGAGCGACACCACGTCATGGCAGGCCGGTCGCCAGATCGCTTCGATCAACGGCGAGATTATGTTCTTGAAAAACCTGACGATCTTCGATAGCGCGTGGAACGGCTGGGGCACCAGCGCCACAAGCTGGTATCGCTTGGATGAGTCAAGCGGGGCGACGGCGACGGACACGAACAGCGTACTGAACGGCGTGTACGCGGGCACCGTCGGCTACTCGGCCGCGTCGTTGCTAGAGAATGGAGACACGAACACGGCGATCGACATGCTGGGCACCGGCCGCATGAACGTCACCTACGCGTCGCCGCTGACCGAGTCGTCGATATGGTCGTTGGTGATGCGCATCCACATGCCTTCAGCTAATTCGCCGGGCGTTGTGTTCAGCCTTGACGGTTCGTTGTATCTTAAAATTATAGACGCGGGGCCCGGCGGGTCGCCGATATTCCAACTGTATGACAGCGCGGGAACGCTAGGCTTTGGGCTCGGCTTCGGCGTCGAAGAGTTTGACGATGGGAACCTAACCGTCGTGTTCGTGTCCGAGGGCGGCAATTCATATCGGTGGTACGTCGGCAACTCGGCCGGGGCCAAGCCGGAGATCACCGCCAGCGGTGCCGCGTCGTTCAGCGAAACGGTGCTGACCGTCGGCGCGTTGAACGCCGGTGGCGGTGCCGATCCGTTCAACGGCATAATCGACGAAGTCTTGTTTTTCAGTGGCGAGGCGATCAGCCATGAGGACGCGAAGAACATGCACCGCGCGGCCGAGAGTTCTACCGCCAACAGCTACCAACTCGGGCCGCTGCTACGCGCCAAGTATTCAACGACACAAGAGGCGCACGCGATCGGAGATCAGTTGTATATAGCGGACACGTCAACGCTTCGGCCGCAGTTGCACCCGATCATCGGTCCGCACATCAATGTGTGCCTGAAGACCCGGCCGTATACAAACCTAGACGCGGTCGACCTGTCGGCAGTGACAGCCGTGTGTAAAGAGATCGAGGGCATTGGGCTGGCCGGTCCGTCTGACCAATTCCGCGTGACGACCGACGGCATGGTTCGCGTGACATCGACGGGCGGTCAGCGTATCGTGACATAACCGAAAGAGGAACCCACATGGCAGACCAAGTAAAAATCAGCGAACTCACGTCAGACCCCACGCCCGGACTGGATGCGATGCTTGAGGTCGAAACGGCTGCGGGCAACTCGCGGCGAACGACAGTGCAAGAGTTCGTCAACGAGGTCGGCATCCCCACCAGCAACTACACGGCAACGACCGCGCCCACACCAGACGATGACACGACGCAGGGTTATGCCGTCGGTTCGGATTGGTTCGACTTGACGGCCGATTGGTATTACCACTGTATCGATGCGACGGCCGGAGCCGCGTTGTGGATCGGACACTCGCGCGAGTCGATGCACCCGCTGGTGCACCCGTCGAGCGTCAAGGCCGCGTCGATCACGTTCGCCGGGTTGACGGGCAGCACGCGACGCGTCGACACGGTCAACGTCGGGCCGCGCCGAAACAAGCAACGACAGATCATCAAGCTATTCACGTCGTCGGCGGTCGACGCAGAGATAGAGGCGATGGAATCCAGCGCGACAAGCGGTGATGAGTTCAAGGATCAGCAGATATTAACCGGGGCCAACAACGGCGGGCCCCCCATCGCCGTGCTTATTGAAGCCGGAGGGATAAGCGAGGGCGTGCTTGTGGCGACGCCTGATTACAACGGTGCAATGCGAGGCGAAGGCAGAGCGCCAGCGTCGGGACGGGAATTGTACGGCGCGGGAGCGGGCACGGACATGCCGTTCGGGTGGAACTATGCGGCGATGAACGTGGGCGTTCTGGTCGGATGGTATGGCGTGGCCGCTGGCGGCGGGTTCGCCTTGATAAACAAGCACGTTCAACTCGAAAGCGTTTGGCTTACACAGTCGGGTGCCGATACGATAATTAACTTCGCGCTTTTCAATTCGGACGTTTCGACGAGCGCTGCAAAGACTATCAAGATAGGGGTATACGAATAATGCGAACCATAGCCGCGTCAAAGATCGAGTCGATCGACCCGAACACAAAGGTCGATATCCCGTCGGACAGTATCGGATACCACAAAATAAACGGCGAGTACCGCATATACTTCGCCGGTGAAGAGGGTGAGTATAAAGCGGATGTCGCGACGCACGGCGAAACGAAAGCCGAGCGTGACGAACGTGCGGCGGATAAGACGGCCCGCCGGGACGCGTTCGACTTGCTCGAACAGTTGGAAACTAGAATTGCTCGCGGCAACTTTGATATGCAAACAGACGGTGAGCGTGCGGTCAAGGTGTTGGTGCGAATCGTTGCACGACTAGCACGCCGGGGCGGTGTCTGATGCGTGTCGTCGCACTTATACCTGACTGTCTCGAACAACCGGCGGGCGGGCTAGGCGAGCAGGCCCGTCACCTGATGGCCAACATGCAGGACTGCGAGTTCGAGGTGATCGGCACGAACGCGCAAGCGGCCAGTCATAAAGGCAATGTCGAATACCGACCGCTGTCTATGCTTCCACTGGCCTGCACACAAGCCGAGGCGCTGGCGCTAAACCTAGACATGCAGGCGGCGTATGCGGCCGAACTGATCGGGGCACAAAAGCCCGACCTGATCCACGCGTTTGACTGGACAACCTACACGGCGGGCATCTACGCCGCGCGGCGGTGGCGCGTGCCGCTGGTGTGCACGATGCAACTGTCGCTGCGTCTGATGATCGAACAACGCGTCGTCGTCGTGCCCGATCAATTCGCGTCTGTCGCCGAGTTGAATATCGCGATGGAGACGCGGGGAATGGCTAACGCCGATCGCATGATCTTCGTGTCGCAAGACTACCGGCGGCATCACCCCTACGTCGAAGACGAACGCGCGCGGGTGATCTATAACGGCATTGACTTCAGCGCATGGTCATCGGCCGAGCCCGCACCGCTGCCGGGCTCGCGTCCGTTCAAGCTGGTTTACATCGGGCGGTTCGACCGGATGAAGAACGTGGCCGCGATCATCGGTGCCAAGCTGCCCGAATCGGTAGACCTGATATTCATCGGATCGGATCGCGGGGGCAGCACCGGGCTGTATGACGCGGTGAAGGATCGGGCGGAAGCCGACGCGCAAGTTCACATGGTTGGGCCGAAATACGGACCGGAAAAGCTGAGCCTGTTAAAAGCCGCTGACGCGGTGGTCATGCCGAGCTTGCACGAACCGTTCGGGATCGTCGCGCTTGAGGCGATGGCGTCTCGATCGCTGCTGCTCACATCGTTCGCCGGAGGCATGGCAGAGTTTGTACCTTCAGATATAGGCATACCTTGCGGCGTTTCTGCCGAGTCTATATCGGCCGCGATCGACGGCGCGGTCAGGCTGTCACCGGCCGAGCGTGCCCGGCGTCTCGACGGCGGCGAGGCCGTGGCCCGGTCGTTAGATTGGCCGGTCCTGACCGAGCAGGTTCGGGCGGTTTATCACCAAGTAATCCACAATTAGATCATATACGGCGCAAAGGGGGTTGACACGGCCCCGTCGTGTAGGCTATAACCCCACGCATGGATACACCGGGAAAACAGCATGAGGCTGTCAGGTTCGCACGCTCACGCGTGAACGGGCCCATGACATACCCACACGGCGACAGACCCGACGCGGCCACCACCGGCAGCGCTGTCGCATATCGCGGGGGTGCACAATGAAAACATGTGGAAAGATGCCTGACCATCACCCGGACAACAACGGCGATCGGCCGTGCGGCTTTGATATGGGTCACTGCGGCCCGTGCGAATGGCAAAAACACGCGGCAACCAGCGACCTCGCTTGGGACTACTGGCGATCGAACCGCGTGCGTGCGATGTCTCGCCGCGCGGGGCACGACCAGATCGGCACCAGCCGGTCAGCGCCGATCCCGCTGGATTGCAACGGTCTGATACTGAGCGGCAAACTAGGAAATCATAACCATGATGGATAGCAAACGATTTGGGCAACCGGGGCAAACAGGTATAGAGGCAGCCCCAGCGGCTAGCACGCAGCTTCGTGTCGATATAAATGTAGTACACGACGTAACACTTAGCACCTCGCGTGGACTCACCCGCCTTACGATGCGAATGACCGCACCTGATTTACAAGATTTGGTTAACAAGGGCAGGCGAGCACTGCGTTACTTAGATACGCGCAAGCGTGAGAAGAAGGGGGTATAGCGTGGCAATCACTGAAAGACAACGCGTTCAGCGGCGCAAGTCGTTAGGTTCGTCAGACATGGCGGCGGTCATGGGCGTCGACCCGTACCGCACGGCCTACGACGTTTGGCTCGACAAGACGGGTCAACTGACCGACCTAGAATCTAACCCAGCGATGGAAGCGGGGCAGCGGTTTGAAAGCGCGTTGATCGAGTTCGCCCGCGATGAGTTGGGGCCGATCAAGGCCAACGTGCGACGCGTCGACAACAAGCACCATCTTGCGGCCAACACTGACGGCATGATGATTGAGACGGGCGAGCCGGTCGAGGGTAAGACATCCGGGCTTATCGCGCCGCTTGGTCCCGAGTGGGGTGATCCGGGCAGCGATCACTTGCCGGAGCAGCACATAATTCAGGCGCACGTTCACCTGACTTGCATCAGCGCCAACGGCGGCGACGTGCCTGCCGCGTGTCACGTCCCGACGTTCTTGGGCGGTCGCGGATTCGTCATGTTCAAAGTCAAGGCCGACCTCGAACTGATCGGGATGATCCGCGAAGCCGCGTTGAAGTTCTGGACGGACCACGTCAAGACCGAGCGACCGCCCGAGCAGAGCGAACCGTCGCTCGATGTGGCCAAGCGCATCCTGCGGCTAGAGGGCGAGCGTGTGGCGGTCGACACTGACATCGCACAGGATTGGGTCAACGCGGCGATCGACATGAAGCACGCGAAAGAGTGCGAGGAAACGGCGCGGGCCCGCCTGTTGGCAACGATGGCTGACGCAGAGATCGCAGTCGGTGACGGCGTTCCGGTAGTCAGCCGTGAGGGCGGCGAGGTGGAGGTCACTTATTTTGAGCAGGCATCGCGCCGGGTCAACACCAAGATGTTAAGAGAGCTTTACCCCGAGGCGTTCGCCGAGTGTACGCAGCCGTCGTATTACCGCGTTATCCGTCAACGCCGAATCAGGCACCACAAGAGGTTGATATGAGCGAAGGAAATAACATCATCGTCCACGACTACCGCGTCACCGGGTGGGGGCACAACATCATGATGCCCAAGGTTCGCGAGCGCACGACGGACGATGAGCCGTACATCATGGACTGCAAAGGTATTGGCTCCTGTGTTTCTTGTATGCTGCCGGAGGACACGCGAAAATACAATCTTAGGCTGATGCGAAAAATATGCGTCGGCAATTATTTACTGCTGATGATGGCGGGCAAAGTTCCCTATGTTTGGAAGTGCCAGTCGATCGAGTACGAAAGCAACCCGCGCGATATGTTTGGCGGCGCATTTCAATACGTCGCCGAGTTCAGCGAGTGGCAGCACCGGCAGGCGCTAGAAGCCAAAGGGTTTTAACATCGCAGGCAAACGATTCAACAGTTCGATCAGCTTCAGCGTGAAGCGGACGAACGACAGTCGGCCCAACGTGGGTCGCAAGCACGGAAACCATCAGACACGGAAAGGTGAAACGATGGCTGTATCAACGGCGAAGCAACCTAAGACGGACGCGGATGGCAAGGCCACACGCGCGCCCAAAGCAAAGGGCAAACAGGAGAAAAAAGGCACGGACCCCCACGCGTTCATTAAGGGCTTTGGTGAAGACTACGACAAGCACTTGGGCCGCGCGGTCGAGGCGGCGGAAATGACGGGCACGCACGCGTGGCGTGCCAACTACGAAACGCAGATGCACGAGCACCGCATATGTATCGACAACCAGTCGAAGATAATCGGCGAAGCGTGCGAAAAGATGAAGGCGACCGGCACCGATCCCGAGATCGAAAAAGATATCGCGACCGCGTTGAAGACGATCAAGTCATCGCGTGAACGATTCGCCAACTGGCGATCGACCGGTGTCAACAACTTCAAGCTGTGCGTTACCGCCTGTGCGGATGTCAGGCAAAAGTGTGTGAACACCGCGAAATCACACTCGCGCGAACAACCGTTGATCGACAAAGACCTTGGCAAGCTGGTCGAGGAGATCGTCAAGTCAGAGTGGAGTATCCCGCGATGGGACGACAGCACGGGCGTCGTCAGCATCGTCGAGCCAAAGGCCGGTTAGAGCCTGCCCCGGTGGCACGCGGGCGCAGTGACCCGCGTGCCATTTCCGGCCGTGTAGCTCAGTTGGTAGAGCAGGGCTCGGGTAGATGACGAACCGATCGGTCGTCGCTACTGATGGGCCTTTGTCGCGGGTTCGAGTCCCGCCACGGTCATTAACAAACTGTCGGTCACACATCAATCGAAAGGTCTAATCATGGAAGCAAACGAGTTTGATATGTCGGCGCTGGATCACGTTAGCCCGACATGCCTTGTCGTCACGTTCGGCCGTCTGATCGTCCGGGCGGTGATGGACAAGGATTACCCGGACTACGGGCGCACGGGGCTTCAGCACGCGTTGCACGCGCTCGACCCACAAGAAGAACTGACGGTCTATAAGTGCGACGACGAAGGCGTGTGGGCCAAGCTGTTCGAGGGCAAGACCGAAGCACCGATAAGGCGATCGATGCCGACCGTCGGCCGCATCGTCCATTACTTCCACAACGGTCGAGAGGGTGAGGAGCCGCGAGCGGCGATCGTTGCCAGAGTCAACGACAACCAAACGATAAACATCGAGATCGCGGCTGCTCACTCGCCCACCGACTACCCGTGTGGCTGGCGCGGAGGCGTGGCACAGCGAACGGCCACCGAGCGCGTCGGCGTTTGGGATTGGCCCGCCCGCGCGTGACAACACAATCGGATCACAACACCACTAACGACGAAGGGACGGACGATATGAAAGAGGAAAAGTTAAAGGCGATTCTACTGTTGGCCGGGGTTGAATACTCGGGCGCGCACAGAATCCTGAACGGATATTACGGGATTCACGGCGGCAACCCCGAATATGCTGTAAATAATCCGTGGTGGCTAATCAGCACGCGGCACGGCCTGATTGAAATCGGTTGGCGCAAGCGCGTCATCAGTATTGATTGGAGCGAGACGGCGTTCAGAGGAACCATAACTAAGGACGACGTGACAAAGAGCGACGCGATGGTTCACGCTTGGAGCTATGGCAAGGCCGTCGATTACATCAAATCGCTGATGTATGAGCTAAACAAAATCGAGCCTGCCAAGCCGCCTAAGACCGAGACGCCGACGGCTTCCGATCAGGCCGACGTGCTGGCGCAAACCGGGCAGGGTTAATAACGATCGACACACACACAAAGAGCAACGCCATGAGAGCAATTGTAAAACACACGCTGCCCAAGCTGGGCGGCCTATACGAAACCGGGGAAACTGTTGTGCGCGATAGCGACCCAAAGTATCGCGCGTGGGTTGACAGCTACAACGACGATCGCGAATTAGGGATGAATGAAAAAGTATGGGCCGTTTGTAAGTCCTCAAACCTACCGATCCGATACGGCTACAACAACCCGCTAATGATGCTCCAATATTTATCGCCGGGGACTGGCATTTGTTTCAGCATTGCACTGATAATTCACTCGGTTGAAATAGTCACCGACTAACACACGCGGACCCGCCACGGGCGGGCACACCAAGGTCTAACAAAAGGATGATGACGATGACACAGAACAGTATGCCACCGGCGGCGACGCGCAGGGTATCCGAACTACGCGAGGGCGAGCAGATCGCGACGCTTGAGTTGGTCAACCGGGCAGAGATCGACGGGCAGGTTGCGACGGCGCACGCATACCCGCGCGACCCGGTCAAGGCTGAAGAGCAGATGACGGCGATGGTCGTGGCGACGCCCGAGGTGGCGGGCGAGTGTTATTACTCGCTGCCCCGCAAGTCACGCGACGGAAGCAACCAGACGATCACCGGGCCGGGCGTGCGTCTGGCCGAGATCATGGCGCAGACGTGGGGCAACATACGAATCGCGTGTCGCCCGCCGGTTATTGGCGCTCGCGAGGTTATGGTCGAGTACGCGGCGCACGACTTGCAATCAAACTATGCGACGACCGGGTCGGTAACGATGGGCATCGTGACCAGCAACGGCAGCCGCTACGGCGACGACATGATCCGCATGACCTGTATGGCGACGACGGCCAAGGCCCGGCGTAACGCGATCTTTGCCGTCGTGCCGGGCACGATGGTCAGGCGTTTGTGTGACTCGGCGATCGTCAAGGCCACGGGCGGCGACTCGCCGTTAGAGGAGCGCGTCACCAACGCGATGAAACACTTTAGGGCCATGCGTATCAGTGACGACCGCATCTTGGCAGCCGTCGGGCGATCGAAGATCGGCGACTTGAACAACGATAATCTTGCGGCGCTGCGTGGTCTGGCAACCGCGATTCAAGACAAGCACACGACGATCGACGAATCGTTCCCGCCGGTCGACGAAGACAAGCCCAAGGGCACGCAGGCGGTCAAGGAAAAACTGAAGGTCAAGAGCGGCAAGGGCGTGGCCAAGAAAGACGCGAAGCCCAAAGCCGAAACCCAGCCCGGTAAAGGCGCGAAGGGCGGCGACGCCGGATCATCCAAGTTGTCCGACGGCGACATCGACGCGGCGATGAGCAACAGCACCGAGCGGGATGACGACGGCCAGCCTGAAGGCAAGTGATCGATCGACCAACCATTACCCACACGGGGCAATCATGCTTGTAATAGCAAGACGACGCGACGAAGTGATATGGATCGGCCCGGCCGACGCGCCTATTGGTTGCATCACGATAGTGAACATCAAGCGCGACGGCGTGCGGATCGGTTTAGACTTCCCGCGATCGATAGAGATACACAAACACATCAGCGCCGAAGCGCTGGACAGCTTCACCAAAATTCAATCCGAAGGAAAAAAAGATGCCAAGATTAACACGACCGATAAAGGTGCACGGGGGTAAGTTCTACCTGTCTAAGTGGATCATCGCGCACATGCCTGCGCACACGCACTACGTCGAACCGTACTGCGGTGGCCTGCTGCTGCTAGACAAAGACCCGACGGATAAGAGCGAGGTTGTCAACGACATCGACGGCCTGCTCACAAACTTTTGGCATGTGATCGGGCACCCCCATCGGTTCGCCGCGTTCAGGCGTCGCGTCGAGGGCATCGCGTTCAGTCAACGCGCGTTCGTAGCAGCAAAGAGATATTGCAGCGGTGTCCGCGACGGCACGACGCAGGTGGATTCTGTTGTCGAGGCGGCGGTGCGGTTCTTTGTCATGGCCCGCATGTCGCGGCAGGGTCTTCAAAAAGACTTCGCGACGCTCACCCGTCGTCGACTGCGTCGCGGCATGAACGAGCAGGCCGCGTCGTGGCTTGGATCGGTCGAGGGCTTGACCGACGTACACGCCCGTCTGCGCAGCGTCGTCGTGTTGAATCAAGAGGCGACGGCCGTCATTGAATCGCAGGATGGGCCGGACACACTGCACTATCTTGACCCGCCATATCTACACGAAACGCGAGCGGTGACCGACGCGTATGCGAATGAAATGGATCACAAAGCGCACGCCCGGCTGCTGCACACGTTGTACGACGTAGAGGGTAAGTTCATCTTGTCCGGCTATGACAGCCCGCTATACCGGGCGGCAGCCAAGGCCAACGGCTGGCGCGTGCGCAAGATCAACATCGACAACAAGGCGGGCAGCGGCGAATCAAAGCGTGTGATGACCGAATGTATCTGGATGAACTTCAAGCCGCCGACGCCGTCGGTCATTGATAAGCGAATGAAGTTACATGATTGGGATGCGATCGGTCAGCCGCCCAAACGTAAGGGCGGTGCCGCATGACGTTCGCCGGTCACAACAAGGGCAAGCATTATTGTCCGGGTCGCGGGTTTGTAGTAGGGATAAGGGCCTTGCGTGTAATGATCGGGGGCGGGCCCGGCCGTGAACTGAAGTGCCCATATTGCTTCGAGTTCACGCGAGCGACATCGTCGTCGGGCCAGTGCCGAACGTGCGACGCGCCTTGGTTCAAGAAAAATAACGGGACATACATATTCACCGAGCCGCCGCAGGGCCGTGACGAAGTGGCTAGGCAGCGGCGCGAGCGAAGGGGCACAAAATGAAGATCGAAACCAGACCCATGCCGTTCAGCGCCGAACTGGTCGAGGCCAGCAAGCGAGGAGACAAGACGCACACACGTCGCATCATGATGCCGCAGCCAGCGTATGCGCAGGCGGTCATGTATGACGGACACGCGACATCCGCGTATCACTGGCCGGACAGCAACCCGCAATTCAGGGCAATGGCTGAAATAGCCAAGGACTGCCCGCACGGTAAGCCGGGTGACCTGCGTTGGGTGCAAGAGCCTTACCGCGTGGTGGCACGCGACAAGGGGCCGGGCCAACGATGGGGATATCTCGCCACCGTTAGGTACGCGTCGGACGGCATCGAAAACGTGTGCGTCATCAGCGATAGGTGCAGGGACAAGCCGAGCGCCCGGCCACGCACGTCGAACATGCCGGGCCGGTTCATGTCTCGATGGGCCAGTCGATACACGCTGCGCATCGTGTCCGTCAAGTGCGAAAAGATACAGAGCATGGATCGCGCCGCCGCGTTTCTTGAGGGATGCCCGCGTGAGATCGCTGGACCCGACGGCGACATCCGGGCCGCGCATGAATGGTTCGTCCGCGTGTGGGATTCGACGACGAATAAACCGGCGCACAAGTACGCGGCCAACCCTTGGGTCTATGACATCGCATACGAGTTCATCAACGCCCCGGTGTGGCTGGTGCGGGGTGGTGCGGGATGAGTAAGCGACGACCCAAGGCAGAGCCGAGAGGCAAGCACGAACAGGGCACGCCGTGTTCAGGCTGCGGCAATTACTGCACCTGCACCTGCGTGCTTGAAGACAAGCACCGACCGGGCTGCCGCTTTCTGATGGCTGCCATGCTGTCGGTGGAAATCGCTTGCGACCACGGCTTCCAAGCGTGTCCCATCTGCGATCCCTGTGACTGCGGCGCGGGCCAGACCAAGGGGGTGACGTGATGACGGTGACGATCAAGATAATCCGCAACCGAAAGAACTTTTGTTACGCGATCAATTTCATGGGCGTCTGCACATACGGCGGGTACAGCCGCGACGTGGAAGACGTGCGCCGGTGCGTGCGTTCTATCCGCCGGTGCGTGATCGCCACCGTCACCGACACGACGATCGGTCATCAGGCGAACGGCGGTGCCACATGATGAGCACACCGGCCAGAGTGCCAAGCAATGCTTACGCGTCGTGCGTGTTTTACTGTTGGGTAGAGCCGTGCACGATGACCTATGAACAGTCGATCGAGGCCGCGATAAAACTCGGACCGGGCGTTCATCAGATACCGATGGACGTTCGATTCACGACGGACGCGATGTTCATATCGCAGCCGTGCGAATCCAAAGATCATCGGATGAGGCGGGCGGACCTATACAAACGCATGGGCAAGCTGATGCTCGACAAGATCAGCGAACTGATACAAGAGGCAGAGCCGGGGACCGAGCGCGATTATTACGAGGATTTTTTCGCCGACATCACAAACGGCGGTGACGACGATGGAAAGGATGCTATCTGATGGCTGAAGAACAGGCCGAGATGTCGCGCGGACGCTGGCGACGTATGTATTGCCGGGGCCTGCTAGACGGCCGGAGGATCAACGCTGTGAGCGTGGACGCCGCATCAGTGTTCTGGCACGCTTATGCCGTGGCTGACGATCTAGGACGCTTCCCGGCCGGTCCACGGACGTTCAGACGCAAGGCGCTGGGGATGCGTGACGACGTGAGGCCCGGCGAACCGATCACCGATGAGTGGGTCGAAAGCGGACTGCGCGAACTCGCGCAACCTGCGCATCACCGTGACAGCCCCGAAACGGACCTGACGCCGCTGATCCGGCTTTACACGGTCAAGGGCGAACTGTTCGGAGAGATCACCGACTTTGTCGCGCTCAATCCGCTGCCAAGGGATGCCGTAGGTCACCGTCGCCGCGCGTTTTATATCAACTGCCCGCCCCCGCCGGACGAAGATGATGGGGCGTCAGATGCGCAAGATGCGCAAGATGCGCAATCGTGCGCCCGAGTGCGCCGATATAGCGATAGCGATAGAGGTATAGATTTAGATTCGTCTTCGGGCGCAAAGGTCAAGGTCAAGCCGGTCGTCGTGATCGAGCAGCAGCCGCGTCAGGCAGGAAAGTCAAAGCGCGCTGGTTCTTCGCCTTCGTCTTCGCCGGAGGTCAAGCCGGTATCAAGGCCGGTCGCGTGGCTGCGATGGCATCAGGCGGTCGACCCGCTGTTCGGACGGGCGGGCGACACGAAGCACCCCAAGGGATCGCCGCAGCGCGTGGCTGATGAGACGACGGCACGTCGCTGGTTTGAAGACTGGTGGCCCGATGATGGGCAGAGCAACAACGCGGCGATCGATCGGGCGGTCAAGTTCGCGGGGCAGGCCCGGCGAAAAAAGAAACCGATGGCATGGCTGACGGACAAGCTGAAGCGCGAGAGCCTGATCGGCAACGGGGAGGCCGGGCGATGAACTATCGGCGTATCAAAGAAATCGAATCCAAGGTCGTGCACCTGATCGACCCGCAAGGCATCAGGCTGATGCCGGGCAGCGGGGTGTTGCAATGAAACGCAAGCCGTGGGCGTACACGCTACCGACCGAGCCGATGTTTGATCGCACGATGAGAGCGCTACCCGAATACTCGCACAGCAACCCGGTGATGCCCGTCGGTAGCGAATGGCGATGCAACGTCAACGCGGGGAAGAGCGGGCCGGACTTGTGGGTGATGTGCACGCAGGTCGAGATAACGAAATCAAACCGGTCGGGCATCGAGTGGCGAAGAATAATAATCATGGATGACGGGAGCACGTCATGATCGGCTGCCTATACAAAATCATTTACATCGTGTTCGTGCTGGCTGCGTTAGTCATCGCGCTTCACCTTGGGTCGACGGGCAACGTCATCGGCTGGCTAGTGTTTGCGACGGTCGTGCTGCTGATCGTCCGCTACTTTGTGGAGCCCATACGATGATCCCATCCGGTCCACAATTCGCGGCCCGCGTCGCTTTGTACGTCGCGACCAACATCACGGGCATCGCGCCGCTGCCTCGCAACGTGAGAGACACGGGCCGCGTGCGCGGGCTTGCCGCGCTGATGCTGAACGATGGCGGCATGACGTGGCTTGACATCGCGATTCACCTGTACGGTCGACGCGTGCACACCACACCACACAAAGGCGCGGATCAATGGCGTGGAACGGTCCAAGCGGAAGCCGCGATCGCCGAGTTCAGAAAACTATGGGAGGTACAGACATGAGTCGAAGCAAAATGATATATGTGTACTGGACGGTAGCCATCGGGTTCTACACGCTGGCCTGTCGCGACGCGTGGATTTACGGCAACTGGTATACCGGTTGTATGCACCTGCTGATCGCGTGGCTGGTGTTCCTGCTGTGTTGCGCACGGTATGACGGTTGGAACGTCGCGCCGCCGGGCGTGCTTCACATCAAGGCCAACGCGGACACCGAGCCGCTGCCGCCCGGCGTGACCCTGCGCTTGCGCGTGGGCGAGGGGCGGATCAAAAAGGGCGAGCCCGTCTATTCGGAATCCGACGGCGTGACGGTCACGAACACGCCGGGCGGAACATACATCGGCCGGGCAAGCACCGACTCGAAACTCGATCAGCAGTCACACATTGTTGTGCCCGTCAGATTGGGCGGCACGGTGCCGACGTGCAGGCGTACCATCAGCGCGACGTACACGTTCACTAAGGTGCAAAACACGCTTGTCCCGCATAGCTACGAGATCGAGGCGACGGTCGACCATGTTCACGGCAAGGCGTTCGCGAAAGAACTGGCGGACCGCGCTTGGCAACTGCTGTTCGATAAAACAAGCATGGGCGTCGGCAAGCCATCGACACACATGTTCCGAAGTCAATACATCATTTCAAACGTCAGTGATCTAACCGAAACCATTACCAGCGAAGGGATCGAATCATGAGGATTAAAAGCGTATGGCGTGCCGCGTCTAACACGATCATCTGCGCCGTCGCCGCGATGGCGATATTTGAGTACGCGTCGCACGGGTGGTATTGGATGGTGGCGGCGACCGTCCTGACCTACACCGTCGGGCTTGGCACACTGCTTCACATCTTGGGGAAGAACGATGGCGAATAAACAGGCGGGTTTGACCGAGCGACTGATTCAGGTCGCGTTGTATAACGACATGAGATCGGCCAGCCGAATCATCATGCCCAACTACACGCCGCGCGGGTGGCACGAGTGCGACGTGTGGTCGGTCACGAAAGCCGGGTACGTCGTCGAGCACGAGATAAAGCTATCCCGGTCGGACTTCAAAGCCGACACCAAAAAGGCGGGAGGCGGCAAGCACCACGCGCTGAGCATCGGGTCGACCGGCGCACCGTCGCGGTTCAGCTTCGTCGTCGCGGACAGCGTCGAAGAATACGCACGCAAAAACCTGCCGACATGGGCGGGCCTGAAGGTCGCGCATTTTCGTGACGACCATTGGGGTGTGCGTGCGACGCTGAAGATCGTAGTCGTCGCCCCACGCATACACCGAAAGATCAAGGTTCGAGACGCGGAGATAAGCCGGGCGCAGGTGTGCAGCTATTACCGCCTGTGGTCGCTGCTCGGCGTCGACGCGCGAAGCGAGGTGAACGATGGGCGGTGATGTCACATGCAAATGTAAACCGCGCGAGGTGATGGTCGTCAACCGCAAGGGCCGTTGCTCGGCGTTCGACGGATATCACCCTATGCACAGCGACTACTCGGCCGTGAAGTGCCTGCACTGCGGTCACATCTGGCGAAGCAAGGCCGCGTGGGTTGACCACATGCCGACCGCCCCGGCCGGGTGGGCGGGACTAGGCGGCGCAAACGGTTCGGAGTTGATAGAGATCAGGGACATGCTGA
This sequence comes from SAR86 cluster bacterium, assembly GCA_002402175.1. Classification (GTDB taxonomy): domain Bacteria; phylum Pseudomonadota; class Gammaproteobacteria; order Pseudomonadales; family Pseudohongiellaceae; genus UBA9145. Next base: position 31,593 of record NVVJ01000101.1, read on the forward strand.
AGGCCGATGGTCGTCACCAATTTGGAAAGGCGGTGTCGCGTGACGCTTGAACGATACCCGTTGGGTAAGCACCGTTTTGTCGAGGCCCACAAGAACGAGTCGGGCGTCGCCGTGCCGATGCGTTGGTGTTCAAGCTCGCGGCGCTGGTCTTGTTCAACCAAGAAATACACGATCACCATCGACGAACGTGACGGTGTTATTGGTGGCAGCGGCACCGCCGAGGAAATATTTAGAGAAGCAATAAGGGCGATCGAAAACGAAGAGGATGAAAACTGATGAGAAAAGCAGGCGATAAAACTGATGGGCAGCGACCGAACGTCAAGCGATCTGAAAACATGCTGACGAACAGGCTGCCACCACAAGAGCTAGAAGCCGAGGCCGCGCTGTTGGGATCGATGATCCTTGACCCGCGAATGATCGGCGATGTGATCGCTAAGATCGGCAAGCCCGACGACCTATACAAGCCGTCGCACGCCGCGATCTATGAGGTGATTGTCGACTGTTGGAACCATAACCCCGACCTCGACTTGGTCAAGCTACAAAAGGCGCTGCGTGATAAGCAGATGCTCGACCAGATCGGCGGCGTCGAATATCTAATCGAACTCGCTGAGTCAGTACCGACGGCAGCCAGCGCCGTCTATTACGCGGGCATGGTGATGGACGCGTCACACAAGCGTGAAATCATGTATGCCGGTGCGAAGATGATCGAACTGGCGCACTCGGGCGACACGGCCGAGGAGCTGGTCGACCAAGCGGAGTCGATGGTGTTCGAGATCGGGCAGCGTCAGCAGGACTCGGGAGAGGATGCCGACCAGACGTTCGCCGACATGTTGCAAGAGGCTTACGACGACTTAGCGGAGACGGCCGACAAACGCGGGATCATGACCGGGTTCTATGAACTGGATGAAATGACCAACGGCTTGCAGCCGGGCGAGCTAATCATCTTGGCCGCACGTCCCAGCATGGGCAAGACAGCCATGTGCTTGAACATCGCGTCGAACATCGCGGTCGTCGAGCGTAAGCCGTGCGCGCTGTTCAGCATGGAAATGTCACGCAAGCAACTGGCGACGCGCATGATGTGCAGCCACGCCCGTGCTGACTCGCACCGGGTACGTTGCAACCGGATCACGCAAGACGAATACGGTCAGCTTGCGTTGACCGTCGGTGAGATGAGCGAGGCACCGCTGTTCATAAGCGACAAGCCGGGCATGACGCTGATGGACGTGCGGGCACGCTCGCGCCGCATAGCATCACGCTATGGGCTCAAGGCGATCATCATCGATTACCTGCAACTGATGATCGGCCCGAAATCGAACAGCAGACAAGAAGAGGTCGCGGCATTGAGTCGCGGGCTGAAGCAACTGGCGCGAGAAATGAACGTGCCGGTCGTGTGCCTTAGCCAGTTGAACAGGCAGGTCGAGAGCCGGACGAACAACAAGCCGCGTATGAGCGACCTGAGAGAGTCGGGCGCGATCGAGCAGGACGCGGATGTCATCGCAATGCTGCACCGTGAAGACTACTACCACCGGGGCGAAGAGGGATACGAAGAGACGAACATCGCCGAGGTGATTATCGAAAAGCAACGGAACGGCCCGACGGGCATCGTCAAGCTGAAGTGGAACGCCGCGTCCACGCGGTTCGACAACCTGACGGCCGACGAAGAGCAGGCCACTAGACCACCGGTAACGACTACGGGGCTATACGAATGACAAACACCACGCGACCAATCAGGCCGCCGTCACCCTGCTCGTGTGGGCATGGACGCGTCTTGTGCGGCGGGCAACCGCGTTGCCCCAAGTGCGAGCGCGAGGTTATACGGCGGGAACTTCAAGAAACGAAAGTGAGCACCATGAGCGTAGTAGAACCCATGAACGACGAAGAACTGGCCGAGGTGCGGGGTGGTCAGATGACCGACAATTTAGGGATAGATAAAAACACCACTGACGCCCTACTTGCCCGACTCGACGACCGGCAACGCATTGTGGACAAGCTGCCTAGGAAGGCGGACGGCTCGCCGGTTGTGCTTGGCGACAAGGCTAAGCCGGTGGTCAGCACGGCCGTGCGTGCCAAGCGCCCGGGCGTCGGCCTGTCTCGATCGACCGACCCCGACACGTCCAAGCGCGCGGGGTCTGATGCCGCGTGGGCCAACAGCGACAGCAAGACGGCGGCGATTGTGTTGGGCGTGATGTGCGACGGCGTGCCCCGGATCGACGCCGAGATATACGACAAGTACATCGAAATGACATCGGACCTCAAGCCGCTGTCAGCGTCTCGACTACGTCACGGGCGCAAGCACGCGGTCGACCTGAAGATGATCGCCGAGACGGGCCTGCGTCGCAGGGGGCCCGACGGCGGCAAGTGTCGCGAGTGGATAAACATCTATGTGCCCACGGGCGAGTGAGGTCGATCGGGTAACATAAGCAGGATCGGATGAAGACATGGAACCAAAAATCATAAGACCGGCCGACCGTGTGGTGCTCGCGTTTGACCCGTCAACGCGATTCACCGGGTACGCCGTGGGCGTCGTGCGCGGCACGGCCGTCGACCTGATCGAACACGGGAAGATCAGGGCGGACCGCAGCGCTGACAAGGTGATGGTGCGCGTGCGGACGATGGGCCTTGACTCGGCGGCACTGATCGAACGCATCAAGCCGGACGACATCATTGTCGAGACACCGGCTAAGCAGATGCCGATGGGCACGATCAAAGACAAGCACGGCAAGCCGGTGACCAACGTGCAGGGGCAAGCGTTGTACGGCACGGCCGTCGGCGCGGTGATGATGGGCGTGTGGAATTATCAGAATCGCAAGGGTGCGGACGCCGTGCGCGTTGTGACCACCGCGTCAGACGTGTGGTCGAGAGGCAAGAAGAAGCACCAGCGTGCGGCGGTGATGGAAATGGCCTATCCCGAATACAGCCGAGCGGCTGACACAAAGACTTTTGATATGGCTGACGCGGTCGGCCTAATGGACTGGTGGAACGTCATGAGATTAAAGGAATTGCTCTGATGCCTGATGAAAACGGAAACGTAAACGAAGCGGTCGACCAACGCGTCGAGGAAATAGTCAAGCCGATCAGGCTGGCCACGGCGAAGGCGCTGCGCATAGCCGAGGAGGCTAAGGGCACGTCGCTAGACGCCTTTAAAATTGCCGACGAAGCCAAGATGAGGTCGGGAAGAGCGATGTCGGCATCCGCCGGAGCGATCAACACGGCCAAAACGGCGGCGCACGTTGCCGACCTCGCGACGCTGGGCGTGAAGAACACGCACAATCGCATCGACAAGCTGCACCCGGACGACCCCAGTGGCGGCGACCCCGGTGGCGGTGACCCCGGTGGAGGCGACCCCGGTGGCGGCGACCCCGGTGGTGAGGACAAGATCGAAGCGGGCATGAATCTGGTGCACCCGACATACTGGTGGCGGTCGCATCTGTTCGCCGACCTCGCACTGACCGCAGACTTTTGGCGCGACGACGGCACGGCCTACGTCTACGCCAGCGGATACGCACCGACAGGAAACTATGTGTTGAAGTGGGAAGGCACGGACGACATCGACGTGCCCATCGGCGGCGTCGTGCTCGACCGTTCAAGCCGTGCGATATTGTTCAGGATCGAACAGGGCACGCCGATCATCGGGTTCAGGAACACGGCTGGCCACGACGACCCGAACATCCGCAATATCACGATACTGCCCGAGCGGTACGTCACGGCCGACGGACCGTTCAGCACCAAGACGGTCAAGCGCCTGCGCAAGTTCAAGGTGCTTCGGTTCATGGACATGCAGCGGACGAACCACGCGAAGCAACGGAAGTGGGAAGCGCGGACGCGGCCGGGCGATCCGCAGAACACCAACCGGGGCACGGCGATCGAGCACATGGTCGACCTGTGCAACGTGTGCGAGGCCGTCCCGTGGTTCTGCCTGCCGCACTTGGGCGACCTAGACTACTGCGAACAGTTCGGGCGCATGGTGCGCAGCCGAATGACCGGCGCGGTGCTCTATCTTGAGTACAGCAATGAACTGTGGAACGGCCGCTTTGCCCAAGCCCGCTGGATGGCCGAAGGCGTGGGCATGTATTCCGATGCGTATTTCAAGAAGTGGGTCGCGAGCATGAACCAGTCGGTCGAGGCGTTCGTGCGTGGGCACGGCGATCGCTCGCGCATCAAGGTCGTGCTCGGCACACAGCTTCACAACACTTGGATCGCCAAGCAACTGATTAAGTTCGGCGCTAAGTTTGACGTGATAAGCCCAAGCGCATATTTCGGCTTCCCATCAGATGACGGGCCGACGACCGTCGAGGAAGCGTTCGACCGAGCGCCGGGCATCATCGCCACCGAAAACCGCAGGCTGTACCGCGAGCACATGGACATTGCCAGAGCCTACGGCGCGGAGCACACCAAGATCGTGCCGATGGTCGCCTACGAAGGCGGGCAGCATTGGGATGATCCGTATGACGATCGCGACGATATGTTCATGGAGGCCAACCGCGACCCAAGGATGTATGACCTGTATCAGCAGAACATGGTCGAGTTCGAGGCGGCGGGCGGCGAGTTGATCGTCGGGTTCAACGACGTGGGCAGTCAGAGCAAGTCGGGAAGCTGGGGCCATCTGCTGTATGAAGACCAGCCGTTAAGCGAGGCGCATAAGCAGCGTGCGATTGAAGAGTATGAAAGGGGCCGCAAACTGCCAATAGACTGATCGAACGTGTGTGGGCAGCGTGCCCGCACGACAACAACGCCCGCGCGTGCCCGGATGGTGTGCACCTCGCAATCGTCGCATCATCCGGGTCGTGTGCCGGGCAAGACAAGGCCAGCAAGAAAGAGGTTTGAAGAATGGGAACGACTACAGGAAGAAAAACAGCGCTTGAAGACCTAGGGTTAATCAACGACGCCAATGACATGTTTGTGATGACACTAGAGGCGATGGTCACATCGGTCAGGCTGTCAAAAAGGCACGTCGAAATATTACGGCAATCGATGATCGACGAAGAGGCCGAATCGCTTGCGCTGATAGAGGAGATCGTCAAGCTAAGGGAGTGCCGCCAAGCGTTTGCACTGGCCGAGAGCGACGAATCGTCGGCCGAGCAGGTGGTCAACCGCCTGCGTGAAGAACTGCACGACCAGATCGCGGCGGTCATACGCGTCGCCGGGTACGAAGAGGCTGAAGACCTGTGAGCGATCGGCTACCCCGAGGCGTGAAGACGTGTGCGATGGCGACGTCAATTGCATATGTGATGTTGGTCGTCGTTTGCATCGCGGCCGCGCTCGGACGGATTAGCGGGTGGGCGATATGGCTGGCGTTCGCCGTGTGTGAAATCATATGTTTCATGTTCTTGGCCGAGCTAAAGGAACACAACAACAGCAAGCAAAAAACAAGGTGAGCATACGCGTGGCCAGAGATATCCCCTTCGGATTCTAAGAGGCGATCCAAGCCGCTGTCGTCCCAATCATTGCCCTAGTATCCGGGCGTCATGAGTGGGCGTGTCAGGGTGGGAGCGCGGCCGTTCACCGGCAGACAAATGAAAGGTCTAAAGAATGAGTGATGACATGGAAATCGTAAAGGCAATATTTGAAACCCCGATCGCCGGGTTCGATCACCTGTCTATGAATGTCGGGCAGTGGTATGCGGTCGTCGACGTGGGCAAGCGATATAAGGAACTCAAGAAAACGCCCGGCCTGTTGTACGATCGCAACTGCAAGAACGACGGGGCGCTGCGTGACATCCTCAACCACTACTATTCATTGGCCAACACGACGGCCGCACGCGCCGAGTTGGTCAGCCTGATCGCGATGGCGGGCATGGCTATCGAGTCGATCGATCGTGGTGAGCACACGGGGACAAGCTCGGGCGTCGCGCCGATCCCACTGCAAGAGCTAGGCAACCCGCTGCCCCCCAAGCCCACCGATAATATATCGCTGGACATGTTCGCCAAGCTGGCCGAGGCGCGGGCGTTCGATAATACGATGCGCACGGCGAAAGACGACGACAAGATGCCGGTCGAAGACTTCGCGTTAATTATCGGCGAGTATTGCCGACTCATCAGCGTCAAGCCGCCTGCCGGTCCGTGGTCGGTGCTGGCGAGGAATCAACATTTATTCGTCAAAATCATGTCCATGTGCTGCTTGGCATACGAATCGATCGAGCGGCGTAAGGGACACGAAACGGATATGCCGACCGACGTGCTTGTCAGACAGTTGCAGCAGTGTTTAGAAACGATCAGCTTGGCCGCGAGGAACGCGGGCAATGCCATGCGTAAAGAAATCGAACGATTCAACGAACGAAAGGCAGGACAATGAACAACGAAGAGATCAACGAACTGGTCGAGGCCGAGATCACCAAGATCATCGAACAGCGGCAGAGAATAAACCTGACGCGGCCCGCGCACTCGCGCGTGTCGACCAACCGCAAGCGACTGCGTTGCGAACTGTCGGACCGACTTCGTAACAAGATATTGCAGGCCCGCGTGCGAGACAAAAAGGTGAAGGAATTGAAAGCCAAGACGATCGCGTTTAGCAACAGGGAGGTCGTCATCGGCGGCGGTCAGGTCGCGCGGGCCATCGCCAAGATACCGAAGGCGATTGGGTCGCTGGTGTTGCTGATGGCCGCGACGCAGGCACACGCGTCGTCATACGGGCAGACGGATGTCAGCCAACTGTATAGCTCGCTGATTATGGTGCTCGGCGTATTGGCGTTCCCCGCGTTCCTGTGCTGCGCCGCGCTGTTCATGATCGCGTCGATCACCAACAAGAGCGACCGGGCGCAGAGCAGCGCGTTGTTTGGCTGGGCGCTCATCAGCGTCGTGCTGGCCGGTGTGAGCGCGGCCGCGTGTGCGATGATGATTAAAAGCATATGGGGGGCGTGATGAAAGGAATTATGCACCTGAAGGTATTGGGCGAGCAACCACCACAAAACCGCTGCCTGTTCAAGCTGGGCGATCGCCATTGTGGCGTGAATCTGATGATGCCGCCGTACACCACGGGGGCGAACGCGATGGATGCGCCCATGTGTTGCGGGTCGGTCGCCTGCTGCCGGTCACACGACAACCTGCCGAGGTACGGGGGCCTGCCATACAAGCGAGCGTCAGACCTGAGCTATAGCAGGCGCGAGCCGATCGCCGGTCACGCGTTCGACATGAGGATGCAGCGCAACGCGGCGGCGACGCTGACCGGCATACACCTGCTGCCGCACATGATGATCGCGATGGACCGTGCGATGTATCGCGTGATTCAAAAGATGGTGGTCGACATGTTGGCCAAGGCGCTTGAGTCGTCGGGCATGATAGAAGAGCGTGCGGTCGAAGCCGCGCGACAGGCATACACCATCGCGCTGATTAACGGCGTGATCCAGAGCAAGCAAAGGGAAGAGGTCTGAAGATGAGCGACGAAACATATGCGGCGGTGTTCATGGACGGTGGCCAGCCCGGACAGTCGATAGCGATCGACATGACGGCGTGTAACGATCAGCCATATACAACGCTGACGCGCAGCGGGCGGGTCACGACCCTGCGGCGACGGCCTGACGCAATGATATTTCACCTCGACGACTGGATGCCCGAAAAGCGCACGGGCCTGTACTGGCTTGAGCGGCCACCAGAACGTGGATCAGAAATAACGATCGATCGCTCGATCCCCGACGGCGATCAGTTGACGGTAATCATGCAGCACCGGCGCGAAGTCGAGTTGAGGGCTAGCGATGTGGTCGACCACAAGCGATACCCGACGCCTGACGGCTGGCGATGGATGACCATGTTGAATTTCGACCGATCATTCGATTGGTGCGTTAGTGCCCGCGTTGGCGAACACCGCTACAGGCTACACGCGCGAACGATCGACGCCGATGACCACAAGCGATCGACGTACCGCGTGCGGTTCGCTGGCGTCAGCGGCGAGTCGGCCACGCTTATAATCTACTGCTCGCACGAGCGCGAAGCGTGGTGGATGTTCGACAACATCAACGAAGATTTGGGGGGGAGTTATATCGAGATCGACCGCGTGGCCGAGTTCACACTGATGCCGTGCGGCCTGACCGATCGCTCGGGCCCCGAGGTGGTGACCATCATCGATTGGAATGGGGAGGTCGTCTGATGGGCGACCCCGACGGATGACGCGCAGATGCACGCACGGGCGGCAGGCGTGCCGCGTCACAAGCTGGCCCGGCAACAGCCACACGATCACACGTCGGATCACCAGCGGACGGCACAGAGCGTTCTAGGGGCTCACACGCGCCAGCCGATCGCGCGGTTAGGCACCACCGATATAATCCCACGAAGCCCGGTGATCGGCCATAGAAGCCAGTGAGAGGCCCGGCGTGTTTCCGGCGGGCGCTATGTCAGCCGCGCGGTTCGGCGATGTCTGGGCGCTATGTCGCCCACCTGATGTTCCACATGGAACGTCGTTAGTGCGCAAGATGCGCGGATACGCGCAAAGTGCGCAATCGACGCGGGGCTTGACATCGGCCGGGCCAGATGGTCATACTGCTGCCGGATGATGACGCCGCGCGAAGGACCGCGCGATGCAATACCGTTACATCCAGACAACCAACCAGATCAAACCCGGCGTCATCATCCGACCCGACGCACAGCCGGACACTCTAGGGTGCCCGGCTGTCTTTTTGCGCGCGTCGTGCGCGTTTAACCCTAGCGAAAGGAATTAGCATCATGGACGTATTCAGCAAATTGGTGAAGTTTGTAGATCACGAACGGGGGGCGGTGATCGGCCTGTTGCTCGCCGCGTTCATCGGCGTCTGTATGGTCGCCTGTGAGTCGACGACCAACGGCGGGTCGCTGACCGGCGGTGAAGATGTGAACCGTCAGCAGTTGATTCAGATCGTTGCGCAACGCGACGCGTCGTATAACAAGCGCATCGGTCAGCGCAACGCGATGCAGGCACAGGTCGATCAGATCACCAACGAGATCAACATCGACATCGAGGCCGACAACACGGTGCTGCCCGGCATGTTCGACGAACTCGATAGCAAGGATGAACAGAAAGCGCAGGTGTTGACGTTCGGCGTCGACTTAGGACTGAACGCCATATCAGGCAACCCGATCAACATGGTCGAAGCTGTCGGCGGGCTGGTCACACTGTTAGGCATCGGCGGCACGATGGGCTTTGGTGCGGACAGCATACGCAAGAGGATGTTAATCAATAGACGCGGTCTTGGCGCTGAACCCAAAGACGACCCGTCAGCCATCCCGCCCGTTATGCGTGGGCCGCTGACGTAGATAATTCGATCAGGCATTGAAGGCCGTCAACGTCGCGGCCCGATTCACGGAACGGATGATTTGGGAGGCGTGACAGCCCGGAAAGACGGGCGTTTTATTAACCACCGTTAGGAGCCTAGAACATGGACATGAAAGTCAGAGCAAAGTTTATTGTCGATGAGGTCACGCGATCAAGATACAACCCGCTTAGCGCCGTCGTGAAGCTGTCGCCCGTGTGTGCGGATGAAGTGGAAGAAAATCAACGCTTCCACGAAGCAACGCCCACCGGTGAAATCACGATGCACATCACAAGGAAAGAGGTGGCCGACAATTTCCCCGTCGGCAAAGAGTTCTATGTCGACTTTATCGCCGTGCCAGAAAAAACCAACGAGGCTTAACCCGCCGTCAACTGCGTGGAGCCCGACCGATCGGAATTGTTAAACGATTGGTATTGAAGCGCCGGCGGAAAATAGAGCGCGTCGTGCGATGAACCGCGCGACGCGCATTGAGGCCAAGCGATGACAAAGATGATGCCATCCGATAGCGTGTTGAAGCCCGGCCGCTGGTGCAAGTGGACCGTCGACGGCGTGCGATACGTTAGCGTCGGGTGTCCAGAGTGCGGCGAGTGCTCGACGCTGGAACATCAGGTAAGCCACGCGGGCGTCGTCAGCCAGCCCGTGGCGTGTGAGGCAGACGGCTGCACGTTTCACGATGAGGTGATGCTGTTGGGCTGGGCACCGGTGTCATAGGGTCGCAAATTATAAAGGGCGTTTTTATGATCGCAGATTTAATAAGACTGGTTGGGTCGGTGGGGCACGACGACATCAATGCGTGGCTGTCCGACGCGTTGGCCGTGGCCAGCGTTGCGGAGGCGACCAGCTATGCCAACGCGTCGCTTGACCGGCCTGCGATCGAGCGACTGTTCGCCGACCGCAAGGCGTGGGAAAATGAGTTGATATCTCACCCGTCGGTACGTCTTGTTCGTTCACCTGACTGGCGCAACATCGTCGACGCGGATCATGTGAACACCCCTATACACGCCAAGGCTCGCGCGTTGCATCTGGTGACACATGAGACGATGCAAATGTTAGAAGCGGCGGGCAACAAGTGGCGTGATCGTGAACTACTAAACTACATAGCCGACGGTGCTTGGCTGGCCATGCGGTTAGTCGGCATCCGTGACGGCATTGGAGAAACATATCATGCCTAAAACCGTGCACATCGTCACCAGCGGGGCTAATGATGGTTGGGCAAGCGACCCGGCTGGTTGCTCGCCGTTTTTCGACACCGACGACGAGTTCATACCTATAAACGGGTCTGAAGATTCGGCCGATGCTTACATTTTTTCGGGGTTCACAATGGACGGCAGCGCTATCGAGGGGAACGTGTTGTCGATCACGTTAGAAATTTATTATCGAGCACTTACCGGCATCGCGCTGCCAACGGTTCAAGCACAGCTTAATAGCGTCACGCATAATTTACGCGTCAAGTTTTACGGTAGCGATTCAATCGAAACGCTTGAAAACCCGTTTTCGTTATGGGTTGAGAACAGCGGCCAGACTTATCAGTTTTTGAACTCATGGACGGTACAGGAAGAGATAGTTCAGACATTCCCATTTAGCGCCTATCGCATGAGGCACGAACTGAACGTCAGCCTGTTGGATGACGCTGCGTTCGGGCCTAACAACGAACTGACGGTGCTGCTCATCAAAGACGTTAATCAGTTCAACGACTTGTCGACGCCGGTTTGGGCATACGACAAGTCGGCGTCGCTCGCTGTGAATGTGACAACGATCACATCGTCAAGGTTCAATCGAAAGCGATCTATGGCCAGCCGACTGATACCAATGATTGAAGCCAACAAGTAAGCGGCGCGTCAACACCATAAACATCACCACCAACCCAACGGAGCTAATAGCATGTCACACACATTCAGCGGAACCGAAACCGAAACGAGCGCACAGGCGCACACGTTCACCGCACCGCGTCCTGTCGAGATCATCGTTTACAACGACGGGCCGGATGACCTGATCGTCGGATGCGGCGAGGTGATCGGCAGCAGTGAGCACCCGATCAAGGCAGGCGAGTCGCACCCGTTCGGCAACCTAAAGGGCGACATCCAGTCGTTCACGACCCGCGTCGCGTCGGGGGAAAGCGCGGCGTTCCGCGCGGCTGCCAGCGTGGTCAAGGATGTGTCGGGCGGCGGCGGCGCAACCTAACGCGTAAGGTCCGCCGGTCCAGCCCGGTGCGTTCCCACGCGTGCCGGGCACGGGCCGGTTTGGCGGTTGGCTATGGGTTTGACTCTTAGAGTGATCGCAAGTACAGATAGACAAACGAGTTACATAATCATGAGGGTCGGACCAATGATACAAGTACAGATAGGCCAAGGGTTTACGAACGCCGCGTCCCATTATTGTGACACGGTTTTGCTGTTATTACGCTACTTTGCGTCGATGGCGTTGCTGTAAGTGTAGATACAGCAGGGGGTTAGGGGGGGGCGTTAGGTTCTTCTGCCACTATGGCAGTTTTTTAGCGACACGACGGCCCGGTTTTCACGCATAAACTCAACATTTGTCCGTAAGTATAGAAGTCACACACACTTGCAAATCGCACCCCGCCACTATGGCAGATTGTAAGTGCTGATAGTAGATGGACTTGATACGTTTTGAAACGGGTTGGTCCCCGTTTCTTTTGTCCCAATTTCGGGACGGTTTAACCCGGCGAAGGCAGTGCCGGACCGATGGTCTAAAGGGTATGGCTAAAAGTGAAGCACCAAACACGGGCCCGTTGTCGCTGGACGCCATTGCGCAGCGGATGGCAAAGCACGCAGATGCGCGTCAGGCACAAACGGCGCTGCTCAAGAAACGCGGCGGCGAGACGCCAACGGCCCGCGAACGCGAAGCGCTCAAGCGTTGGGAGCGCGACCGCGAAGAACTACACCGCGAATATTACCTATCGTCGATACCGAAAGGCGTGTATCTGGCGATGTCCGGCCGTCAGGCTCGCACGGTCAACGAGCAGGGCGTGCGCTACGGCCTGCCGATCACAGGTCGACACATCAACCTGCCGGATTACATACGGGCGATGCACGACTTTCTCGCGCGTAACAAGAAACAACTCGCACGACACGGCGACCCCGAGGGCGGCGGCGTCGAGCAGGCGACCACGATCGCCGAGCGATTGCAACTCGCAAAGGCCACGCGCGAAGAAATCAAGTTGCGTATGGAATTGGGCGAACTGGTACGCGTCGCGACGATACATGAACACCTTGAAAAGATATCGGCATCGTTACGGCGCGCGTGCGAACTGATCCAAAGCAAGGGCGACAAGGCGAGCTTTGAGATACTGGACGAAGCGATTAAAGAGATCGTTACCAACATAGAAACCATGACCGACCCGGACCTGAAGCCATGAGCAAAACAATCAAAGACATGTGGGTTAGTTCGTGCGGAAAATACACCTTGATTCTTGGCGATTGGAATGAGTGCGTTTCAGAGATCGACATTTCAAACGCCGATCTTATCCTCACCGACCCGCCATACGGTATTAAGCATAAATGCAATTATGATAATCGCGGCAGATCGAGGATGGCTAAGAGTAAAGACTACCCCGATGTTTTTGGAGACAACGAACCCTATGATCCAAGACGACTATTGGCGCTCGGATTGCCTTCGATCATTTGGGGCGCTAATCACTTCGCCAGTCGCCTGCCCGATTCGGGCGGATGGCTTGTGTGGGACAAACTCCGCCCGGATGATTTAGATCAGGCGACCTGTGAATTGGCGTGGACAAACTGCGTCAAGGGCGTTCGGAGATATGCGCATCTTTGGAACGGATTTATGCGAGAATCTGAGCGAAAACAAAACTACCATCCAACACAAAAACCCGTTGCTCTAATGTCTTGGTGTTTGCAAACACGATGGACGAAAGGTTTTAAGTTGGTGCTTGATCCGTATGCTGGAAGCGGACCCGTGGGCGTGGCGTGTGCAAAATCAGGCATCGGATATATAGGCATCGAGAGGGAGGAGTCATATTTTAACATTGCGAAGTCGCGTATACAAAAAGAACTCGCCGCCAACCTATTCGTGGGGAACCCGTGATCGTTAGAGCAGACAACCCGCCGTCGACGATGCTGACCGCAAGCGAAGGTCGGACGCTGCGCCGCACGTTCAAGCGTGCGCGTATAAGCAAGCGGCGCACGATCAGGGAATGGGCCGAGCAGATGATCGTCATACCCGACGGCCCGTTCAAGGGTCTGCGATACAAGGTCGACCGAACGCCATACGCTGGCCCGCTGTTCGACGCGATGGACAGCGGCGAGTTCAGGCGCATGGTGATGACCGGACCGGCGCAGAGCGGCAAGAGCCTGCACGGGTTTGTGATACCGATCTTGTATTCGTTGTTCGAGTTGCGCGAGACGGTAATCTTGGGCGTGCCGACGATGGACATCGCCGAAGACAAGTGGCGCGAAGACATCTACCCGGTGATAATGGCAAGCCCCGAACTGCGGCGCATGTTGCCCACGAAGGGCGGCGGGTCACGCGGCGGGTTCGACGCGGCGATCCAGTTCGCCAACGGCGCGACGCTTCGATCGATGTCAGGCGGCGGCGACGACGCGTCGCGTTCGCACTTCACAGCCCGCATCGTCGCCATGACTGAAGTCGACAAGATGGACACGGCGGGCAGCAAGTCGCGGGAGGCCGACCCGGTCACACAGTTGGAAGCACGCACCAACGCATACGGCGACGCGGGGATCATATACATGGAGTGCACGCTATCAACCGTGCAGGGGCGGACTAATCAAGAGATCGTGAAAAGCACGAACTCCCGCCTTGTCGTCGAGTGCCCCAAGTGCAAGGCGTGGGTCGTGCCCGGCCGCGAGCACTTCACCGGATGGCAGGACGCGAGCAACGAAGACGAAGCCCGCGCCAAGGCCCGCTTCCACTGCCCGGCATGTAGTAAGCCGTGGACGCCTAAGCAGCGCCTGTCGATCCTGAACATGTGCAGGATGGTGCACGCCGGTCAGTCGATCGACAGCGACGGCAATGTCGTGGGCGAACCGGCCAAGGGCAAGACGCTGGGGTTTAGGTGGTCAGCGTTCCACAACAAGTTCGCGACTGAAATGTCGCTCGCATCGGAAGAGTGGAACGCACAGAACGCGGACGACGAAGACGCGGCAGAGAAACGTATGTGCCAGTTCGTTTGGGCCGAGCCGTACACGCCGCCCGAGCAGGACGACACGGTGCTCGACATCACGACGATCATCGAGCGGACGGCGCAGCCGACGCGCGGTATCGTGCCACGGGGAACGCTGGCGCTGACGGCCGCGCTGGACCCCGGCAAATACTTCAGTTGGTGGTCGGTCGTCGCATGGCTTCCCGGTGGTCGCGGGCACGTCGTCGACTATGGGTTCTTGCGCACGCCTAGCGATGAAATGGATGTCGAGCTTGCGGTCGGCGTGTCGCTTCGCGAGTTCCGTGACATCTGCGATCAGGGTTGGCCAACTGAAGACGGCGACGAAGCGATACCGGATCAGGTGTACTACGATTCGGGTTGGATGGCCAAGGAAGCGGTATACCCATTCATCAGGAAAACGAACAGGAATGAGCACCGAGCAATGAAGGGCTTTGGCACAGGCCAACACGAACAGCGAAGCTATAACGAGCCCAAGCAACTGACGAAGACGATCAAGCACATAGGCAATCGATATCATGCGGCGTGGATCAAGACGCAAGGATTGTTTCTGATGGAGATCGACGCCGATGCGTGGAAGGGCAAGTCGCGCCGGGCGCTGACGGTAGAGATGGGCAAGCCCGGTTCGTTGTCGCTGTTCAGTGTGATCGCACCGGCCGAGCATACGAAGTTTGCTAAACACCTGTTGGCCGAGCAGCCGCAAAACGAGTTCAAGCCGGGCGTCGGAGTCGTCACCACATGGATAAGAAAGCAACGCCAAAACCACTGGTTCGATACGCTATACATGAACTACGCCGCCGGTCATCTGGTCGGCGTGCGTATCGTCGACCCCGACTCGCCGGTCGTCGCTAAGCAGCAGACGCATCAGCGACCGGAAACAAACGCTATACAGGAGCAACTCGGCATCGTCGCCGGGGGCCAATATCTCACGAAAAGGAGTGACTAACGATGGCAAAGAAACCACGGACGGACAACAGCGGAAGCGCGAAGAGCACGAAGAGCACCAAGGCACCAGACTTCACCAACCCGGATGAAGCGACGGCCGATGATGCGGTCAAGGCACCGGGGTCAGGCGATCAGGGTGAGGGCGGCAATACGCCGGACGATCCCAGCGTCACCGAAGCCACTGAAGGCGCGGCCGGGGAAAGCCAGCCCGGTGCGGGTGACGGCGACGATTCGGATGCTGGCACGGGCGACCCGGCCAAAGACCCGGACAAGGATGAGGTCGAGCGCCCGCCGTTCGGCGACGTGGTCGAAATCAGCGTGCCCCTTTGTGACCCGGTTAGTGCGGGCGACGCGGGAATCCTAAAACGCGTAAAGGTAGAGATCCGGTTCACGCAATGGCGAGACAACACGCACGCCCGGCAGCAGATGGCGCTAGGCCATTTGTATTCGGGCCTGATGCAGACGCACGCAAGGCTCGCCAACGGCAAGCGCGTGGCGTCGACGGCCGACGTGTTCAAGTGGATGCTCGAACGTCTGGCTGATGAGATCGACCCGGACGGAAAGGTTGAAGGTGATGGCGAAGAAAACTAAATCAAAGTGGGGCGGTAAGGGAGGACGTAGCGGGCGCGGCGAGGGTGCGATCGACCTGCGAACGGTCAGCGTCGACGCGCTCAAGCCCGCGCCGTTTAATCCGCGCGTGCCGATGCAGCCCGGCGGCGAAGCGTGGCAGAAACTAAAGCGGTCGATCGAGCAATTCCAATACGTCGACCCGCTGGTGTGGAACGAACGAACGGGCCATCTGATCGGAGGCCACCAGCGCCTTGCCGTGATGGTCCGCGAGTTCGGCGTCACCGAGGTCGACGTGTCGGTCGTGAGTCTCGACGACGTGCAAGAGCGTGCGCTTAGCGTCGCGCTAAACAAGATCGGCAGCGAGGAAGAACGCTGGGATCAGTTGCGTTTGCAATCGCTACTCGATGAGCTGCGCCTGTCCGATCACGTTGACGAAACCGTGACCGGGTTCGACACGCATGATATCGACCGGATGCTTTTGGATACGGGCGAGCAGTCGACGACGATCAGGCAGTTGCCGACGCAGCCGCCCGCGCCGATGGCGTGGGTATTGATCGGCGTGCCGACCGTTCGTTACAGCGAGATAGCGCAGATGGTCGACGCGCTGTCGAAGGTCGAGGGATCGATCGTAGAGGTAGGGCTTAGCAATGAGTGAGGCGCAGACGAATGTGCGGTCGTGGCGATACCGTCCGACCATGTCAGACAATGCCCACCTGTCGGTCAAGCTGGCGCTGCGCCGCCACATGATTGAACGCTATCACAGCGACGGTCCGATCAACGTGTTCGACTGCTTCCAAGGTGAGGGCGTTCTGTGGCGTCACCTGATGGCCGAGTACAACGTCGATCGGTATTGGGGTGTCGACACGAAGGCCAAGCGTGGGCGCATGCGCGTCGACTCTATTGACGTGCTGTCTCAATCTGGATGGACCGACAACGTGATCGACATCGACACCTATGGCTCGCCGTGGGCGCACTGGTCGGCGCTACTCAAGACGGTCGACCATTCGGTCACGGTGTTCATGACGCACGGCGTCGTCGGTTCGATGCGTGCCCCGATGTCTAGCGCGGCAGCCAAGTCGATCGGGCTCGGGCCGATATTCAAGCGTGCGCCTAAGCAACTGCTGTCACGGCTTCAAGAGTTTTCAACACACTACTGCCTGACCAGCATCGACCGCGATGACGTGCGGATCGTCGAGGCCGTCGAAGCCCGTGCGGACGACATCGAGCACCCGAACGCCATGTATTACGGCGTTAGGCTTGAGGTCGGGTCGTAAGGTCCGACCACGCCGCCCATTATAAAAGCGTTGACAGCACGGGCCACGCGTGTAAGCTATAGCACGTCTTAGGGCTACACCACACGAAAGGGCTATACATTGGTAATTGACACGCTGAAAATACTGAAGTATCCGCACCCGGCGCTGATGCGTGTGGCCGAGCCGATCGGAGAGATAAGCAACGACGTTCGTCGCGTGGCCGAGCATATGATTAACCTGATGACGCTGCACAAGGGCGTAGGTCTGGCCGCGACGCAGGTCGGGTTGAACTGGCGCATGTTCGTCGCCAACCCGTTGCGGATAGAGGGTGGGTCGGTCGTTTATATCAACCCGACGCTGCACGACTTCAGCGTGCAGACGGCTAAGCAGGTCGAGGGCTGTCTGAGTCAGCCCGGCGTGTCTGTGAAGGTCGAGCGGTTCAAGCGGTGCACGGTCCGAGCGCAAGACGTGTACGGCCAATGGTTCAAGGTCAGGGGCAGCGTGTTCGAGTCGCGCGTGTGGCAGCACGAAGCGGATCACCTGAACGGCACGAACATCAGCGACCGCGCGGGAGACGTGCATCGTCCCAAGAAGAAATACAAACAACGCAAGAGACGGTGACACGATCGACCCGCCAACAGAAAGCAACAACATGCCCAAGTACAGAATACCGCTGGTCAGAAATCTTCGATATCTGATTGAAGTCGAAGCCGACGACAAGGCCAAGGCGGAAGACGACGCCATGTTCGCGGTCGAGCAGGGCGGACATGCCCCGTGCAACCCCGACGCCGATGAGGCTGTTATCGATGGCCCCGTTGTCGAACTCAATGATGATGGCGATCCAATCGAAGAAGCCACCGACGGCGTCGCACCGGAGGCCGATCAATCACAGGCGTTACCGCTTAAAAAGTGTTGTCGGTGCCGTAATACGTTCACGCCGATAAAGCGCCATGATGCTCTATGTGGATTTTGCAACCACATGCAAGAAACCGCGTGATAGCAAACCGATGAGATCGGAGCGGCGACGATGAAGATGGAAATAATACAAGCAATCAAAGACCATCCCGGCCCGGCGAGAAAGTTGGGGCTGTACGTCACACAGATCGACGGCGGGAACATGGCGGTCGGATTCAACCCGAACGGTACGGGCTATGGGCACAACGGCACCAGAGAGCACACGACGCCGGAGGGCCGCACGGTGTTGTGGGCCGTTGCCTATGTGACATGGCACGCGATAGAAAACGACGACGACACATTAAAACGAACTAAGCGCCATCTGCGCCGGACGATGGCAAGGTTATGGGTCAAATTGAAAAGTCGTAAGATGGTGATTAAGTAGGCCACTGATCGCGCCGAATACTCTTGTGCGGAATAACCCGCGCGGAGTATTCGACCATGAGGAAAATCAGTTTGTTATCGGTACTATTCACGTTGGCGATGATATGCGGAGGGTGCACGGCCGAACTCACGATGCACTACCCCGGCAAGCACAACGCGATCGACACACACGAAAGCGGCCGGACGGTTTACAGGGGCACCTATCGCCCGCCGTTCCCGATGGACCCGCCCAACTAAGGAACCATGCACATGATGTTTCACATACAATCGCTGATGATATGTTTATCAATTCTATCCCTAGCCGCCACCGGGTTACTTTTCTTAACATTCCCCGAGAAGAGAGGCATACACCCGTTTTTAAGAGATCAAGAGCGCCATAGATTGGGATGGTGTGCGGCGATTAGTTTTGTTTTTTGTTTAATAACTGTCTCACTCTTTTTAGTGTTCGGACCCCAGAGGTGAACGGCTTGACGACGTACAACTATAACGAAAGGCATAGCGATGAATCCAGAGACGGGAACAATCTACACGCCGCAACAGATGAGCGAGATGGCTGGGGCGGCGGATCGTATGATCGAACAGTTCGGACCGCCGCAGACCACCGAACAGGTAGGCCAAGCCCGCATGGACAGGTTCGCCGAGGCGATGGGCCTGAAGATGATGAAGGTGCCGCCGACGCCGCGTCAGCAGTTCACCGGCACGGTCGACAAGTACGACCTATGCCCGTGCGACTCGGGCAAGCAATTCAAGTGGTGTTGCTGGACGGGCGGGCGTAGCAAGTGACGGCGATCGGGTGTATGCTATGGGCCGGGCCGTGCGACATCATGGCCGATCGGGAACATTCGTAATCGCGAACGGAAGCGCGTTAGACCCCGCAAGGATGCGGGGTTTTTTAATGCGCCGGTCAAACGCGACAGAAAAAATATAAAATCGTGTTTACGATCAACCAAGGCCGTTCGCCTTTTCATAAGTCTTTGTTTTGGAAAGCGTAACGCACACGTCTTCGACGTATGGTTTGCAAACGTGGTATAATGGTGTCATACCAACCAGTCGGCCGCACGTCGCGGTCGACGCAATCCGAAGGCGATACGATGAGCGACAAGACGAACAGGCGTGAACCGGCTGACCTAAAGGGGAAGATGATACAAGTGTTCTTAGACGGGACAAAGCGAAAGCGTGGCGCGATCGGTTCGCGTCGGGTCAGGGTCGTCGGCGTGAAGTGCTCGCGTGGAAGACTGACCGGGCTGACCGTCTGTATGTTCAGCCCGGTCAGCGGCAGGTACAACGGCAAGCGCGTTAGGCTGAAGCCCGGCGAGTACGAACACACGCAGCACACGACGGGCGTGCTGTGGTTCAACCGCCTGCATCCGATCGGCGAATGGCTTGGCGCGGGGGGTGCCGCGTGACCACCAAAGACATAGACGTGCGAGACTCACAACGCGGTCGCGTTTACAACGCGGAAGACAAAGCGTTCGCAAACCACCAGTCGGCGAACCATCGATACGGATGTATCAAGATGGCGCGGCGTTATGTCGACAGCATCACCGAAAGCAAGTGGTGGGCGACGCAGACATACCCAAGGTTTGCGCCCGGTGCACGCGAGACGACCTATCGTTCTTGTCACCGGCACATCGTAGTTAAGGGCAAGCGCGGTCGCGGTTGCTGGGGGTACAACAGCGGCCGCATAGTCATGGGCGACGAACGCTTGTGGCGATGGTTCTTGTTGCATGAGATCGCCCACACGATCGCCCACGAAGAACCGGCGCACGGACCGCAATACTGCGCGGTGTACCTCGCGCTTGTTCGGCGGTGGATCGGCCGCGACGCGTACCTGTTGCTGCGTTCAGAGTTCAAAGCGCACGGCGTCAGGTATAAGCGACCGCGCAAGCCGCCGACCGATCGGCAGCGTCAGGCGTTGCGGGCGGGCGCGGCTAAGCTGGCCGAGTGGCGAGCGGCCAACCCGAGAAAACGTACAGGCCGCATGATGTGCGACCGTGTTTATGCCAACGGTCACACGCGTGGCGTGTACTGGAAGCGGATGCGATACGATTGGGCTATGGGGGATAGGTCGGACATGAACTGGTATTACTTCGCGTGCCGACGCCAGTGCGACGGCGGGCTGCCAACTAAGCACCATTTTAGGACGATGCGCGAGTTAGATCGTTGGGCGCATAGGTTGACGCCCGCCGAGTTGTCAGACATCCGGCATTGAAAGACCTATAGGACGCAAACGGCGTATACCCCGTTTAGGGGACGCAGGGGGCGTTATCTCCCATCCTTGGCAATTCTTAATCAAAGCACTTGCACACGCACGCAAACGTGGTATACTTCACACGTCGACCGGGGGATGACAAGTGAAGAGCAGGACCGAGAGACGATCGCGAACCAACGGGCTAGGGCCTAACCGCCTGAAGACCACGGGAGCCATCGCGGGCGAGCCAGTTGTTTAGGCCACGACCCCGCGAGCACGGGCACCCCCAAGTAGACGCGATTACGAACTCAATAACAAAACCACAACCCGGTCGGCTAACGTCGGCCGGGCAACTTGTCGAAGACAGACGAAAGGGATTGGTGCTGTCCAAGACGCGAACGGTCGTGGCCAACGCGACGACCGTTCTTTAGATCGCACAACGCGATCAGGTATTCGGCGACCCACTGCCGAACAAGGAACCCCGACCATGAAGTGCAGCACATACAACAGCCTGATCGCGGTCATTCATTCCAAGCTGTCGATCATGAACGATCACGGCATCGCCATCAACGCCGAAGTTATTAAAGACGAAGTCGAGAGCACCATCGAAAGCATATCCGAACAGTGCAGCCTTTCAGTTCCAAAGGCCGACGCCGTCTTATTGATCGGCCACATGAGCAGGCTATTCAAAACCAGACGCGACCCCGGCCCAATGATCGGCGTGGCCGGAGACGGCCAAGACATCTGACCAACCACGACCACCACGTCGCACGGCTTGACGGCCGCGCGACGCTTTAGATCGCACGACGCGATCAGGTGCTCGGCGACCTAATGCCGAACGAAGGGACGGACAACCATGTCAACCAAACTTACGCATTGGCAAAAGCGGGCACTTAAAAAGCTAAGGTCGCGAATCAATCTTGATAGCGCGTCGCTGCAATTTACGCAAGAGCAGATGGACGCGATGAACGGCCGCAGTCGTTCCGTATCTGACCACGACACGAAAGAGATCAAAGAGGCTTCGAGAAGATATAACAACACTTGGGTGCTTCCGCTGCTCGACGCCGTTCTTAAAGGCGACCGCGACTTGGCCGAGGCCATGTCTCGCTGATGCGGCCCAACACAACAAACGGAATTGAGGTTAATCATGGATGACGAAAAGGTGGGGCACTGCTTCCACGACTGTGCGATGTGGATGATCGACCACGCGGACCAACACCCGAACGCGCTGCTTGTGCACGGCCTGCCGACGATGATGGAGCCGCCGCACGAAAAGTTCGGTCACGCGTGGATCAGGCTAAACAACGACACGGTGTTGGCTCCACACCCGACGCGCGGCATGGTGCCCGTTTTATTGGAGGCGTTCCATTTGATCGGAAACATATGGCCCGATGAGTTCACGACGTACACACACGCGGAGGCCGCGCGACTGATCGTCGAGACAGAACATTCGGGGCCTTGGGATAAACGATATGCGCTCAACACGATCGGAGCGGCTTAACAGCCGACCGATCGCTTTCAACTAACACGCTCATCAGAGCGGGCAACGCGGCCGGGCCCATCGGCCGTAGAAGGGTGCTCATCGTGGCACACGAAATCGGAAAGAATGACAAAGTGGTATTGCACCGGGAACAAGCGTGGCACGGGCTCGGCATCGTCGTCAAAGACGCGCCGACACCGAAAGAAGCGGTCGAGCTTGCCGGGCTGGATTGGCACGTCGATCAGTGGCCGCTGGCAGCCGTGCAAGATGGCGGCGAGCGTCTGGCCGTCGAGTCGCATGTCGCGAACGTGCGGAGCGATACAACTACGCAACTCGGCATCGTCGGCAACGGATACAAGCCGGTGCAGAATATTGAGCTTGCAGAGTTCGCGGCCGGGCTGGCTAAAGACGGTGATGTCGTCCGGTGCGAATCGGCCGGGTCGATCCGTGACGGAAAAAAGGTTTGGTTTTTGTTGAAGGGCCAGAGCTTCAGCGTTCGCGGTGATTCAGATGAGGTCGTGCCGTACATCCTTGTCAGCAACGGACACGACGGCGGCACGGCCGTCAGATGTATTCCCACGTCGATTCGCGTGGTGTGCAGCAACACGCTGCACATGGTCATACCGCAGTATGAATCGAAGAGCGACAGCTTTAGATGGGGCAAGGGCGGCAAGGGCCTGTCGATCCTGCACCTTGGTGATGTAAAGGCCAAGATCGAAGACGCCCGGCAGGCGGTCAAGCTGTACGAACACGCGCTAGAAGACAGCCGCAAACGCATGACCACGCTGGCGTCGAAAGATGTGACGCGCGAGCAACTGCAAGAGTTTTGGTTAAACGCGTATCAGCGACACTTTCAAGCGGTACCGGTCAACCCCATAACGGACATCCAGCGTCGGCGCGTTGCGCGGGCCGAGCGTTCGATCGGAGAGATCGCCAACCGCTTCGATAAGGAAAGGGATGTCGCGGGCGCAACCGCATGGAACGCGGCGAACGCTTACACCGGATGGCTTCAGCGCGATCGCAAGGCGCGGGGCGGTGAAGAGGGCCGGATCAACATCAACGTGTTCGGCGACAACACCAAGCGGACGGGCGAGGCGTTCGCACTGGCCGAGGCGATCGGCTGACCAATCACAACATCGTGCCGCGCTGGGCCAACGCCCGGCGCGGCAATTGTGTGCACGTCGTACACAGGCACGCGTCGGGCTGACCGGCGCTGAAGGGATAGTCGATATGGGGAACGTCACCACCGGAATGAAGTTGCGCAAGGCGCTGCGGTATGCGTCGTCGATCGGCCTACTGGTTCGCACCGTGCGGCGATCGGACGCGGGACGCGTGACCGATCGAACGGTTAAGCCGGTCGACACCGTTTTGTTCGACACCACGCGCAAGGATTGCCCGCGAGCACTTACGTCACTGCTCAAGCGAGCGGAGAGGCGAAGGGCAGGGGCGTCGGTATCGGTGTTAGAAGAGATGTGCGACGCACTGGATCAGTGCGATGGCCAGATCGACGAAGCAACAGAATAAACAGCGAGCACCGGGCTTATCGGCGCATAAGGATTTAAGACGATGACAAATCATGATGTAGAAGAGGCGTTGACTGAAGGGACCGACCAATCGGATATCGGCGGAGTCGATGCAATCGTTGGCATGATTCTATCGCCGCCCGCCGATTGGCGCGAGGTGATCGAGCCACTGCCGCCCCATGCGGTGACGGCGATGGCCAAGCAAGCCCGCGCGATATCCGTTCGTGCGGCCATGCTGTCGGAGTATGCGACGGCCCGGCGCGATCCCGATCAGGGTCACGATGCGGGGGTCGAGGCCGCGCGCCGTATATATGTGTCGGCGCGTTGCTTGCTCGGGTGCGACCGCCCGGACAGCGGGGTGTTCAGTTTCTAATATCAGGAAAGGCGACGGTGAGCGTCATGGCGTTAATACACAAAGATGTCGGGCACGCCCCAAAACGGTTGACACCCCCATCGGCGGGGGTTAGCATGTCTGGCATGGATATGAAATATTCAAAATACAAACGCAACCGGCTGTCCCCGCAAGACATCATCTTGCGCAGGCTCAAGGAACTCAAGGCCGGGCGGTCAGACGGCGACCCGTCGTATAGCAAATACTGGCTGTGCACCCTGCTTGCTGATCGCGGGGTATGTGCCCGGCGGACGGCCGAGGAGTTCCTGTTAGGCAAGCGAATCAGCAAGGTCGACGTATATGCGGCGATGATGCTCGCCGTCGGCCTGATGATCGCACCGATCGAATAGCCGCCAGTTCAACCCAAACAACCCCCACCATAGCCCGCAACCGGATAGCCGGGAGCGGGCTTTTTTTATGCGCGGACATAATCGGCATAAAAAATAAACTACTTCGGATCGTTCGGCAACGTGATTAAAGGGTGTCGGGTTGTGGTATGAACTCAATCAATGGCGACATATACCACACTACCGGAGGCGACCACGGCCGCGTTATCCAACTTGGATTATGCGAGCAGCGGAAGCATACCGAAGGCCCAAGCGTGCCGCGACGCTCTTAACGCCATGCTTTTATTGACTCCCAAGGCCGTAAAGAAAGACGGGGCCGACGTGACAATGTCGCCCGAGCAGATCGAAGGTCAGTTGACACGCGTTAATCAATGGCTGCTATCGAACGACACGCAAGCCAACGGCGGCGGCGTGAAGCACCTTAGCTTGGGGAACTTTAGAGGATGAGCACCACTAAGCCAAAAATGGGTCCGGTCAGCCGTGGCGTCGAATCCATGCGCAGCGATTACGCGGCAGCCAAGACAAGTCGATATCGCCGTCGGCGCACCGGCGTGTCTTCCGTGGGCAGCAATGCCGATTTTCATTACAAGTCGGAGAATGATTATCTGCGCATGATCGAGACGGCACGGGACATGCGGCGCAACGACGTGATCTTCAAGCCCGCGCTTAACAAATACAGAACCAACATCATTCAAGGCGGGTTCGTGCTAGACCCGCAGACGGGCGACGACAGGCTCGACGACGATCTAAAAGCACGGTGGACCGAATGGGCGCAAGACCCTAGATCGTGCGACGCGATGGGCGAGTTGTCGTTCCACGATATGGAGGAAAAGGTGCTTGAGTCGACGGCTGTCGACGGCGACATCTTCGCGCTTCCACTGCAAGAGGGATCGTTACAGATATTGGAAGCCGAGCGGTGCCGCACACCTAAGAACGCACAGCGGGCCCGGTACGGTGATGTTATTCATGGCGTGAAGCTGGACGCCATGCGGCGTCGTCTCGAATACTGGTTTACCAAAGATGAGATCAGCCCAACCGCGCCGCTTCACAAGATCGGCGACATGACACGGGTCGCCGCGTTTGCAGCGCCAGATTCTAGCGCACCCGATTGGGACAAAGAGGGAAGGCGTGGAGCGCGTCAGGTGTTCCACATCGTCGACCCCGAGCGGTTCACGCAGACGCGCGGCGTTACGCTGCTTGCGCCGACGTTCGATACCGCGTCGGGTATTGAAGATATCAATTTCTCAACGATCATCCGTCACCAGATCGCGTCGATCTTCGCAGTCATTCGTGAGCGAGAAGCAGGCTTTGAGGTTGGCGGCAACAGCGGCGCGTTAGGAAACCAGAACACCGAGTCGAGGTCTGACGGTTCGACCAAGCTGACCGAAGAGGTCGCGCCCGGCATGGAACTTCGACCGCCGCCGGGGGAAAAGGTAAAGCTGGATTCGCCCAAGGTGCCCGCGCCCGAGTTCTTCCCGCACATGAAATTCTTATTGCAACTGTTCGGCAATCACCTGTCGCTGCCGCTGGTGATGCTGATGATGGACGCGAGCGAAACAAACTTTAGCGGTTGGCGCGGTGCGGTTCAGCAGGCGCACCTAGAGTTCAAACGCGTTCAGCTTTGGATGGCCCGCCGCTTTCACCGCCCGGTTTACATGTGGAAGGTTAGGCAGTGGGCGATTGAAGACTCGCACTTTAGGCGAGCGGCCGAACGGTTGAATGTGTCGATCATGAATCACACTTGGCAGCCGCCGCGATGGGCGTTCATCCAACCACTACAAGACGCGACGGCCCACGACATGCGTGTGCGGACCGGTCAGACATCACCGCGTCGTGCGGCTATGGAGCTAGGGCTAGACGCGACAATCATCAGGGCCGAGCGTATCGCTGATAACCGATTGACGGTGCTGGCTGCGATCGACGCGGCTGAAAACATCTTTCAGCAGACGGGCGTGCGTATCGATTATCACGAACTGTTGTATGTCCCGGCACCCGGTCAATTCAGCCTGTCGATGTCACTACCCATTGACCAAGAAGAGGACAATAAATCATGACGACCGAAGCACCATCAACCGACGTTCGGGTTCAAGATATACAGGTCGACCTATCGGCGGCAACAAGTCGCGGCGTAGACATCGGGGCATACTTCGATAGCCCGTGGGCCGTTTACGCGCCGCGCATGCAAGGTACGTTGAATTATCTTAAGCGCATGGATGTCGGGCTCCACGTTGGTGCGGCACAAAGCGTATCGCAAAGCGCGGACGGCGAAGACGCGGCACCAAAGGTTCAGGTTCATCATCACCCGACGGGCAAGAACACGTCGGTCGCGATCATCAGCGTCGACGGCACGATGATGAAACAAGACAGCAGTTTGTTCGCCGTCGCCTGCACGCCGAGGATTCGCCGCGAGGTCCGACTTGCAGCCAACGACGCGTCGGTGTCGGCCATCATCCTGCGCATCGACTCGCCGGGCGGGACCACGTCGGGCACGTCTGACCTTGCCGATGACATCCGCACGGCTTCCAAGCAAAAGCCGGTGATCGCGTTTATCGAAGACATGGGCGCAAGCGCCGCGTATTGGATCGCTAGCCAGTGCGATGCGGTATATGCGAACAGCCGAACCGCGCTGATCGGTTCGATCGGCACGTTCATCGGCCTGCTCGACCAGTCAAAGCAGTTCGAGGCCGAGGGCATCCGCGCGGTGGTCATCAAGACATCAGAACTAAAGGGCACGGGCTTTCAGGGCACAGAGATCACCGAAGAGCAAGAGGCGTATTTACAAGACATCGTCAGCAAGGTCGAGATCGAGTTCGAGCAGGCGATCAAAAAGGGTCGCGGGATGACAACCAAACAGGTCGACGCGGTTGCGACCGGACGCGTATACACGGCGGTCGACGCGATGACCTTGGGGCTGATCGACGGCATCGAGTCGATCGACGCGGTCGTCGCCCGTGCCGACAAGATGTCAAAGAAGCGCGGCGGCGTTGGAACGCGATCGGCTGACAACCTGATCGAATCAGGCGTCGCCGCTGCCGACGATGAAAAGGGTGGCGAACAAGATAAAGACAACCCAACGGTCGACCCGGACGAAGCGGGTCAGCAGACCGGTAGCGATACGAAAGACACCGGCGCGAGTGGCGTGTCGGGCACACTAGAAACCACTACTAAAGGAAAGGCTAACGCCATGAGTGGAAACAACGAAACGCCGGAAACCAAGCCGGAAGCAACAAGCGATCAGTTGAAGTCATCGGGTGCGGCAACCGCCGCAGAACTAAAGGCCGCGCTGCCCAACGCGACCGGCGACTTTATCGTCGGCCAGCTTACGAAGGGTGCGACCATGTCAGACGCGACCGCCGCATATGCGACGCTCATGGATGAGCAGAACAAGGTGCTGTCGGAAGAAAACACGGCGCTGAAATCTGCCAAGCCGGGCGTTCAGCCTGTCGTCGGTAGCGGCGGCGCTGATAGCCTAAACAACGGTGGCGGCGACGCGGCCGCACCGGCTGCCGAAGAGGTCGAGACGAAGGTCGTCGCGCTGATGGCCGGTGGCATGAAGCGACACGAAGCCCACGCCAAGGTCATGCGAGACAGCCCCAAACTTCGCGAGCGTCTGGTCACCGAGGCCAACGAAAGTCGGCGCAGCGCCTAGCAACAACGTCGAACATCACGTCGCCAACGGGTGACGCCCATCACGGGCATTTAACAATCAACACACAACATAGAGAGGCAAACCCATGCAGTTCGTCCAAACAAGTAATAAGTCATTGACCAACGGCGCGGCCGTTGTCAATCAATACGAGCGCGTCAAGCTGGTGGCAGGCGTTCTAGTCGTCGCCGGTGCGGTCGATCGAGAGATCGGCGTTATGCACGCTCGCGGAGAGATCGGCGCGGTCAGCACGGTCATCCTTCGCACGTCAGTCGGCACGACCCCCATGATCGCTAACGCTGCGATCGCAAGCGGTGCCGTTGTTTACGGTGCGGCGGATGGCAAGATCAGCCCAACGCAGGCCGCTGGCGCGGCAGTCATCGGCAAGGCGCTTGAGGCCGCGTCGGGTGACGGCAGCCTGATCGAAGTTCTGCGCGACGCGCACGACAACGCAACCTAATCGCGGCGCGGCCGTGATCGAATGAAAACAGACAGTCGTTAATTAACACACAACCCCGGCCGAGCAAGGCCGCATTATTGAAAGGTGACAGAAATGCCATCCCCGAGCACATCATTAGCAGACCTGCGGCCGGACCTTGGCGGCAGCGTCATGGAGTTCGACCTACAGGCAAACACGGCGCGAGCCATCGGAACACAGGTGTTCCCCGTCATGGAGGTCGGCAAAAAGAGCGGGCCGTTTGGCCGCATCCCACTGGCCGAACTGTTGCAAACGCGTGAGACGCAACGGGCACCCGGCGGCGGGTACAGCCGTGGAAGCTGGAAGTTCGAGCCCGACAGCTATGCGTGCGTCGAACACGGTGCTGAAGAGCCGGTCGACGACGCCGAGGCTGAAATCTACCGCGATTATTTCAATGCGGAACTCATCAGCGCCGAGCGTGCACGCAGCGCGGTTCTGCTCAACCATGAGAAGCGGGTCAAGGAATTGGTTCTTGACACCGGAACGTTCAACACGACGGCCGTCTCCACCAAGTGGAACGACACCGAAAACGCTTCGCCTATTGCTGACGTTGAAAACGCGGTCCAGCGTCTCTATGCCCAAGGCGTTATCGCTAACGCGCTGGTCATCGGCTGGCTGCCGTTCAGGAACCTGCGCAACTGCGGCGAGATCACCGAACGCATCAGCGCCAGCGGCGCGGGTGAAAAGATCATGGCGAACTCGATCACGGCTATGAAGCTGGCCGAAGTGTTCGACCTAGACCACGTCTTGGTCGGTGCCATGCAGGAAAACACGGCAGACCAAGGTCAGACGGCCGTCATCCAATCGGTTTGGGGCGAGACGCACGTCGCCGTGTGCCGCGTCGCTACCACCGGCGACATCCGTGAGCCTTGTGTCGGCCGCACGATGCACTGGGCTGCCGACGGTTCGTCTATCGGCACGACGATGGAGTCGTACCGCGAAGAGAAGATTCGCGGCGATGTCATCCGTTCGCGCTTCGAGACGGACGAAAAACGAATCTATGACGTGGCTGCCGAGCTTTTGTCGGGCGTCACCGCGTAAGGCAGTGATCGAATGATCCGATTAAGCGTCCATCCCGTAAGCACTGACGTGGGGCCGTTCGCGGCGTTGCGTCGTGCTTACGGGTTGTTTGATCGGTTTGGGATACAGGTTAATGAAGCGGCAGACAGCCAGCCCGTACCCGGCGCTGCCGACCGTTGGATAGTAC
>NVVJ01000102.1 GCA_002402175.1 SAR86 cluster bacterium
CCGGAGTAGACCGTAATGAGGCAGGGATGCCGAATCGAGCCCCCAGGGATGGGTTTACGGCGTGTCTATGGAGGCAATACTGCATCCGCGTCAGTCACCGAACCATTAAGAACTAACTCTAACAACATAACCCACTGTTATTTTATTCTTAATTTTAAGTCAAAGACGAAAGACGTAAGCTTTGCATCTTGTTAAAATGCTGTATTGATTTGAACCTTTACTCCATAGCCATAGGAAATACGCGATGTCCGCTAATGATAACCAGAACGAGTCTGAATCCCGAAGTACAGAGTCTTTAAGTTATCGCGATGCAGGTGTCGATATTGATGCTGGCAATGAGCTTGTCGAGAAAATAAAAGACGTTACCCGCAAGACCAACCGGCCAGAGGTTCTATCCGAGCTAGGCGGTTTTGGCGCAATGTGTGAAATCCCCGAAAAGTACAAGAGGCCCGTATTAGTATCGGCTACCGATGGCGTGGGTACCAAGCTTAGGCTTGCCATGAATATGGGTAAACACGATACCATTGGCATCGATCTGGTTGCTATGTGTGTCAATGACTTGATTGTTTGTGGTGCAGAGCCATTATTTTTTCTCGACTATTATGCAACCGGTGGTCTTAATGTAGAAACAGCGACCAGCGTAGTCACCGGCATTGGTGCTGGCTGCCAGTTAGCCGGTTGCGCCTTAGTTGGTGGCGAGACAGCTGAAATGCCTGGCATGTATTCCGGCGAAGACTATGATCTTGCTGGCTTTGCCGTAGGTGTAGTTGAAAAAGAAGACATAATCAATCAAAAGAAAGTTGCTATAGGCGATAGCCTAATAGGCTTAGCGTCGTCCGGTCCTCACTCCAACGGCTACTCTTTAATTCGTAAAATTATTGAAGTCAGCAATGCCGACCTAAAACAGTCCTTCGGCAATAGCACTCTTGGAGAAACCTTGCTGACTCCAACTACAATATACGTAAAAGCTATACAGGCATTGTCCGAAGTTGTTGATATACACGCTCTCGCGCACATTACCGGTGGTGGTATTACCGAAAACCTACCCCGAGTTTTGCCTGACAATGCTCAGGCGCATATCAATCTTGACTCCTGGGTCATACCAGAAATATTTAACTGGTTACAGGAAAAAGGCAATGTGACTGATCAGGAAATGTATCGAACTTTCAATTGCGGCCTGGGTATGATTATCTGCGTATCCAGCGAACAAGCGCAGCAAACCTTAGATGTTCTTAATCAAGAATCTGAACAGGCATTTATTATCGGAAGCGTAAACTCACGTACCGATGAAGACCAGCCATCTGTCATTCTGAACTAAGCAGGAATTACCACCGACATGACAAAATCACATTGCTCGGTAGTAGTTTTAATTTCAGGCAATGGCACTAACTTACAAGCGCTGATTGATGACAGCACGCATTCTAACTATAAGATTACTGCCGTAATTTCCAACAAACCTGAAGCCTTCGGACTAAGCAGAGCGCAGCGTAGTGGTATTCCTGCTCTAACAATTAATCACAAGGATTACTCCAGCCGAGAGCTATTCGATCATGCTCTTATGGAAACTATTGATACTTTTAATCCTGATATTATTGTGCTGGCAGGGTTTATGCGAATCCTTAGCGCTGAATTCGTCAAACACTACTGTGGCAAAATACTGAATATTCACCCCTCTCTGTTGCCGGCTTATACGGGCACAAATACACATCAAAGAGTGCTCGATGCAGGCGAGAAATACCACGGGGTTTCAGTTCATTTTGTTACTGAAGAGTTAGATGGCGGCCCTGTTATCTCTCAGGAAAAAATCAAAATCGAAGCTGACGACAATGCCGATAGTCTGGCCAATAAAATTCACCAAAAAGAACATATTATCTATCCGAAAACTGTGTCCTGGTTTGCCGCCGGCCGATTACACATGAATGCAAATCGAGCCTATCTCGATAACGACTTGCTACCTGAAACTGGCATTGAAATTTCCCCATTATGAAGCTATCACCCAAGCTGATTCGACTTTTTTTAGTTCTGATTATCTGTGTCGTCTCAACATCAAGTAGCTTCGGACAACAAGTGCTCGAATATTCTGCTCATTATCAGGCAACTGCGAATGGCATCGCCGCAACGGCACAGCGCAGCTTAACTAAACTCAGCGATTATTCTTTTCGTCTAACAAATCGACTGCAAGCATCTATAGCCGGCCAGACTCTTGCAACTCTAGAACAAAGTAGTGAGTTTGAATTTGTTGATGACACAGTCAAACCCAGTATCTATTCCTATGTTCTTACCGGAATCAGCAAAGCCGCAAACGCCATTGCCTATAACTGGGACGCACAAATTGCCCTTAGCACTGAAGATGAAAAAAGTTGGCAACTACCGCTCTCTAGCGGGGTAATGGATCAGCTTAGTTACCAATTTGCTCTGCGTCAGTTCTTAATCTCTGGCAACACGGCGAGCGATGTGGAATTTCAGGTCATTGATGGCGACGAGATTGAATTGCACCGCTATCGCATTGCTGGTGACGCTTTGCTTAGTACGCCGCTGGGCAACTTAAACACAGTTAAACTGGAAAGGCTTCGCGATACGGCTGATGGCCGAACTACTACAATTTGGTTAGCGGTAGACTGGGATTTCTTACTGGCGCGTATTGAACAAGTTAATCGTTCAGGCTTGAAAATTGAGCTCCAGCTTGAAAGCGCATTGGTCGGCGGCGTTAATGTTTCAGCGCTGAAATAAGCTTGAATCTTAAACTGGAGTGACAATAATTTGATTAGATATTTGTAGGCTCTAATTATTATTTTTCGTTGCTACTTTCCTTTCCCTCTATAGCATTGCGTTCATTACTATTGTTCTCTGATTTTTTTTGCATATTATATTTTCGCATTTTCTCAACCAACGTAGTCCTACCCATGTGCAACCTTCCTGCGGCTTGTGCAACCACACCATCACTATCACTAAGAGCCTGTCCTATTAAGCCTCTTTCAAGGTTAGCCAAATATTCTCTTAGGTCGAGGCCATTTAAAGGCAATAGCGTTTCAGTTCCGTCTTGCTCGGAAGTGTAATTGCCGTCAGAAACAACGTTGTTGCCACTGCTTGCCTTCTGTTCTGAGGCTTTTTGAAACTTCATTGGGAGGTCGTTAATACCAACGATACCATGAGGAAAAAGGATAGACATACGTTCCACTAAATTCGCCAGCTCTCTAACATTTCCTGGCCAGGTGTAATTACAAAGCGCAGCAATTGCTCCAGAGTTGAACCTGACAGAGCCTCGCTTTTCGGCCTCCATTATGGTGATAAGTTCATTCAAAAGAAGTGGAATATCTTCAGGTCGCTCTCTGAGCGAGGGCATTTCAATAGGAAAAACATTGATGCGATAATATAAATCCTGACGGAAATCTCCTTTTTCTATCATTTCCTCTAGGTCTTTGTGGGTCGCCGCAAGAATGCGCACATCAACCTGCAAGGTATTAACACCACCAACCCTTTCGAAGCTGCGTTCTTGCAAGACACGCAATAATTTAACTTGCATGTCCAGCGGCATGTCCCCAATTTCATCGAGAAAAAGCGTGCCGCCTTCAGCCAATTCAAAACGGCCTGCACGAGAGGCTATAGCTCCGGTAAACGCTCCTTTTTCATGGCCGAATAGTTCGCTCTCAAGAAGTTCTTTTGATATTGCCCCACAGTTAATTGGGATAAAGGGTTTGTCTGAGCGATTCGAATTAAGGTGTAAATTTCTTGCAACAACTTCTTTGCCAGTACCAGACTCACCAGTGATAAGTACACTGACGTCTTTGTTTGCCACCTGCCCCATCATCCGCCGAACTTGTTGCACTGACTCGCTCTTTCCTACCAGAGAGCGAAACATATTGTAGTCACGACCCCCTTCAAAATCCGGTAGTCGATTGTGTTGATCTTGAAAAGTTTTTGCCTTATGCAGAGCATCTAGCAGTGACTGATAATTCAATGCAGAAGACAGTCGAGCCGTGATGCGAATTTGAAGCTGCGTATCGAATGATGAAGGAATACTGTGCTCACCAATTAGCACAAAGGGTACACTGGATTCCCAGCAATAAATATCATTAAGAATTTTTTCAATTGTTCTTTCGCTACAATTACCGATAATCGCGGCTGATATATCTGAATGTTTTCCCCCAGCCGTAGACGCCTTCTTTTGCCAGTTAGAAGTTTGGGCAGTGATAGTTTTTTCACCCAGAAAAGAAAGAACAGTCTGTAGGTTTTTGCTAGATTCTGAATCATCATCGATTAACAGTATTCTGGCTTTTTCTGTCATATTTCTCTGCAATTCTAAAAAAATACAGTAAGGTTTAAAGCCATTTGGATTGGCAGCTTAGACTGATACGGGCGGAAACAGGAACTAGCTTGAAATCCGTTTCAGGTCTGACAATTAGACATGGTAGTTCGAAATTAGTCAATCAGACAAAGCCAATAGTGAGCATATTAAGCCGTAGCAATAATGAAAAAGCCCAGGCAGTGCCTGGGCTTAAATTAGATCGAGATAGCGTCGACTATGCTTGCTCAGCGACCTCCAAGAGTGACCTTAAGCCTGGCGTGGGCTTCACCGCCAAAGCACTCAGCTATCAACTTGCTATTCAATCCGGGAGTTTCAGAATCTGCTGATACTGGAGAACGCCCCAAATTAAACTGACTACAATTCCGTTTCTTACTATGAACCATTGCCTCCCAAATTAATGCATGCAATACCGGACGGTCTGGTGATCCAGGTAACACATCTCCGAACACGTAATTACAGGTTCTGTCCGTATGCACAAATAAACTACTAGATACGAGCTTACCTTTATATCGCCCCTGAACCAGGAAGCCATTGCCCTCATTTATGAGTTTTTCATAAGCAAGACGCGCTGGATTTGTCGAATTAGCAGCGGCACTAGATTGCCATTGAGTACCTTGGGTTTCTTCTCGCTTTTCAAATTGAGGCTCTGTGACAACCTCAATCTCGAGATTACGACGCCCCCACTCAACCAACCCTCTGCAACTTTTTGCTACATTTCTATAGAGCGCTCGTTGCGATAAAGACAAATCAATTACCTGTGCTTTCTCTACAACTGGCACACCGCCTTTTTGTAAAAGCACCTGAGTTACCGGAGACATAATACCGCAACTCACTGGGTCTAGATATTCGAGGGAATGAGGCTGGATTTCGTCAATCAGTTGATATATGTGTTGTTGTAGAAGTCTTATAGCTTCAGGCCTGAAATTATTCGAAGGCTCAACAATACTTGAGCGATTCACATGAGTTGATGCTTCGAGCCCGAAATACCCCATACAATTCCGGCCTTTGTCGTCAACATGCATAGTAAGGCTACAACCAAAAACTGGTTCATCTGCAGCCATAACAAGAAATGAGCGGTCAGTGAAGTGAGACTGCTTTTCGTGACCACCAAAGTGGCCTCTACCCCCTTGCATATACAATGGGTTTTGCACAGGGTCATTAGCATAAAGCTTGTTCCAATACTCGGAAAACCCTGAGTCTGTTGTTTCAATTACTGCATGCATTTATTAAATTCTCTCAAAATTTATTTCTTTAGCTCCATTCAACTTGTACTACGACTACTTCGGCGATTTGCCTTAGTAGTTTTTTAAGTCGTTGTTAAGTATAAGTGTCAATTATTTGACTCTTAGTTACTTCAGTAAAATCCTTTTTTGAAATAAACAGATCGCTTAATACTGTAAAAGCAAACCGGCGCAACTCATCTTTCTGGGAATGCTAAGAGTGTTATCCCTAGCGGAAAAAGTCGAATGATTTACCGGGCTTTTTAGGGTAAGAATCGGTATAAGACCGGCAGATACTGATTTAATTACCTCGCAGGCCTGCACCTCGGCAACATCGTGGGGGGTGTTTCTGGTTCATATTGGGTAAATATTTCTACACTAGGAGATTCATGGAATTGTTATCAGGCTTTATGTGCTTGTTATGACATAGGCCCCATATGATAAAAATATTATCGTGACAGGGTTGCCGGTTGGAGAAAATCAGATCACCTACAACTCCTCCCCTGTTTGCGATGTATAATTCAATACAATCACGGCCAGTTACATTGCTCGAAACCAAAGCCTGAAACCAAAAGAGAAACCGTATGCCTGAATGGGATCATCCGAACCCACATATCTATGATGTTGAAGTCCAAGCATCTGATATCGATGGTATGGGACATGCCAATAACGCCTGTTATGTTATTTGGTGTGAACAATGCGCCTGGAGCCATTCTGAAACACTAGGACTGAGTGTAAAGGATTACCAAAGACTCGACCGCGGTGTCGCCATTCACAAAGCACAATATGAATACTTTTTGCCAAGCTTCAAGGACGAAAAACTCATGGTAGGAACCTGGCTAATAGCCTGCGACCAAAAACTACGTCTGGAGCGGAAATTTCAAATGATTAATCTCGATACTCAGGAAACGGTCTTGCGTGGTCATTGGCAGCTTATTTGCGTTTCGCTCAAAAGTGGTAAAGCAGCCAGGCTGCCAAAAGAATTTATTGATATTTACGGCTCAGCAGTTATATAAAAGCAAATATTTACTGCGCCTAATCGCAGGCGCTTAAGCCGTAGTGGACACTTCGCCGCCCACGATAAGCAACACAAGTCCATCATCATAAATTTAGATTATATTGTGTTATATCAATGAGTTAGAAGACCTCTCCTTGCCAAAAAACTGCCAAAGAAACGAGCCCTGGCAGGGAACAGGAAGCGCCCCAACACGCTTAAAGTTATCTTTGCAGCAGTCGTTATAGTCTAGGCTCGCTACCACTCAAAAGAAAAAAAGCACCATTAGCAAGTGGCGAGATAACACAGAGCATCTAAGCTATCGACACTGATGCGGCAACTGAAAACCTGTTTTAAATATGGAATATGAAGTAAAAGTTTGTGAAAAAACCAGCACCCAATTCAAACCACACATTAATAGGCAAAAACCGTAGCGACAGCTCAGTTGTGACTCGCTTTTCGGTAGAGCGTATATCCAGAAAAGCCAGCACTGATCTTTCCGCCGAGCTTGCAAAGATAGCAATTGATGTTAATGAGCTGGAAGCCGCCATTCAGGAACTGCCAGTTGTAGATACTGCCAGGCTGGTGGATATTCACAATCGCATTGAGAGCAACGAGTATTCAATCAACTCGGACTCAATTGCAGCAAAACTGCTAAGCATAGAAACTGCCCTAGACCCGTATTAAGCCCCGCAAATCATCCATTTAGCACGTTTTAACAAAACCCTCGAATCCTTCCAATGATGGACTGAGCTCGCTTAATCTAGCCAGATCCTCAGGCCTGTCCACATCCCACAAAGGGCTCAGTAACTGATAAGACACATCTAATTCTTGCAACTTCAACAAAGTGGCCTCAAGCACCTCACCCGAGCCCCAGTTTATACCTTCAAACAATTCGGGCATTGAACAACGCATGCCTATAAGTACGTAGCCACCATCTTCTGCGGGGCCTATGACCACATCGCTACCTGCGTCCAGCGCCAAAATAGCGGACTCAAGATACTCCGGATCCATTGCTGGACAATCAGCGCCAATGACTATCACTTGCTCCACTCCAGCCTGGGTCAACGTTTGCGTTATGGCAAAGTTCATCTTTTGTCCTAGATCGGCCCCTTGTTGATTGAATATATTCTTTGAATTACAAATATTTAGAAAAAATTCATGAGAAGCATTTGAGTTTGCCCACAGGCTCCAGTTTGCCAGGTTCGAGCGTTTCAGCATTGTAGATACCCGCCCCAGCAGGACTTTATAGATATTCAGAGCGCCATGCACCCCAAGTGCCGGGTGCAACCGTGTTTTGACACGCCCTAGCACAGGCTCTTTTGCAAATAAGGCTATCTGACAATGAGAATACTTCACATTCATAGTTAATCGGTTCTAAGCATAGTTAATCGGTTCTAAGTATAGCTAGGCAGTTCTATAGCTAATTTCCATTGTGAAAAATGGCAGCGCGACAATAAACTAAATTAAGATCGGCCTGGGTAATACATTGCCACCAGTTTCGTGGTGCTGACGCCAAGAAAATACAGCAGCCGCAATTGCCACATAAGTAATACCGTTTTCACCAGGCCTTTTTTTTCCCAGCGCCGACTCGATGTCACTGCCGAGTTAGATATGCGAGAAGGAGGAACTACACTTCGTAGCTCTTTGCTTATGGCTACATCTTCCATTATTGGAAGGACTGGAAATCCCCCAATTGCATCAAATAATTCACGCCGCACAAATAAGGCCTGATCACCGGTACAAACAGAGCTAATACGGGAACGCAAATTCATCATCATAGAGATAATTCTATAAGGTAACCGGGGGTTACTAAGGCATATGCTAAACCAGCCCCAGGCACAACTATCAGGCTCAAGTGCTTTGAGTATCAACTGATCAGCCTTATTTGGCAGAGTCGTATCAATGTGAAGGAACAGCAACACATCCCCACTGGCTTTCTCCGCACCACAGTTCATCTGTACTGCGCGACCAGGTGTTGATACATGTACAGCATCTGCCAGCGCTGTAGCCAGCTTAACGGTATTGTCCATGCTGCCCCCGTCAATCACTAATACTTCGTGGCCACGTTGACGATACAGCTGTAACAGCTTTAATTGCTCAACAATTAGCTCAGATTCATTAAGAACCGGAAGAATGAAACTGATTTTCATAGCATTGATCAATTCCCAGGTTCTCACACACAGTTTTTAAAATATAAGAGTAACAATGTGCTCATCATGCGTTCAAATGGCCATAATTGATGTAAAAACCTTTCTCTTTTCGCTCAATATTGAAGATTTGTCAGGAGTGTGACGCAGAGCGCAAATTCTCAGCAGAACGAGGATTAAGCTTGGATTAAGCCTCTATCTTCTACAATAAGTATTATTGAGGATATGTAAGTAAATAGGCTCATATTCGATCTTGTATTTGGTGAGCTGTTGGTTTTTAATACGCGGCCGATAGAAGCCCTAACAATAGAGAATGCCGTACATATAGCATACAGGGCGATAGTGATTTCTAGTCAATCGGCCCTAATATTGGTGGAACTGTACCAGGTGGATAGAAAGAATTTTTACATCATAGCGACCGCACCCAACGAGCCAAGCTTACAGGTGAAAATCTCCGGTCCTTATCTTACTCAGCAAGCCGCTCAGGCTGATTTGTCAGCGGCTATCGATGAGGCTGTGGACATTGATCCTAGCGCCACCAACTATAACTATAGCGTTTCTAAAGTCGAGAGCCGCAAGCCCGGCGTAATCCAGCACATGGCATCCCACGCCTAGCCGCATCCAGTCGATGGGTGTACACTAATTCCAAAGTTCCTCGAGTTGCATTCACTTTTTTTCAAAAGGTTTCAAATAATTTGCAATAAAGAGCGGACCATTGCTTTCTATATAAGTCGTAGCAGTAAAAACTCAGGCTTTGCCAGTGACACCCTGCCCCGTAGACAAACATAGATCGAAAGAGAGGTTACTTTGAAACGACTAAGTGCACTTCATCACATCAGCATTATAGAATCGCGCGGTACTAATTGCGCATGGGTACGAATTAAATATGACGGTAAAGGTTTTCAACAATCTTTTCCGTTTAAGAAATACGGCGGCAAAGCCAAAGCAATTGCCAGCGCCAAAAGAAAACGGGATATTGAAGGCAAGAAAATATATGGCAGCAACTGGCCCTACGCCAAGTTCAGTCCAAGGAAGGTTTCACCACTAAATTCCTCCGGTGAAATTGGAGTCAGTTTTTCGAAAAAAGACAATTCCTGGGTAGCGACATGGCAAGAAGGTAAAGGAGTAAAGCGTAAACAGAAGAATGCCTATTTTTCTATTAACAAATATGGCAAAGACAAAGCCAAAACACTGGCAGTAAAAGCACGACGAGGAGCGGTAAGAGCAAATAAGATTCAGTAATTCATTTTGATTCTAAAATCGAGCTCTGTGCTAGTTCAAACTGGACGCCTGCGGCGTTCCCCAAATTTTCCCTGTATCTAATAAATCTGCATAAATTAGCTCAGCTTCAAAATTTAACCTGTCGACGCCATATACTTCATATAGCGCTTCAAAGCTTGCTACAGCCTCATCAGTGTCGCTATCTATAGCCACCACCAGATCATTTAACGCATCATAATTTGAAAGCGCCTGCGCCGTGTGCATAAGCCCTGCGTCACGCATGCCTGATATCAAAATCACCTGGGTTTCACTACTGGCAGGGAATGTTGAAAACATTCCAAAATCGCGAAACGGCTCACCCTCTTCGGGCAAACCAGCATCGCTTGTATAGTATTCAGCGGTTCGAACATTAAACAACTCGTCGTAACTGCGACCTATTCTTAAACCAGAACCGGCAAAAGTCATCGTGGTTAATTTCTCCAACGCACTGATATAGCCAATATAAACAATATGATTGCTTCTGATATCAGCCGTGGTGAGATCAGACATCATAGTAATATTGACTGACTTTCCACTTCTTTGCAGAATAGGTACGATTTTAGCTAAAGCGAAAGCACTGCCTTCTGGCATATAACTTAAATCTAAATCCAGGTAGTTTTCTGTACGTTGAATATCACTAAACTGCAAATCCTCGAGGTCGGAGCTGGAATTAACATTAAACTCACGCACCATTCGAGCGATATTTCCGTTAGCATTAAGCTCGCCAAATATGTAGTAGTCGCCCATCACTAACAAAATAGGCTGGTCGTCGCTTAAAACACTGCCCCATATAGGGTGTGCTGAAACAACTTGCAAGGCCTGTTCATTTAAATCATTGGACTGATTAAACATATAAAAAAGATTGGCGGACAACAGAAGCACAACTGCAACAAGCAGACCTGTGTTCAGCGAAAGTCGTGAAAGCAAGCCTTGGGAAACAACTACTGATGAGGGCGCTGGCTGCGCCGAACTTGCCGCCAACGTGTACTTGCCTTTAGGGATAACAATTTGATACTCGACATCCAGTTCGTGATTTTCGTAATAAGTTTTGAGCTTTTTTCGCAGTTGATGCATATAAACTCGTACAGCGGAGTCAGCGGACACATCAAAATCTTCACCACGCCCTAACACATCGATAGCCAGTTCAATTTCTTTTGGAGACTTATCCGCTATAGAGCAGCGCACTAAATATTCAAGCATAGCCGAATAATGTTTAGACCTGCCCAATACGCCACTGGCAATAATGCGCTGACAAAGCTCGGTAAGTTCAGCTGGGCTAAACACCTCGTGAGTCAAACGCAAAGGTCTGAATTGGGATTCGTTGCTTGTCATAACCTGCAGCATCTTCTAAAAGTGCCTGATTATAGCAGTTTTAGTTTTTGAAGCGGTTCTCTTACCGCAGCTTAACCGCGATCTATCTAATTAG
This sequence comes from SAR86 cluster bacterium, assembly GCA_002402175.1. Lineage (GTDB taxonomy): Bacteria > Pseudomonadota > Gammaproteobacteria > Pseudomonadales > Pseudohongiellaceae > UBA9145. The sequence continues at coordinate 11,357 of NVVJ01000102.1, forward strand.
GTGCAAGGTTGATATTAGCCAGAGAGAAATTATTTATGTAATACATAAAATACCAGATGTAATATATTGTTTTTTATAAATATTGCATCTATTATTTGAATGGTGCGACTCAGCTGAAATTAAATTTAAACCCTCTATTGAGCAACTACAATTTAACCAACAAGCCCTTTAACTTGTCGTTAAATTCAATACTACCTTCAGTAACATAGCTTTCATGGTTTCGCTCGATATAACGTAGGTCGTATAGATAGTTCACCATTGTGCCAAAGGACTGCTCCAGGCCCTTCTCACTCAAATCGGCTCCAATATTGACCTGATGGATCATGGCGCCATTACCAAGGTGGAATCGTGCAACAGGGTCGGCTGGATATGTGCCTTTTTTTGCCTGTATTAGATAGTTGAACACAAGCCGCCTTATGGCCTCACCGTGTTCTTCGACTGCTTCCAGTGTATTTCCTACTGCAAGTACTTCTGCTTTTAATGTGGCAAGCTCTTCGGACTCTTCTTCTGAATTAAGGCTAAGCCAACGATGGAACCCTGGTATGGGAGACAAAGTGACAAATTGTTTAATTGACGGAAATTCTAACTGCAGCTCCTGCACGACCTGCTTAATTAGGAAATTGCCAAACGTGATGTTTTTTAAACCTGGCTGGCAATTGCTAATACTGTAAAAAGTCGCTGTGGTGAACTGCGAAGAATCCGTATCTGTATCGACTTTATCTTCCAGAATCGAATCGATAGAGGCTGGCACCTCTTTACCCAATGCAACCTCCACGAAAATAAGCGGCTCATCCGTCAATGACGGATGAAAAAAAGCAAAACAGCGTCGATTTGGAGGGTCGACTCGACTACGCAAATCGTCCCAGTCTTTAATGGCATGTACTGCTTCGTAGCGAATAATACGCTCTAAAATCGCAGCTGATGTAGACCAGTCAATTGTTTGCAGAACCAGAAAACCACGACCAAACCAGGATTTAAACAAACGCATGAAGGTTTCATCTACTGCTTTTAACTCTGGATTATCTTTCACATATTTCAGCAGATCCGTTCGCATACTAACCAGGTCATGGGTTGCACCGGGAGTCTGGTTTAATCGGCGCATAAGCTCATGGCGGCGCGGCTCAGCCGCACGAGAGAGTTTATTCAAATTCAAACTCGATGGGTTTTTCGAATAGCTCTCATAGGCCAACCTGACCAAGGCTTCATTGGCGTTGAAGTTTTTCTCAAGATCATGAAAGAAAGCACGTCTGGTATCGTCATCGGATTGATTGTAGAGGTCGAGTAACTCGCGAGCGGCAACCGCCGCTGATACTTCACCCGTGTTTCCCATCAACTTCTCTAACAACTCATCCATAGTTGGCGGCGTAACACCGGAGAACAAGCCCCGCTGACCTTTGACCAAACCGCTTAGAAAATCCTGGAACTTACCAAATGCCAAAATATTTAATCCTTTGCAAAGCTGTATTTATAGACAGAAGAAGCACCCATACGATTATTCAGATTCAGAACATTGTACTCCCACAGGCAAAGAGAGTGCATGTAAATTTGCCGGAGAGCACTCTTCCCCCGGCTCTATTCCGCTTCGTAACAAGTCCTAGACTTTAGCCCATCACAGGAATACTATTTTCTATTCGCCGCTAAACAGCCAAAACTTCAGGGAATCGACATGACCCAGCAAAAGTCAAAATTCTTCACTGCATCAGTTAAATCTCACTTTATTCTTGCCGCCTGCGTTGCACTAGCAGCGTGTTCACCTGCCTCAACAGTTAATGAGAGCAGTCAGCAAATATCTACATCCTCCGCCGCATTGCAGTTTGCGGCGCCAGAAGAAGTCGGTATGGATTCAGCGAGGCTGGACAGGGTCACTCAAACAATGCAGGGCTATGTTGATGACGGTCTGTTGGCAGGAGTGGTCACAATGGTAGCTAGAGATAACAAAATTGTGCATTTCGAGTCTGTTGGCTTTCGCGATATAGAAGCCGAGGCAACAATGACCAATGATGCACTGTTTCGCATCTACTCCATGACCAAGCCCATCACCGGCGTGGCCATGATGATTCTCTACGAAGAAGGCAAATTTAGACTGTCCGACCCTGTTGAAAAATACATCCCTGAGTTCGCTAATCTACAAGTCGCAGCAGGAGAAGATGCAGACGGAAACCTGATAACCGAACCGCAGAATCACAAGATGACTATACGTGAATTAATGAGCCACTCAGGTGGATTGTCCTATGGATTGTTTTCACAGTCTAAAGTTGACGATATGTATAACGAAGTCAACGTACTTGACCCTGATTCCAATCTACAGGACATGATCGACAAGCTGGCGGCTCTCCCCTTAAGGCAGCAACCTGGCTCCATGTGGCACTACAGTGTCTCAGTGGATGTACAGGGTTATCTGGTAGAGAAACTATCCGGGCAGGGCTTTGGTGAGTTTCTGGAAGAAAGAATCTTTGAGCCACTGGGCATGACAGATACTGACTTTTATGTTCCCGAAGAAAAGGCCAGTCGCTTTGCGCAAGTATATGGGTATGCCCCAAACGGAGATCTGGTGGCACAGGAGGCATTTGGTGGCACTAATGACTATCTCGTTGATCAAGAGTTTGAATCTGGCGGAGGTGGTCTGGTTTCATCCACCATGGATTATATGCGCTTCGCGCAAATGGTACTCAATGGTGGAATTCTAGACGGAGAGAGAATCCTCGCGCCGTTAACCGTCGATATTATGCACCGCAATCAATTACCTAAAAGCGTAGCAGGAATCGGACTGGGTGCACGCGGCACTACGTTCGGACTGGACTTCGCAATAATTGAAGATCCAGTCGAAGCTGAAAGCTATTCAAAAGGGGAGTTTTACTGGGGCGGCGCAGCAGGCACCTGGTTCTGGATTGATCCTGTAGAAAATCTGGTTTTCGTAGGAATGATTCAACAGTTTGGCGGCGCAGTGCCGGTGCCGGATGTTAGAGGGAGTTCAAGAAGGATGGTTTATCAGGCGATTATGGTGCCGAAGTAGTATACGGACCTTCTGAACCACAACTACCGCAGCTGGCTTATTCAATATAGAAGCTCTGTATTTAATAAGCTAGCTATAATTTATAACTCTGTTTAATAAAAAAACCCAGTCATACTCGCGGTAAAAACAAACAAGTCGTTAGACTTTCCACACTCGTTTTGCGGAATCCAGTGCCCATAAGATGCCAAGTCCTGCTCCCATATAATCCGCAACCAAGTCTCCTATGCTCGCCCCCTCTTCTTGGAATAAAAAGCTGAAGAAACTCGGTTACCACGCCATATCCCACCAAAAACAGGCACATCCCCATTGCCACCTATCAAGGTGTTCTAACCAGCCTTTAACTACTAATGCACCGCAAATAGCGCTCCGTGAATATATTTGTCAATCGAGATAGTGGTAGAAGCTAAACTAGATGACGATCAGGACCACCATTGACAAACCCACAGAACGAATTAGTCCATTGCCAAGCCGAATATAACAAAAACCACCAACGTAATGAGCAACGACAAAAGTGCTGCGATTCGCAGCATGCAATTCACCGACCTTATCTATAGCGAAATGCCTAGAACGAACTGTCGACATTTGTTATTAGCATTTTTCAAAGAAGTTCTCGCTGCTCTTCAATCATAGTAACCAGCAATTCATCGGGTGGAATCGGTAGCCCAGGAAAATACTGAATCACATTCAGTTTGCGATTAACGATCGTCGCGGCTGTTATGCGTATGATTTTCAAGTACAGCCAGACTGACTTTCGCTCTGAGCACCAAACTTCCAAACCTCCTTTATAAGGGGGATAACTTCATCGTGAAAATATTCATGGGACTTGCCGCAATCATGTGGCAATCAGATTAGGACAGATTACCTCATAGGCAAACAATTCAAGTAAGCCATCACCACATGCTCTTCGCTGAAACTTTTTTCCATTCGGCTTCGCGCCAGCGTTCCCGCCTTTTCAACGTCTTGAGGTGCCATCCTCAGAACGCGCTCCATTTGTTGAGCCAGAGAACGACTGTTCCGTACCTCACACAACCAACCAGTTACGTCCGGCTCGATTGCCTGACGACATCCCGGCACGTCCGTAACAATCGCGGGCCGACCCATAGCAGCCGCTTCCAATACCGTTCGGGGCATACCCTCACGGTAGGATGGTAAAACAAGCACATGGCACTTCTCAATAAAGGGCCGGACATCATCGGTTTCACCTAGGTACTCAACCCAGCCGCTGGCCTGCCAGACTTCGACTTCCCCTTCTGGAATTGCCGTGCGGTTACTTACACCGAGCTGCCCCAGCAGTTGGCAACGCACATTCTGCCCCTGCTTTTTCAACAACGCAGCGGCCTCCGCATATTCTCGCACGCCTTTGTCGCCCAGAAGACGCGCGATCATTAAAAAAGTAACCAGGCTGGCAGCCGGCAATGGGGAAAGTTGAAACCGCTGTAAATCAACACCTGAACCAGGTAGCAACGCAACCGGCGCGTCGCCCAGAAGGCCGAAACGCCTGAATACAGAGAGATCTTCCTGATTCTGGAAAAATAAAAGCTCGGCCCGCCTGTTGACCAGACCATACACCTGCCGAACCCGCCTGAACAGCCAGGAATCGTGAATAAAAGCCGTACCCAGACCTGAAATGTTATTGACGAACGGGACCTTATTCAACGCGCAAGCCAGCCCTCCGTAGATATTCATCTTCACCGTGAAATTAAACACATATGCAGGCTTTAAACGGCGAACTGTTCGCTCGATGAATATAAGGCTGCGCAGTTCCCGGAACAGTCCAACACTCTTGCCATCCAACAACAAAGGCAGATGCTCCGCCCCAAGCTCAGAAACCAGCCGAGCGGAAAATTCATCCATTGGGGAGACACAAACAACCCGCCACCCCCTTTCCACAAATGCGGTGATGGTGTTCCTGCGAAAATTGTAAAGATACCAAGAAGTATTTGATGTCAGTAAAATCAAGGAAGAATTCAATCTTAGGTTACCGGTGTCATCATGTAATCAGGATACGAGACGCCTAAAGCATTCAAAAGCGTGGGTGCGTATTGGCGGCTGTCTACCAATGTACGGCCTGAGGTTCTGGGCTGCGCGGCACCTTTCCAAAGCCAAATACCTTCCGGCTGGTGGTAGCCAGTGCCCTGATCCCGCTCAATAAGGCTGAAACCCAAATCACCCACAAGGACAGGCTTGCCATCCACATACAAAGTACCAGACTCCGCAGCTGCTTTGGACCGACAAACAGAAAGATTCAACGTAAGACCCTGTTCATCATAGCGTTTGACCAAAACCTGATGCCCTTCACCATCAACCAAGCGCGGAAGAGCTTGCACAAATTCTTGCAGTTTCTGCTGGTTTACAAATTCCAGCGCCACATCCGGCTGCATAGCTAAGAGCATACGGAGTACCCCCTGAAAGCCCAGAACAGAGGCCAGTAAAAACTCATCGTCAAGTTTCAGTTCCGGTATATATTCGCCGCGCTCAACCGCCTCCTGGCCCATGCTGGAACTGACAATAATGTCATACCCTTCACGATCGGCGAATTGCTCCAATACCCCGAGCTGCTCGTCAAAAATATCCATGGCTTTAAGAATTGATTGGCTATGGAACCGATCAAAATCCGATTCCGTAAGGGAGTAATTGAAATCCTCAGGGAAGGCATACTTCCAATAGCGATGCATCATGCCAGCCACATGATTTGAAAACACTGCTGCGTAATCGGGCTTAGATTGACTCAGGGCGTCTAGGAACACATCAAAAGCTACATGAGCCTGCATGGTTGCACGTAATGCTTTGTGCTTGAAGTCCACTCTTTCCTTTAAGAGATGTTGCACAAGTCGAAACCCTGTTTTGATAGAAACACCAGAACGAAAAAGCTGCGCTCCATCTAACATATCCGTCAATCCGTATCCCTTCGCGACAGCCTTGTTCTCAGAGGTCAGCTTCAAATTAACTCGCTGAAAGGCGGAATAACGATCAGGGTGAGTCTCGCTACCAGAGGCAAACGTATCGGGAACGTGAAAAAGCGCGTTAGAACTCTCCATAGGCGGATAACTTTGTAAGCTTCCGCAAATTCCAACCGTTTTCTCCGCAGAAGCTAACAACTGCCAAACAGGAGGCGTTGCCTCACCGCAACTTCGATCCTGATTTATATATCTAATCTCGTGCATGTCATTACTAACGCCACGATGCATAGTTGGCCAAGTACTCCAAGGATGAAGCTCGCCAGAGTCAACAGTGTGAGTAGTTAGGCAGGATGCATTCGTCATGAAACGGCGTAAACAAGCCTGCGGACGGTTCTGAAGGTAAAAGTCCACCACACGCCAGGGAACTTCGTTTAACTCATAGACTAACAGTTTAACCAAAATGAAACTCCGACACGTTTTTTTAGCAAGGTATTCGCCTACCAAAATTCAAGCAGTGTGAGAACGGGAAAGACTGCACAGGCGAAACAAAAAATCTATAAAACTATGGTATATGTAAGGGGTACGACGCAAAAAAATACCTCACGATCAAATATAGACGAACAAGGATCTATTCACCGCGACGAGAATTATAGCAAGGCAGCGAATCATCGTGTATTCACCATTTACAACGGTTGTAACGCATTCGAAAATCTCGGATGTTATTCCTAAAATCACTTTACCTAACACCTAGCGATCCATAAAAATTAAGGGCCGTACTAAAGTCTACTGCCAACCGCACCAAAAATTCATTGTCACCTCCATCTCTCCAATTTAAACAACATGGCTTGAAAAAAGCTTGTGAAGATGAAAGAATCCGTCAGCCCATTCTAACAGCATAGTCGGCGAAATCCTCGATCGAAAAAGCCCCACCTCGCAACTACGACGGTCTCCAAGTGCAAGTGCGACACCCGGTTTAATGAACGCCTGATGGCCATTTCCAAATTCAGCAAATTTTTTCTACCAAACTCTCAGATTATAATAGCGAAACTTCAGGCTTCTCCGATTCATCCACTCCACTGGCACACATTTCCAATCAAAACATAATACGTCGCTTCATGTAAGCGCCTACGACCTTACTGCCAGCCCAACTGAGATGTCCAGGGTCGCGATAAAGCAATTGGTCATCTTGAGAAAGAGAACATCCTTTGTCATCACAAAACGCAGGAAAGACATCTAGATAGTCAACGCCGAGTTCTTCACTAATGCCACTCAAAAGGGGATCAAAAACCATCCTTTGTTCATACGCTTGCAGGCTATTAACCATGCATAATATTGAAGGGATAGGATCAACATCGTTGATACGTCTATATTTGCACATCTCCGGAGCCACACGAAATCTAGGCACGTCCCCAACAAGCACAACCTCTTTTCCAGCACTCAATAGTTTTCCAATCGAATCAACAAAATCGTTTCTATAAACGCCAGACTGATTCGAAAATCTCAACGCATAATCAAATGCAATCAGCACAATTTGATTTTCATTATTTGATAGGAGCTCATCATAAATCATAGAGAACTTTTCATTATTATGAAACGGTACCCCCCCTCTTTGATAGTAAACAACATTTTTCTCAGGAAGGACGGAGGCAAGGCCAGGAAAAAGGTGTTCAGCATGAGAATCCCCCAAAATAACAACGTCTGGATAGCCATTCTTCGATTGTTTACACCTCGCGATCCCTTGCCATCGATTTGCAGTGTCAAGAACAGTCAAAGGCCGACAATCCAAAAACTCATCATCCAAGGTCGAAAGAAATTCTTCATGACCAACGGAGCCTCTTATATATTCCCGAAAACGATACAAACCTCCATCCGTGAAAATTGAAAATGTGGCAAAAGACAAAAAAATGACAGAAAAACCAATAGTTATAAATGTGAATCTACGAAGATTAAACAAATCCATATTTTTTCTAAATGGTTTTTCAATGAATGACCAAGAGAATATTGCAAGGAAAAAAGTAAGTGCAATGCAAAGAAAAGCTTCGAGGTAAGTTAAGTCAAGATGTCCAGAGAACTGCCTATAGAAACTTAAAATTGGCTGGTGCCACAGGTAGGCGCTGTAAGAGATCAACCCAATGAACGAAACACATCGTATGCAAAGAAATCGACCGGTAAGTGAGGTGCGGTGACAAAAAATAAGCACCAAACCAGCACCTAAAACTGGGATGAAGGCAATTAACCCTGGAACCGGAGTATCTTGATTGAATGAAATGACTGAAAAAAATATTAGCCCCAGCCCTAAAACGCCGAGAAACTCCGAAACTGGCCGAGAAGCTCTATTTTTCAAAAGAACACCAAGGTAAAAGCAAACGCTCCCAAACAAAAGTTCCCAAATTCTCGTGGGTGCCAAGAAAAAAGCAGCACTAGGAATCAAGCGAACCAAAATTTCACTAGCAATCAAACTTAAAACAACTATGGCGCAGAGTACAAAAAAACCTCTAACATAAGTAATCTTGGCTAGAAATAAACAAAAAAACGGGAATACTAAATAGAATTGCTCCTCGACAGCTAAACTCCAAGTATGGAGCAACGGTTTCAGTTCTGACGCGGTGTCAAAGTAGCCGCTTTCCGACCAGAAAAAGAAGTTTGAGGAAAAAGCTAGCACCGATAACAAACTTTTCGAAAAGCTAACTAGGCTTTCTGGCGTCAATAATAGCCAAGAACAAATAATGGAAAACAATAAAACCAAGAACAAAGCGGGCAACAAGCGCCGTGCGCGGCGCTCGTAAAAGCGCTGAAATGAAAATTCCTCAGATTTAATCTCAACAATCAAAAGTTGAGTAATCAGAAAGCCACTGATAACAAAAAAAACATCAACTCCAATATAACCCCCGCTAAACCCAGAAATACCAGCGTGAAAGAAAATCACGGGAATAACAGCTATAGCGCGAAGACCATCGATTTCTTGACGATATTTCAAAGCCTCACTCATATTGGCTAGCGGATTTGTAAGACTTTCTAGAAATTGCCTCGAGAGCACCGCCAACTGCTATCCAAAAGTATAGCTTGTCAACGGCCATTGTAGAGGCAAATGCTACAGACACGATTAATAAAAACGGTATGTTCAATTTACATAGCGAAGCCTTTACATAAAAAGCTAAAAGAACAAAGATAGAAATGAAAAAGAACACACCTCCGGCCGCAAGAAGCAACAAAATAGAACTATGAAGAAAGGCCGTAGTGGAAAGTCCATCGTTAGTATGAAATATGGCTTCCAACTCTTGAAGATCAAAGCCACGGAAAATCCAGAGCTGATAATTGTCAATTAGAAGCGCAGCTTGAGTCAATCGAATGCGGGCAGATTTGCTTCCATCAAAGCCACTGAAGCTATCGATAGAGTTCACTTGATTTGACAAAATCAAATCGAAAAATGAAAATATTCTTTCATTGAAAGCGAATGTTAGCAGAAAGAAAATACAAATTAGCGCCAACTTACCGAAGAGCGCATATTGCTGACTCGACCTTTGACCAAATAGCAGGATCAGAAGGCCAACAAAGCCGGTACGCGACGCAGACAGCACAGTTACAATCGTACCGAGAGAAATGACGCGCCAAGAGCTTAAAAACATGCTAATTGTAATCAGACACCACACTACAATAAAATTGAAGTTGACATAATCGTTTCTGTTGGTCGAAAACGCCATTAGTGAAATCGAGATTAGCATTAGTGCCAAAAGCAATTTTATACTAGTTGGAAAAATTACTTCTAGATTCCGCCCTATTGTTAGTCCAAGAAACATCTTAGTAACCAGCAACGCGACGAGGGCACCGTTTGGTGAGAGAAAGAAAAATACAACACCAAGTAATAAAAACACAAAGGCGAGTGACAAATTAACAGATATTTTTTTACTGAAGGCGAGAAAGACCCCGAAAACAAGGAAACTGAAGAAGCTGTAGAAAGAACCCAATACTTCGACCACAAAGGGCCAACTCAATAAAGTACTCACAAAATCGCATCCCTTATGTAGCCGGAATATACGTAAGACGCGTCATAGGCCTGCCTCAGGGTTTCTATTTTCGAAGTTATTAATTGACGGTCGGATATAACACACTCATCGAACACACCAGGTACTTCAGGCGTGAGCCACCGAAAACTACCAACTTCCAAGGCGAGTTCCATACAATGCGGATTTTGCGATATTACTGGAATTATGCCCATAGCATAGTACTGCAAAATCTTTATAGGACTATTAAAATAACAAGGATTTGTACTCGGATAATTAGCAAACCCGAAATCTGCACCAGACATTACCTGCGTAATCACCTCTTCTGCTACGCCAACGTGCTGCTCGACCTCAATCCCGAGAGCAACAACATTAGATAAGATAGAGCAAACGGTATCTGTTGGGCGACTCGCGAAGATTACTTTGAACTTACAGTTAAAAAGCTCGTTGCGGTGAAAAAAATCAAAAATTTCTTCAAAACCTCGCTGGTCACTAGCCGTACCAACATAAAGAAAGATTTTAACCTTGCCTTCAGGAAGATCCTTATGCAAGTTTGAATCGTCGACATATTTCGAAAAGTCAATTGTAGCGGGCAATACGACAATGTCGGCCCTTGGATCCTTAGTCGAGAAGTAAGCCTGCATCGCACGACTTGTAACGAAGGTCTTTGAGCAATATCTTACAGCGAATTTTCTAAAAAATATCCTGATGCGAGCAGCCAATCTCACAAAAAATCTCGTTTCACTTTCAAGCTTAGATTCTTCTATTAGATGTGTAACTCTGAAAATGAGTCTTGATTCTTTTCTAAGCGCAATCAGGTTGAGAACCAATAACAAACAAGCAACCATTGGATCATTATGAATGATCAAATTCGCTTTTGGATACTTGCTCCATAGCTTCAAAAGCCTAGAAAGCATGAAGATCTTGGTAAGTAATTTTCTATGACCATTACAGAAGACCGTAGAAAAGTTTGCGGGCAGTGCAACCTCAGCATCAGAGGATCTTGTAACAACCCTTATCTCAGTACAGCTGCCGTCATCCAAAACCCTTCCCGACTCATAGGGAATTGTCAGATGTTCCGGACGGTGTAGTCCTAGATCATGATCAAGATATACTAGCAACATATTAGTCTCTCATAAGCGATTTATACACATACTGGGCTATTTTTCGCCATGTCGTGTTCACTAGGGCCAACTTACTACGTTTCGTAAAATCCTCAGAAGAGATACTTTGGTTTAACACTTCTGAGAAGTCTAACTCACGAGTTAGACAATAAACACCACGGTAATCTCGAATATTCTGGAAGACTAGGCCTGTATCTGGGTGAACTATCTTTGCACCGCTCGCAAATGCCTCTAGCAAAGACAATCCAAATGAAGTGAACTCCGGATTCGCTATATAGAACTCACACTCTTGATAGAGCTCTTTAAGTCCAGCCTCATCCACTACGCCAAGAAAGTGCACCCGTTCCCTCAAATTGTATTGCGCAGCAACTGAAGCCAACCTTTCCCTTAAGGCTCCTTCTCCCGCAATATAATAATGGAGATCGTATTTTTGTAAGGTATCTGACAGCGAAATAATAATTTTTTCTAAATTCTGAACAGGATCCAGCCTCGCCACCGTCAAAATAAACTGACTTTCAATATTGTGCTGGCTTACATATGCCGGATCGGGTTGTAACGATAGAAATGTCTCAGAAATTGGTGCATTAAGAAAATGTTTTCCCTTAGAAAATAGAGCTGGTAACTGAGAGCTTTTTTCGCATCCGCCCCAAAATATAACCTCATTTATTAGCGGTAATAATGGATACACTGTGAAGCTCGGAACTCCTCTACACGAGTAGATTATTTTCGTTTTGCAAAAAAACCGGATCAAAGCCAGGATAGGGCGACCAGTAAGAAAAATAACATCAGGCTTTATTCTTCGTATCAATGGAACAGACCTAAAAACAGCATACACCTCAAAGCCATTGCGGAGTAGTTTACCAAAAAAACCGGTCTTTCGAAGGCCGAGGTTATAGAAATATTTTCCGCTGACCGAGAAGTCATGGACGAATTCTGAGATAGGGTATATCTGCATATCCGAATCGCTGATTCCGCAAATACCAACGGATGAACCTACCGCGTCTATTTCCGCAAGCGCCGCCGTTAAATTTTTGTCATTTGTTTCAGCCCCACCCCTTTTGTGAAAAAAATGTGGCGACAAAAAGATAATCTTCATTAAGTTGTATCCTTACGATTCTGAATGTACAGGAGACCCGACCTCACTGCCAGAATGACGCCCGACGCCTGTATGCCTATCACGAAGTATAGAGAAATTCCGAGCACAAAAGAGACGGCCATGGACGATGCAGACCGCTTTAAGTAAATGAAATTTTTTGAGCTAAGATTTAATACGCTTGCTTCAATGCCATTGAACCCAATAAATATGCTACCAAACGAAAGAAAAGCCATTGCGGGAATAACCCAGTACCAGCCATCGCTAAACTCCTTTGCGAGAGGAGTGAGCGTCAGCATGCTCCAAACAACCAAAATCGTCGCTATAGAGACGGCAAGTGTTGTTAATCGATATATCCTAATTTTGCCCTTCCCATCCTCCGCTATCGAACGCATAGCTAAAACCTGCAGGGGCCTTTGAGCTTGCTTTACCCCCATAAATAATGAATTCAAATAGCGATATAGCCCCCCTATTTCATCTGAAAATATTAATTTTATAATGAAAAAATCTAAATTTGACGACAGCCTGTTAAATAGCGCCACTGGCGAAAGTGGTGCAGAATGTGAAACTATTAACCGGATTTGGTAAAGTGTAGAGATAAAAAATTGAACAATATTATTTTCAGATTTTTCTGAATTACCAGAATCCCCATCGTTTTTTCGCGGATAGCTTCCATAAAACATAGCGACAGAAAAAGACAGCGATCCAAAATATGCAACTAGATAAATTAATGTTAACTCATTCAACGATTTTGGCTGATTAACAAACACACCAATAATAATCAGGGAGAACATTAACGTATTACTACCGGCCTCAGATTTTAAACTGCCTAAGCCTTTAAGGCAGCTATTCAATATATTCTGAATCAACATGCAAAGTACCAATGTACTTTGAGCTATTGTAATGAATTGAAATGGTGCAAAGATGACGTACAGTAAGAAAGTCAATAATAGAGATGCGATGAGAAAAGAATTACAAATGGCTTTCTTCGACTCGTCATTCTTCGCCCCATATAGCAAGGCTGGAACGCCACTTAAACCGCCTGCGAAAACCAATGGCAGGCAAACTTGCACAACGACTAAGAAAAATTGGATTTCCCCAAATAATGCCCCGCCACAGATCGAAAGAACACTGGTCTTTTCGACAATGGAAAGCCCGCTATTAGAAAATGACAAGAGGAAAAAAGTGCTGTGTTTTTTTACGCCACCTTTTGCGAGATTTAGGTAGGACTTAAGCGACACGGAAGATCTCTTCCCACGCTTTGTCGTTCTCGCGAAAGAGCACATTTATTTTAGGATGCTCAACTTTGTGTACATCTTGCTCTTTAAGTTCCAACAAGTTTCCCAACATGATATGCGTCGTATAATCAACCAATGGTAATTGATGTTTTGAGATGACAATGCACCCAGCTTGGCACGCTTCTAGTAGGGAATTAGAAACACCCTCGGACGGGGAAAAGGTTATATATCCGTCGCATTGACTGAGTAAGCTCGAAATGCTTTCTTTTCCTATTTGGCCAATGAACCTAATTCTTTTGTCTTCTTTGTATAATTCAATTTCACTAAATACCGAGTTACTTATCTCGCCCGCAAATATGAAATTAATATTCAAATCCGCGGCATCCACTATGCAATGAAGCAAATCTGTCACTCCTTTGTCCCTTGAAACTCTTCCTAGATAGACAATAGTTTTATCATAAGGCAGCCTCAATTCTTTAAGATCGACAATTTCAACGTGCTCTAATTTGTTAAACTGAAAAGCCACTACAAACTTGGTTAAGTTCTGAAGCAATCTCCTTATTGAATGGATTTGTTTTTCATGCTGACAAACAACGACGTCAGAAAAGCACATTACGAAAAATCCAAAAATATTATTTCTCAAAAACAATTTGAATTTTTTTTTCAACGTATCCTGATATCTAAATACATGAAAGTGATCACTCGTGACGCGAACTATTATCTTAAACCTAAATTTAGATATGATTCTGGTTGCAATTGCCCTAAATCCATTACCACCGAGCGAACAAAGGCAAAAAATATATTCAGGCCTCTCCCTTTCAGCAAGCCGCCTTAGGGATAGAATTCGCTTAAAGAATCCGTCGTCTGTAAGAAAGTTAAATTCAGGATTGAATTCAACCAACTCGGACAGTCGACGTGAAACGGCGTCAAAGCCAAACGGCAGAACCTGATGGCCATTATTTTTTAACTCTCGAATAAATTCATACGGCATCGACTCGAGGTTTCTTTCCAAAGCTCGCCTTGTGCCGCAGACAATAATCTTACTCATCAGCTAAATATTGCTCCAACTCATATCTCGTGAACTTTTTAATTACTGCTTTTGATTGAAAGTCTTTAATTTGATCCGGAATTCTTTCACCGAATGCACTTTCAAGCCATTCGTATAACTCTTTTATTCTCTCCTGATAGAATACCTGGTCAAGAGAAAATTTCCCTTTAACCGTAAAAAGCAAGTCGTTATCAGGTGGATTAAACAAACAAAAATAGTCTTTGAGTTCTAAAATCCTATCGTCTTGGTTTGCCTTCCAGTTTATGTGACTAAGAATCGTGTCCATTCTATCGCGATCAATGCTAATCTTTGTTGCTTTATCGAATACATCTTTACCTAGCCTCGCCCTGACAAGGCTAATAGGCATGTGGTTCCAATATTTTCGACGATGCTTGAAATCTCCAAGAATTCTCCTAGCACCAATCAAACCACCGGAGAAATAATAATCTTGGAAAGGGTTAGTACGCCCAATTGTGTTCCTTGGCTTCACGGCGTAATTGCTTCTAAAGTCTTCAGATTTTCGATCAACTGTGGTAATAACTGCTTTTTTGTCATGTCGTGCGAGAAACGAAAGCGCAATTTCAATCGATGTCGAAGCAGTTTTGCGAGATTTTACAAATATTATATTTTTTGATGGAACATATATCATATTTTTCTTAGCTCACACTAAACGTCCGTTTCTTGAGAATTTTCCCTAAATGCTCACTAATTTCCCGAGGCTAAAAGTTGTGAAAGTCGTACCGAGCCGGATATGTAATGACTGTCCGAAAGAGCTATTAGCTGATAGTTCTTTATCGTATTATTTTCTCCAATACGCAAACCATCATCCAATGACTCAACTCTATACCTCACTGTCTCTATATTGTTCAATTTTGCAAAAAAGTAGGCAAGGTATCCATAGATCGTCAATCGGCAATAACGAAAAGCAAATAAAATATCTTTTGAATTGGGGAAGCGCTTCCGACAGGAGCTCAAATACTCAGACATTCTTCTTCTTGGGAATTCGATTCTTAAGTCGAAATGACCATTTTTCGATAGACTACAGGCAACGATTGCCAATACAAAATCCTTCGATGAATCCACAACGGGCATAGAGCTCAGTGATGCTAGCCGATGACAGTGCAACGCTAAGTCTTTATTTGCACAAACGACATTCCTCATTTTCAGCCATGACAGAAGTCGCATTAGATGGCCTCTCTTTTCGGCAGCGCCTACCCCTCGAAAGAACGGTGCAAGGTATCTTATATGCTCACACTGAATAGCTTCCTCACCACACCGGCAATAAACCTTTGTCCGATATAATAGCTGCAAAGATTCACCGACGAAGATGCCATTTTCATCGCTTGCGATCTTTAAGCCTACGCTAGTTGAACCCGAATTTCCTGGGCCGACAAATAGAACGAGCCTTGGCTTCAAAGGTTTTTGAGACTTCACCATATCCATATTAGGCTAGGCCTTAGGGTTAATACCGTTGGTTTGTCCTGCCTCTTTATCACCCGGCCAATATCTTTGATCTGCAATCGAACTCGGTGCCTTTAATAGTCCATTTTCAATTAGATAACCCTCAATGCGATCTACTGACCAAAACTCTTGTTTTTTTGATACATAAGGATCGGTAACACAATCAGACACATGATTTGGATATGAGTATTCGATATCATGATAAATGCCGCGGAACGCAGGCAACACAACGAAATAATCATGCAGCTCCAATGAGCGACGGGTTTCCTCGTCACTCATTAACTCTTCATACAGCTTCTCGCCAGGTTTAGAGCCAATTTCAACTATTTCGATTTTTTTGTCCTTGGGATGAGACTTTTTTGTAAGCTGATTGATCATCGCCTTTGCTAAATCCTTAATGGCTATAACAGGCATCTTGGTGATGAATACTTCGCCTCCTCTGGCGAGTTCGGCGGAATCAATGACCAACTTTACGGCACTTTCAATACTCATAATGAAGCGGGACATTTCTTTATCGGTAAGTGTTACTGGCCCGCCCTTGAGAATTTGATTATGAAAAATTGGAACTACCGAACCATTTGATCCCAGTACGTTCCCAAAACGAGTAGACGCAAATATTGGCCCCTCACCTCTCTTCGAGCTATTTGCAGCCGTCATTAAGCGTTCGCCCATGAGCTTTGATGTTCCCATTACATTGGTGGGATTGACCGCCTTGTCCGAGCTCGTAAAAATGACTCGCTCTACGCCCATCTGTGTGGCAGCGGCAATGACATTTTGAACACCTCCAATGTTTGTTTGCACAGCTTCGTTCGGTGACCGCTCACATAAAACAACATGTTTGTATGCAGCTACGTGGAAAACGATATCGACTCCATCCATCCGTCTGCATAGTTCTTGGCGATCCCTAATGTCAGCAACAAAAAAGCGCGCTCTTGGATCGGCCAACCAAGCCTGGTCTAGGAAAAAAAGTTCGCTCTCATTGTTATCGATGCCGATTACTTCTTGAACGCTATATTGCTTACTGACCAATAACTGACGAATCAGTTCTGACCCTACAGTCCCGCACGCGCCAGTTACCAGAACACGTTTATTTTTAAGTACTGATGTCATTTATTTGTCCGTTTATTCAAAAAATAGTTAATGGTTGCTTCCAAGCCTTCCCTCAGCGTCATTTCTGGCTTCCAGCCTAATCGAGTTCTCGCTTTGGTGATATCTGAATAGTTTCGCCTCACATCTCCTACTCGATTTTCACCATTGAATACATTTATTTTTTCAGCGACTGTCTGCTGAAGAATTTCTACCAATAAACGGGTCATCTCGCTGACAGTTGTCTCGTGGTTGCTAGCGATTTGAAAGGTCTCGCCACCAATATTTTCGACTGTCGCTGCAAGTGTGATTGCCCGCGTTAGATCGTCGATAAATATGAAATCGCGAGTTTGGGCACCATCCCCAAATATCTCGAGAGCCTCTCCATCAAGCGCCTGGCTTATAAATTTCGCGACTACACTGCTTTTGTGAACAGACCCGGGGCCATAAACGTTTCCGAAGCGCAGTGCAACGGTGTCGATTCCAAAACTGCGTTTGTAAGCGGAGCAATACCCCTCGCCGGCCAGTTTACTGGCACCGTATGGAGACACAGGGTGCGGAGGTAACTCTTCATGGATAGGCGGCTCTACTTCACCGGCCGGAGCGCCGCTGGACGCAAAAATAAAGCGGCTGATCTGATTATGTCTGGTAGCTTCAAGCATGTTGAAAGTGCCCAGTACATTGGCCATGCAATCCTTGCGTGGGTCTTCTACGGAGGGCCCAACGCCCGTGTTGGCAGCCAAATGTACGATGATATCCATGCCACTGGCTACGGCCTGGGTAATGGTTTCGTCCAGTATGTCGCCAATTACCAACTCTACCTGTCCGGCGTTTGCAGTCAGTTGGGCACTGTTCTTTTCCGCAAAACCCGCGACTAGGGCCAGGTCGTCCCGGGTGCCGGTGCTCAGGTTGTCCAGTACGCGAATGTAGTGACCTCCCTCATCTTGCAGGGTGCGGATCAAGCTGGTGCCGATAAAGCCACAACCGCCAGTAATGAGCCATTTCATCCCCATTTCACTCCCTTGAAGATGATATCTTTCCGAATGTTGTCACGGTATTTTTCAACAACCTCAAACATCCCGTGCATGACTTCGTCTGTCAAATAGTGAGGCTGAACGCCAATATCCTGCAACCCCTGATAGCTTGGATTGTAGTAGTGCTCTTCCGCCTCTTTTCTTGGGTTGGGTATTGACTTCACCTTTACATCATGGCCCCTAGCCTTGCCTACCCTGTCGGTCAATTCAGCCAACTGGTTAACGCTGAAAGTTTCCATGATCTGGTTGAAAATTCGGAGCTCCCCCGTTTGGGGCGGAGCCTGTTCAGAGGCGTAGACACATTGCAAGGTATCCTTGATGTTCAAATAGCCTCGGGTCTGCCCCCCTTTGCCGTATACCGTGAGTGGATAACCAGCTACGGCCTGCGTAACGAATCGATTTACTATCGTTCCAAATATTTCGTCGTAATTAAACAACGTGCTAAGTCGCGGGTCGATCTGAGATTCTTCAGTTTCAGTACCGTAGACCGGCCCTTGCATAAGGTCTGTGACCTTCAGATCCCACATGCGCACGGCAAACCACATCAGATCGGTGTCCATCACCTTGGTGGTGTGGTAAAGACTTCCAGCAGCCCGGGGAAACAGGAAGGTGCCCTTCCTGCCTTTGTGCTCGATGTCGATCCAGCCCTCTTCGATGTCGATGTTTGGAGTCCCATACTCTCCCATGGTACCCAGCTTGATCAAGTGAGTGTCCCGCGAGAAGTCACGAACTGCCCATAGCAAATTGTTGGTCACACGGAGATTGTTGGTGAGGGTAATATCTGCGTGTTTGTAGTCCATCAGGGAGTATGGCGCTGACGGCTGCTCGGCGTAATGGACGATAGTCTCTGGTAATCCGGCAAACTTCCCATCCACAGCCCACTGGTAGTTCACTCGCCCATCAAACAGGCTTCGCATAACCTCCGGATCTGTAAGATCTCCTATAACAACCTTGATTTCCTTGCCGGTTGTCTCGTGCCAGATTTGAGCACGCTCTATGAGGTTGGGAACCGGATAAAGCATACCGGCATCCAGCTCTGTGCAGGCACTACGGCGGAAATAGTTATCAACCACGGTGACCTGGTGGCCACGGTTGGAGAAATACATAGCGGTGGGCCAGCCGAGATAGCCGTCGCCGCCAAGAATCAAAATATTAGGCATTTGGAGTTCCTGTCGTTTGCGTTTGCTTCAATCTTTGAACTAATCAACCGTTTTCAATAGGATCGGCGATGGGTTCCGGTATGTCCAGCTTCAGAAGCTGTCCGATTTCCGGGCAGTGCGCCTGTCATCCAACAACCACTCCTGCAGCGGAATGGAGAACCCAGTCTTTTCACGATTGCGCACTGCATAATAGGATAAGGAGCGCCGAGTCCAGCAACTCAAATGAACGCAAATGTTTTACGGATGCTCAAGGTTTCGCCAAGCTTGTTTTGAACGACCATCGACGGTCGTTGGATAACGATGAATCGCGAAATGCCCTACGTATAAATACCAGCAGCAAGGCAACCAATCCACCTATAAGCGTTCCAATAACACAGATCATCGCTCGATTAGGCGCAGTTATTTGATCTGGCACTACAGCCGGATCTATTACCCGAAACACATATTCGTCCCTTACATCTGCGAGCATAGTAATTCGGATTTGGGATTCAATAAGTTGGAAGAACACACGTTGCATCTCGACAAGCGGAGTTGTTTCTAGCTGACTACGTAGATAGGCAATTGCGTTCGTCGCCTCCTCAACAGCAGACAGCTTGATGTAGTTATTAGTATCAGCAACCAGTTGATTGACCCAATTACTAGCCAGTGATGGATCATGCCAATTAATAGAAACAAAAACCAATCCAGAGTCTCTGTCAGGTTGTAAAACCGCCAGTACCTCCCTGAACTTACGGTATGCTTGCAGCCTAGTAGGTTCGCCATTTTCAAGTAACCACTGGTTATTTTCTTGATCGTAAATCTGATCATCTATGATGCTTCTTTTGTCAATCGCATCCCATTTTCCTGCAAATAACGGAACCAGCAAACCATGTTCATCGATAAATCGTCCGATAAAATCACGCGAGGTCATAACTGCAATAGCAGTGCTAACGTTGTTTCCTCCACTAGAGCCGATATTTACACCTAACAACGCTGCTGCGCCGCCAAATTGGCTTGCTATGCCTCTGCCGTCTTCCCGCTCTTCAGCCGGCACTAACACAGCCTCCGCTTGAAATATATCAGTCTGTGACAGCGCAAATATTACTGAACCAATTGCAAACAATGCAGTAACAAGTACTATTAGCAATCTTTCTGACCACAGTATGCTGAACAATTCACGTAGGTCTATCTCATCGTCATTACTGTATATCGCGCGACTCGGTAGCGAACTATTATCACTCATGTCAATTTCCTACACTCTCTATTGCCAAAACACTGGTCGCCAAATTAAACAAAATTTGTGACACGCTGGACCAGGTAACAAGATAATTTGTAGGCTCAACATCAAATGGCACAACAATAGTATCACCCGCTTCAAGGGTGCTTTCTTTTTCGAAGAACCACCTTGAGCTATTGTAGGAGACAACTCGTCCGTTTGCCTTAATAATGTAGGTTCGACCCGCGTCCGATCGCTGAGTCAGACCGCCACTTAAATCAATATAATCAGATACCGATAAATCGGGGTTGTACAGATGAGATGTAGGGTAGCCAACCTCGCCCATAATGGAAATTTCCTGTCGTGTTCTCGGGATGAAAAGCTGGTCGCCGTTTCTTGCAATAACATCTTCTGAGGTAGCGCCAGCAATAAGCAGCGGCAAATCGATAATTAATCGACCCAAAGGCTCCGCATCGGCTACTTGCTTTAGAAGCCTTTGCCCGACTTCCAATACGTCCGTTTGCTCTCCTTCATCACCGGCATCTCCCAGAGCCACTGCAGCAATGTCGCTTTGTAGTTCTTCCTCGTACTGGTCTAACAACTCTCGTTCTCGTTCACGCAATGTCGCTCTTAATAGTATCGAAGCATTTGCATCAGCAAAACTTGTCAACCCACCGGCTCTTGCCAATACCGAACTGAAAGTGTCGCCTTTCGATATAGAGTAAATGCCTGGCGAAATTACCTCGCCAGAAATTTCGACTGTTTCTGCATTTGTCCAATTAGGCAACTGTTTAACTGACAAATTATCGAATTCAGCCAGCCTCAAGTTCTGGCCTAATGCACCCGAGCTATTTAAATTAATATTTAAATGATCAACCTGGCGTCCCGAATCCCCATTCACGTAATATCGAGTAATCTCGGCGCTACCAATCAGGGCGCTTTCTGTATAACCGCCGGACGCTAAAATCAAATCCTCTACGGTCATTCCGTTAACAAGCGGATATTCTCCGGGAAATTTAACTTGCCCAGAAACTTTGACAAGTCTTGACCTCTCGATAGAGTCGGCCTGCGTTCTTAACTGAGTGATCACAGAGTCTAATAACTCATCTCTCCCTCCTCCAGCATTGAAAATATACAGCGCATCACCCGCCTGTAGCGACCTGTCATGATCAATTCCAGTCCGACTTGAATCTATGGCGCTTATTACTTCTATGTTTCCTCGAGTATCACGATTCCTTACTAACAGACCGTAGCGAACATCCGCGTTTTCTAGCAAGCCAGAAGCCGAGTCCAGCAGATCGCTTATAGTCATGCTTCGCAGCAAAGGGTAATCTCCAGGAAATCGAACACTTCCCTGAACTGACACGACCGCCGCCGGCGCATCGAATCGAGCCTGAGCATTTAGCTCTTCTAGTAAAGTGGTAATTGACTGCTGCCTGTCACCATTGGCCGCAAATGTCACTATACGGTCCCTTGGCTGCAATATCAGGTCGTCAACCGACCCTGGGTTTGTTATAGCCGCAAAAAGATTTACCCGCTCAACCTCAAGAATCCCGGTTGGAGGAAACTCTGTAATAACAAGCGCATAACGTGTATCTGGATTTGGTAAAAGCGCGCCTAACGAGGGGATAACATCTGAAATTCGCAGCCCTTCTCGCCACTGAAACCCGCCGGGCCTTCGCAAGTGACCTTCTGTCAGCACTACATTCTCCAGACGATCCAGAATTGAATACACCTGTATGACATCACCATTGCTAACTCCAAGCTGCTGTCCTTCCGTTGTTGCAAGATCAACGTCTATGAGAGTTCGGTTTCCTCTTGCATCAATTCGTTCTATTCGAGACGCCCCGAGAAATGCCGTTGGAAGCAAACCACCCGACAAAGCAACAACCTCTTCAACAGTACGCTCTTCCCTTAGCTCGTATATTGCAGGGCGAATTACCTCGCCCGCTATGCCAACGGTGTTTCCAATTGGTGGTATAAACAGAACATCATCAGGCAATAAACGTACATCGGCACTGGTGTCGCCCTGTAGGAGAAGATCGTAAAGGTCCAGCTCGGATACAGTCTCTCCCTGCCGTCGTAATTGAACGTGACGCAGAGAGCCTACATTGGTTATGCCACCACTCACCAACAGTGCATTTGTCATCGTAGAAAGCGAAGATACAGTATATGAACCCGGCCTATACGCTTCGCCAAGCACGAAAATACGAATTGATCGTAATGCGCCTAAGGTAACAGCAGCCCTTTGCCCAATAAGCTGCGAGGAGACGATTTCATTAATTTGCGCCCTCAACTCATTGAAATTAAGCCCTGCTACAGCAATTGGTCCAATCTCGGGAAATAGCATCATCCCCTCTCGGGTAATAACTAATTCATGAGTTACATTTTGTTGACCATAGAGTTGTAGGATAACTGTGTCCCCAGGGCCCATGATGTAGTTTGCAGGCACGGGGATATCTGTTGCTGGCGCGAAAGTTGTGGGCGAGCCTGCAAACAAGCTGTAGCCAAATTGCTCAAGTAGCGCACCTGTTTCCTGTAATTGAATGTCCTGAGCGAGCGATTCCTGCCCTAAACGACTATCTGCATTTTCTGCTATGCCATCCTGACTTGAGGAATTGACAGTTCGTGGCAATATTTCGATAGGTTGAACCAATTGCGGTTGCGCGCCACTACTCGAGCCCCGATTAGTTAAAAATACCTGCCGCTGCTCGGCGCTCAAGGCTTGCAACTGAGCCAGTTGCTCGGGAGTTAGGTTAATACTTTGGGCTATTATTGCGGGTGTGACTAACAACAACGATAATGCAAGTAGTCTAACCCGGCTCATCAATGCTTTTTGTGGTTTTAGTTTTGTCATATTCACTATGTGATTGTGTTTAAGAAAGGCTAACTGGCGGCAGATGTTAACCTCTTCAACTTCTTAATTCTACTGATGTTTTTTCACTTTCTCGAAGTTGGCACTTCCTGTTCAGGCGGTTTCTTTTTGCAGCTCTGCAATCGTCTCCTTCAGTTGTTCGTATTCCTGCATTTTTCGCCTTAAAAAGCGTAGGGTAACTTTCGTTTTCCCTTCCGCCCCCTCAGGAGTAAGCAGATATAAATAACCCGCCTTATTTGAACTCTTCTGGAAATTTCGGGCTTTGACCCAGCCTTTTTCCATCAAAGCTTTGAGGCAATAGTTAAGCTTGCCCAGGCTAATTCCCAACGATCTGGATAACTCCCGCTGTGACTGAGAAGGGTTTTCTTCAATAGATTTCAATAGCTTGTAGGTGATTTCATCTTGCATAGACAAAACTCCAAAATTAACAGAGGTGTTAGGTCGGACAAAGAGTAAGTGAATTTTCTTCGATATTATGCGTATTGCGGGATTCTGAGATCTTGCTTATTAAGTATTGTTTGAGTTTGATTACCGATGAGGTTTAGCAAGACGCTAACTCGACTCTTACCTTTTTCAGCCTGAAAGATGCAGTGATAGCCCGTAAAGGGGCCCTGCTCGATTTCAACCCGTTCACCTTTATCCCAGGAATGATTTCTAACACTTTGTAATTTCTGGCTATCTTCATTGCTTCTTAGCGAATCAATCAATGCCGATGGCACTGCCTTTGGTACTCCCTCAAACCTTACCAGTCCGCAAACTCCCCGTGTCGAGCGAATCGGCGCCCAGTTATCGCAGCTCCTGTCAAACTCGACAAACAGGTAACGAGGAAAGAATGGCTCAATAATAGAAGACAAAACCCCCTTACGGCGCCTGGTAATCGCAATCTTCGGCAAATACACTTTGAAGCCCTGCCGTTCAAGATTCTCCTGCGCTAACGATTCCTGACGAGCCTTGGCGTAAAGCACATACCATTGCCTGTTTGGGCTCACGTGCGCTTGTGTGCTTTCAGTAATGTATTGAGGATTGGCTTGTGAAAAAACCATACTGTTTTCTTATATTTATTAGTCAGTTGAAAGACTATTCTAATGTTTTAGGCACGCTACCGCCAACATTCTTACTACGGCAGAACGCATCACTGAGGATTGCTACAATCTAGTACCAAGCAGGCGCCTCCCTCATAACCTCCGAGTGTACCGGAACTACATCCATGTTCAAGCGTTGAACATCAGCAACATCGCACAAGGCAATCAAAAGGGTCGTATAGGATATTTTTGGTGATTTGAACGCACATAGGCAAATCAGGCACCCGCACATCATACGAGCAATTTACAATCATACATCCCGAACTTTGGGTCTTGAGTCATAAGATTATAGTCTCGGGAAATACCCTGGGATATCAGCATTCGATCGAATGGATCTCTGTGATGAAAGGGCAACTCCTTCAGCGGTAGCGCGTCTCTGGCGCTGAAGTCCAGTAACTCAAAACCACTTCGCGTCGCCATTTCCTCAGGGTCAAAACTAACGTCGAGTTTGCCGATGGAGCTCTTGATCATAATTTCTGCCACGGTAATGGCACTGACAAAAATGGTATTCGTTGGAGTCTCAAGCTCAGCACGGAAGTTTGGGGTTAATTTTTCAGGATCAGAGAGCGCCCATAAATAAATATGGGTATCGATGATAATGTTCATTAATCGCCGCCAAGAAACATCTGATTGATTTCCTCGTTCTCATCCAGGAAATCGTCAGGCACTGTAAACTCGCCTACTAGTAGGCCAAGCTTGCGCTTCCCCTCAGGTTTGTGCGCAACCAAATCAACAAGAGGAACATTGTTTTTCAAAATGACCACCGTTTCCCCGTGGTATGCAATATTCACTAGTTTGGAGAGGTTTGCTTTCGCATCTGAAATACTAATCTTCATTATTTATCCCGCACTGCTTTCCGCTAATTTAGACCAACCATATCTATATAGACTA
>NVVJ01000103.1 GCA_002402175.1 SAR86 cluster bacterium
GCAAAATTGAGAATGAATCCCTCCCTCAAGTTTGCACAGCAAACTCAAAGCATTAGCATGCAAAGTGCGAAACAGAATACGGTGAGGTGTCCGAGTGGCCGAAGGAGCACGCTTGGAAAGCGTGTAAGTCGTAAGGCTTCGAGGGTTCGAATCCCTCCCTCACCGCCAAACAAATCACATAAATCGAATCCAATCCTACCCCGAAACTTACACTAAACTAGCAGTCATAAAGTGAGGAAGGGTTGAGAACCCTCGCCGGTTCGAAAGCTGCGAAGCAGCGCAGACGGCTGTAAGCCGCCCGACAGGGTGAAGGAATCAGCTTAGCTGATTCATGAGTCAATCCCTCGTAGTCAATCCCTCGTAGTCAATCCCTCGTAGTCAATCCCTCGTAGTCAATCCCTCGACTTCCCACAGCATGTAATTTTTCCAACACCTTCAAGGTCTATCTCCCCATGAAAGCACCTACCGCATTGCCCTAACGGATTACGTTCGGCAAACAATGAGTAAATACAACATGAACGGAAATACACGACTGCCTTCAGTGGTACTAGTAATGATCCTCATAACTCTATCCTCGCAAGCCATTTCAGAAGAGCATCTAAGCGGCAAATTCGAAATTCTTTCCCCGCAAGCAAGCCAACAGTATTTCGAAAACGTCGATATTCAATTTCAAATACAAACAATTGCCGAAGATTCTAGCAACAGCGATATTCACAAGCAGGTTCAGTGGCGCATCACCAACAGGTTTACCAGAAAAACACACACTTTTTCCAGTAGCGAGTTTTCCGAATCGTTTAAAGAAGGTATTTACGATATTGAAGTTATCTTTGTTGATTCAAGCGGCGACTACAGCATGCTTGCTCGGTCTGCATTCGGAGTGCTACACAAACCTGCGTTGTCATTGATGATCACCAAGGAAAAAAAGAGAGGTCTGTGGTTCGTCTCAAGCTATAAGGCCCACCTGGTTTGGCAGGGAGCAGGTAGTGAAGTAGAGATTTATCACAAAAAAGCCTGCGGCGAAGGATTTACACGAAGGCAAAACTGCGAGGCTGGATTTCGAAAAATATACACCGGCAAAAACATAGGCAGTTTCACCATTCCCTATCACAAAGACGATTACTTCCAGGTGTGTAACCTTGGCCCTTCCAGCCCTTCCAGCCCTTCCAGAGCGCCCGGGCTGCTCAAGATAGTCAATGCTAATGATTCCTGTTCCTTGCCCGTCATCGTCCCGCGACAGTAAAGCCGTTCTTGCGCCCGAAGCTATTCAATATGCAAGCTGGCTTTACTGCCTGTTCAGCATCACTAAACCCAGAGACTATGGTATTATGCCCTCTGGTAACTCTTGTCGGTCCTTGCGCAATGATAAGTTATTAACTCCGCCAGGCCCGGAAGGGAGCAACGGTACTTTCTGACTCATGTGCCGCGATGTGGCTGGCAGGAGCTGCCTCTATCGATTTCAAGCGTATTGTGAAGACACCCTATGAGCTACCAAGTACTTGCCAGAAAATGGCGCCCTGGCAACTTCTCTCAAGTGGCAGGTCAGGCTCATGTACTCAAATCCCTTATTAATGCCCTGGACAATCAGCGGTTGCATCACGCTTACTTGTTTACCGGCACGCGTGGAGTCGGCAAAACCACACTGGCTCGAATTCTTGCAAAATGCCTAAACTGCGAAGAAGGCGTTAGTTCTCAGCCTTGTGAAAAATGTGACTCATGCATTGAAATAAACGAGGGCAGGTTTATTGACCTGATGGAAGTTGATGCGGCATCGAGAACCAAAGTAGAGGATACGCGAGAGTTATTAGACAATGTGCAGTACTTACCGGCACGTGGGCGCTACAAGGTTTATTTAATCGACGAAGTTCACATGCTGTCCAATCACAGTTTTAATGCCTTGCTTAAAACCTTGGAAGAGCCGCCTCCGCATGTAAAGTTTCTGTTTGCTACAACAGATCCACAAAAACTGCCTGTGACAATTCTGTCTAGGTGCTTGCAATTTAATCTCAAAAATCTTAGTCCGCAGTTAATTAGTGAATATCTTACCGGCGTATTAGAGAAAGAAAAAATTGAATCTGAAGAAGAGGCACTTTGGCAAATTTCTGCCGCTGCTTCTGGCAGTATGCGTGATGCGTTAACGTTGGTAGATCAGGCTATTTCTTATTGCCAGGGCAATATTACTGCCAAAGGTGTTATTGAAATGCTGGGTATTCCTCCCCAGCGGCAGGTATACGAATTATTAAAAGGCATGGCTTCCAGAAGCGTGGCTAGCATCCTGAGTCTGATTCATGAAATATCAGACCAAACGCCTGACTATGGGCATACGCTCGACAGCTTGTTATCGACTCTCCACCGCATCGCTATTGCTCAGGTAGAGCCAGGCGCTGTAGATAACAGTTACGGCGATGGTGAGCAGATTAAAGAGCTGGCGTCACTGCTCAGTGCCGAAGATGTTCAGTTGTATTATCAAATGGGCTTAAAAGGTCGGGAAGATTTACGTCTTGCAAACGAAGTTCGTACAGCGTTTGAAATGTTACTCATAAGAATGCTGGTTTTTTCTCCAAATTATGTTGCCCCTGCGCAAAACGAAGCCGCAGAAACCAAAGAACCTGTAGCCACTTCAGATGCTAAAAGCAACGAAGACCAGGCTGCCTCGCCTGAAAATGTAGTAGCAACAGCTGATTCCGAAGTCGAAAAAAAAAAGACTCTAGCGGCTCCGAGCACAACGCAGGATAACAAACCAGAAGCCATCGAACCTGAGCCCGATGCAAACCCCGAAGCTCTTCATGAGCACAAAAAGCCAGCCTTGCCTGACAGTACTGAATCTGCGGACGAGCGAGTATCTGACGTTTTAGCAAAGGGGAAGTGGATTGAAATATACCCACAACTTACAATTAGCGGAATTGCTGCAAATGTTTTGGCAAATTCTGAGCTAGTAAAGTGGGACGATTCCAATTTTCATTTTGTTTTGGATAAAACTCAAAGTGCCGTCTATAGCGAAGACTTGCTACCAAAAATATCCCAGGCACTTAGTGATTTTTTCGATGCAAAACTAAGCGCGCATATAGAAATTGGTGAAACAAAAAACGAGACACCCTCTATGCTAAGCCAAAGGCTTAAACTTGAGTGCCATACAAAAATGGTAGATGAATTTGAACAGGACGAGAATGTCCAGGAATTAATCAAGCACTTCTCCGGGACTTTGGCTAAAGAATCTATAGCCCCCTTAAAAGGCTAAGGAAAAATATGACCGACCTTAATGAATTAATGAAACAAGCAAAGCAAATGCAAGAGCAATTCCAGAAAGCTCAGCAAGAACTGGTAAAGATGGTTGTTGATGGAGAGTCGGGAGCGGGCTTGGTAAAAGTGCAAATGAATGGCAAACACGATGTTGTTAATGTATCTATTGATAGCTCTTTGATGTCTGAAGACAAAGAAGTGGTAGAAGACTTGATTGCAGCCGCTGTTAATGATGCGGTGCGTAAAGTAGAGGAAAAGAATAAACAGGCTATGGGCAGTATGGCTGGCGGAATGCAGTTACCCGAAGGCTTTAAACTTCCTTTTTAGGACAACTAATGAACTCTAGCCCTTTAATAGACCAGCTCATAGAAGCCTTTCGTTGCCTGCCAGGTGTCGGACCAAAATCAGCTCAGCGCATGACATTACATTTGCTTGAGCGCAATCGGCAGGGCGGTGAAAAACTGAGTAGCTCATTAGCCGTAGCATTGAAGGAGGTGGGCAACTGTGTTCATTGCCGAACGCTAACCGAAGAAAATAGCTGTCGAATTTGTTCCAGTGTTTCCAGAAATCATAAACTTTGTTGCGTGGTGGAATCGCCGGCAGATATTTTTGCCATTGAGCAATCTGGTGCCTATCGAGGAGTTTACTTTGTATTAATGGGCCACCTTTCTCCGATTGATGGTATTGGCCCTGAGCAGTTAGGAATCAGTTTGCTATTGGAAAAACTAAAAAAAGAAACGACAGAAGAAGTTATCCTGGCCTGCAACGCAACTGTAGAGGGCGACGCAACGGCGTATTACATTGCGGAACAGTTAAAAACAATGCCGTTAATTGTCAGCAGAATAGCTCATGGTGTGCCGGTGGGAGGCGAGCTGGAGTTTGTTGATGGAAGCACGCTTAGTCATGCTTTCGCGGGGCGCAAACCAATGGATTTTACCTGAATGACAGATAATGCGGACGGTATGCCTGTCCATTACATCGAAGATACCGCCGCATTTGAATTGCTATGCGAGCAATGGCGTAGCAAAGAATGTCTGGTGGTAGATACCGAATTCATACGAACCAATACCTTCTATGCTCGTATGGGCTTACTGCAGATTGCCGACGATGAAGCAATATACCTGATTGATCCCTTGCGTATTGATAACTGGGAAGCCTTTACGACTTTATTAAATACGCCAAGTTGCTGTTTCGTTATTCATTCTTGCAGCGAAGATTTAAATTTATTGCAGACATTTCTTGGATGTCTTCCAGCCTCACTGTTTGATACTCAGCTAGCAGCTTCTTTTTTGGGTTTGGGTTTTAGTGTTAGCTATCAAGCCCTGGTGAGCGAACTTATTGGTATTGATGTGGCTAAAGGAGAAACACGTTCCAATTGGCTGCAAAGGCCTCTAACGGAATCACAATTGCTCTATGCGGCAAATGACGTTCGTTATCTGTTAGAGCTATACAATATCCTTAAGCAGCAGCTTGTCGAGAAAAACCGATTGCAGTGGTTAGATACTGAGTGCATGCAATTGCTTGAAACTGCTCAGCGTAGTGAAGTTTCGAAAAACTGGGAATTTTATTACACGGGTATTAGTAATGCGTGGCGGTTAAACGATTCGGGTTTGGAAATTTTACAAAAGCTTTGTTACTGGAGAGAACACAAGGCCAGGAATAACAATAAGCCTAGAAGCTGGATAGTAAAAGATGCGGAGTTGCTAAGCCTGACAAAACAACTTTCTTTACTGGATGTACAATCATTAACGGAAATGCCATCTATTAGCGAGGTCGACGCAAGATTTTTATCTCGTTATTCCGGTGAGTTACTGCAAGTGCTTAAGGCCACAGATTCCGATTTGGGAGAAATTGATCGAGAAATTTTAAATAAGCCACTGGGTCCTGTTCTCAGGAAAAAACTCAAGCAGTGCCAGGAAGTGGTTCAAACCAAAGCGGCGCAACTGGAAATGGCGCCAGAGTTAATAGGCAGGAAGAAACAGCTGTTAGAATTTCTTCGAGATTTTGAAAGAGCGGGTGAAATCGTTTGGTCTGGCGGACTGTCAGGTTGGCGCCGGCAACTATTAGAACCTGATTTTCAGCAGATAATGTCTGATGAAAACTAAGATGGAAACTACAGATGCCAACACTGGCGCTAGCACCGATAGTAAAGACGATGCCACGGGCGATACCATAGGCGAAAGCATCGAGAATTTTTGGGAGAAGCCCCTAGCGGAACTGAATGAAAACGAATGGGAGCTTCTGTGTGATGGCTGTGGTCGCTGTTGTCTAAAGAAATTTGTTAACGTAGACAATGACGAAACTGTCTACACAAGAATCATTTGCCGTTACTATGATGAATCATTGCACCACTGTACCTGTTACGAAGACAGAGTTAATAAAGTGCCTGACTGCCTGAACGTAAAAACCATGAATATTCAATTAAGTAACTGGATGCCAGACACTTGTGCTTATCGTCTGCGCTTTGAAAACAAACCTCTGTATTCCTGGCATCCATTGATCGCGGGCTCACGTAGCCAAATGGAGGACGAAGACATTGCCGTTTTGGGCAAGGTTATTTCCGAAGAATATGTCCACCCAGATGGCTTTGAGGAACATGTTATTCGCTGGATTACGACGTAATGCAATCTGAAGTGGCAAATTATGGACTGTTCTGGCTGGCCTATTTGTCTGCCGCCGCGGTTTTCTATTTAGTTTTGTGGAAAGCCACCGATCTACTTGCTTCACGTTGGTTGCCCTATCTTATTAGAGCCGTAGCAGGGGCTGTAATATTGACTCCTTGGTATACAAATTCAAACGACAGCCTAATGGCTCCCGCGCTGATGATTGTGATACTGGACGGGATAACCATCGGCTCTGAAGCCGCCACAAGATCAATCGTGCCACTGATACTGGCGATAGTTTTTGCTATTTTGTTGGCCACCGCGATACTTATCTTTGTAAAGATTAAAAATAGAATTAACAAATAGTTACATCTATAACTTCATCTAATTTATAGATAAACTCCGCCAAATCCTTTCGTCGATACTGACATTCTGATTGAATTTTCCCCCAGAATTTAGTACTAACAATAAAATATTACTTCAAAACAATAACTTAGCGAGTCGAGGTTCGATATGACTGGGCACTTTAGTTCTTTGGTTTTTATTATGTTACTGGTCGGCGCTGCAGGTGGCGTTATCAATTACTGCACTCTGTCCTCAAGAAACGCATTAGACGCGGCGCTGCTGCGGCGCTGCATCATGCTAGGCGTGCTAAGCACGTTTCTGGTGCCGTTTGTGCTCAGTCTGTTCGGCAGCACATTGATAGTAGACAGCGAAGGCGATCCAGCCAATCTTCTAAATTATGTGGCTATATGCCTTACTGTTGCCATTCTACCTCGCTTTTTTCTGGCAAACGTTTCTGAAAATGTAATGGCTCAGGCACAGGCCACCAGTGAAAAAGTGGATATGTTGCAATACCAGTTACGACAATTACAAGACGAGCTGTTACCACTTATCGATACGGAAACAGAAGATGACGCTTTAGTCGAACTCTCTAATGGCAGCGGTACTGCACCAGACGAACTGGATTTAACTTCTTCGAATGTGCTGAAAACCCTGGGCTGTGGCCGATTCATTTATAGATCATTGCCTGGGCTGTGTCAGGAATCTGATACCGATGAGTCTACTATGCTTAAAACACTGGGGTTTCTCACCCTGAAATCCCTGGCTGGCCGTATCGGTGGCCGAAAGGGGGTAAGGTGGTATATAACCGAACAGGGGCGACGGCTTATCAGCGCTAGTGCCTAAAAATCAGCAGGTTCTTGCAGGTTCAGGTAATCAAGGTATCTATAAATCATAATCGGGCGCTAAGTACACCTTGGGTTTTTCTGTATTAATGAAAGCCTGATGTTTACAATGTGCGCTTCTCAAAAGCAGTGGAATAAAATTAATGAAGTTTACTGGCACCGAAGAATACGTAGCGACAAAAGAACTCCAGATGGCAGTCAATGCGGCCATTATGTTGCAAAAGCCCCTGTTAATAAAAGGAGAGCCCGGCACTGGTAAAACTATGCTTGCTGAGCAAATCGCTAAATCATTAGGTTTGCCGCTCATTCAATGGCATATCAAATCGACAACGAAGGCACAGCAAGGTCTTTACGAATACGACGCGGTATCTCGATTGCGAGACTCCCAGCTAGGCGATGATAAGGTTCAGGATATATCCAACTACATTATAAAAGGTAAAATGTGGGAGGCTTTTGATATTGGCGAGCGATCAGTGCTGCTCATCGATGAAATTGATAAAGCCGATATTGAATTTCCAAATGATTTGTTGCTTGAACTAGACAAGATGGAGTTTTACGTTTACGAAACAAAGCAGTTGGTCAAAGCTAAAACAAGGCCGATTGTTGTCATTACTAGTAACAATGAAAAAGAACTCCCAGACGCTTTTTTACGACGATGCTTCTTCCATTTTATTGAGTTTCCAGACACGCTCACCATGGAAAAGATCATTGATGTGCATTACCCAAATATTAAGAAAGAGCTGATTACCCAGGCTATGGACATCTTTTTTAATGTCAGAAAAATTGCCGGCGTGAAGAAAAAGCCCTCAACCTCAGAATTGATCGACTGGTTGAAGTTACTTATGGCCGATGACATTCCTGAGGATGTGCTAAAGAATCATGACGCGAGAAGCGCGATTCCACCGTTATATGGCGCATTGCTAAAAAATGAGCAAGATGTGCATTTGCTGGAGAAGTTAGCATTCATGCATAGAGCTAAAAGCTAGTGCTTATTAATTTTTTCATGGCTCTGAAGAAAGAGCGTTTGCCAGTTTCTTTTACAGAGCTATTCACTTTATTGGAATGCCTTAAGCAGAATGTCGTCTTTGGCAATATAGATGATTTTTATCACTTAGCTCGGATGTGCCTGGTAAAAGATGAAAAGAATTTTGATAAATTCGATATAGCCTTTGGTAAGTATTTTGAAAAAGTTGAAGTATTTGACGATCTCTCTCGCTATGAAATTCCCGATGAATGGTTGCGAAAGCAATTAGAGTCAATGCTTAGTGATGAAGATAAGGCCAGGATAGAAGCGTTGGGTGGGCTGGAGAAGCTTATGGAAGAATTTCGTAAGCGCATGGAAGAACAAGAGAAGCGCCATCAAGGTGGTAACAAATGGATAGGCACCGGCGGAACTTCTCCATTTGGCGCCTATGGTTACAATCCCGAAGGGATAAGAATGGGGCAGCAGGAAGGGCGCAATCAGAGTGCGGTTAAGGTTTGGGATAAACGAAATTATCGCGACTTAGACGACTCAGTAGAAATAGGCACACGGAACATTAAGATGGCGCTGCGGCGCTTGAGGAAATTTGCTAGAACCGGTGCGGATGAAGAGCTAGATATAGACGATACAATTTCTTCTACCGCAAAAAATGCTGGCTATCTCGATATTAAAATGGTTCCAGAACGACGTAATTCAGTTAAGGTTTTGCTTTTCTTTGACGTTGGCGGATCGATGGACCCTCACGTAAAGCTGTGTGAGGAGCTGTTTTCAGCGGCGCGAACCGAGTTCAAACACCTTAAATATTATTATTTCCATAATTTTATTTATGAATCGGTTTGGACAAAAAGCCTTCGGCGACACGCAGAAACAACGTCAACTTTTGACATAATTAACAAATATTCAAAAGATTACAAAATTATTT
The DNA here is from genome assembly GCA_002402175.1 of SAR86 cluster bacterium. Lineage (GTDB taxonomy): Bacteria > Pseudomonadota > Gammaproteobacteria > Pseudomonadales > Pseudohongiellaceae > UBA9145. The sequence continues at coordinate 8,932 of NVVJ01000103.1, forward strand.
TTGTGGGTGATGCCACAATGGCGCCCTATGAAGTTACACATGTGGGCGGCAGCATAGAGCACTATAATGAAGAAGCAGGCGCAACCTGGATCCGGCGCTTAACGGATGTCTATAAACATATAGTGTGGATTAACCCGACTCCTAAAGATTATTGGGAGCATAGTTATTCGATAGAACTGGTCAAAGAGCTTGTGGAAGATCGAATGTACCCTTTGTCGGTAAAAGGTTTGGAAGAGGCTATGGGTAGTTTGGTAAAATAAAAAACAGCAACAGCATTAACAACTATATTAGTAAGTTTATATGATTGAAAAATTACACGATGATTTGCAGCCGGGGAAGTTTTCTTCTTTACCAGAAGTGATTAAACACTTCTGCGTAGAAAATGCTGACCTGCCTGCCTTCAGTTGTTTTGGTCATACGCTAAGCTACCGTGAAGTAGATGAGCTAAGCAATCGTTTTGCAAATTACATTACAAATGAAACAGATCTAAAGCCAGGTGACAGAATTGCTATTCAGTTACCTAATGTTCTTCAGTTTCCTATTGTGTTTTATGGGGCAGTAAGGGCAGGGCTTGTCGTTGTAAATACAAACCCGCTGTACACAAAGCAAGAAATGCTTCACCAGTTTAAGGACTCTGGTGTTAAAGCCATCGTAATTCTGTCCAATTTTTGCGACAAGTTAGAAGCTATAATTGATCAAACAGATATTCAGACGGTAATTGTTAGTCAGTTAGGCGATCTACAAAAACCTCTTAAGCGGCGGCTGGTAAATTTTGTTGCGAAATATATTCGAAAAATGGTGCCTGCATACACATTAAAAGGCAGCATTGATTTTCAGCAAGCTCTTGATTCCTCGCCTCCGAATTTTGAGTGTCCGGGCATTGGCAGCCATGACGATGTTGCTGTGCTTCTGTATACCGGTGGTACTACGGGTTTTGCCAAGGGAGCCATGTTAAGCCATAACAACCTTATCGCTAACATGATGCAATTGCGTTCTCGATGCTTATTAATAATGACAGACAAAACTGAGAACGTACTCGCGCCACTTCCGCTCTATCATAGCTATGCTTTCTTGCTTCATTGTTTGACTCTGGCCTATGCGGGCAATCACAACATACTTGTTACTAATCCTCGAGACCTCAATGCTCTGGTAAAACTCCTGGCAGCACCTTTGGTCAGTGGTTTTGTTGGTATCAATACGCTTTATCTCGCGCTGCTCCAACATAAAGACCTTGCTAGCATTGATTTCAGTGGTTTGAAATTTTGTGGTGCTGGAGGCATGGCGATGTCTACTTCCGTTGCCGATGAATGGCAGAAAACAACCGGCTGCGAAATTTTTGAAGGCTACGGACTAACTGAATGCTCACCCGTTGTTTCCATCAACATTCCAGGAAAGACGAGGCGGGGTACAGTCGGGCCGGTGGTACCGGAGACAGAAATAAAAATTGTCGATGACGATGGGCAAGAGGTTGCACATGGCGAACGTGGCGAGCTGTGGGTAAGAGGGCCGCAGGTAATGCAAGGATACTGGCGGCAAGAGCAGGCAACGGCAGATGCGATTACAACAGATGGCTGGCTTAAAACAGGTGACTATGTAGAAATAGGCGCTGATGACTACATATCAATTGTCGACAGAAAGAAAGATATGATACTTGTCTCTGGCTTTAATGTATTTCCTAATGACATTGAAGACTGGGTAAATCGCCATGATGCGGTATTAGAAAGTGCGGCTATTGGAGTGGAGTCAAAAAAGACAGGCGAGTCTATAAAGCTTTTCGTTGTAACCAACGAAAAACCTGTCAATAAAGACCAAATAATAGCGCACTGTAAAGAAGGCCTAACAGGCTATAAAATTCCTCGTGATATTGTTTTCGTAAAGGATTTGCCAAAATCAAATATTGGCAAAATTCTGCGTCGAAAATTACGCTAATTACTCATCTGCCTGTCAGATTCAAACTTCATCGACTTAAATACACCGCTGGATATTTACTGTGCTCAATTCTCTAAGGCAGAAACTCGATACCTGTCAGCTTGTCGATCAACATCGTCTGGGTAAACAGATTCACAAGTTGAGCAAGAAGGAAATTACCGACCCTGAATTCAAGCGTGGGCTGGCCGACCTTGAACAAGGCATTAGTAAATCACAGCGTGCTTGTGAACTGCGCCGAGCATCGATACCTCAGTCAATCTCCTATCCTTCAATTTTGCCAGTAAGTGAGTGCGCGCCAGAAATCGTTGAATTGCTCAAGGCTAATCCGGTTCTGATCGTTGCGGGTGATACTGGCTCAGGAAAAACAACTCAACTTCCAAAGATATGTCTACAGGCTGGTCTGGGCGTTCGTGGCTTGATCGGTCATACACAGCCGCGTCGCCTGGCCGCGATATCTGTCGCAAATCGTATAGAGGAAGAGCTAGGCACCCAGGGCAATTCTGGTGTTGGTTTTCAGGTGCGATTTAATGACAGCACCACTGACTCAAGCTTTCTAAAGTTGATGACCGACGGAATATTACTGGCTGAAATTCAGCAAGACAGATACCTCAATAAGTATGAGGTGATTATTATTGATGAAGCCCATGAAAGATCATTGAATATTGATTTTTTACTTGGGTTTCTGAAGCAGCTATTAAGCAAAAGAAGCAATCTAAAATTAATCATCACCTCAGCAACAATTGATGTTGAGAAATTCTCAGCGCATTTTAACGATGCGCCTATTGTTTCAGTGTCAGGTAGAACGTACCCCGTTGATACGCGCTATGCACCACTTATTGATAATGCATCTGACCAGGCTGATGACGATCTGCAGATGAACGGCATTATGAGTGCAGTAGATGAAATTTATAAGTCAGATAAAAAGCTAGGTAAATCGAGCGGCGACATCCTAATCTTTTTTAGCAGCGAGCGTGAAATTCGCGAAACTGCTTTAAAGCTTAGAAAACAAAGATTAAATAACACTGAGATACTCCCGCTATACGGCCGCCTAAAACATTCTGAGCAAGTTAAAATATTTAGCTCGCACATAGGAAAAAGAATAGTACTGGCGACAAATGTCGCAGAAACATCTATTACAGTGCCAGGGATTAATTACGTAATTGACACCGGCCTTGCTCGCATTAGCCGTTATAGCTTACAGAGCAAAGTGCAACGCTTGCCTATAGAAGCTATCTCCCAGGCTAGCGCTAATCAGCGCATGGGGCGCTGTGGCAGGGTTGCCAACGGCATATGTATCCGCCTTTACTCAGAGGCAGATTTTGTCTCTCGGGCGCAATTCACCGACCCGGAAATAACTCGCACCAATCTAGCCTCTGTAATTTTGCGTATGAAATTTCTAAAATTAGGGGATATTGAAGACTTTCCTTTTTTAGAAGCTCCAGAACAAAAAGCAATTAACGAGGGGAATAAATTACTCGTTGAGTTAAATGCTTTAACCCATGCAGGGATGTTAACCGCGTGCGGCAGGCAAATGGCTACGCTTCCTGTCGACCCAAGGTATGCGCGAATGGTAGTAATTGCCAATACTATGGGCTGTTTGCGCGAAGTACTATTGATAGTGAGTGCGCTAAGCATTCAGGACCCGCGCGAAATATCATCAGAGAACAGACAGCAGGCAAGTCAAAAACTGGCACAGTACAACCATTCAGATTCTGACTTTCTCGCCTTCGTGAGTCTGTGGGATAGTTATGAGAAGCAAAGGCAAAGTTCGACACACGGCCAGCTGAGAAAATATTGTAAGACAAATTTTTTGTCGTTTATGCGTATGCGCGAATGGCGTGAAGTGCATCGTCAACTGCTTATTAGTAGTCAACGTTTAGGCTTTAAGTTAAACCAGCACAATGGTGGTTACGCCTGTATTCACAAATGTATTATTAGTGGTTCTCTTAATCAAATCGCTAGCCGAATTGATGGCAAAAACTACCTTGGTAATCGAAACAGAAAATTCTCCTTATTTTCCTCCTCTGTGTTGGCTTCCGCTGGATCAAAATGGATTGTAAGTGGCGAGCAGATAGAAACCTCACAAGTCTTTGCCACCCAGGCAGCAAAAATACAGCCTCAGTGGGTGGAAGAAATGGCTTTGCACCTGGTAAAGAGAGAATACTTTGAGCCTCATTGGAGTAAGAAGCGGCAGGAGGTGATGGCCTATGAAAAGGTGCGCTTGTACGGGCTAGCGCTGATTGAAAAATCAATCGTCAGATATAGCAAAATCGATCCGGACATTTCTCGTGAATTATTTATTAATGACGCGTTGATTGCGGGGCAGCTTCGTTCGGGTTTTTCGTTTTATAAAGCTAATGAAGAATATCTGGCTTCACTAACCAGGCAGGAAGAGAAGATTCGCCGCCCAGACTTTATTGTTAGTGAACGCGATGTTAAAGCATTTTACGAAGAGCGGGTTCCCCAGCATATTTGCTCAACACAAGCATTGGCAGACTGGCTACGAAAATCTCCAAAAGAGGCAGAGTTATCTCTGACAATGACTCGTGAGAATTTAATAAATTCACAAGCTGGCCTTGATGTAATGCAGGAGTACCCTGACACGGCGTCAATACAGCGCAATCAGCTTGCCATCAACTATGAATTTGAACCTGGAAACCGCCAGGATGGCGCGACTCTTGAGGTGCCAGTGGCCATCTTGAACCAGTTAACTCAAGCCGATGTTGATTGGGCCGTGCCTGGAACCATTAAGGAAAAGAGCGTTGCCTTGATTAAGGGGCTGCCTAAGGCGCTGCGAAAGAACTTTATACCGGTAAGTGGTTTCGTTGAGCAGGCATACCCCCAGATGAGCAGCAACGATGGGGACTTATTAGACTCGCTTTTGGCTCAAATTAGAAACATAAAGGGTTTGCAGCTAGAGCGGGGTGATTTCAAAGCGGAGTTGCTACCTAACTACCTGAAAGTAAAGATTCGTGTACTTAGTGAGTCCGGAAAGGAGGTAGGGTTTGGCGAAGATATATTTGATCTACAAAAAACACTGGGTCAGCGGCCTAGCGACAACAACCCCCATAACCTGGCGTCCACGTTTCATCATGAGCTGGAAGCCGAGGGTTTAACTGATTGGAGCTTTGCCGATTTACCAGAGACCATTGAGCTAGAAGGCGAGTTAACGCTTGTGCGCTATCCTGCTGTATTCGACAACGGTGACTCCGTTAGTATTAAGCTGCTTGCTGACCGATTTGTGGCTCAAAAGGCGAGTACGTCGGGCATGGTGAAACTATTCATGTTGCGTAGTGTTCAACAACAAAACACGCTACGAAAGAAATTCAAGCGCCTTGTAGATGAACTGGCATTAAAGATGCCCGCTAGTCTAAGCGATGTTATCAATGACGCGATCCTGGCAAGCTATCAAGCGGCTTTTAACATTGATGAAGGTATTCCGCGCTCTAAAGATGAGTTTGAGTCTGCACTGGAAAAGGGCAAGCCAAGAATATTGAGCGAAGCGGACAAGATAGCAAAGCTGCTTACGTCTATTTTGGAATCACGCTTCGAGCTGATGCGCTGCATTCAAAATCAAAGCTTCAAGAATCACGGGCTTGATTATGTACAGTCAGATATTGAAAACCAACTGAATAGTTTAATTCATGAAAGCTTTCTGTCTCGAACAGGTCTTCTATGGCTTGCAGAGTACCCAAGGTATTTGAAAGCTATTGAAATGCGATTGAGCAAGGCTCCACACATGGGAGAAAAAGACCAGATGCACGCTGAGTTGGTGGGTAAATACTGGGGCAAATATCAAGGTTTAAGTGAGCAATGCGCTACCTCTCACGCTTCAGACTTTGTTACACTACGTTGGATGATTGAGGAGTTCCGAGTTTCTCTATTTGCTCAAGCACTGGGCACTCGAGTAGCGGTTTCAGCCAAACGCCTCGACAATCAGTACGACAATATTATCAGTTAATTACTTCCATTAAGAATTACATAGACAACAGCCGTGACTATTATCAGTGAGTTCAAATCATATTCAGCTATTTGCCGCCTTACAGTTGCCGTAATGCTGATAGGTATGGTCTCGGTATCTTCGGCGCAAACACCCGACCCCTGGCGCAATGCTAATGAACGCGTTTTTCGCCTCAATGACTATTTCGACTCACTCATTGTAAAGCCCGTTGCAACCACGTACACGATTTTTATGCCGCGCTTTGCACGCCAGGGAATTGGGAATTTCTTTAGCAACATCAACGATATTAACGTTTTTGTAAATGACCTTTTGCAGTTTAAGTTCGGCGATGCTCTGCGTGACTCCGGCAGGTTTGCGCTTAACTCCACAGTAGGAGTGGCAGGAATATTTGATGTTGCCAGCGGTGTAGGCCTGCGAAAAAATGAAGAGGACTTTGGTCAAACCTTTGCGAAATGGGGGTTTGGTACGGGGCCTTATGTGATGTTACCTGTGTTCGGTGCAAGCAATGTCAGGGATTCTTTTGGCCTGGTGCTCGATACATTATTTAACCCAATTCAGTACCATGATGAAGCATCGCTTCGTTTGAGCTTGTTTTTGCTCGAGGAAACCGATTCCCGCTCGGGGCTGCTTGCTTTGGATGAGTTAATTAGCGGCGATAGGTACCTCTTCGTGCGAGAGGCCTACATTCAGCGGCGCGAGTATCTAGTAAAAGACGGAATGGTTGAGGATGAGTTTGGCGCCTTTTGAATATTTTGATCTGCATTCAAATTACTGTCACTTTACTTCTGCATTCCGCACTTTGAGCTTGGCTCTAATAAAATCGCTGTGAGAAACATAAATTAGCTCGCTGATCTTTCGAATCAGGTGATCTTCATACTTGTCCAGTTTCTCGTCTGAGAATGCAATGCGCCACATGTTTTCTATTAATAGAATTTTTTGTGCATTGTCATAGTTATCATTAATTAATTTGGTAAATTCGTAAAGAGAGGTTGCCTGTTTGGCTTCTTCTTTTGCAAGTTCCGCTAGCTCTGCAATATCTTCCTCTTTGACATTAAAGCTTTGCTGTAGAACTTTGATAAACTCAGCTGACTCTCTTTCGTCCAATTCATGATCTGAATTCATTACCTCTATAAGCAAGGCCGCACAGGTGAGGTCAATTTTGCTAATAGCAGAATCTTTTTGCTCTTCGGCTTCGTTTTTAGCCAAATTCTTTTCGAAGAACTTCTTTATTGAACCTATCATATTAGTCTCATGTGTTTATCTGTGTAGCAAAAATTGCACAACACTTAGTCTTAAGTCCTAGTTTACGTAGGCCATAGCCTCGTGTAAAACATTAACATCTGCATTAGGCAAGCGGCTGTTTTCGCTTAGGTGGCGGCGAAATTGCTTTCCACCTTTTTGCCCCTTAAACAATCCGAGAATGTGTCTGGTTATGTGTTGCAGGGGAGTGCCTTTGGTCAGCTCTCTTTCAACATATGGTAAATATCCTTGCAGGCATTCGATGCGCGATTGTACTTTGTTAGGTTCATCAAAAAATCTACTGTCAACATCGGCTAGCACATAGGGGTTTTTATACGCCTCGCGGCCCAGCATTACGCCATCGGTATCGCCTAAAAGGGAAACAGCATCATCAATGCTAGTGATGCCTCCATTGATGATAATTTGAAGCTCGGGAAAGGCCTGCTTTATCGAAAAAACTCTTGGGTAATTCAGCGGAGGAATCTCCCGATTTTCTTTGGGGCTTAGCCCCGACAATATTGCCTTGCGCGCGTGAATAATAAAAAGCTCACAACCGGCATCCTTAACAACGCCTACAAAGTCCTGTAACTCCGCCTGGCTGTCTCTGTCATCTATGCCTATTCGGCACTTTACGGTAATAGGAATTGAAGTCGCGGATATCATGCTGGCCACACAGCGGGCAACCAGCGCTGGGTCTGCCATCAGGCAAGCACCAAAGGCACCAGACTGAACCCTGTCGCTAGGGCAGCCCACGTTTAAGTTTATCTCGTCATAACCTGCGGACTCACCCAGTTTTGCAGCGTCGGCCAATTCGTCTGGATTACTTCCGCCTAGTTGCAGCGCAACCGGATGCTCATCAACGCTATGTTGCAATAGATAGTCAGCATCGCCATGTTTCAATGCCGCTGCCGTTACCATTTCGGTATACAGCAGGGCGTGTTTGGAAATCTGGCGTAAGAACACGCGATCGTGGCGGTCGGTCCAGTCCATCATGGGGGCAACGCAAAAGCGGTGGGAGAGTTTACTCATAGGGTAGGAATTATAACATCTTGATATATAAAGAGTTAAACTTTAACTTAGACAATCGCCCATGATTTTCGGTCAAGCTGTATGCGATTCGTACCGAAAAACAGCTCAGCGATAGGAAAACTAAGTTACAGCCCCTTGATTCCTGGCTGACATTGTTTAGTCTGTGCACACAAACTATATCCATACATTGCTAAATAGCTCACAAGGAAAACCCTATGAAACGCCTGTTACATACACTTCTCGCTGTACCTGTTCTGTTAGCCTCAGCTGCTAGTTTTGCTGATCCTGAATATGTCTCTATCGACATGGAAATCGACGTATCTAAATCAGCCGAAGAGGTATGGGCTAGTGTAGGCGGGTACTGTGATATCAGCGAATGGCTGGGTCTTGACTGCGAGTATACGTCCGGTGATGGCGATATGGGCACAGTACGTGCGCTGTTGGGCGGGAGAATCCTCGAAATCATGACGGCAGAGACTGAACTGTCATATGGCTACGCCCAGCCAGCAGTAGAAGGTCAATACTACAATCTTTATCACGGCTTTCTGGAAGCCAGACCAGTTAGTGCCAACAGCTCCAAGCTGCTCTATACGCTGGTATTGGATGTTTCGAATTTAGCTGACCAAACCGCAAAAGATGCCGATGTTGCAAGACGACGCGGAATGTTTGAAGGTGCTTTAGCGGCGATGAAGGAAATGGCTGAGAAGTAACTAGAAGAGGGTAGGCCGTAACGAATATTTAGTAACCAAGCAGCTTACTGCTTTGTGGTAACTGGTTAAATTTCATTCGTTACGACCCCTTTAGCCAACACTAATAATTGATCCATAAAAAAGCCCCGACAGAGTCAGGGCTTTTAGGTGTTCAAATTAACGTTAGCTAATAGAACGTGACAAATCAGGCTGCTTTCTTCTTTCTTCTGGAAAGACCAAGGCCTAGCAGACCAAAACCAATCAGCGTTATGGACGCTGGCTCTGGAACAGAAGCGTTCTGAACAGTTACATCACCGGTAAAAGTTATTTGATAGTCAGCGTAGTCAGGCGTGCCGGTGGCGTAGTTATAAGTAATAGTTGAGCCGTCATTGGAATAGGCTGGGTAATAACCATTGAGGTTAACGCCGCTGATCAGGTCCGCTGTAGTAGTGTAGTAATCTGTAATAGCCAGAATGTAGGAGCCGACTGAGAGCGAGGTTGATAAGTAGGAGTCTAGGCTAGAAACAGAGCCATCAGTATATGTGCTCCCGCTATCATCATTCAGCTGTATTAGGTCGCCTGCATCTAGAGAGCCATCATCGTTGAACAAACCGATGTAAGAATCCATGAAGAAGTATTCCCCATCATTGTCAAAGTCTGTTAGCCAGGACAGAACATCAATTGCTACGGTGCTAGCAGTGTTGACATCAAAATACCAGTAATCTACTTCAGTTGCGTCACCGCCCTGATTAGATGAGACACCATCTATGGTATCAATCTGGCCCTGTACAACAATAGGGGTCGCATGAACCGAAACAGCGAACATACAAGTGAGTAAAAAAATCAGTTTTTTCATTGAAGTAGATCCTTGTCTTATTATATAGGCGCTGTTTTTGATTGTTAAATAAAAAGATGCAAGAAGTGAGCCGAATATTCAAGCTATTGAAATGTAAGAGAATAATAAAAAAGCAGCTTTGAAGAAAAACCTATTTGTAAAAAATACTGACAACTTGGCTGCTTGTCACTTCATAGCCAATGGGAAGCAGAGAGTCGAAAAGGGCAGAGTCGAGATACAACACTTAACTGCCGGTTATGTTTGTGTCGTGCAATATAGTGTGAAATATCATTAAAAGGGGTGTATTAATAGGGGCCGTAACGAATATTTATTAACCAATTTGTCGCTATGTTTGTTGCTGGTTAAATTTTATTCGTTATGACCCCTTTTTATTATTAGTATTTCATTAGCCCTTGGTCAGAGCCTTCTTTGGTTTGAGTACGCGCATAGCGCCTAGGCCCAGCGCCATCAACAACATTGTGTTGGGTTCTGGAACTGGCTCCGGTGGTGGCGGGGGAGGCGGAGGCGCGTAAGGTGCTTCCACTAACCAGTGCCCGGTCGAGGAGCTAGAATATGTTGTCGAAAATAAAATAAAGTTACTACTAATGCTGGAAGTAACATTGATGGTTGGCGGAGACGGATTGGGTGACCCTGGTCCAGAACCTGGATTTCTACTAAAGTTGAAAACACCTCGGCCTAGTGTATCGGCTGCATTACCGTCAAAAAACATACCAAGAGTAGAAACCCTTAAAGTGCCACCTATCGTTCCGCTACCGGTAGCCCCAAAGCTTGATTGAATTAAGCTAACACCATAGCTAGCATCAAGGTTCTGCATTTGACTAAGGTTTGCATATCCCCATCCAGCAAATTGACCGCTTGCACCGAATTGAGAATTTACATAGTTGTAAGATAGACCCGTCGTCTGAGTAATCTCTAACCAGTTTAACCCCGTGTTTGTATCTAAAATAACATCACCGGTACGAATGAGGCCGGCATGCACAACCTGACTGCAAAATACCATTAGCAGCGCGGCAACTAGCTTTTTGTTCATCATAATTTTACTCTCTGAAATTCTTAATTCAGAGTTTAGCAATATGCATCGGCCTCATTAACCTGTGCTATTTAGTAGGGGGTAATGTGAAGGGGTGTTTGATGGTTCGTCAAACGCAACTACGACTCCGGAATTGCGGCTAGCCAGCACTGCATTACTTCGTAACGGCTGCCAACTCCAAGATTCTTATAGATATCGATTACATAATTATGCAGAGCGCCTTTTGACAAGCCCAGCTCATCAGCTATTTGCTTCTCTGGCTTAGGCCCCATCAAATGTTTCAGGACTTCCCGCTGACGAGGTGAGAATGATTTTTTAGCCGGCGGCACTAAGCCACGTTCCAACATAAGCCAATAATGTACGCGGGGGAACTTCAACAAGGCATCAAGCAGAATTTGAGCATCTTCTTCAGTGAACTCGGGCTCACCAGGGTTTCTATCAACCAGCAAATAACTTTCTGCTTTGGGCCCTAAACAATATGCCCCAACTAGCCTTTCACCAACATTTTCCGAGAGCAACCTTTCATGCATCCAGTGCTTTTCCCAATCCTCTAAAGCAATAGTATCCTTGAGCCTGTGAACGCGAGTTTTACCTGCATTACGAATTGCGTGCGCTGCTTGAGGGTCCATCCCAGTCTCAAAAGCTTTTACGAAATATTCCTTACTTACCTCATCGGTCGATGGGTTGGGGTTGCCTGAATATACAGCGTCGACTATTTTCCAATCTTCCATCATTTTGGTTCGCCAGGTTTCACGACCAAATTTGCCCCTGTACGCCGCGACCCAATATGAGTTAGTAGCGCCAAGTAGCCCACACACATAGCGTTGGTACAGCATTAACATGTTTTCAGTATCACTAGCTGGCAGGGAATGAATCCTGGCTGTCAGTGAGTTTAATTCTTCAATATCCGTATTAGACACCGGTATTCCTTTAAATTGTGTGTAATGTATCCGTCATCTATCTCTGGGGTTAGGTACTCGCTGTGGTTTGTTATATTTTTCTCGACTCCTTCTCCTTCTTCTTACTGGTACCATATTGAAATTACAAGCTTAGCTGGTTGCCAACTACCACCAGTCATAGACTGTTTTGTCTCCGTAACTGTAATATCCGGATTGGATGCAAGCCAAGAGTTAATTTCTGCATCCATTCCACAATCAAAAGATTCCACTGCTTTGCCCCAAAAACTTAATTTTGGTACTAATACTTTTCCAAATGTTTTTACGTTCTTCATAAATTCTTAAGAATATTGCGTCCTGAATGTATCCTAAATCATATTCGTTACGATTTCTTTAATTCAGTTTTTTCAACATAAACTTTAAACTGATTCGTAGGGTCGGCAATGTTATTGGGGTGGTAATAATTAACAATATATGAACCTTGAATTGGTTGGCAGAGCTCGAAAGTGAAATCTATACTCTCTTCAATTTCGTCTGAATAGATATAGTTATTTATTTCTCGTACAAGACAACTAACATCGAAATCAGTGAATTTTTCAATCGGTAATTCAATCTCGAAAATTGTTGGAACCCCAAATTTTCTTAGGTTTTCTGCTCCAACTATCTCGTATTTATGAGATATTCGATTTGTTATGCCTAAAAGATATTCGCTTCCATAAATCGCATAATGTCCTGCATGTTGCAGTAACTCATCGTCATCTACTACAACAAAAAGACTGCCATTGTGAAAATCGCCTATTTCTTGTTGTGCATACTTAATTTGCTCATCGCTAAGTTTAATTCCACAAAACTTTTCCATATTCAATCTATACTGTTGAATTAATTCATCGTAATTAGCAGTCTGGATGCCTGCTTCCAAAAGGTGATTTGGCTCTAATGGCCTAGAAGCATGATAAGCTTTAATATGGGTATACACTTCATAAAATATTGACACGAGATTTTCATCAATGTCAGCATTTTCAATCAAATTATTTCCTAGAAAATTGGGCCAAGAATCCTTATCTTTCCATGAAAATACCTGCACTAGATGCTCCTTGGCTGTTACCACTAAAGTAAGTCTGAAGCGCAGTATAAATTAAAGGGATCAGTGAACTTTGATTTAGTGGCTGGTTAGAAAATATTCGTTACGACCCCTTTGATTTGCTCACGCTCTTGATTGTTTGAAGTATTTTCTGGCCCACGTCCTCATTTTCTAGGAGGAAGTGTCCGGCCCCTTCTATAAACTGGCATTGGCAATTTGGCAACATCTCAGAGAACCGCTTGACTGGATCTACTGGTGTCAATGTATCAGACTCGCCATGCCACAGGAAAATAGGGGCCCGGATTTTTTCGTAATTAAGGCTCCAAGGCTTATAGAGCAGAATTGTGTCTATATATGCTCCTTTCAATCCCTGCCTATAGGCTTCTGAGGTTTGATCCAGAAACCCTTTCATTCTCCCTTTTTTTTCTAATTCAGTGAGAATATCTCTATCCCAATTACACAATTGAGGCTTCATGTAATCAAACAGCTTCTCGGGATTTTTACTACCCACCTTGGCTGCATGCTTAAAAAATGGTTTCAACAGCGTGGGGAAATACTTCGATAGCTTAATCGCGAATTTGTTTCCAAATGACAACTCTTTGAAAAAACCTTTAGTATCCATGGGTACTTCACTAGAAATGAGCGTAGCCGACAAGATTCGTTCAGGTAATTCATGGGCGCATGACAATGCATAAGGACCGCCACCGGATATGCCGGCAACATGAAATTTCTCTATCTCCAAGTGGTTAGCCAGCTCCGCTATGTCGTCAGGATATCTTCTTATTGTTCTGTCTTTCAAAGGGTCCGATAGGCCATAGCCTGGCCTTTCCGGAGTGAATATTCTTAAGTTTTCTTGTTGAATCAGCGGCTCTTCTTCTAGGCCGAATATCCTTGAACCGGGCGTACCGTGGAAAAGGAATATTGGTATCCCATCAGAGTTGCCGTATTCGATATACCCTAAACTCCTTCCATCCTTCAAGGTGAAAATACAATCTTTCAAACGAGCTGTACTCCTTCCCAGGACGACCACCTTTAGCGGGCAATATTTTCAACCGTAAAAAAGAAATCGAAGGAGTCGTAACGAATATTTATTATCCAAGTTGTTGCTATGTTGGTAACTGGTTAAAATTTATTCGTTACGACCCCTTTAATTTATTTCTTTAATCCCCCAAGCTAAACTAAACGGCATTAGGTGTTCAGCAGCTTGCTGTCTGGTGGATGCAGGTAATGCTGGGGCTAATATATTCATACTTAACACGTTAAAATTAGTATTTCAATCAAGGCGATGACTGAAACTATTATTGCTACATCTCCTAAAACTTGAATTAATACCTTGATATATAAGGCAGTGCAATGCTTTTCTTTCTTGAAAATATTTATAAAAGAAAGATCATTTGTTTTACACGGGACAATCTCGAAAGAGGACCCAGCCCCGTTATTTGAAAGAGCTTCTGCTATGTCTGCATTTTCACAGCCTTCTAGAAACACCTTTCTTATCAGGTTTATTTTATCTCTATAGCGTTCTGTAGCCTTTCTTTCACTTTTTAGAATAAGGATAGAAGTAATTGAAACTAAGAATACTAAAAATAAGATAGCCGATGCAAAAAACAATTGTTGTATTATATTGTCCGATAAAAATCTAAATGAAGCTGTTATTGCTCCAATACAAACGCCTACAAAAGCGGCGTAATATTGGAAAATTTGATATCGCCTTGAATCTAAAAGCCCAAGGTGGTTCCAAGCAGTCTTAAAATCCTCAATTAAGAAAATTTCTTCATATTTTTTGACTTTCTTGCCGTTATTCATTCTGTTCTCAGTATAGAATTAAAGGGGTCGTAACGAATATTTATTAACCAACTTGTTGCTTTATTGGTAGCTGGTTAAATTTTATTCGTTACGACTCCTTTAATTTCAGCTTTTCTGCGTCCTGTCCGTAGGGCAACTTTACGGCCTTGTTAAGCATCGCTTCGGTGATAAAGGATAATTACGATTACTTCAGCTAACATTTTCTGATGCCCATCTTCGTTGTCATGATATTTGGTTGGTGGTTTCAAATTGCTTAGCTCATTCACCAAGTTGTTTACTGAAGCTGCATAACTATCTTCTTCTGGTTCATATTCGTTTAATTCATGATCCCAAGTAAGCTCCCAATTTGCTTTTATATGATCAAGCCTTCTTGTGATCATATAATCGAAAATATCGCTCCATTTAAAAAATTCTTTTCAAACTTGAATAAAGATGGTGATAAGCCAGCGGATTTTATAGGACGAATTGCAGAATCACAATCTACAATTTTAGATGATAAAATGGGAACTGCGGTGGTGGTAATTGACGGAGTTTCAATGACTATTTACATCAAATCATTAACCAAAGAAAAAATTAGTTACCAACAAAAAATATTAATCATTAAACAATCAACAGACAAAAATTATTATTTA
>NVVJ01000104.1 GCA_002402175.1 SAR86 cluster bacterium
GAGCGACAAATTAGTGGTGCGATCGTTAGGAACGGGCGCGTTATATTTACCACATTGGTTCCATCATCGGTTGAATGTGAATTTGGTGGGACCAGCTTTCTGATGGAGCTAGATTTTCGCGACGGAAGCGCCCTTGAATTCCCGGCCTTCGACCTGAACAATGACGGTGAATACGATGGTGATGACGGTGATGCATCAGGTCGCGCGTCAGATGTAGGTATTATGCCGACGGTGAGTATCTTGTCAGATGGAGCTCAGGATATTGCCTTTGGTAGTGGCGCCAGTGGTGATATTGACGTGATTCAACTTAGTGTTGGAGTTGAGGCTTACGGTAGGCAATCCTGGCGACAACTGGATTAGAATCACTGCTATTAACTAAAGGACAATAATTATGCTTTACTCATCTATGATCAGATCAGTGGTTGCCAGAATATTAAAGCTTGGAGCTGTGCTATTACTACTGTGTTTTACAGTGATGACCAATGCGCAAGGTGTGTTGTCCAGAGCTCAAACCGGCACAATTCAGGCTGAGCGACAGGACGACGGTTATATAACAATATCAGGTAGGAATTATGGATTTGATAATGCGATATCACTGGTGTTTCTTAACGGTGAAGAAGTCGGCGATGAAATCCTCGACGAAGGATTGGTAGTTCGTTACACTGTAAATAGTGAAGGAATTCTTACCAGAATCGAAGTGCTTGGGCCTATTAGTAAAATAGAGTCTTTGGAAGATAGTTAAAAGACAGCTAAAACAATCTTCATTATCTCTCCATGAAATACACAGCAAGTTCGGGCTTATCTATGCGACGATTAACATACAAAGACAATGGATTTACATTGATCGAAATTCTTATCGTTGTCGCGATAATGGGTGTTTTAATAAGCATGGCACTACCGGCCTATCAGAACAGCGTTATTAGATCCGGTAGAGCAGAAGCGAAGAATGAACTATTACAGGTGGCGTCAGATCAGGAGCGCCATTACTCTACATTTAATACCTACGTTGCCGATGCAACACCTCTTACTACCCCTACAGTGAATGAACGTACTCGAACCACAATAAATGCTTTGTATAGCATTGAAGTCGAAACATGTGCTACCGGCACCATCGCTAACTGCTTTATTGCTACGGCCACAGCTCTTGATGATCAAACAGCCGACCTTTGTGCAACTCTCACTATAACCAGTACTGGGCTTCGTGGCGCAACAGGAGTCGGTGCTACTACCGATGAATGCTGGCAGCGTTAACAGGAAACTGACAACAAGCTGTTAAGTTAGATATAGCCTGCCTATTGGCAGTTAATTCCTTGCCCTTTGCTATTTTCCTTAACGCCATCGCCGTTACTGTCTCGGGCCAGGCGTATTCGCCCTGTACGGTTGATGATTAGCTGAGTGGCGAATTTTGGATTTTTGTCTGCTGGGCAATAGGTGAAGTTTCCGTTCTGATAACGGGTAAATCCTAATGGCGTGATTTGTAAATATTGCCGATTTTGAAATGCCCTCCATTTAAGCTCGCCATTTATTGTAAAAAATGTCACACGTCTTATTAGTTCGTCATCATCGTCTATCAGTCGATTTCCATTGATGTCGGTAAACAATATAAGTCCGTCCTGCCATTTTCCTCCGCATTTAGCGCCATCTACAGAGCGGCAGATTGTAACAATGTGATTGCTTGCTATTGCTGATGATTTTGCAAGTTCAATGGCGCTTGCGAGTTTTCGAATAATAAGCCCTCCTTTTTTTCTCTCAATCATTGTCTTAAATTCAGGAACTGATATTCCGACAAGAATAGATAGCACGAATAACGTAATCACGAGTTCCAGCAGCGTCAATCCTGTATGAATTTTTATCACAGTTCACCTCCATGTGAATTGTTATAGCTAGCAGTCTTAGTGTAGATCAAGTGTAGATCAATTTTTTGAATAGGTAGAAGAAACCGCGATAAGCAGAGGCGGTTTTCCAAGTGTGGGAGTTGAAATGTGGTTTCGTGCAGTGAGGTGGTACTTAATCCAGGCCGAGTTTTTTAAGTCGGTAGCGCAAAGAGCGAAAAGTCATCCCCAGTTTTTTGGCGGCGGCAGTCTTATTCCAACGAGTTTCTTCCAGTGCTTTCTCGATAGCTTCAATCTCGATAGCTTCAAGATGCTTTTCAAGGGAGAAATCATCTGATATATCAATTGTAGTCTCAGCAATTTTTGGCGTGATTTCTGCTTGCTCTGAAGTAGGAGTTGGCGATACAGGGGCTGGAGCACTAATAAAATCAAGATTAGACTCCTGAATAATATTTTCTTCACACATAGTTGCTGCGCGTTGCAATATGTTTTCCAGTTCTCGAACGTTACCAGGAAACCTGTAGTCTTGAAGTGCTAGTAAAGCATCGTCACTTAGTTGGCAAACATCAGTGTCGTTTTCGTCCGCGATTTTTTGCAGGATATGCACAGTAAGCTCTGGTATATCTTCTTTGCGATTTCTTAGGCTTGGTACGCTTAGTTCAATTACGTTAATTCGGAAATATAAATCCTGACGCAGGTTTCCATTTTCGACTTCTTTGATAAGGCTTTTATGAGTAGCGCTCAAAATTCTCACATCAACGGCTTCTTCATGTTGAGAGCCCACAGATCGAATGGCTTTTTCCTGAATTACTCGCAATAATTTTACTTGTGTGTGCAATGGCAGGTCTGCTATTTCGTCAAGAAAAAGAGTGCCTCCATGAGCAGCCTGAAACAGGCCTTGCTTGTCTTGATCTGCCCCGGTAAAACTACCTTTTAGATGTCCAAAAAGTTCGCTCTCAACTAAGTCTTTAGAAATAGCACCACAGTTAACGGCAATAAACGGCGCGGTGCTTCTTGAACTTTGTTGGTGTATGGCTCTTGCTGCTAATTCTTTACCGCTTCCAGATTCACCACTAATGTAAATAGGTGCCTGGCTGCGAGCTAGCTTTGCTATTTGTTCTCTAAGTTCTTTGACTCTCGGTGACTGTCCGGTAATCGAAGGTCCGGGGAACGTTGTTTCAGATCGGGATGAATCCTCTGACATTCGAGTCTGGGGGAGTCGTAAAGCTGAATTGACAAGGTCGCGAAGTTTCTGAAGGTCGACTGGTTTGGAGACAAAATCAAATGCCCCAGTTTTCAGCGCTTTGATTGCCGTTTCGGTGGTGCCATGGGCAGTAATAACCGCGACCGGAGTCTGGTTGTATTTTTTCTGAATGTATTCAACTAGCTCCAGGCCATCGCCATCAGGTAAGTGCATATCCGTAAGGCACAGGCTGAAGCTTTGAGTGGAAAGTAGGTGCCTTGCTGACTCTAGGTTTTCAGCACTACTAGTGGTCAACGACATGCGACCTAAAGTTATTTCCAGAAGCTCTCGAATGTCGGGTTCATCGTCAACTATGAGGACTCGATGTTTCATATGTATCTGGTTATCCGTGGCATGTTGTTAATAGTTTCTATCAGGCTATAACGCGGTCAGGGTTACCGAAATAAATACTGAAACAACTCTTGCCATCGGTTGTTCGGCTGTATACCAATTGTGACTGATTAGCTTCGCATAGTTCCTTTGATATATAAAGGCCCAGTCCTGTACCGCTGCTCTCCGTAGTGTGAAACGGTTCAAATAATTGAGCTTCCGCCTCCTCGTCAATACCAACTCCATTGTCAATGATGTGCAGAAAAGGTAGTTCGTCTCCGGCCTTGTTATCAATGCCGACTTCTATCTTGAGAGTGGCACGACCCGTTTCTTTGCTGCTGTATCTGAGTCCATTGTCAAAAAGATTATTTAGTATCTGCTCAAGCTGTCCTTCAATGATATTGACTTTTGTTTCGGGTGGGTTCGTTGTTAACTCTATTTCATCGCAAAGCTCATGAGTAGCTCGGTAATTCTCGATAAAAGTTTTTAGCCAATCTTTGAGGACTATTATTTTGGCTGTGGTGTCGTCGTGGCGTGATGCGTCAAGAACTTCTTCAATGATTATATTTACTCGGTTGCAGTGATTAAGAATTATTTCAATCATCCTTTTGTCGCTATCGTTTAGATTGTCTGACTCACCCAGTAGTTGGCTGGCATGACTAATAGCGCCCAGGGGGTTTCGCACTTCGTGAGCGATACTTGCCGTTAAGCGGCCAAGCGATGCGAGTTTCATTTGCCTTACTCGCTGTACAATCTGTCGATTGTCTTCTAGAAAAACTAAAATATCTGAGTTAGAACCGGGGTTGAGAAAAGCAAAGTTCAACTGAACTTGTCTGCCTGTGTTAGGTATTGATATAGGTTGAGGTTGCCTTTTAGGATTTATTTTCCAAAATTGAAGCTGCTCGGCAAATGCGGCCGGTAATGTTTGTCCATGCCCGGCACTATTTTCATCAGCGTGCGATTTTAAATCCAGTAGCGGAAGTAAAATACTTCGAGCGGCGCTATTCAGACTGACAATATTATATTCGGCGTTCACTACCACTACGCCGGTTCGCATGCGTTGAATGATTTCGTTATTCAGTTTCTCCAGATCAACAATATCTTCTGCCTGCTTGTCAGCCAGCAGCGTAGCTCTGTATATTCGATTAGTAAGTCCCTGAATATATAATGAAGTTGCAAAGAGAAGAGCACCCAATATACCAGTTTGAATGAATTGATTGCGCGGGTTGTCGATGGAAAGTGCTAGATATAATTCACTGTAGATAAGAGCCAGAGCCGCAACGGCGGCTAAAAATGTACTGATTCTGCCTTGAATCAAAATTCCGCCTGATGCAATAGTGACCAATAGCAATAAGCCCAGGCCGCTTATCATTCCACCGCTGCTATAATTAATCAGGGTTATAGCAAAAATATCTACAAGCAAACTGCCGGTCAGTATATGCGCGCTACTGATATAGCGACTTCCTGTAGGTGCTACAAATATTATTACAACACCAAAAATCGCATAGGCAGCACAGGCTTGTACAAACAGAGTTGGGTTCAGGTCACCAAGTAAGGTTGAGCCTGGACTGATGGACGTAACTAGTAATACCAGCGGCAGCACAACGCGATATATGTTGTAAACAACAGATACGTTATAAATTTGGCCGGAATATTGTGCGGTTCTCTCAGGCATGCAGTCATGGTTTCCGTTACAATTGCATTAAGGGCTATTAGGTAGCCAACAACTTAATATCGGACAAATTCCCGTCTATCCAAGTATAAATTTACTCGGGAACAAGAATAACAGCAAAGAGAAGATTATGGCGCGACAAATTAATGTGGTGATGGCTCAGCTGAATTTCGTGGTGGGAGATATTGAATCTAACACTACCAGACTCATAGAGAGTGCGAAGTCGGCCATGTCGCTGCACGCTGCTGACATAATTGCATTTCCTGAACTGTGTCTTACCGGCTACCCGCCAGAAGACCTTCTGCTGCGACCAAGTATGCAGATCAGAATAGAAAAAGCCATTAGCACTATTCTTGAGGCAGATATTGGAATCTATATAGTGTTGGGCTATCCCGAGAAAGAAGATAGTAAACTTTACAATGCTCTGATGATCATCAAGGGAAGAGAATGTTTAGCCAGTTACAGAAAACAATGTTTGCCTAATTATCAGGTATTTGATGAGCGTCGTTATTTTGATCACGGAGACAGCGCCTGTGTGCTAAATATTTGCGGCGCCAATATTGCTTTTACTATTTGTGAAGACATGTGGGAGCGAGGTCCCATACAGCAAGCTCGCGATGCGGGTGCGCAGTTGATGATAAACATCAATGCATCGCCTTATCACAAAAATAAACCTGTCGAGCGTCAACAGTTGTTAAAAGAGCGTGCCGCGGATGGCGGATTTCCCATAATTTACGTAAATTTGATCGGCGGACAGGACGAGCTGGTGTTTGATGGAGGGTCTATGGCAATGACAGCTAGCGGCAATTGTCATTACCTGGCCCCAAGCTTTGAAGAGGGCCTGTTTCCAGTTTCAATAAATATCGAAGGGGAAGGCGTTAGCTCTCGGTGTAATATCCCCTTGCAGTGTGTTGCTGCAAGCCAATCCATTGAGGCTCAGGTTTACCAATGTCTTGTGTTAGGTATGCGGGACTATGCGGACAAGAATAAATTTGCTGCCGTGATTCTAGGCTTGTCGGGGGGAATAGACTCGGCGCTTACTTTGGCCATTGCTGTAGATGCGCTTGGCAAAGATCGTGTGCATGCAGTAATGATGCCGTTTGAGTATACATCTCAATTAAGTTTAGATGCGGCGCAGCAGCAAGCTCAATTTTTAGGCGTAGATTATAAGAGTATTTCAATTGAAAAAATTTACGAATCTTTTATTACGGCGCTCGAATCCGAGTTTGCCAATACCGAAGTTGGTGTTAGTGAACAAAACATACAGGCAAGGTGTCGTGGTGTCTTATTGATGGCCATATCAAATAAAAAAGGATTTCTTGTGCTCACCACTGGCAATAAAAGCGAGATTGCCGTTGGGTATTCTACACTCTACGGAGATATGGCGGGCGGCTTCGATGCGCTGAAAGATGTTTCTAAAACACTGGTTTACCGTCTGGCGGCCTACCGTAATATGGACTATTCCTGCGACCCTGTGGAAGTTATTCCGCAGCAAGTTATCGATAGGCCACCTTCTGCCGAATTGGCTCCTGACCAGGTGGATCAAGATAGCCTGCCGCCTTATGACCAATTGGATCGAATTCTGGAACTTTATATCGAAGAGGATTGCAGTGCCGAGGTTATTATTAGGCAGGGATTTGAAAGCGAAGTCGTAAAAAAAATATTGCGACTGGTTGATTTAAATGAATACAAGCGCCGACAAAGCCCTATTGGGGTTCGTTTGACGAAGCGCGGTTTTGGAAGAGATCGTCGATACCCAATAACCAATGCCTGGCCCTTAGGTGAGTAGACGAATGGTTATTGCGGCCGCACTGGGCGTTGTGGAGGCGCTACTCGAGGAGTTCTTTGCCTTTGCTGGTTAGGGCGCTGTCTCAAAATATTTCGGTTCTGTCTTATGACATCCTGAATCCGGCGCTGGTTACCTGTTGCTTGTTCTGGCGTTGTTTGCCGTGCGGGCGTTGCTGATTGTCTTGATTGTTGTTCGAATTGCTCACGAAGTCTTCGTCGCTGTTCTTCCGGCATGTTTTGATATCTTTGCTGGACGTTGCGCAGTCGACGTTGCTCAGTCCTTTCCAGTTTATTGAATCGTAAAAAACGCTGGTTAATAAGCTGCTGCTGTCGTGGAGGTAAGTTCTGGAAGCGTTGCTGTTGGTCCTGAGCCTGTGTCCTCTCCCCTGGTCGCATTTGTTGCCACCGAGTAGCGCCACGGCGAAGACGCTGCTGTCGCTCTGCGCTTAAATTACTCCATTGAGGTTCTAGTTGTTGTAGTACCTGTCTTTCTTCAAGAGACAGCTCAGTCCACAGAATTTTCTCCTGAGCAATAGCCAGCTGTCCAACCAGAAGTAAGATAAATAACAGCCTAGCCAATGTTATTCGTAGTTTCATCAATTGCTGCTCTGTGTATCTGGAGTGCTACTGCTATCAACGTCGTTGTTACTATTTGAATTTGACGCGGCATCCAGTAGTTCGCCAAATTCTTCAGACAATAAACTATTTGGATCTATCCACTGTCCTGAATCGGTTTCAAATTGACCAAGAAATTCCAGAAACTCAAGGTCAGGCAGGGCAGAGTCTTGTTGATTAATGTGTTCATTTTCAGCGCCCATGCCAGTCGATGAATATCCCCAAAGGCATACCATAAATAGTGTTTCTCTGAGTTTAAATTTTCTGCCAACAGATAAGTTATTTGCATAATCATCACAAACTGTAGGGTTCACTTTCAGCCAACCAAAGATAAAATTCCAAATTCTCATATAACTCAATGTCTTCGGCGGAGGCTATTAAACTGATTTCTTCTTCCAGTGATAATGAGCCTGTTGGCCTAGAATTCACATAAAATACGGATACCACTGTAACAAGTACACACGCCGTAGCAAGCATACTAGTTGGTACTCCCAAGGATAAACCTGAGAATTGTGATTTTAGCCAACTCAGCAATCGATTATGCAAAGTAGGCGCAATTTGTTGGGGCGCCGAATCTAATCGCGCCATTGCCTGCTGCCGGATGTGATCAAGCTTTACTTTTATATCCGGGCTGACCTCAGGGATATTGTTCAGTTGCTGATGCAGGTTGTGGGTGAATAGATTCTGTTCACTGGCAGCAAGGGTTGCGCAGCTGCTCAATGCAAAATGACGTGCCTTATCCAGACTCTCGCTTATACGAGGGTCCAGATGCGCTACGCTGGCATCAAGATGCTGACAAACTTCGTGCAGGAAATCTTTTTCATTTAGCTTGTTCATGGCCAGTGCGCACCCAATTGATCCCTTAACGTGTGTATTGCTCGAGAATAATGCGTTTTAACACTGCCTTCGGCGCAGGACATAGCCGCTGCAGTTTGTCTGACATCAAGACCTTCCCAGGCGCGCAATAGAAATGCCTGTTGCTGACGCAGGGGAAGTCGCTCCAGGGCTTGTTGCAGCTTATCCATGCTTTCACTAGTTTGGGCTTCTTTGTCCGGGCTGCGCCCATGGGGGTCAGGGGCGGTCTGAATTGGATCTTCCCCTTCGTCGTCATAGTTACTTAGCCAGCTTCGATAACGATTTCTGACTTTATTGCGTCGATGCCAGTCGTTTATTCGGCTATACAAAATTCTATAAAATAGTGGAGTCCATTCATTTTTTTCTCGATCTGCATATTTTTCCACTAGCTTAAACATTGTATCCTGAACCAGATCCAGTGCCTCTTCAGGATTTCCTGTTGCTACCTGAGCTATACGAAATCCGCGCGATTGAACGCTTTGAAGGAACTCATCAAGTAATTTACTGTGTAACATCGAGTCGTTCAGAACAGAGTCTCCAATTACACTGCTGTATCCGATCATTTCTAGTTCCAGGTAGCAGCTATATAAGCTATCGGCTAATGAATACTCAAAATTACTCTTTCCCATGAGTTCTAACGCTTATTAGCCAAGCTGGTTGACATGAATTTATAAGATTATCGGGCGGTAACTTACTGGGGAGTAATAGTGGGGCGTACAGGAGCACAACGGATGAAATGAAGTAAAAGCCGACTAGGCAAACAATAACTGATACTGACGCACCAGCTGAGACGCTTTTATCTAATCGAAAACCCCAAGCGTCAAGATGCTGAACCAGGATCTATTTTGCCCTGCAGGCCGTCCCTGAGCATTAATAATTTCCTGACTGCCAGAATTCCGAGGTCTGACCGTGGGAGCAAGCGGTGGGTCAATGCGATTATCGCCCAGCAAGCCGAAAGACACTGTATACAATATGGAGGGGTTGGTTATTACTGTGCGAACAACAAATTCACCGTCTTCACCAATAGAAGCGTGATCGGGGTAATTCTCTCGCAATAATGCCAGAGAAGTGTCTGCCAGGTCATTCAGGCCAAGTCGCAAATAGCTTTCTGCCATGATGGCTACGCCATCGGCTACAGCTGGAGTTCCCTGAAAGTTCTCAACTACATATTGCCCTCTTCGTAGTGCGGCAATGTACGCCCTACGTTCAAGGTAGTAATTTGCTACGTGAATCTCATAAAAGGCAAGGTTATTGCGAAGGTGCACCATTCGGGCACGGGCATCTGCGACGTATGGGCTGTCCGGGTAGATTGCCAACAATTGGGAAAAATCTGCAAATGATTCCCGGGCACGACCTGGGTCTCGCTTGGTGACATCTATTGGCAGGAACCGGCTTAAAAACCCATTTTCTTCGGTGAATGATGCGAGCCCTTTCATGTAGTAGGCGTAGTCGATATTTTCATTTTCTGGTTGTAGTCTGATAAATCGATCGGCAGCCGCGCGAGATGCCTCAAAGTCGGTGTTTCGATAATAGGCGTATACAATTTCAATTTGCGCCTGGGCGGCAAAGCGCCCGAACGGAAAGCGCGACTCAAGTGCCTGATAAGTAGATATAGACCCTCGAAAGTTTTGACTATTTAACTGCTCAAGTGCTCGCCGATAAAACTGTTCCTCGGTACTAAGCCCAGCAAACTCGTCACGGTCATCATCACCAAACCATCCACAAGAGCCTAAAACTAGAGCGAGTACGAGTAATATGGGTAGTCTTAATATTCTATTGATCAATGTCTGTCCTGTTATCGAGGTCATCTATTATTTAAAAAACGCCATTTAACCACAGCGCAACGCTCAAACCCATACCCAAGAATGCTCCGATGCATATGTGTAGCCTAGGGGCTTAATCAAGTATGATAGCGCCATGACTAGCCATATATCACTACAAGCCGAAGTGCCTGATGAATTATCAGGTAATCGTTTAGACCAGATAGCTGCGAAATTGTTTCCAGAATATTCCCGAGCGCGGTTGCAAAGTTGGATCAAGGAAGGATTGCTGCTGGTAAATAGCCGGCAACTCCGCCCTCGAGACCGGCTTCAAACCGGAGACAAGTTGGTAATAGAGGCTGAACTTGCCGTCATGGAAGACTGGGTAGCTCGGGAAATGGATATTGATATTGTTTTTGAAGACGAGCACCTGATTGTTGTAAACAAGGCCACAAACGTGGTGGTTCACCCTGCCATAGGCCATCGTGATGACACTTTACTGAATGGACTACTGCACCACTGCCCGGATTTAAAGAAATTACCAAGGGCGGGTATTGTTCACCGGCTAGATAAAGATACAACCGGCCTGATGGTTGTAGCGAAATCTCTAGTGGCTCATGCATCCCTGGTAAACCAGCTTCAGGCACATGAAGTAAGCAGAGAGTATGAGGCGGTCGTCCATGGTGTACTAACAGGGGGAGGTACCATAGACGCCCCTTTAGGCAGGCACCCTGTCAATCGCAAAAAAAGAGCCATAGTAGAGGGAGGGCAAGAGGCAATTACTCACTATAGGGTGATTCAGCGCTATCGATCTTACACTCATGTCGATGTCAAACTGGAAACAGGACGCACACATCAGATCCGTGTCCACTTGGCGCACTTAAAACATACTATTGTTGGCGATCAAATGTATGGAGGACGCCTGCAGTTACCTTCCGCCTGCTCCGTTGAATTGCGCAATTATTTGCAAAACTTTAAACGCCAGGCACTTCATGCAAAACGCCTGGCATTCCTGCATCCATTGGATCAAAAAGAAGTGAGCTGGGAAGTGCCGCGTCCGCAAGATATGAACGAACTTATCTCTCAGTTGGCCAACGATTCGTAAGTGTAGCCAGATCAGAACATCTGATGGTGAATTTACAGAGGCGGTGACGATACGATGGGCCAGGATTCAATTAGCATTTACCCTGACTGGAATGTATCCAGTAAAATAGTAGCAAGTACCTCGACACGAGGTGGCGGAATAAGTACATCACCTTACGACTCCCTTAACTTTGCCGAACATGTTGGTGACAACGACTTAAATGTAAAAAAAAATATTGAACTGTATACCGCACAATTCAATTCCGCTTTGCGTTGGCAGTGGCTAAATCAAATCCACGGTGTAGAAACCAAAGAAGTTACTCAAGTAAGTAAACCAATTAATGCTGATGGTTTGCTAACAAGGGAGGCGGGCCTGGTTTGTTGTGTTTTAACCGCCGACTGTCTGCCGGTTTTTTTTGCGGCCCAAGACGGCAGTGAAATAGCAATCGCCCACGCGGGCTGGCGAGGCCTGGCGGCCGGAATCCTAAAAAATACTCTCGACAAGTTCAGTGTGCCAGTAGAAGAGGTGTCGGTATGGTTAGGGCCGGCAATTGGCTTTTGTCACTTTGAAGTGGGGACCGAGGTGAAAGAGTTGTTTGTGTCCCAGGCAGACTCCATGGCTGAAAAAATGGAGATTCAGCAGTGTTTTTCTGCGGTGAAGAATTCGCAAAAACATATGGCAGACCTGGCAGCAATAGCGAAACTGAAGCTCGCTAATCTGGGCTTGCATCAGGTCTCTGGTGGGAGTCACTGCACCTATTGTAATAGTCGTGATTTTTATTCGTTTCGCAGGGATGGGACTACGGGACGGATGCTAAATATAATCTACATTGATCCTGACAGTAGTTAGTGTCAATCATTGATTGAAATCAATGATTCCTGCGTGGCCGTTGAAATTCCCCTTCACTGACCCAATAAATACTTCATGTGAAATACTAATTCTGCTCAATACTATTTTTAGTATGTTTGAGCTATAACTTTATTGGACAATGTATGCAAATCGACAAGTTAACCAGCAAGCTTCAGTCTGCCCTCGCGGATGCGCAATCGCTTGCCTTAGGAAAAGATAACAATTTCATAGAGCCTGTTCACTTGATTTCAGCACTGGTCGATCAAAAAGGAGGTTCTGTTAAACCGTTACTATCTCAAACCGGATTTAACATTGCCGAACTTCAGGTCGAGCTTGCAAAGCTTGTTGATAATTTACCGCAGATTCAAAATAGTGATGGGGACATTTCTGTATCCCGTGATATGACAAAAATGCTGAACCTGGCAGATAAGCTTGCTCAGAAAAAAGGTGATTCTTTTGTTTCTAGTGAAATAATTCTCCTGGTTGCTATGAAAGATAGTGGCGATCTAGGGAAGTTGCTTAATTCTTGTGGTGTTTCGGAGCAGGCTCTGGAGAATGCTATAAGCAATCTGCGCGGGGGTGATAATGTAACAGACGCCGAGGCCGAAAATTCCTGGCAGGCACTAGCGAAATACTGCGTGGATCTAACTGAGCGGGCTAAGAACAGTGAACTTGATCCTGTGATTGGTCGTGATGCGGAGATCAGGCGCACGATTCAGGTTTTGCAGCGGCGTACCAAAAACAATCCAGTCTTGATTGGCGAGCCCGGTGTGGGTAAGACCGCCATTATCGAAGGCCTGGCGCAGCGCATTGTGAACGGCGAGGTGCCGGAAGGGTTGAAAGGCAAAAAAGTGCTGGCTCTTGATATGGGGCTGCTGATTGCTGGTGCTAAGTTTAGAGGTGAATTTGAAGAGCGACTTAAGGGCGTATTGAATGAACTTTCCAAACAGGAAGGTTCAGTAATATTGTTTATTGATGAGTTGCATACAATGGTTGGAGCAGGAAAAGCTGAAGGAGCGATGGATGCTGGCAACATGTTAAAGCCAGCTCTTGCTCGTGGCGACCTGCACTGTGTTGGGGCTACAACGCTGGATGAATATCGGCAATATATTGAAAAAGACAAGGCATTGGAACGACGATTTCAGAAAGTTCTGGTCGAAGAACCTTCGGAAGAAGACACGATTGCTATTCTTCGAGGGCTTAAAGAACGCTATGAGGTTCACCATGGCGTGGACATTTCTGATGCAGCCATTATTGCCGCAACAAAGCTTTCTCAGCGCTACATCGCTGATCGCCAGCTTCCCGATAAGGCTATTGATTTAATTGATGAAGCGGCAAGCCTCATTCGCATGGAGATCGATTCCAAGCCTGAAGAAATGGATATGCTGGAGCGCCGCCTGATTCAACTCAAAATAGAACAGGTGGCCCTCAAGAAAGACGAGGATCCAGCATCGCAAAAACGAAAGCAAAAGCTAGTCGAAGATATCGCGACTCTTGAGAAGGAGTTTGCCGACCTGGAAGAAATCTGGAAAGCAGAAAAAGCAACACTTCAAGACACGGCAAAAATCAGAAGCCTGCTAGAAAAGGCGCGTAATGATATGGAGTCAGCACATCGTGCTGGTGACCTGGCTCGTATGTCAGAAATTCAATACGGAATTATTCCTGACCTTGAGAAAAAACTGACGGCGGCCGCGGAAGCGGAGTCTGCTGAAAAACAATTGCTGCGCAACAAAGTCACAGAAGAAGAAATCGCTGATGTTGTTTCTCGATCTACGGGAATCCCAGTAAGCAAAATGCTTCAAGGCGATAAGCAGAAATTGCTGGCCATGGAGGATGCTTTGCATAAGCGTGTTATCGGTCAGAATGAAGCGGTGATAGCAGTTGCCAATGCAGTACGTCGATCTCGTTCGGGGTTATCCGATCCAAATCGACCGAATGGATCATTTCTGTTCCTCGGGCCTACGGGAGTCGGTAAAACTGAGCTGTGTAAAGCATTGGCGGAATTCTTATTTGATACTGAAGAGGCAATGGTTCGTATCGACATGTCTGAATTTATGGAACGGCATTCAGTGGCCCGCTTAATTGGAGCGCCTCCGGGCTATGTGGGTTATGAAGAAGGAGGATACTTAACAGAGGCAGTTCGACGTAGGCCTTATTCGGTTCTACTTCTTGATGAAATCGAGAAAGCACACCCCGATGTTTTTAATATATTACTGCAAGTGATGGATGACGGTCGGCTGACAGATGGACATGGCCGTACTGTGGATTTTCGCAACACCGTCATCGTTATGACTTCTAACCTGGGGTCAGATCGAATACAGGAAATGATGGCTGAAGGAGGAATCGACGACCAGGCTTACGAATTGGTGAAAACCGAAGTGCTTAGTAATGTGGTGAAGCACTTCTCTCCAGAATTTGTCAATAGAATCGATGAGACTGTTGTTTTTCACCCTCTTTACAAAGAGCAGATTCGCAGTATCGCCGACATTCAGATTCAGTTACTTAATAAACGGCTGCAAGATAATGAGCTGAGCCTTCAAGCTTCTTCTGCCGTGCTGGATTACATAGCAGAAGCTGGATATGACCCTGTATACGGTGCGAGGCCATTAAAGCGAGCTATTCAAAACAAAATCGAAAATCCTTTAGCTCAGCAGGTGCTTCAAGGCTCTTACGTAGCAGGAGACACTATTGCTATTGATATCGACTCATCTGGTGAACTGATCTTTTCGAAGGCAGACGTAGCGCCAGATTGACAGACGGCTTGATGAATCATATTTATCCGGCTTAACGGCAGGGGATACCGCTTTACCCAATATCCTATAAGAGCTTGACTTTCCTTGAATAAAGGGGAAAATTGCCAGCGCTTAAGTGGGTAGAGCTGGCCACCCCCAGTACTACTTACAGTGATCTGTAACCGCCGCTACCAGGCACACCTACAGCTTACCATCTAGGTGTTGAAAAACATCCACCTAAGGCTTCTATCACGTTATCGCGTACGAGGCCGACAAAAAGCAAGAATAGCCATAGTTTCAGTGCGGCTTGCTTATTGTTAATACTAATTCATAGATATATCAGACTTACAGCAGAC
This sequence comes from SAR86 cluster bacterium, assembly GCA_002402175.1. GTDB lineage: Bacteria > Pseudomonadota > Gammaproteobacteria > Pseudomonadales > Pseudohongiellaceae > UBA9145. The sequence continues at coordinate 15,117 of NVVJ01000104.1, forward strand.
CTTTTGGTCAGGTGCTGTATTTCCTTTTTTAAAATTTAGGCATTTACCCAGTGTAAATGACGAAGAGGCAAAATAGTGGATCAATTATCTGGTGGTGAAATGCTCATTCGTGCGCTGCACGACGAAGGCGTTAATATCATATTCGGCTATCCTGGCGGTGCGGTATTGCATATATATGATGCAATATTTAATCAGGACAAGGTCGAGCACATCTTAGTGCGACACGAACAGGCGGCAACTCATGCTGCCGATGGCTACGCGCGTAGTACAGGGAAACCAGGTGTGGTGTTGGTGACTTCTGGGCCAGGTGCAACTAATGCAATTACTGGCATCGCAACAGCGTATATGGATTCCATTCCAATGGTGGTAATTTCCGGTCAGGTAGAAAGCCGCTTGATTGGGTCGGATGGTTTTCAGGAAACTGACATGGTTGGTGTTTCCAGACCTATTGTAAAACATAGTTTTATGGTTCGGCGCCCGGAAGATATTCCGTTGATAGTGAAGAAGGCATTTCATATAGCTACAACTGGGCGACCTGGCCCGGTAGTAATTGATGTTCCCAAAGATGTTACTGACCCAAAAGATAAGTTTCCTTATCAATACCCTGATACGGTAAAAATGCGTTCCTACGCGGTACCTGATAAAGGTCATTCCGGGCAGATTAAAAAAGCAGTGGAAGCTCTTTTAAAAGCTAAGCGACCAATGATTTATGCTGGCGGTGGGGTAATACAGGGAAATGGTTCTGAATTGTTAACCACGCTAACTCGTAAGCTGGGGTTTCCAATTACCAATACCTTAATGGGGCTTGGAGCATATCCTGCTTCTGACAAGCAATTCCTGGGTATGTTGGGGATGCATGGAACCTACGAAGCAAATATGGCTATGCACTATTGTGATGTGTTATTAGCTATTGGAGCTCGGTTTGATGATCGTGTTACAAATTCAGATATAAGCAAGTTTTGCCCAGATGCCACAATTTTACATGTCGATATTGACCCCGCATCTATTTCTAAAACGGTAATTGTTGATGTGCCCATAGTTGGCTCAGTTGTTTCTGTTCTTGAGGAAATGTTATCTCAACTTGAGAGCTCGAAACAGGACGTGGACAAACCATCTCTGGAAGTTTGGTGGAATCAGATTGGGCAATGGCGAGAAAAAGACAGCCTGCATATCAACAAGTGTGAGGATGGCGTAACTATAAAACCACAGGAAGTGGTAAAGGCAGTGTATGAAATAACTAAAGGTGATGCCTTCGTATCTTCGGACGTTGGGCAGCATCAAATGTTTGCCGCGCAGTATTATGGATTCGATAAACCGCGGCGCTGGATAAATTCTGGTGGACTGGGAACTATGGGCTTTGGGTTGCCTGCAGCAATGGGTGTTCAATTTGCTCATCCAGATGCGGTTTCTGTTTGTATAACTGGCGAAGGAAGTTTTCAAATGAATTTGCAGGAGTTAGCCACCTGCATGCAGTATCAGTTGCCTATCAAAGTAATTTGTCTTAACAACCGAGCGCTCGGCATGGTTAAACAATGGCAGGATATGCAGTACGGCGGCCGCTATTCTCATAGTACATACGCGGACTCGCTGCCCGATTTTACCAAGCTTGCTGAAGCTTACGGTCATGTAGGAATAAAAATCGATAAAGTGGCGGACTTGCACTCGAAACTGCAAGAGGCTTTCGCGCTTAAAGATAAATTGGTTTTTGTAGATGTGTGGGTAGACCCAGATGAGCACGTTTACCCAATGGCGATAAAAGGTGGTTCCATGAAAGACATGATATTGAGCAAAACGGAGCGTACATAATGCGTCATATAATTTCTGTATTAATGGAAAATGAACCAGGCGCGTTGTCGAGAGTAGTGGGCTTGTTTTCGCAGCGTAACTACAATATTGATTCGCTAACTGTAGCGCCTACCGAAGATCGGTCACTGTCTCGATTGACGCTTACCACTCATGGTGATGATCGTAGAATTGAACAGATCACCAAGCATCTGAATAAGATCGTTGATGTGGTAAAGCTGGTTGACTTAACCGAAGGCGCTCACATTGAGCGTGAGCTAATGCTTATTAAAGTAAAAGCAACGGGTGCTCAGCGAGCTGAAATCAAAAGAACAACCGATGTTTTTCGTGGCCAGATTGTTGACCTGACTAGCAACGTATTTAGCATTCAGTTAACTGGTAAGAGCGATAAGCTGGATTCGTTTATTGCGGCTCTTGGGGATAGTATAGTTCTGGAAGTTGCACGTACTGGTGTGTCGGGAATATCCAGAGGAGAGAAAGTCCTTAGCCTTTAATTGCTATTCAGCAGTTAATATTCAGCGAAATTAGCGGCTAAAAACTCGGGGCCAAGCTATGGATTTAAACCATAGCTTGGCCCCGTTGATTTTTAAAGAACCTTTTTCATTGCAGTCATATACTTTCTAAGCTGCTTGCCCACCACTTCAATTGGGTGCGATCTGATGTCGTCGTTCACAACAATAAGTTCGGCATTATCCACGCCCAAATCATTGAGCTGCAATCCTTTACCTATAACATCAGTGTCTATTTTGGTCATGAAGTCAGCTAGCAGCGGTACGCACTCATGTGAAAATAGATAGCAGCCATATTCGGCCGTGTCAGAGATCACCTTGTTCATTTCGTAGAGCTTCTTGCGTCCAATCAAGTTGGCTATCAAAGGGACTTCGTGAAGTGACTCATAGTAGGCGGACTCTTCAATGATGCCGCTAGCAGTCATAGTTTCAAAAGCTAATTCCACGCCGGCTTTGATCATGGCAATCATTAGGATGCCATGGTCATAATATTCCTGCTCAGGAATGTCCATCTCACCCGCTGTGGATTTTTCGAAAGCTGACTCTGTGGTCGCTTCTCTCCAGCTTAATAGTTTCTCGTCATCGTTGGCCCAGTCTTCCATCATGCCTGAAGAAAAAGCACCGATGACAATATCGTCCATGTGTTTCTGATAAAGGGGAGCCATAATTTGTTTAAGCTCTTGCGTCATTGAATTGGCAACAAGCTTGGCCGGATTCGACAGGCGGTCCATCATGTTGGTAATACCGCCATGCTTAAGCCCTTCAGAGACCACTTCCCAGCCATGTTGAGTCAGCTTTGACGCATAGGCTGGATCAATACCTTTTTCGACCATCTTGTCGTAACAAAGGATCGACCCTGTTTGCAGCATCCCACATAGAATGGTTTGCTCTCCCATAAGGTCAGATTTAACTTCGGCTATAAACGAGGACTCAAGTACTCCTGCTCGGTGTCCCCCAGTAGCTGCCGCATAGGCTTTAGCGATGTCCATGCCTTCGCCTTTCGGGTCGTTTTCAGCATGTACTGCAATCAGAGTAGGAACGCCGAAGCCGCGCTTATATTCTTCACGTACTTCAGTACCTGGGCATTTGGGTGCAACCATTACCACTGTAAGGTCGTCACGAATTTGCATGCCTTCTTCTACGATATTAAAACCGTGGGAATAGGCCAAACAGGCATCTTGCTTCATTAAGGGCATAACCTGTTCGACTACCGAGCTGTGCTGCTTGTCAGGAGTCAGGTTTAACACCAGATCAGCGTCAGGTATTAACTCCTGGTAAGTTCCAACGGTAAAGCCATTTTCACTGGCATTCTTCCATGAGGCGCGTTTTTCAGAAATTGCGGCTTCTCTCAAGGCATACGCGACGTCAAGGCCGCTATCTCGCATATTCAGCCCCTGGTTCAGCCCCTGAGCGCCACAGCCTACTATGACGACTTTCTTGCCATTTAATTTGTTCACACCATCGCTGAATTCGCTTCTATCCATAAAGCGACATTTGCCCAATTGTTCTAACTGCAGGCGTAAGGGCAGCGTATTAAAGTAATTCATGAATCGACTCCGATCGGTTTATTTGTAACAGCTTAGTGTAAATTGGAGGTAGCTGATTAGTAGATGATACACAGACATAGTCTTGTTTTCAGTGAGGCGCGATAATATAGCATCTCCATTGTTGGGTAAATGTTATCTTTTTGCCTGAAATAGTCCCGCAGCGTATGAAATAGAGCTGTATAATCTAAAAAATACCACTAAAGCAGGAATTGGAATCAATACTTCTATGAAGGAAGAAGATCAGGAACCACAATCCGACGGCATTTTGCCCATCGATGAGCATGAAGAAATTGTGTCGGAAGGCGGCAAGAAGGTTCGCATCCGAGGTATTTATCTTCTGCCCAATTTGCTTACCCTGGGAGCATTGTTTTCAGGCTTCTATGCGGTGATCGCAGGCATGTCGGGTAATTTTGATGAAGCTGGCTGGGCTATTCTGATTGCCGCAGTGCTTGATGGGCTGGATGGGCGCATAGCCAGGCTTACGAACACCCAAAGTGCTTTCGGGGCTCAGTTTGATAGCCTTTCTGACATGGTGTCATTTGGTGTGGCACCGTCACTAATCATGTTTAGCTGGGCTTTTGCTCCTCTTGGGCGGCTTGGCTGGGCAGCGAGTTTTATCTATATGTCCTGTGCTGCATTACGACTTGCGCGCTTCAACGTTCAACTGGGTACTGTAGATAAGCGATTTTTCGTCGGCCTGCAAAGCCCTTTAGCAGCTGGGTTAGTGACCTTTGTTCCCTGGCTTGGATACAAATACGGACTGGAAATAACGCCATTGGTTGCATACCTGTCGGCAATTCTCACTGTATTTGCCGGCCTGCTAATGATATCCAACTATAAGTACTCCAGTTTTAAAGAATTGCACTTCAAGGGCACTGTGCCCTACATGGTGTTTGTGTTTGCCGTAGTATTGTTAGTGGTGGTTGCTCAGAACCCGCATGAAATGCTGTTATCCATGTGTATTGTGTATGCGATTTCTGGGCCCGCTATGGGAATTTATGAGAAGCAATTCAAAAAGCAGGCAATTGATACTGGCCCGGAAGTGGAAAGTAAGAGTAAATCTAGCAAATCAAATCGTGAGTCCAGTTAGGCATAAATATTTTATGTGCGGAAAGAAAATGTTCGGCAACCCTGTCTTATTTGTTATGAAACAGGATAAATTGAATTCTATGTATTCAGGAATAACGTTATGTTAATTAAGAAACCTTCGGATATAAAATCGTCTGAGATTACGCCTGAAAGTGTTTACAAAAACAGAAGGCAATTCTTAAGCGACAGCGGCAAGCTTTTACTTGGAGCAGCAGCGATTGGTGCTACCCCGGCAATTGTTAATGCACAAAATGGTGCTGGTTTGAAAGCGCGTGCTCCGGCATCCATGCGCAGGGTTGGCGTGGAGCCCTGGTGGGCTGATAAATTTGCCAATATCAAACCTGCCCCTGATGCAGAGCCTTACTACACTGGCGAGGCCATGGCGCCCTATGATGATGTTACTAAGTACAATAACTTTTATGAATTTGGCATGGATAAATCAGATCCATCTTCCAATTCTGGAAAATTCAAAGCTGACCCCTGGTCTATTGAGATTGCCGGAGAAGTTGCCAAACCTGGAACCTATCATCTTGAGGACATTCTTAAACCTCACTCTCTCGAAGAAAGAGTGTATCGACTGCGCTGTGTTGAAGCCTGGTCGATGGTTATTCCCTGGATTGGGTTTCCTCTGGCCGATTTAATTAAGCAATTTGAGCCTACTTCAAAAGCCAAGTTTGTTGAATTTGAAACATTGGTTGATCCAGACTCTATGCCCGGTGTTCGATCCCGGTTTGCCATTGTGCGTTGGCCTTATAGAGAGGGACTGCGAATAGACGAGGCAATGAATCCGTTAACATTCATGGCAGTAGGGCTGTATGGTGATGTTTTACCTTCGCAAAATGGTGCGCCTATTCGCTTGGTTGTTCCCTGGAAGTATGGATTCAAGAGTATTAAGTCTATTGTAAAGATCAATTTTAGAGAAACTATGCCCAACACAACATGGAATGACTTGCAGGCGCAGGAGTACGGTTTTTATGCGAATGTAAATCCAGGGGTTCACCATCCTCGCTGGAGGCAGGATACAGAGCGTAGACTACCGCAGACCTTATTTAGTCGAACACGAATTGGTACTCGCCTGTTTAACGGATACGCGGATCAGGTTGCGTCTATGTATCAAGGAATGGACCTGGCGCGCTATTTCTAGCGGTGTGCATTTGCTAATAGTGATTGCCGGTGCTGTCTATCGTTTAAAACTATGATTAAGTTAATTAAGCCAGTCGTTTTTGTAATTGCTCTTATCCCATTCATAATTCTGCTAGTTCGAATTTTTCAGAATGACCTTGGTCCAGATCCCGTTCAGGAGTTATCCCTTGAGACTGGGGAGTGGACACTGCAGTTTCTGATTCTCGCAATAGCAATGACTCCGCTTCGGCGAATTACCAATCGAATTGAATTTGTTCGCCATCGACGGATGATCGGTTTGTTTGCATTGTTCTATGCGACGCTACATCTAGCAGTTTGGCTTACATTTTTACTGGAGTTTAGATGGCTCGCAATTTTGGAAGAAGTTATTGAGCGTCCGTATATAACTGTTGGATTTAGCTCCTATTTAATTTTGCTTGCTCTTGGCCTTACATCTCCAAAATTTATGCTTAGAAAGCTGGGCAAAAACTGGAAGCGCCTTCATAAACTGGTGTATGTAGCGGCAGTATTGGGGGTGTTGCATTTGCTGTGGATACTGAGGCTCGATATTGGTTCAGCTGTGTTCTATGGAAGCCTGGTTGCGGTGTTGCTGGGTTATCGCCTTTGGTTTTATTTAAGGGCTGGTTTTCGCTCAAGAAAGCGGACGAAAACAGCCTGATTTCGTCATATTGTGACATGTTCGAGGTTAGTATTTAGCGGGCATTTAAAGTCTGTCAAAATTCTTTAATAATAAAGCGCATCTGTTCTTGCCAAAGACGCGCAGATGCGTATAATACGCCGGCTCTGGGTTGAGAGACACAGAGACTGTTCTTTAAAAATTAGATTAAGCAATAGAGG
>NVVJ01000105.1 GCA_002402175.1 SAR86 cluster bacterium
TGATCGAGTAGATCATCACTATCAAATGCAGTAAGAGATACTTCGTTCTTATCCCAAATTCCATAGAATGCTTGTGTTGCCTGACCAGTAGGGTCGTTATCATTGATCTCAATATACTGGCCCGTACCAAAGAAAATCATAAACCCTTCCAGGTTATCAGGGTGGAACGAAGCCTGTGGTTGAGAAGTTATAGGCTGTGTAGTTTCGGTAGTGAACAATGGATCTGGCGAGCCTGACGAATAGGCCACATCCCATGCTGCAGGACTTCCGTCGCTCACATCAAATTTCCACATATTACCGAGCAAATCGCCCGCGTAAATAAAATCAACTACGGAATCTGCATCTGCATCAATTAATAACGGTGTGGCAAGACCATTTGGCGTGCCAACTGACCCAGCTTCTGTATCAAGCTTTTTAATAAGCGCACCGGTTTCAATATCAACGATATACAAAACAGCATGGCCAGTAGAACTAACGTTTCCATCTGCCTCTGTATTGTTATAACCATTGCCGAATATTGCTGCCCAGCTGCCATCGGCCATCTTGGCCATTTGCGGGCGACTGAAGGTATATCCTAGATCTGCATCATCAGCATCGTCGAACTCCCATAAAACAATACTGGCGGCATTAGCTTCATCAAAAATTGTAGGATCAGTTACATCAAGAGCATAGATACCCTGACCGCCACCTCCGAGTCCACCAGCGAGAACTGTCTTCCAAACCCCGTTAGTTCCGCTGTCAGGATCATTAGTATTTGCCATATAGACATCGATAATATTCGGCCCGCCATCGACAAAATAACGGTGTTCGTAATCTTCTGTGGTTAATTCATAAAGGTTTTCATAAACGGCATGTGGAATATAGGCAAGAACCTCCTCCCCTGTGGCCTCACTAAAGCCGTGCAACATACCTTCGTTTGCACCCACATAAACCACACCATCGCGGCTGGCGTTGGCGGTAATAAAAGCGTTGTAGGACTTAGCTTCCAGGTCATCAGCGTATCCGCCGGTAGGTACGGATACAAATTTAGGGTCTGAGTTTACAATATCTCCAAGAACGCTACCTCGAATACGGAAATCCTGCCCCGCACCTTCATTTACTTTATCCCCTCGAAGGTAATTAACCAGATCTTCTCCGTACTGCTGATTAGTAGATATTTCACCAACATCTCCTGTAGCTAGCGGATAAGGTGCATTAGTCATCAAGTCCACTATCTGGCTTGATGACAATTCAGCTAGAGGATCAGGCCCCGTATAATCTGCCGGGAATCGAAATGGCACGCCCTGACCTTCTACGTCACCACCGGGAATCACATCCGCGTCGGGGTTGTAGGTTAGAATTTCCCGCCCAGTACTATAGTCCTGAGCATTGATCTGAGACCCAGCTTCCCAATCGGGAACACCTTCAATGCTTCCATCGAGGTTGATCTGGAACGCAAGCAATTGACCTTTCCAGTCGGAACTATCGAATCGAGCCTGAAACAAGTGACTACCTGCATTCAACGAACCGGTGTTAGTCGCCACCGATGCGGCTGATCCAACACGGTCAGCAATTTCAAGCAAGGCCTGAGCAATGGCAGTCGCCACGCCTTCTGTAGTTTGTGCTGACACAAACACCGCCTTGCTGTTAAACGCCGCATGCCAAAGGTCATCGATTTTTTCTGCATTTGTGTTAACTGAACCATTGTTCCAATTTCCATTTTCTTCCAGCTCAGGGTTTGGCAAGCCATCATCATCTGTATCTTCAAGGTTGCCCGTTACCCCAAATGCTACGGTAAACGAAACCATATGCTGTTCTTCGTTTTGATCGGCAGGAGACGTTGGCACGTCATTCGGTAAAGGGCTCAAGTCGGTATTGTAAAAATAATGAGCGACATCTGCCAAGGTATCGTAGGCACCATCACCATCTTCATCCCCTATGGCGGAGGTATAGGGAGAACTGCCACCCCAATATCCATCGGTAAACAGAACACTGTAGTTTTGCTGACAGGCAGAGATAATTGGGTCGGCATAGCTGGAGGAATAATAATTGGAATAGTAGCGCCCCACTCTCTCAAGCCCGCGACGTAATGGCGTGCCATTGCTGCCCCATTCATAGGCATACATAGCCTGAATAATCGCCGCATTGTGTGCCGGAAAATCTTCATCTAGCACATTTACCGCAGGCACTTCTCGAAACAATTCGTTGTAATCGTTTAACAGGCTTAGGCCGAATCTGAAACTGGTATTTACATTCATCACTCTTGCCACAGCTGCCTTCATCACGAAAGACCGGCGACGATGAAATTCATACCAATTGGCGACGTTTTGCTTTGCTTCGGCGAGGGTTCTCCCATAAGGGTCTTCATCGCTTCCATTAAGGGAGCTAGTCGCACGGAGAGTGCCGAAACAGTCAGAATATTGCGGGGTGTCAGTCGCATCGCTAAAATTACAATCCGGACTGCCATCAACTCCTGCAAAAGTGGTGGTCAGAGCTTCCACTTCTATTTCTGAGTTATTAATGGTGTAGGTTATGTGACTATCCCAAAGATCAACAATTCCATTAGCACCATCTACAACACTATTAGGACCTCTGGGTCTCCCGATGACGCCAGAGTCATCATTGTCGTATCCGAGATTATCAATCCAAACATCATAGATAAACCCCGAAAGATTTCGCACATCGTTATAACCATCACTTCCAGGCTGGGGATTGCTTCTAACGGCGCTAAAATTCGCGTCACTGAATCCTGTCCATGGCGAATACGTCGCAGCTGGATTGTAGTACATGATGTTCAGAGTTGAATTTCGAATTCGCCAGTCTCGTACTGCGACCTCCGGTGACCCTTCCAACTCACAGCGACCAGAATAGACATTGTCAGTATTGAATGCGATATCAAATATATAATAATAACTGGCTCTACCGGTGCAGTCACCGGAAGCCGAATAGCCATAAAAATAACCTGTGCTAATAACCGCTCTGTTTTCAGTAGATTCCCAGTAATTTTCATAGTATTGATAATTAGAAGTTAATGTTTCCCAGTCCATAGACCCGGAATCATCCAGCATGAAAAAAATATTAGGATCAATTTGTGTACCCAAAAATAACGGGCTATCGGAAAGCGCCAGCTCCGCAGCCTGAATCGTCGTCGATGCGGCCACCAGATAGACTGACACCATCCATGATAAAAAAAATCGTATTTGTAGTTTCAAACTCATTTCTACCTCCAAGGCACTTACAACTACCTGGAAAAACTAAGGACCCGTATAGGACTGAACAAAAGTTGATTGCAATCTGATTTCTGTTGTTGGGTTTACACCCACACCCCAGGATGTAATTCGGTGAAAGACTCGAGGTACAGTGGACGCGCCCCCACCAATAGCAATGGACTGCCCAGAATCGACAGTACGATATTGCTCTATTATGTAACGTGGCTGCGAGGAAACGCTCGCCACTCCGGCTATGGCAATTCCCTGATTCGTCCACCAGGTATTAACGATATTTGCATGATCCCACCAGTACAATCCGTCACCTAATGCTGGGTCCATTGAATTTTCTGTCCATACAGTTGTGCTGCCATCGCCACTTGTTGTTGGTAGAGTCGTCTGTAATATCAACCATGATTCTGCTGCCTTTAGAGCCGACTCCGCCGCCTGGAAAGCCATACCACGATCACGCATATTGGCAGACATTCGCTCCTCTAAAACCGTTGTCTCCATTCCAGAAACACCCATTACCGTCAAAATAGCCATGAAGACCAGACAAAAAATCAGGATCGCGCCCCGTTGATTGCCTTTTTTACCCAGCTGTGGTGTTTTTCTAAAGCTTTTCATAGTTATGTAATCTACTCTAGTAGCAGTCAATTTCCGTGACCGGTATCTAAACTCCTAATGCTCGATTTCGCAGACTAATGGTATTTACAAAGATTCGACGAACTCTGGTATCGCTGGGCAAATCCCCATTCGCCCCAACCCCATCGTAGGTAACACCATCGAATACATAGGCCTGAGGCAGAGGCACCGAACCGTTTTCTACCGATTGCATAAGCAGGCTTATCCTGACACTTATCACCTTGCCGAAATCAACAACCAGGTTCGCGGGAAGGTAGGCATCTACTGTATTTCTAACATCCTGATCCAGATTGATGCCATAAAGTATCTGCATACTCTCGACCCCTTCTATCAATTCCTCGGCGGCATCAGCAGTGCCAGTAGCACTTAGTTGACGTCGAAACAAAGAAGGAGAATTCGTAGCTGTATTATCTCTTTTTCCAACATAAAACATCGTGCCTTCTAGCTTTACTATCTCGGCCGGGTCCGCTGGGTCAGTTTGAGAGGTAATTGGCGCACCGGCGTCGTTGCCAGGATCGCAGGTGGTTGCAAGTGTTATTGTGCTAGTAGTAGCTGGTGCTGCATCAGTGGTAACAGTGCAAGCCTGGACGAAGTCGGCCTGCTCACAATCACTAATTATTAAAAAATCATTAGCAGCTATGCCTGCTGCAGCCTGCGCTTGAATAACAGGCGGGGAACCCTGGTTAATAGCTGTCACTGTGCCAGAAGTGCCCGATGCGTTCCAAATTCTGATTATGTCTGAGTTAGGTACGGCGCTAATGTTTGGAATCTGAAAATTACCATCACCAGTCGTCCATTCCCCAGTTGTCGAGCCCGCTACCGCTACATTGTTGGCACTGTTGTTTATTACCCCGGGATTGGTACCAGTTGCTTCCCAGCCTTGCACACCAAATTGAGGTTGAAAGGTAGCCGGCGGCCCGTTAAGCGTGTTATTTACACTCGTTCCCTGCATTGAACCCAGACAACCCAAATAACCAGCCATGCGAATTTCCTGGGACAGAAAGTTCAAGGCAAATCGGCCATTTTCCTGCATTTGCTGCCGTGCTTCCCGGTCCCGCTCCGTGGTATTGCTGCCCACGTAAACTTGTACCACACCAGTCGCCAGAGTAAGGCCCAAAACCATAGAGATAAGCAGTTCAATCAAGCTTAAGCCCTTTGATCTTCTAATGTTTATTCGATGTCTCACCATAATTCTCTATTGAGCTCGCTTACACAGAAGCGGACATTAATTAAATTGGTCTAAATGTGGTTGTAAAAATTTGATCAGCCGTTCCATCACGATCATCATCCCACCAGATTTTGATTGCGTATATTGCGCCGGCCCCGTCACAGGCAGTGGCCGCGGCTGATCCATCAGTAGGAGTAGAATCACGACAAACTACTGAAGCCCCAAGGGGTAATGCCGCTGTGATAGCTGCAGACCAGTCGAGTACATCCTGCGCCGCCATTTGTGCACCGGAGCAACCAGCAGTTGTAAAGCAAGTGTCTGTGGCAGCACCCGTAATATCATCATAGTTGCCATTACCTACGGCCACCAGGTTCGCTCGCATTCGTTCTACAATATCTGCTGTAAATGTGGTTGCCATGGTTCGGTAATATGCACTTTGGTTAGCCTTCAAACTAACCCCCTGTACTCCCGCCATCCCGAGCATTCCAAAGGACAGCACCAGCAACGACACCAATACTTCAATCAAGGTCGAGCCTGACTGCTTGCCTGCTCCTATTTTTGAAGGTGTGGCACCCTTGCTACTTCGAATTATGGACATGTTAATCCAGCCTCTACTCGACGCCCGCGGCCTGAAAGGCCTATTACAACAGCGTGGGCATTCAAGGCATTGTTAGTGGATGGGCAAAGCTTCAGTGTCTGCACGCTATTTGATACGCTAAATCCCAGGTTGTTATATTGAATCAACTCTCCGGTGAAGGTCAGCGCACTACCAGATCCCAGCCTTTCATACACTCTGATTACTATATCTCCTACATCAACAGATCCTGCGCCACCTGTTGCATCGCCATTGGTATCAACGAATACCATCCAGCCAGAAGACCAAACACCTTCTCTACAGTCTAAGCCATTATCAGTAGGGCATATGGCTACATTGGTCCCACGCTTTATCGCTTCACTGCGAGCTAGGCTCAGCGTAGTCATTAGTAACTTCGCTTGGGAATTAGTATTGATACTTTCGACAGTATCCTGAAAATTAGGCAACGAGACTGCAAGCAATATACTGAGTATCGATAAAGTTATTAGCAATTCAATCAAAGAAAAGCCTTTGATTTTATCGCGATCCATCATGTGGTATTGATCATTCAATTCATGTCTTCCAGCAGCTGTTCTCATCACTTTTAACCAGATAGCGTTGATCGCAAAATACGAGCCAAACGCAGTAAGTCTCTACTTCCTAGGTAATGTGTCGGTAGCAAGCGACTTAATTCAATAGTGAGCAATAAATTCACCCGAAACAAGCTTATACAATCATCTCGACAAGACTGTGATTAGGCTAAAAGAATGAATAAATTCAGGCACTTAATTGATTAGAATGTGATAGAAGTCACACCAGCGACGCATCCAATTATTTCGCCTGACAACTCTCTGATCGAGCCACTCTCAAGTATAGCAATAATGGCAGGCAGAAAGGCGGCAAACACTCAAACATGGCGGCGTTGAGCCGATATAGCGACCGACCCGCCTAGCCAATGATTTAGCAAAAAGAGGATATAGGATTGGAAATTACCCTGTCATCAGTACTATTACTTAGCATCACCGGGTTTATAGCAGGGGGCATTAACACCATAGCCGGCGGAGGCTCCAACCTAACCCTGCCGGCATTGATGATTCTTGGCCTACCGGCAGATATCGCCAACGGTACCAATCGCATATCAATCACTTTGCAGTGTGTCGTAGGCCTGGCTGGCTTCGACAAGCACAAGACTCTAGACAGACCAGCGGTAGTGCCAATATTGATCCCGACGGTCATCGGCGGTGCTTGTGGCGCACTGGTGGCTGCGTTAACACCAAATTTGTACCTGAAACCCATATTACTGGGCACCGTACTTACCATGGCGATGATAATTCTCTTCAAACCGAACGTAATCGCACCACCGACCGGAACCCCTACTCGCTCGCCCACTGATAGCCGCAGCAGTTGGTGGAGTTTATTTGCGGCCGGGGTATACGGTGGTTTTGTGCAGGCAGGCGTAGGTTTTATTCTGCTAGCAGTACTCGCTGGCGGGCTACGCTATGATTTACTACGCGCAAACGCGCTTAAAACAGCCTGCGCCCTCGCTTTCACCAGCGTCGCTTTAATCGTATTCATTGCTTTTGATCAGGTTTGGTGGGTTCCAGGGCTAATTCTGGCTGTCGGCTCAATGACCGGTGCGCATCTAGCTGTAAAGATCGCTGTTCGAGCCTCGCAAAACAGCATCAAATGGTTTCTTTTCGTTATGACTCTGGTTGCTGTTGGCGCTGGTTTTCTGTTCTAGGAGGCCGGCAAGCCGAAGCTAATAACGATACAGGCACCACCCAAATCGCTAGATTCGACTTTTATTTTTCCGTCGTAACTGCTGACTATATCTGTAACAACTGCCAGCCCTATGCCCTGTCCTTGAACTAGCGTGTCTGCTCTGGCACCGCGCTGCAGTACAAATTCCTGCTTGCCCTTGCTTATTCCTGCGCCGTCATCTTCTATTATTATTTCCAAAGCTGAAGACCCTTCTCTACCTGTTTTCACAGTGGCGCGTATTTTTTTCTTACCATATTTGAACGCATTGTCCAAAACATTGCCAAGTACTTCTAGCAAATCTCTCTCGTCACCATTGAACACGGCCTCCTTATCCAGGTTTGTTACAGTTTCGAAATTTTTATCGGCGTAGACTTTTGTCAAAGCACCCAGTACTTTCTGCAAAGTAACAGCAACATTTACTTGCCGCACAAGAGCATTACCATTATTAGACTGAACTGCTCGTTGTAATTGATAGCTCACTATTTGATTCATACGTGCAAGTTGCTCATTCACTGAATCTAATTGCTTTTCAACATTTTCAGATTTATCAGAAAGCTCCTGCATAACACCTACAATGACCGCCAGCGGAGTTTTCAGACTATGGGCCAAATCTCCCAAAGTAGTTCGATAGCGATCTTGCTGCTTTCGTTCTGTTTCTATCAAGAGATTTAAATTTTTCGCCACACCTTGCAGCTCTTGTGGATAATTTTCCTCAAGCTGATTCTTATCGCCGGATTCTATTTGTTTTAGGTCGCGAGCCAATTGATGCAACGGCGACAAACCCCAACGCATCATGACCAGCTGTATAAGGGATAATAATAATGCGACACCTCCCAACCAGGACCACAAACTGGTGCGAAAATTTGAAATTTCAGAGTAATATGCCGCCGCACTATCCATCACTGTAAAGCTGTATTCGCTAATCCCATCCTCCCAAAGAATTCCATAACTCAAAACGAAGTACTCTTCTTGTTCAGAGCTCAATGTTTTCGAAAACACTGTTTCGCCGACACCTACAGACTGACGTAGAATTTGGGGGTCTAACAAATTAAAAGCCAATGCTGAGTCACTACGCCACAATTCTCCTAAGCTGGCACGGCTAATAAACCCATAGAGACCAGAATCTAGCTGTGAGAATCGCGGCTCCTGCAAGTCTTCGAGAAAATAAAATTCACCATTTTCTTCTTCTGCAGCCGCTAGCAATAGATACACTTGAACTTGGAGCCGCTCAGAAGCTCCTGCCTCGATACTATTTCTGAACGCTCTATCTAAAACAATACCGGTAAGCCCAAGAAATACAAACAATAGAACGCTAAAAGATATTAGCAATCTGGATTGAATAGAATAATTACTCATTGAAGATTGAGACGACATGATGTGGATATGCCGGATATAGTCAGGATTCAGCTAGATTAAATCGATATCCCTGCCCGCGCACGGTTTCGATCGGTTTCAGTGTTTGCTCTGGGTCGAGCTTTTGCCTAAGGCGCCTAACAAAAACTTCCAGCACATTGCTGTCTCTGTCGTAGTCCTGTGCGTACAAATGCTCGGTGAGTTCTGTTTTTGATATCACTTGCCCAGGATGGAGCATAAGGTATTCCAACATTTTGTACTCGTAGGCCGTTAAGTCCACGCTTTGCTGATTTACGGTTAACCGTTTCGCCGCAATATCCAGGCACAGGGGAGCAAAATCAAGTTTCGGCTTGGAAAATCCTGCTGCCCTTCGCAGCAAAGCATTTAACCTGGCAACGATCTCTTCCAGTTGAAATGGCTTTACAACGTAGTCGTCTGCTCCTGCATCCAGTCCAGCGACCTTGTCTTGCCAATCTCCTCTCGCCGTGAGAATTAGCACCGGGTATTCTTGCCCGGCTGACCGAAGCTGCTGAATCAGGGAAATGCCATCGATTTCTGGGAGACCAAGGTCGATAATCGCCGCATCATAGTCATACTCGGTGGCATAGTAGAGGCCAGACCTTCCATCCTCTGCTACGTCAACGACATAGCCTTGCTTGACCAATCCCTGTTCTAATTGCTGCCGCAACAAGCTTTCATCTTCAACTACCAGCAATCGCATGACAGCTTACCTCTGTTAAATTTCAATCAAGTCGTGGTTTCTATAATCCGCCGCGGGTAACTCTGCCCGTAGCGAT
The DNA here is from genome assembly GCA_002402175.1 of SAR86 cluster bacterium. Lineage (GTDB taxonomy): Bacteria > Pseudomonadota > Gammaproteobacteria > Pseudomonadales > Pseudohongiellaceae > UBA9145. The sequence continues at coordinate 9,484 of NVVJ01000105.1, forward strand.
GTGCACAAACACGGTGAACACCTTGCCTTCGCTCTCCATGCGAATCTGATACCGCTGGTTCTCGCCTTCGCCTATCAGGCTTATGCGCAGTACATTTCCTGAAAACTGCTGCTTGGCAAGGTTAACAGCCTGACGTTGAGTAATTGTGCCACTAGCCTGAGAGGAATTTCGAATTTCACGAGCGCCAGCATTTCGATTCAACTCACTTTGATTTTGTCGAATTGGTAATCGCTGGGCATACAGTGGCCCTGCTGTAGCAAACAACAGGGCTGTAATAATAAATACTGTAGTTATTCGATTCAAAATTAACCTCAAAGTATTCAGACAATGACCCTGTGCCGCCGTCTGAATATCAGCTTACAGTATAGGTTCTATGCTTACCCGTACCCGAATCTCATCACCAGGATCAGAGTCTGTACGAACAGAAAACTCCTCTCCGTTATAGGTATAAGTCACCTGATAACCCACCAACCTCTCTTCTTCATGCTCCTGATAAACGGTTTCACACCGCTGAACTCTCTCGTACTCCCTAATTTCAGGCTGCTTATTACTACGAATAATATCACGTCCTATAGAGTGGCCCAACATTGCACCTATAACAGTACCGACACGCCTGTTTGATTTGTTGTGGCCCAAAGCATTTCCGATAGCACCACCGATAATAGTACTCACAATTACTGGTGTATTGCTTTGCCTGTTAGCTGAGCGCCTGTCAACGTACACCTCTTCTTCCCAGCACTGCTCTTCAGGGGTAGATACCTCAACAACCTGATAAATAGGGCGAGATTCCAATACCTGAGCGGTTTCGTAACTTGTCTCAGCCAGAGATTCCACCGACATTAAACCTAGAGCAATTCCGAATGTAGCCACCAATTTAGTTTTCATCTCAATTTTCCATTCAACCGTTTATAATGTTTGTCTTTAGCACTTAAAGTTAGGTGTTATCCCACTTAGAAGCACCTCTTGATCACCAATGTAGCAAAATCAAGCTTAATTGAAGCTGAAGGAAGCTAAAGGAAGCTAAAGGAAGCGTCAAAAAACCTAAAATAGAAGAATCGAACAAACCCAACCACACACTGAAAAACAATCCACGTTGAAACGATAGTTTAATTTGTGGCGGCAGTAGTGTATTTTAACCGCTGCATCCAGATGCATTCTGGTTAAAGTAGAATAAATGGTCGCCAGAACCATCAACTGCCTGCTATAAAATTACAATACTATTTATAATAATTAGAAACAGAGAATCACCATGTCCAAGAAACCATTTGTTATCTCATTCGCCATCACGCTTTTAAGCTGTATTCCTCTGTATATCTTGAGCAGTCAAGAGTACGTCCTTACTATCAATAATTTCCCCTTGATTGCCCTGTCTCTCTTTGTGGTTATTCTTATTTCCTCAATGTCGAGCCAAAACGCCGACCATGGAGGTGACGAGAGTTACTATCCAGGCGATGACAATTCCGAACGAGAAAGTGGCAATGTAAAATGGTTCAACGCCAACAAAGGATTTGGCTTTATTACCCGCGACAGCGGTGACGATGTCTTTGTTCATTTTCGCTCCATACGCGGCGAAGGGCATAGAGTACTACGTGATGGCCAGCGCGTTGAATTTAGCGTTAGCGAAGGCGACAAAGGGCTGCAGGCAGATGACGTTGCCGTTAGCGGTTAACCGCTAGCAGCTTAATAGTGCGGAGGTCGTTCGTTTTGCTGCTCCTGAGATTCGACCTTGGCCTCAGAAGTGGTCATCTCCGAGAGTTGGCTTTTGAGAGCCCCTAATTCTACTAACACCTGATCCAGCTGCTTCTGCTGATTTATTATTACGTCATTCAACTCACGAAGCATGTCCTCCTGAAAGCTGAATTTGGTTTCCAGTTCTATCAGTTTATCCTGCATTCACAATCCCCCTGAGCCCCTGTTTTTGCTAATTAGTCATGCTAAAGTGTTAGTAGCAATAGGTCAAAAGTGCAATTTCTAAATGACCTGCGCCAAATTTGATCTGGCAATCAGGATTATCTGACTATGGAAGAAAAAGCACCGATTAACTGGACCAATATGTTGTTGTTTAGCCTCACTCCGTTATTTGCTGTGACGCTGGTCCCTTTGTATGGTTACTACTATGGCTATGATTTATATGAATGGGTAGTTTTCGTTTTACTTATGGGTTTTTGCGGCATATCAATAACCGCTGGCTATCATCGTCTTTGGTCGCACAAAGCCTACAAGGCGCATCCATTTATCCGAGTAATATTTGCCCTAGGCGGAGCCTGCGCGTTACAGAATGATGTTTTAACCTGGGCATCTGATCATCGCAGACACCATCAATTCGTCGATGACAATGAACGTGACCCATATTCTGCCGGCCGAGGTTTCTGGTTTTCCCATATTGGATGGATACTCAGGCGTTATGAAAGTGGTTTCAAAGATTTCTCCAATGTAAAAGACTTACTACGAGATCCAGTGCTGGTTTGGCAGCAAAAGCATTATCTAGCGCTGCTTCTACTCACCAATATCGGATTGCCTGCATTCTTAGGCTACCTCCACGGCAATGTTGTTGGGTGTTTATTACTTGGCGGCCTGTTACGCCTGGTGCTCAGTCAGCATTTGACCTATTTTATTAATTCCCTGGCTCATATGTGGGGACATCAACCCTATAGTAAAAACTGTTCAGCACGAGACAATGCTTTTCTGGCACTCATAACCTATGGCGAGGGATATCATAACTATCATCACGCCTTTCAATGGGACTATCGAAACGGCGTAAAATGGTGGCACTTTGATCCAACCAAATGGATGATACGCAGCCTGTCTTTTATTGGCCTTACCAAAGACTTGAAACGTTCTTCAAGGGCTCAGATTGAAAAAGCCAAGTTAGAAATTCAGTATCGAAATGCCACTGAAACCTGCGAGAAAATGAATATTTCTGAACACTGGCGTCTCAGGCTCGAACAGGAATATGAGCAACTGTTGTTGACCTTGCAATCGTGGACTGAACACCGACAAGCCTGGTACGAAACAAAAGGCAAGTTACTTCAGGAAAGCCTGGGGCATTGGGATCAACTGCAACTAAGAGATCGCTATCGCGAAGCTCAGTTCAAACTAAAGATACAGCAGCAGCGCTGGCGGCATCTACTAAGAAATTTAACCACCCCTGCGCCCAATCCAGGCTGAGTTTCACCTGGCGATGTAGACGCATTTGATTTTCATGCGTTATAGTTAACGTCATCAAGGTCGCCAACAGGATTGAAAGAAAAGCTCCTTAGACAAGGTCCAGACTGTATAATCGTTGTTTAGGGTCGGTTCAAGCCCACCCTACTTTATAAACCAAGGAATTCTTATGACTATCAAGCAGCAACTACAAGCGTTTTTCTCGCTGATTCTTGTCACATTTAGCGCGAATTCACTGGCTGTAGAGGAAGGCGACTCTGTTCCAGATTTCGATCTTCCTTCCATACACCAGGATCACCCCGCCATTGCCATGGCCGCGCTGGAAGGTAAAACAGTACTTGTGGACTTTTGGGCTTCCTGGTGCGCACCCTGCCTTAGCTCCTTGCCGCTATACAATGACCTGTATCATAAATACAAAGATCAAGGCTTGGAAATTGTAGCCATCAATGTAGATAACCCAATCGAAGACGGGTTAGATTTTTTGCTGGATACGCCGCTTGATTTCCTGATTCCTGCCGACCCAGATGGAGACGCCGCAGAGCTATTTGAAGTATATGGTATGCCAACTTCATACCTGATTGATCCGAATGGAACTGTAAAGTTAGTGCATATGGGGTTTCGTAACGGTGACATCGAAATAATTGAAGAAGCGATCGTGAGCACATTGGCTGGAAACTAAGCTATGCAAACTGTTCGAATTTTTGGCTTATTGGTAACTATTCTATCGCTACTATCCTCCTGCACTGAGGTAAGAGCCTGGGAGCGTGGTTACCTGGCCAAAGACGAAATGGCCTGGGAGTCCGATTCATTGGAAAGCGCTCTCAATGATCACATTTTCTTTAGTAAAGAAGCCTCTTCTGGCGGCAACAGTGCAGCAGGTGGTGGCTGCGGCTGCAACTAACATAGGGCCTAACTGGTGAAAATCTTACACTCCCGTAGTCTAATCGCACTGTCCACTACTGCACTGGCTCTTCCTGGTATCGCTACAGCAGATGCCCCGCCGACTCAAAGCACTCTCTCTTATAAAATTTCTAATTACAAAGAAGACAAGCTGTCACGAAGTGAAGTACCTTTTGGTGACCTGGATCGTTACGACATTGATGTTCATCAATTTCAACTTGTTTCGCCTATAAGTCGCAATATGTCCGTGGAGATTAACGCCAACTACGAATCTCTAAGCGGCGCCTCTCCCTGGTTCACAAGTACCGGACTCAATGGTGAGCCTATAGTTAACCTAAGTGGAGCCAGTGGCATTCGCGACCGTCGCTCCGAAATAAATATAGGCAGCACATACTATCTGGAAAATGGAAGCTTTAGTGCCAACCTGGGATATTCTGAGGAGGATGATTATCGAGCGACCTACTTTGGAGTCAATGGGGAGCAACATTTCAATAACGACCTGACGAGCGTTTCCCTCGGGTTCAGTTATTCAGCAGATGACATTTTTCCAACTGACGCGAAAATTTTTAACCGAGTCAACAAAGAGGACAAACGAAGTACATCTGCTTTTATGTCTATAAGTCAGGTTATCAATCAGTTTTCCAGTTTTCAAAGTGCAATAAGCCTGACTCGGCAATCTGGCTTTCTGAGCGACCCTTACAAACTCATAGACGTACGCCCTGAGAGTAAACGCCAGATTTCCTGGAGTAATTCTTACCGTCGCTTTTTTAAAAATGCGAATGCTGCATGGCATATTAACTATCGTTACTACCATGACGATTTTGGCATTAGCTCTCATACTGTGGATATGTCCTGGCACCAAAACATTGGCCGGTCGATTAAGGTGATACCCATAGTTCGATATTACAGCCAGTCAGCAGCAAATTTTTTCACTAATGTTGATGACTTTTTGAAACCTGTTACGCAGTACCAGTCCAGCGACTATCGGCTTTCTGCTTTTGGTGCGATTAGTGGAGGCTTAAATTTTGTTGCCGACCTTGGCCAGTGGACAGCGACATTATCCACAGAACGCTACATAGCCAACGAGAAATATTCCGCTTATAATGTGTCGAAGGTGAGCACGGCATTAGTCAGCTACAATAGAATATCGCTGGGCATTGAATATTCATTTTAGCCTCCCCTTAAGATCACACAGCTATTAAAATTAGCAACTTCAATTTTTCATTTCCTTATTAATTCAAAGCAGTCATTTATGGACCAATCAATTAAGCGCTTTTCATTTAAAGCAATGGGCAGCTTTTGCGAAGTACAACTCTATGCAAAATCTCGCATCGATGCCAAGCAGGTAGTTAAGAGCATAGCTGCTGAAATTGCACGACTTGAAAAAAAATATTCCCGCTTTCGTGATGACAGTTTTGTTACCGACATTAATGTTTCTGCGAGCCAACGGCTAGGGGTGAAAATCGATACGGAGACCAAGGCCCTGTTTGATCATGCATTAACCTGCTTTGAACAAAGTAATGGATTGTTTGATATTACCGCCGGGGTTTTAAATTACATATGGGATTTCAGCAGCAACAAAGTCCCTTCTCAGGCTGAAATCGATCAAATACTTCCACTCATTGGGTTTAGTAAACTTAGCTTCAAAAGATCTCGACTTTATATGCCTGCCAACATGCAAATAGATTTTGGCGGTATTGTTAAAGAATACGCTGCCGATTCTGCCGCAAAAATTGCCAGAGGCCTGGGCGTACAGCATGGCCTGGTAAACCTGGGAGGAGACTTCGCTGTTATAGGCCCTCAGCCTGGCAACCAGCCCTGGACAATTGGTGTAGCAAACCCTAAAGAAGATAAGTCCCTAATGGCAAAGATTGATTTACTGGAAGGCGGGCTTGCTTCTAGCGGAGACTATGAGCGTTTTTTTATGCACGATGGCAAGCGCTACAGTCATATATTAAACCCTAAAACCGGCTGGCCGTGCGCTGGCTTGCGCGCTGTTAGCGTTGCTGCAAACCTGTGCACGGTTGCTGGGTCAGTCGCCACCATTGCTATGGTTCGCGAAGAAAGTGAAGGCATTAACTGGTTAAAGGAATCTTCTTTACCTCATGTGTATATGGACAGCGAAGAAAACATCGGCGGAGTAGGATTAAAAACCTGATCAGACCTTACTAAATCAATCGTAGTGTCGGCTCATCCAAAGCGGCTAATTGCTCCCGCAGTTCCAGTATATGTTCTGCCCAGTATCGTTCGGTGTTAAACCAGGGAAAGGCCAATGGGAAAGCAGGATCTTCCCAACGTTTTGCCAGCCATGCGCTGTAGTTCATCAGGCGCATAGTACGAAGTGATTCAATCAACTCCAGTTCTGAGGCTTTGAAGTTGTGAAATTCATTATAGCCTTCGGCCAGCTCCAAAAGCTGCGCCTGCCGACGGTTACGATCTCCCGATAACATCATCCATAAGTCCTGCATGGCAGGCCCTGTCATCGTGTCATCAAAGTCGACAAAATGCGGCACATCGTGTTTCCACAAAACATTACCGGGATGACAGTCACCATGAATTCGCAAGCTGGCAATCTCACCAACGGCATCAAATCGATCTTGCACCCGATCTATCAAGTCCTGAGACAATGTTTCATAGGCCTTGAATAGATCGATTGGTATAAAATCATTCTCTAGCAGAAATTGCCGACTTGAAATCGCAAACCTGTCTACGCTCAAGACAACTCTATTTGAAAAATTACTTAACGCGCCGACGGCGTGAATTCTTCCTACGAAACGGCCCATCACCAACAAATTATCCAGGTTATCAAACTCTGGTGGTCTTCCCAGGAATTGCTCAAAAACAGAGAATCTAAATCCACCATATTCCAGAAGCGCACCCTTGTCAGGGTAATTTATTGGGGGGATTACGGGTATTTCCAGGTCGGCCAGCTCTTGGGTAAAGCTATGTTCTTCATGAATCTGATCATCGCTCCAGCGATCAGGCCGATAAAATTTTACGATAATTGAAGGCTTGTCTTCTAAGCCTATTTGATAAACTCTATTTTCGTAACTATTGAGTGCAAATATTCTTGCATCAGTAACATAGCCCACACTTTCCACAGCCGATAGGACAACTGAAGGGGTAAGGGAGGAGTATGGGTGAGTAGAGGAAATCATCTAGGAAACTCGGACCTTGGCAATTCTGCTCAAGAGTCCTTACTATCAGCCTTACCGCCTACGAGGGAAACCGGAAACGGTGAAACGTTATCTCCGTTGGAAATTTTGCTTACACCGCTCTTTTCGACTTCGTCTATTCGGATAACGGCCTGAATGGGAATAAAACTTCGTTTCACACCGCTAAATTCAGCTTTGAGCTTCTCTTCTCCAGGGTCTACCACCACTTTGCTGCGCTCATCGAACACATAGTCTTCTATTTCAATAAAGCCATAGAGGTCGCTCTGGTATACCTGTTTGACAAAAACCTCATACACCTTGCCTTTGTTGAGGAAGGTAATTTTGAATATTTCTGAAGAATTTCCCATTAAAATCAGTCTCTTAGTATTTTCTTAGTACTCAATTCATATACCGTCGTATATGCCATTCGGTGCTCAGGAATGTAGCATTTTCCGTAAGTACCACCAATATTAGGCTAATTTGGTGTATTTCAAGTCATTATGCGTCAATTCCTGTTTAAGTACCGCCGATTTTTACTGTTATAATCCCGTCCCTGTTGAATTCGTCGATTTTGACGAATTGAAATTTTCGGACACTACACCTGGATCACTACGTGAAACCCGCACAAAGCGACAAAGAGCATTCTGCTGTTGAAGCAGCTGCCCCTCAAACAGACACAGCACGCAAAGTGTTTATCAAAACCCACGGCTGTCAGATGAATGAGTATGATTCTGCGCGAATGCTTGATTTATTAAAGGAGTCGCAGAACGCAATACTGGTGGACACACCCGAGCAAGCAGACCTGCTATTACTTAATACCTGTTCGATTCGTGAAAAAGCACAGGAAAAAGTGTTTCACCAACTTGGCCGCTGGAGAAAACTAAAGCAACTTAATCCCAATTTGAAAATTGCTGTTGGTGGCTGTGTCGCAAGCCAGGAAGGCGAAGCAATCGGTAAACGCGCACCCTATGTTGATGTGATTTTTGGACCTCAAACCTTGCATAAGCTTCCACAGATGTTAGACGCCGCCGTATCAGGAAAACCGGTAGTTGATATAAGCTTCCCCGAAATCGAAAAGTTTGATCATCTCCCGCAGCCAGATGCCACGTCCTGCCAGGCATTTCTCACTATAATGGAAGGATGCAGCAAGTATTGCAGCTTTTGCGTAGTACCCTATACCCGAGGAGAAGAAGTCAGCAGGCCTCTCGATGATGTATTGGCTGAAGCCGTTCATCTTGCTGACCAGGGTGTAAGAGAAATAAATTTACTGGGCCAAAATGTAAATGCCTATCGCGGCCTTAGTCATAACGGAAAAATCACCGACCTGGCCTCGTTAATTAAATATGTCTCCAGCATCGAAGGCATTGATCGAGTGCGATTTACCACATCACATCCAATAGAATTTTCTCAAAATTTGATAAACGTCTATGCGCAGGTTCCTGAGCTGGTCGATCATTTACACTTGCCTGTACAAAGTGGCTCAGACCGAATTCTCGCTGCCATGAAGCGGGGCCATACTGTACTTGAATATAAATCTATTCTTAGAAAGATTCGCTCTATCAGGCCCAATATAAGCCTTTCTTCCGACTTTATTGTCGGGTTTCCTGGCGAGAGCAGCGCCGATTTTGAAGACACCATGAAATTAATTATCGAAATCGGCTTCGATACTTCATTTAGCTTCATTTACAGTGCCAGGCCCGGAACTCCTGCTGCAGAGCTGGCAGATGAGACCCCTGAAATTGAGAAAAAACATCGTTTGGCAACTCTTCAGTCTCAAATAGTGAAACATGCCACTTCAATTAGTGAGTCAATGGTCGGCTCTAAACAGCATATTCTGGTCACTGGTGTCTCCAAAAAGCATGTCGAAGACCTACAGGGCAGAACTGAAAACAATAGAGTGGTCAATTTTCGCTGTGACGATCACTCATTGATTGGAAATTTTGTTACCGCAGAAATTACAGACGCCTTGCCAAACTCGTTGTTGGGGCGCCTCTAATGGGCTATTGAGCATTGAGAGTAGTTGAGATCACGAACTAGCTTGCTATACTGAATTAACTCCAAATTTAAAACATCATATCGAAAGGGTAAGTTTTTACTGCATGACAACCCACACTCTAAGCCTGACTCTTGTGCCAGACAATGCTCAGCGCCTATCTAGCCTATGCGGGCGCCTCAATGAGCACATCCATCAAATTGAAAAATTTCTTGCCCTGAGAATTCAGCAACGAGGCAATATATTCCAACTAGCGGGGTCTGAGACTGCCATCTCCGATGGTCGTTATGTGCTTGAGTCCTTGTATCGTGCCACCGAACAAGTCAACTCGATAGACCCTGAATTTATACATCTGGCGTTACAGGAAACTATGCCGTCACAGGCTGCGGATAAGCCGCTGATAGAAAAAACTTTCCTTATTAAAACCCCGAAGTCTTCAGTTAAGCCTCGCGGAAGCCACCAATGTGAATACGCAAGAAGCATTCAAACCTACGATATAAATTTTGGTATCGGTCCCGCCGGAACTGGAAAAACTTACCTCGCTGTAGCCTGTGCAGTCGAAGCATTGGCAAGCAATCAGGTTAGTCGCATACTGCTTGTACGACCGGCGGTTGAAGCCGGTGAGAAACTTGGGTTCCTGCCAGGTGATTTAGCACAGAAAATCGATCCTTATTTGCGCCCGCTCTATGATGCGCTATATGAAATGTTAGGATTCGAAAAAGTTGAACGACTTATTGAGAAGAATGTTATTGAAGTGGCGCCACTGGCCTATATGCGTGGACGCACATTGAACAACTCCTTTATCATTTTGGACGAAAGCCAAAACACCACGTGCTCGCAAATGAAAATGTTTCTTACCAGAATAGGCTTTGGCTCTACGGCGGTTATCACCGGAGATGTAACTCAAATTGACCTACCCAAAGGCACTCGTTCTGGCCTGGTGCATGTGACAAAAGTACTGGAAGGCATACAGGAAATCAGTTTCACTTATTTCAATGCAAAAGATGTCGTTCGCCACAGATTGGTTCAACGAATTGTTGAAGCTTATGATGAATTCGACAAAAATTCAGTATCTCAACTTAGCGGACAAGAAGCCCCCTCAAATCAATGAACACCATAGTTGAGCTAAGCAACGATTGTAGCAACCGCTGGGTGCCCGAAACCTCTCTTTGTGAAGCCTGGATTGAGGAAGCAATCAACACACTCGAGCAACAAAAAACTCTCCAGATCAGCCTCAAGTTCGTTGAAGTTTCGGTTTCTGCCGAGCTCAATATGCAGTACCGAGGCAAGCAATCTGCTACCAATGTTCTATCGTTTCCTGCTGAGTTTCCCGTTTCAATGAGCGAACATATGGACTTTTTACCCCTGGGTGACATTGTTATATGCCCTGAAATTGTTGAACAGGAAGCCCACCATCAACACAAAGAGCTACAGGCTCATTGGGCTCATATTCTTATTCATGGACTTCTTCACCTGTCAGGCTTTGATCATGAGAGCGAAGAAGACGCCAGCACCATGGAAGGTCTAGAAATAAAAGCACTTGAAAGACTTGGATTCCCTAACCCTTATTTGATAGGGTGAATAATAATGTTCAGCAAAAAAGCGAGGAATAACAACAGAGCATGAGCGACGACCAACCTAGTCTCGATTCAAAACCTAAATCCTGGATCGATAGAATTGCTCAAATATTTTCAGACGAGCCCACAGACACTAAAAGCCTTTTGGAGCTTCTGCGCAATGCCGAACAAGATCAGGTTCTTGAGGCTGACGCCTTAAGCATCATTGAAGGCGCCTTGCAGGTTTCAAGCATGCAAGTTCGCGACATCATGATTCCTCGATCTCAGGTTGTCACTGTCGAATCAAAATTGAACATCACTGAAATAGTAGAGCTGGTTGCCAAGGCATCACATTCACGATTCCCTGTTGTTGGTGACAATGTGGACAACGTAATGGGGATTTTGCTGGCAAAGGATTTACTGCCTTTAATGCTTGGGAAGAATACAGAAAAATTTAATATCAAGGATATTGTGCGCCCTGCTACTTTTGTTCCTGAGAGCAAACGCCTTAATATACTGTTACGTGAATTTCGTGAGACTCGCCAACACATGGCAATTGTCATAGACGAGTACGGCAGTGTTTGTGGAGCAGTTACAATTGAAGATGTTCTGGAACAAATTGTTGGCGAAATTGAAGACGAGCACGATGTAGACGATGACAGCTACATCAAGAAATTTGACGAAGAAAACCATATCGTTAAGGCACTGACTCCAGTTGATGAATTCAATGAATACTTCAAGACTGATTTCAGCGACCAGGAATTCACCACAGTAGGTGGACTGGTATTACAAAAATTTGGCCATATTCCCGAACGAGGCGAAACTACTAACGTAGGCCCGTTTCTTGTAACAATTTTAAATGCCGATAGTCGACAAATAAAGTTAATGAAAGTTACTTCGAATAAAATCAGCACGCCTAACTAGAAAATCTGAGACTCTAAGCAAAGAAACAAAGGCGTCAGGGTCTGAGATATCCCCACGAAATAATTAATTCAATGAATTAGTCCTATTCAAGCGTATACATTGCACGGAATTAGATGGGAACTGCTAGCGCTGGGTTAGGGCCCCCTGTTTTTGTGGCGATTAAAGCGTAGCATCGAGCGACCGAAGGAGAACACGCTAAGGGGCTTATCTGTCATAAGAAGATGAACCGAGCTTGTCTTTCTCACAGATCGTCCTGGAGGAACTTCTCCGAAAGATGGACGGGTGCAAGCTGCGGAGAAAATAGGGGGCCCTAACCCAGTGCGTTCTCTCAGCAAAAACATAAGCTGTCGATACCCACAGCGATAATCAGGCAACAAGAATTGAAGGTTGGTAGGTAGGTAGGGAATGATTGTAGGTAGTTGATGCGTGTATCGGGGCTTGGGAAGGGATACTGTTTTTCGTTCCAATGGGCCATCCCTGGCCCTCCCGCGCTCCATC
>NVVJ01000106.1 GCA_002402175.1 SAR86 cluster bacterium
ACCGAGCTAGATCAGGACAAGGCCGTTGAATGGTTTGGATACGCGGCAAAGGCGGGTCATTCTGCCTCGGCTTATATATTGGCCAATATGTACAAAGATGGCGACCACGTCACCCGTGATGTTGTTCAGGCCCATGCCTGGGCAAGTATGGCTGTGAGCAATGACTACGAAGACGCCACTAAATTCAGGCAAAGCCTTGAAAGCCTCATGGAACCGGATCAACTACGGCAAGCCCGACGTATGTATGCTCGCTGGAAAATCGAATGGTAGGCGTAGGTGGCTTAACAGTCTCCTACAGACACGACTATAGCTATTAGCTCCTATTTTCACAGCCACTTCTTACACAATACCCTCTACGACCTACAGTTACCTCTCAGGTAATGGTTTTGCTACAGCCCAACCGTTAAACTATCCCAGTCATCTATATTGAGAGGCTACAAATCATGTCCGCTATTGGGCCCTTACTTAGCGATTACCGTAAACAGAACCGTTTATCACAACTCGAGCTTTCGATGCTCGCGGATGTGTCATCACGGCATATCAGCTTTATTGAAACCGGCAGGAGCAGCCCTAGCAGGGCAATGATCTTGCGTCTGGCGGATGTTTTGAACCTGCCCCATCGTGACAGCAATTTGCTGCTTCACTGCGGCGGGTTTACACCGGCGTTCACGGCGCTGGATATCGATTGCATAGATATGGAACCAGTACGCCAGGCTTTAACCATGATTCTTGAAAACCATAACCCCTACCCTGCGCTGGTGGTCGATGGCGGCTGGAATGTGCTTATGGCAAATACAGCACAGCAAATGATGTCGTCTCAATTGGCGGGCAACACTGACGCACCGCCCACCAGTAACTTATTGGAAGCTGTGTTTCGCCACGACGCTTATAGGCCGTATATCGAAAATTGGGATGAAGTGGCAAGTCATTTACTAAGGCGCTTGCGCAAGCAGGTTCTGGCATTTTCCAAGCCAGAGCACGATGCTTTGTATAAACGCTTGCTAGAACTGTCGCCACCGGATAACTGGCAGCAGCCGAACGAGTCACCTTCCGATGGGCCAATGTTAACGATTAATTTTAATCTGGGAGGTCAGACACTGTGTATGTTTTCAACATTGAGTCAGTTTGGCACGGCGCTGGATACCGGCATGGAAGAGCTTTTAATTGAAAGCTACTTCCCTGCCGATGATCAAACCCGAAAATTCTTTGAGCAATTCTCTGACTGAATTTATTTACTCGCTGCTTTTTCCTCAATCATTTTAGCTTCGGCAGCTAGTAGCAGTTGATCAAGCCATGCGGTAAATCGTTCTGGGTCTACATAGGGATGTGGCTCGCCGTCTTGGCGATCTTTAAGGATTTCATAGCGTTCGAAAATTTCACCCGAGCCTGGGTGATTTGGAATGTTAACTTCAACATCGCCCATGGTCATTAAACGCTTAACACTATTAATATACATATCCATGCGCTCTACCCCGCTAAAATTTAAACCTACACCGCCAAACATAAACGCCGTGTGTGGGAAGCCGTTGTCATACACGGTAAATCGAGTGGATAAAACACCCGTTGTATGTCCTGGTGTTTTGAAAAAGCGTAGGCTGGTTCGACCCAAATTAAGTGTGCCACTGTCGGTGACCGTAAGGTGGCGAATGGGTTTGTCGTATTCCTGAAAAACCGCAGGCTCTTCTATCATTTGCCAATCTTCTTCTGTCATTAACACCACGGCGCCAAATTCCTGCTGCAAGCGTCGGGCACCACCAATGTGATCGTAATGCGCGTGGCTTACCACCACATACCGAATATCGTTAGGGTCCATACCCAGCTCACGTATTCCATCGATCATGATGTCGGTAAGGTCGCCATACAGAGAGTCAAACACTATCAGTCCCTGATCTGTCTCCAGCACCCAGGCCGACACCCACTTGGCGCCTACATAATAAAGGTTGTCGAAAACCTGAAAAGGCGCGACACGCTGAAATTCAGGATCGTCGTTTTCAGAGAGTTCCTGCGCACTAACGGAAATGCTCAACAGCAGCCCCGCAAACAGTAAGCAAATGTTGGATAAAATGTCTTTTTTACTTCTTATTGTCATGACTAGCCTCTCCTGATCAGCGGCAATTACTAGCTGCAAATATTTGTGCCGTGATTGTACAAGCCTCGGTGATTTTTATCCGAAATTTCTTGCTTTTGGAACCACTTTTCTATTAACTGCGCATCCTTACGGTATGTCTGTTTCACAAGAACATAAGCATGCAATTCCGGGCCAAAAACCCGCTATTTTAAAGTGAGAAAATCTCATGAAAATTGGCTCTCCAAAAGAAAGCAAAGATCAGGAATTCAGAATAGGCCTAACCCCTAATTCGGTAAAACTATTAGTAGCCGATGGCCATGAAGTCTGGATCGAACACAATGCCGGCCTTGGCATTGGCAGCAATGACAGCGTCTATCAAAAAGCCGGCGCATTAATTGCGGACAGTGCTGAACAACTCTTTGATTCCGCTGATTTAATCATCAAGGTTAAAGAGCCAAATCACCAAGAGCGGCTTCTACTAAAGCCCCATCACACTTTATTTACTTACTTGCATCTTGCATCAGACCCCGAGCAAACCAACGAGCTAATACAAAGCGATGCCGTGTGTATTGCCTACGAAACCGTTACCGATGATGCCGGCACCTTGCCATTGCTAACTCCTATGTCTGAAATAGCCGGCAGGTTATCCGTGCAAGAAGCTGCCAGCCATCTGGCAAAGCACAATGGCGGAATGGGTATTCTGCTAGGCGGGGCCACAGGGGTTGAACCAGCCCATGTCGTTATTATTGGCGGCGGAGTAGTAGGAAGCAATGCCTGTCGAATCGCTCTAGGCCTTGGCGCCTATGTCACCATTCTCGACACGTCTAAAGCTCGACTCGATGAACTGGAGCAGCAATTCAAACAAAAACCTGAAGGCGAATTTAATAGCAGCGTTAATTGCGTACTCTCAATTCCAGAAACCCTGGAGCTGTATGTTACAACGGCTGATCTGGTCGTTGGCGCCGTACTAGTACCTGGCGGTGCAGCGGCCAAGGTTATCTCCAGCGAACTGGTTAAAAAAATGAAGCCCGGTTCTGTTATTGCCGACGTCGCGATAGACCAGGGTGGTTGTTGTGAAAACTCAAAACCAACTACGCACAAAAACCCTACATTCGTAGTGGACGATGTTATTCACTACTGTGTCGCGAATATTCCGGGCGCCGTACCAAAAACAGCATCAGAAGCACTTAATAATGCGACGATATCTGCAATTAGAGACATTGCTAACAAGGGTGCAAAAGTAGCTTTGCTTGAAGATGTTCATTTAAGAAATGGGCTTAATGTTTGCAAGGGAAAACTAACCCGCCCAGAAGTAGCTGAGGCGTTAGGCATGGAAGCAATTTCAGCCGAAGTGGCGCTTGAAGCACTGGCATAAACAAGGCGGTATCTGCCTGCTACTTTTGCCTGCCACTTTTACCTGCTACCAAGGAAATGATTCTCTAATACGAACGCGGCAAACCCAATACGTGTTCAGAAACATAATTGAGGATCATTTCTTGCGAGATAGGCGCGAGCTTCATTAATCGCGCCTCTCTCCAGTATCGCTCCACATGGTATTCACGGGCATAGCCAAATCCGCCGTGGGTTTGAATAGCCGCATCTGCCGCAAAAAAACCAGCCTCCGCTGCCAACCATTTAGCCGTATTGGCCTCGGCGCCGCAGGGCTGATTATTATCCAATAGCCAGCCTGCTTTTCTGATCATTAACTCACAGGCGTCCAATTTCATGCTGGCTTCGGCCAACGGAAAAGCAATGCCCTGGTTTTTACCAATAGGCCGATCAAACACCACACGCTCATTGGCGTATTGAACGGCACGACGCAGTGCTGCCCTGCCTATGCCCAACGCTTCGGCGGCAATTAGAATACGCTCGGCATTTAAACCATCTAGCAAATAGCGAAAACCCATGCCCTCTTCGCCAATGCGATCTTCTACGGAAACCTTAAGATCTTCGTACACTACTTCGCAGGTACGTACAGCATTGCGCCCGAGTTTGGCGATAGCAGAAATAGTAACCTCAGGCTTTTGCAACTCTGCCAGTAGCAGAGTCATGCCCTCTGTTTTTCGCTTAACTTTGTCTTTTGCTGTGGTTCTAACCAACAACAATACACGCTCCGACTCAAACGCCTTGGTAGTCCATACCTTGCGTCCTTTCACCACATAATGATCGCCCTCGAGTCGGGCAAAGGTTTCAATAGAGGTGGTATCACTGCCGGCATTAGGCTCTGTCACGCCAAATGCTACTTGCAGATCGCCACGCGCCACCGGAGGTAGATATTTTTCTCGCATGGCCTGGCTTCCGTGCTTTACCACTGGATGCATACCAAAAATTGAAAGATGCACAGGCGTTGCACCATTCATTGCCGCACCCGATGCCGCAATTTCCTCAAGCACAATTGCCGCTTCCTGAATGCCTCTTCCTGCACCGCCATATTCTTCCGGCATGGCTATTCCTATCCAGCCGGCGGCTGCCACTTCCTTAAAAAAATCATCTGGAAATTGGCCTTCGCGATCGTGTTGTTCCCAATAAGAATCAGGAAACCCTTTGCAGAGCTTCCTTACAGATTCTCTAATCAGGCTTTGTTCTTCTGTTTCTGCAAAATCCACGGCTTAACTCGTTTGCGCGACAATATGCGCAGCAATCGCTAAAATTTTCTGCGCCTGTTTTAAATGAGGTACATCTACCATGGCGCCATTAAAAGTAAATGCCATTTTTCCTGCCTTTTGATGTTCTTCAAAGGCAGAAACCAGCGCTTTAGCTTCGGCTATTTCTGCGTCACTGGGAGTAAATGCCCGGTTCACTATTTCAATCTGATTAGGATGAATAGTAATCTTGCCGGTAAAGCCCATGTCGGCAGCAACATTACATTCTTTCTCCAATCCTTTGCTGTTTTGTATATCTACATACACCGCATCTATGGGTTGCACTTCAGCCGCTACCGCCGCAAGCAAACACATAGAGCGTACAAAACCAAACACTTCTAGATAATTCCCATCGGCATCTCGTTTGGCCCTGGCGCCAAGTGACACAGATAAATCTTCGGCGCCCCAGGTAACACCGTTTACCCGTGGGTGAGTTACCATTTTAGGTAAATTAAAAACAGCGGCGGCCATCTCAGTGCCAATCAATAGCAATTTAACATGACTGAGATCCTCCCCAGTTTGTTTTTCCTGATTTACAATGAGTTGATCCACAGCCTGCACCGCCTTTAAATCCAGAACCTTTGGCAGCACGATTCCATCAGGCTTATATTGCAACACCGCTTCTAGATCATCTCTTCCCCAAGCTGTATCCATTGGGTTGATTCTTACCAGACGCTCTTGTTTACCAAAATTAGTCTCTTTAAGCCAGACGCAAACCTCCGCCCTTACGGCCTCTTTACGCTCGGGCGTTACCGAATCTTCAAGATCCAGTATTAGAGAGTCTGCCGACAGACCAAGTGCCTTACTAAGCATCTTGTCATTGCCACCGGGTACAAAATGAATCGATCTGCGTAATGTCATTATACTGGCTTCCTTATCATCATGCCCTTGCGCACACATTCGCAAACAACTTCACCCCGCTGGTTAATGCCTTTGTGTTCGAACCACACAATTCCACGGTCTGGCTTTGTTTTTGACTCACGCTTGTCGAGAATGCGTGTAGTAGAGCGAATTGTATCGCCGATAAACACGGGGTTTGGAAATTCTGTGGTTTCAAGGCCAAGATTTCCGATAGTAGTGCCCAATGTGGTATCCCCTACCGACAAACCAATAACTAGCCCCAGAGTAAACAGACTATTCACCAGTATCTGCCCGTGTAGAGAATTTTTCGCAAACTCCGCATCAATATGCAAAGGCTGGGGGTTGTGGGTCATGGTACTGAAAAGCAGATTATCCGTTTCGGTGATGGTGCGGTGAGGTTGATGCTCAAACACAGCATCAATTTCGAGCTCTTCAAAGTATTTCCCAGCCACTGTATAACTCCAACCTGATTAGTAGATTCAGCAACCTGAGTCAGGCAGCCTATCCAGATGTACAAAGACCTTATTTTAGTAGCAACTTGGCCTCGCATCCATTAAATTCTCGGGGTGTTCACACACAACCCTCTTTTAAACACGGCAATTAGTGAATTATGGATATTGGCAGGGATCAATTTTCAAAGTGGATTGGGAAAACCGAGTCTCATACCGATGTTTTAACGCCTAATGCGGTGGCAGCGATGGCTGCAACTCTCAACAAGCATGATTTTGCCGTTACAGCCGGGCAGGAGCTCCCCCCGCTCTGGCATTGGCTGTATTTCCTGGCCCATACGGCGCAAAGTGAATTAGCGGAAGATGGGCACGCGCATAAAGGCGATTTTCTGCCTCCAATTGAGTTACCAAGAAGAATGTGGGCAGGAAGCCGGCTTACCTTTCATCAAAGCTTACGTGTGGGCGAACAAGTTAGCCGGCTCTCTACTATAAAGAGCGTTAGCCTCAAACAAGGCCGTAGCGGGCAGTTAGCATTTATCTGTGTGGGCCACGAAATCACCGGTGAGAACGGTCTTGCCCTGTACGAAGAGCATGACATTGTTTATCGAGAAAGTGCCACCGCCAGATCAGCTCCGCCTGAACCGAAGCCGGCACCTGAGAACGAAGATTTTAGTAGAACAATCACCCCCGACCCTGTTTTCCTGTTTCGTTATTCCGCCTTAACATTTAACGGCCACCGCATTCACTACGATCGAAAATATGCCACAGAGGTGGAGGCTTATCCTGGGCTTGTCGTTCACGGCCCGTTACTTGCCACCCTACTACTGGACACACTGTTAGAAAACGTAGCTGATTGTATTTTAATTAATTTTGAATTCAGAGCCGTTAGTCCTGTTTTTGACATTAATGATTTTCAGGTTTGTGGTACACAGCCCAACGCCGAAGGCATGTGCAATTTATGGATTAAAAACCACGAAGGCGCCTTATGCATGAGCGCCTCAGCGAAGGTGTCTACCAAGCTATGAATTCTGCTCCATTATCTGGAATTACCATTGTCTCCCTAGAGCATGCAATTGCGGCGCCACTGTGCACCAGACAACTTGCCGAGCTCGGAGCTCGGGTCATTAAAATTGAACGCAGAGAAACAGGTGATTTTGCTCGCCACTATGACGACAGAGTAAAGGGCCAGTCCTCACATTTTATCTGGACTAACAGATCAAAGCTCAGCATGACACTGGACCTTAAGCATGAACTCGCGCCGTCAATACTAGACAAGCTACTTAGCGAGGCCGATGTATTCGTTCAGAACCTTGCCCCAGGGGCTGTAAAAAAAATGGGCCTGTCTTATAGCGACTTACACACTCAGCATCCAAACCTTATCGTTTGTAATATTTCAGGTTATGGTGACGAAGGCCCTTACAAGAGTAAAAAAGCTTATGATCTCCTTGTGCAGGCTGAGGCCGGCTTTCTGTCGATTACCGGAACAGACGAGGTCATGACAAAAAGCGGCATCTCTATCGCCGACATCGCAGCTGGCATGCAGGCTCATAGCGCGATACTCGCCGCGCTCATTCAGCGGTCAAAAACCGGAGAAGGCAGCCGAATCGACATATCCATGCTGGAAGCCATGGTGGAATGGATGGGTTTTCCTCTTTACTATGCCTACGAAGGCGCATCACCACCTGCTAGGTCAGGCGCTGATCACGCCAGCATATATCCCTATGGCGCTTTCAATACCACTGACAATAAAGTCATCATGCTGGGGCTTCAAAACGAAAGAGAGTGGGAATCGTTCTGCCGCGATGTTCTTGCAGATGAAAGTTTAATAGCTGATTCCAGGTTTGAAAATAACGCACTCAGGTCTGGCAACCGAGAAGAGCTAAGAGACATTATTCAAACATTGTTTTCCACTTTAAACGCAGAAGAAATTATTAAGAAGTTAGAGGCGGCGCAAATAGCCTTCGCCAATGTTAATGACATGCAGGACGTATGGAATCATCCTCAACTTAAAGCATTGAATAGAATTATCGAAACAGAAACACCGCAAGGAACAGTTAAAAGCCTTAAGCCACCGGGAAATAACAGTAGCTATGAATCTTCACTAGGTTCGGTTCCCGCGCTAGGCGAACAAACCAGGGAGATTCTTGAGAGCTTAGGATTTGAAGCTGGAGAGATTGAAAACTTTTACACAGAAGGCGTTGTGTGAGTTAGATATCCGTCGAAGCAGTCTTCTTTGCCTCGTTAAGTAAAATCAAACTCAATATTATAAGCGGTATATTGGTAGTTACTGGATTGAACGCCTCCACCATTATGTGTGGAGTCATTACTAATACAAATATCAACAATGAAACCAGACCCAGAATATTCACGCCAAGGATTTTGGCATTTCTGTAGAACATCATTAGTAATATTCCGAATACAATTTCTGAAACTCCTGCAAACCGAATAAGCCACAGAGTATTCGTTTGTGACAAACCAATGCTGCCGCTCATTTCCAGTTCCAATGGAGCAAGAAAAAGAAGTTTTGGAAATAGCCCGTGATAAACCCAGCTAAACCCAAGTGTAAATCTACAGAGCTGAATTATATTCAAAGTATTGCCTCGCCTATCTAAACAATTCGAACTCTCATGCGATTGCGGTTCCCGTAGCTTATTGCTTTTTTATAGCATGAAGACAAACGCTACAGCCGAAACCATCAACACAGCAAATACAATTCTTAATATCCTCGCCTCGCGAGGCCTGGTAAAAAATGGAGCAATAACACTACCAAACCAAAGCCAGATAATATCCACCGTCGTAGCTACCACAATACACACAAACCCTGTTGAAACGTAGGCAAGAATTGTTTGGTCAAAAGGTAATAGAAATTGTGAAAAAACTGCCAAAAATACCGCGTAAGCCTTCACGTTCAATAGATTCAATATGAATCCATCTCTAAATCGCGGCACCGTCGAGGCCTGTGCATTTCCAATATCAATTATGGGCGAAGTCGCAATTTTTAGAGCGATGTAAACAATGTACAGGCCGCCGAGCACTTGAGCTATCACCCGAAGTTCGGAATAGTTTGTAAATAACGACGCAAGACCAACCGCCGCACCAGTAATAGCAACTAACAATCCAAGCAATATGCCAAATAGAAAAGGAGTGCCTCGGCGAAACCCAACGGTGGCCCCTGTTGCGGCTAAAGCCAGGGTAGCGGGGCCGGGAGAGCCTAGTAATAGTATTGTTGTTATTAACAGGCTAATTAGAGCTTCGGTCATGGGGTTCTAAAAATCGTTCGTGGAGTTATAAAACACAAAGAATAAATGAATTTGATTAAGGGCTGGCCACATCCCTTTAAATATGGGGGTTTTAGTGGCGAAAAGGGAGGGATTGATTCAAAAATTGGCTTAGCCAATTTCCTCACCTCTGCGAGGCAGCCTTCGGCTGTCTGCGACGCTACCGCGTCTTTCGAACCGTAGAGTTCTTTCACTGCCTTTCGGCAATGAATAAAAAAGCCCAGCTTGTTGGGCATTTTGAATTCATGGCGGAGAGGGAGGGATTCGAACCCTCGATAGGTTTCACCCTATACGCCCTTAGCAGGGGCGCGCCTTCAGCCACTCGGCCACCTCTCCAAAATCGCGGGCATAATAGCATAGTCATTGCGTATACGAGAAGGTTTCGTATATGGATACCTGAAAAACTCCCACTCAACTTTCGACTTGACTCCTACGTGCCCGTCTTCAGCCATGAAGCTGGATAGCTCCTCCATAGAAGCAATTCTTTAAGTTCGGGCTCGCTGATTTCTCTATTTCTTAAAAAGGGCTTTACTCGAATCCACAGTATGAAAGTCATTGAAAGTACGACAAAAACCACCATTCCTGCAATTAGGCCAACCATCCAGGCAATACCGCCCTCTTGGCACTTAATGCATTCATTAGGATCTATTCCCGAAACACTATTCAAAACCCATGCATAGGGTATTAAAACTATAAAACCTAATACGCCACCAGTAATCGATGACAGATCGCTAATCGCTTTGAACTTTGGCGTTAATAGCTTGTATTGTCGAAAAAAATTTAGACTCACAGATTCACCTTTAACCAAATAAACTAGGCCTCATTCTGACTAACTCTCAGGTAGCGCTTCAAATTCCTTTCTCTTACTTTCAAACCACTCCGTCATTGCTTCGGGCTTTTGCATAAGCTCCCGCATATCATTCATTACTTTAAGGTGAGCCTCATCATTCTTCTGAAACATTTCCATGCCGTGTTGCTTGCTCATTTCCACTATTTCATCAAATGAATTTGCCTGAAACTCTTTATCACACGCCCCACCTAGTTGTTTGCAGTTCATGGTTTTCATATTCGCTCCCTAAATAGTTTTAACACATAACATTCCTATGAAGGCGTCTCTACGCTTATCGGAACATGTATGTTTGATTGAATTTAATTCCAGGATCAAAGTATCTCACTGAAATCTCAACGATTCTACTGGTGTTTAGCTGACGGTTTGAACTGAGAGAACCAAAGAATAGTGTAATAGCCCGTGGGTAGCCGCGGCGCTAATGAGGCTTTTATATAGGGGTACAGAGGAAAGCTACACACTCTCGTGGGATGGAGGTATATCAAAGAAACAAGGTGTTTTGGGGCTTACTCGCTGTCTTCACTTACTGGTGTATCGCCGCCTTTTTCTTTCTGAATGCGCTGGTATATTTCTTCGCGGTGAACAGCGACTTCTTTGGGAGCGTTAACGCCAATGCGAACTTGATTGCCTTTTACACCAAGCACCGTGATTGTTACATCGTCCCCTACCATCAATGTTTCGCCGATTCGGCGTGTGAGTATTAACATTGCCTTGCTCCTTTAATCAATCCGTTGTACTGCGTACAGTTTTCACTCGATTAAATACGGCTGTTCATAAGTCTGGCGAACTATTTATTCAGGACTCACTCCTAGTATCTGCCTTAATGAGCAACATGCCAACTATTTCAGCATGATTTCGTGTTTACAGCACTAGCTTTGGGGCTCTGATTCGCCCAGTTCAAACTCACTGTGCAGGGCGCGAACCGCCAGTTCGAGGTATTTCTCCTCAATAACGACGGATATTTTTATCTCTGACGTGGTAATAATTTGAATATTGATGCTCTCGTCTGACAGGACTTTGAACATTTTGGCGGCTATTCCTGCATGGGAGCGCATACCAACTCCTACCAAAGAAACTTTACCAACTTTCTTATCCATGACAACTTCTCTGGCACCAAGAGATTCTCGAACCTTGTCCAAAATCTCTTTGGCTCGCTCACTCTCACTGCGTTTAACAGTAAAAGTAATATCATTGGTACCATCGGCCGCGGCGTTTTGCACAATAACATCAACCTCTATGCCAGCCGCGCTAACAGGGCCAATAACCTCATAGGCGACACCCGGCACATCGGGCACTCCGGCAACAGTCAATTTAGCTTCGTCACGCTCGAAAGCAATTCCAGCTATAGTAGGATCTTCCATATCTGTATTTTCCTCTAAACTAATCAGAGTACCCGGGCCATCTTCAAAGCTGGATAACACCCTAAGTGGTACTTTATATTTACCAGCAAATTCAACTGCTCGAATTTGCAATACCTTGGTACCAAGACTGGCAAGTTCCAACATTTCTTCAAAGGTAATGCTACTAAGCAGACGCGCATCATCCACTACTCTTGGGTCGGTGGTGTACACCCCTTTTACATCGGTATAAATCTGACATTCGTCGGCTTTTAGTGCCGCCGCAATCGCCACAGCAGTGGTATCTGAACCGCCTCTGCCTAGTGTAGTGATATTGCCGTTCTCATCAACACCCTGAAACCCGGCCACCACGACTACTTTTCCCAAATCAAGTTGGGCATGAATATTTGACCCATCAATTTCACGAATGCGGGCCTTGTTATGAGTTTCGCAGGTTAAAATTTTCACCTGCCCGCCAGTAAACGAACATGCTGCATAACCTCGTTTCTCAAGCGCCATACTCAATAAAGCAATGGTGACTTGCTCGCCGGTAGAAAGCAAAACATCCATTTCACGCGGCGTGGGATAAGCCATGATTTCCTGCGCCATGGAGGTGAGTCGGTTAGTTTCTCCACTCATAGCAGAAACCACAACAACTATGTCGTCGCCTGCATCTCGGAAGCGGCCGATCTTATCAGCAACAGCTTCGATTTTCTCGACGCTGCCAACAGAGGTGCCACCATATTTTTGAACGATTAGTGCCATAACATTTCCAGATTTACTTCTATCTCGTTTTCCCTACTACAACTTCTCAAGCAACCAGGGTTTTATACTAGCTAGAGCGGCCGGAACTGCCGCCACGTCACTTCCTCCAGCCATGGCCATATCTGGCCTGCCGCCACCTTTGCCGCCCACCTGGCCAGCAATCATGTTAGCTAACTCGCCTGCTTTTACCTTGCCTGTTAAATCTTTGCTAACGCCAACCACTATACTTACTTTTCCATCGGCCGCGCTAATAAGCACAACAATAGCTGAGCCCAGTTTATTCTTTAGTTGATCAACTGTGTCGCGCAAGGTTTTGCTGTTAAAGCCATCCACTGAAGCTGCCAGAAATTGTACACCTGACAAGTCCTCTGCCTGGGACGCAAGATCGCTACCCGTGCTGGAAGCCATTTGTGATTTCAGTTGTTCAAGTTGTTTTTCCAGGGAACGGTTGTTAGCGGCTAGCTGCTGCACTTTATCGACCAGCTCTTCTTGATTGGACTTAACAATTCCACAAACCTGTTTAAGAATTTCTTCTTCATTGTCGATTTGAGCAAGCGCACCTTTTCCAGTAACTGCCTCTATACGACGCACGCCGGCTGATATGCCTGATTCGCTGATGATCTTGAACAGGCCAATATCCCCAGTACGATCAACATGAGTACCACCACAGAATTCAACGGAGTAGTCATCACCCATAGTTACAACCCGCACTTCATCGCCGTACTTCTCGCCAAAAAGCGCTAGCGCTCCCTTGCTCTGCGCCTCTTCTATGGGTAGTACTTCCTTTCCAACAAGAGAGTTCTCGAGTATTTGAAGATTCACCTGATTTTCAATCTTCTTTAGCTCATCAGCACTCACTGGAGAATTATGGGAAAAGTCAAAGCGTAGCCTCTGCGTATCCACTAACGAGCCTTTTTGAGCAACATGAGATCCCAAAACACTTCTTAATGCCGCGTTCATCAAATGCGTAGCCGAATGGTTTAGTGTAATTGCAATTCGATCACTTTTATCAACACTGGCAGAAACCTTATCGCCTGCTTTCAAACTGCCTTCGCGCAAAATACCACGATGCACCAATACATCTGATTGTTTCTTGGTATCTAACACTTCGAATTTAGCATCGCCATTTTGCAAAAAACCTGTGTCGCCAACTTGTCCGCCCGACTCACCGTAAAACGGACTATTGTCTAACAACAGCAACAACTCTTGACCCTGACTAGCACTATCAACCCGCTTACCGTCAATAAAAATTGCTGCCACCATGGAAGAGCCTTCCAATTCTTCATAACCAATAAAGTCAGTTGCTTCGCCAGCGGCAATATCCAGCTTTTCCACCGCACTAAAACTACTTGCAGCACGTGCCTGATTTTTTTGCACACTCATGGCATTCTCAAAGCCTTCCAAATCTAGAGTCAAACCCTGCTCTCGAGCAACATCGGCTGTTAGGTCTACGGGAAAACCGTAGGTATCATAAAGTCGAAATACTGTTTCGCCGGGTATGATTTTGCTGTCTAGCTCTGCAATGGCTTTTTCCAGAATAGCCATACCGTTATCCAGTGTTCGGGCAAA
The DNA here is from genome assembly GCA_002402175.1 of SAR86 cluster bacterium. Classification (GTDB taxonomy): domain Bacteria; phylum Pseudomonadota; class Gammaproteobacteria; order Pseudomonadales; family Pseudohongiellaceae; genus UBA9145. The sequence goes on from NVVJ01000106.1 coordinate 13,817, forward strand.
CTGTTGTTCTTCTGCTTGCAAGGCCTTCTCAACTATCTGTTGCTTTTCGATCAACTCAGGATAAGCCTCGCCCATAACACGGACCAGGGCGGCCACTATTTTGTAGAAAAATATTTCCTTAACCCCTAGCTGATACCCGTGCCTGACAGCTCGGCGAATGATTCGACGCAATACATAACCTCGGCCTTCATTGGAAGGCAACACGCCATCAACAATAAGAAATGTACAAGACCGAATATGATCAGCGATAACTTTAAGGGAGTTATTTGTTAAACCTGCAACTCCAGTGATTTCACCTATAGAGGTGAGTAATTGTTGAAATAGATCAATCTCGTAGTTGCTGTGTACATTCTGCATAACAGCTGCAAGCCGCTCCAGACCCGCGCCAGTATCTACCGAAGGCTTAGGTAGTGGCGTCATGGAGCCATCTGCTTTGCGTTCATACTGCATGAACACAAGGTTCCATATTTCAATATAACGATCGCCATCTTCATCAGGCGAACCAGGAGGACCACCTGGCACTTCTTCTCCATGGTCAAAGAAAATTTCGGAACAAGGCCCACAGGGTCCGGTGTCACCCATTGACCAAAAATTGTCAGCCTCTCCCAATCTTGAAAACCGCTTAGGGTCGATCTTTATCTCGTTCAGCCAAATCGCGGCGGCGTCATCATCGTCTTCAAAAACCGTAATCCACAATTTGTCTGCGGGCAAGCCTAGCTCAACCGTTAAAAACTCCCAGGCATACTGAATAGCTTCTCTTTTAAAATAGTCCCCAAAAGAAAAATTTCCCAACATTTCGAAAAAAGTATGATGCCTGGCGGTGTAGCCGACATTTTCCAAATCGTTGTGTTTTCCACCCGCTCTTACACAGCGCTGCGAACTTGTTGCGCGCTTATAGCTCCTGACCTCGTCACCGAGAAAGGTATCCTTAAATTGCACCATTCCAGCATTGGTAAATAACAGGGTCGGGTCATTTGCTGGAACCAGGGAACTACTGGCAACAATCTCGTGTTCCCGGCTGGCAAAGAAATCCAGAAATTTTTGTCTTATCTCAGCACTGTTCATTAAAGCGTCCGAATTAGAAACCGAATTTGTCTTTAGAAAATCGGCGAATTGTAAAAAAGCAGAGGATTATAGCGCGTAATACGCGGATATTGCAGGGTTTTTTCTATTAACTACCAGCCCTGTAAGATTTAAACAGACTTTTAAACAGACCTAGTCCTGTTCTGTTTTTTCATCAGGTAGTAATAAGCCAGAGGGCGGGGTTTTAAAAATGAATGGCTCAATTGTGGCATCAGCTGGTACTCGCAGTCGGCCATCGCTAGATAGAATAATGGCAATAGCTCTGGTTTGTGGAAAATGGCTGAATATAATAGTGATAATAATAAGAAACGGCACGCATAGAAACATTCCTGTTATGCCCCAAATATATCCCCATAGGCCAAGGTTCAACAATATAACTATAGGACTGAGGTTGAATGAACTACCCATTAGCCTTGGCTCTAGAATGTTCCCAATACACACCTGTAAAACACCAATGCCGGCTAACACCAAAAAGAACAGGGTATATCCATCGGACTGTGCTAAAGCAATCATGGCCGGAAAAATAGTAGCGATAATGGAGCCAACTGTAGGAATAAAATTAAGCAGAAATATTAACAAACCCCATACACCAGCAAAATCTACATCAACAATTCTTAAAAATATATAGCTCAATATTCCCGTAAGTGAACTAGTAAACATTTTGATGCTTATATACTTCTGAATGTCGTTTCGCACCCTGTCCAGTATTTTTCTTACCGAGTCTTCCTGGCCCGAGCTGGCAAAAAGAGCTGTAATTTTCTGATCAAAGTTTCCCTGTTCGAGAAAAAGGAACAAGATATAAATAAGAATCAAACCACCACTAGCAAGCACACTTGCAAAAGAAGCAGCAACGGAGGTTGCGTATGCAGGAAGATCGATCCAGTCTGTAATTAACTGATCCTGAAAAGTGTCCATCACAAACAAAGGAAGAGTCTCCAGGCGACTAGTCAAATTGCTCTGATACAAGGGCACTACTTCTAACACTCCTCCCATACTTCCACCAAGGAAGTTAATCAACGCCCAGACGAGTAGGATAAATGTCAAAAATGAAGCAATAAGGCAAACAGGAGCGGGTATTTTAAACTCGCCAATTGATATACGGCCAAATGTGGCAGACAGAGTATTAATCAGATACCACAGCACAATTGCGATGACCAAGGGTAATAGCAAACTTTCACCCGCATTGAGCAGGTAAAAAACCAGTACAACTACTAGCATGGTTGATGCATAACTCGGTATTTTCATGGCAGTGAATTCCCTGATCACGGTCCCGTATTTTTTTACCCTAACACCGTGAATTTGCGAAGAATATCACATTTTCAACAGCTCACCCTTATTAGGCTAGGCACTAGCTAGGAATTTTCCTCCAAATCGAGGCATGTAGTCGGCTAATGCAGGAAAACTGATGCAACTGAATGGTTATTCAAACTTAATCAAAATCGGCGAAGGCGGTATGGCCTATGTGTATAGAGGCATACAAGATTCGCTGCAACGCCCTGTTGCCATTAAATTACTAATAAAAGACCTCAGCCTGGAAGAAGAAGCCCGACGACGCTTTGAACGTGAATCCTACATCATTGCCAGGCTAAACCACCCGAACATAATTCATGTAATAGATAAGGGCATAAACGACGATGATATGCCCTACTTCATTATGGAGTATGTCGAGGGGGTCGATTTAGGCACGGCATCAAAAATAGATGAAATTAGCTACAACGAAAAGATCGACATTATTATTCAACTGCTGAAAGCACTTTCCTACGCTCACCAGAATAATGTTATCCATAGGGATATTAAGCCTGACAATATCCTCATCGACGAAGATGGCAATGTGAAAATCCTAGATTTTGGTATTGCCCAGTTTTATGACGACAAAAACATTATCAGTGATCAAACTACCTCCGGAACAATAATGGGAACATATAACTATATGTCTCCCGAGCAACGCGAATCTTCAGACAATGTAACAATACAAAGTGATCTCTATTCTGTAGGGGTTGTGATGTATGAGCTATTCACTAAGAAAATTCCAGTTGGCGTGTTTCCTGAACCTTTCAAACTTAACCCCGAAGTCGAACCTGAACTCAACAAGTTGATAATGCAGTGCTTGAATCAGGAGCCAACGATAAGACCTGGTTCTGCGGAAATACTGAAGAACGATCTTCTTGCCATTTCTCAGGGCAGCCATATCGACACCGAACAGAGAATTCGAGCCGAACAGGGCATAACAAAAATAAAATCAAAATTCTTACTATTAGATATTTTAAGAGAAGATAAATTTGGCTCCGTGTATCTTTATCAACAAAAAAGTCGCAGCAATTTGCTTATTATCAAAAAGAAAACCGTTGCCAGCCCCGGCTTTGAAGCAAGTAATGTTTTGGCTTCGTTAGAGCATAAAAATATTGTTAACACGCTAGGCACATCGCGTAATGATAATAGTTTCATTCTAGTTCAGGAGTATTTAAGTGGCGGCACCTTGCAAGACAAACTGGCGTTTCAACTAAACTGGAAAGAAATTCTAAAAGTTGCCAGCCAGATATGTCAGGCAATGATATTTGCTCACAATAATCGAATAGTGCACGGACACTTAAGACCAACAAACATACTGTTCACCGCCGAAGGAGAAGTAAAACTCACAGATTTTTCATTACAGGATGATCTGAGCTCGGTAGAGAACTCTCACTATTACCACCTGGAAGGCGAAGATCGATCCAGGGAAGCAGATATTTACAGTGTAGGTGTTATTTTGTATCAGTTATTCACTGGCTGTTTACCAAGTAAACAGCCAGATACGAATTTTGTTGTTCGTAAATCCTTTAACAAACTTCCAGAAGACATTCAAAGCCTGGTTTCCAATATGATTTCAACAGTGCCTGCGAACCGCGAAGCTGATTCTCTGCAGCAGGCTATTGAACTGTTTGATAGGCACATGCTGCACAAAAATTATGGCATCACCACAGCCGGCACTCAGAATAATATTAACCTTGGCTCTAAGCCAAAAAATGATAAAGTGAATAGGAAATTTAAGGGCAAATTCGATGCACCAACTACTACCACGCTCTCTCGTCGCCTGAGTTTGATGTTCGGAGTTTTAGTATTAGTTTTTGTTCAATATTTGTTTTTATTCGATGGTCAGGAAAAAATCAATCAAAGTATGCCCCATGTCTATGGCAAACTAGCCAATGAGATTGAAGGATTACTAGGGAAGATCAATGTCAGACAACAACGCCCAGGTGAAAATAGCCGGCCATACTGATACTGGGCTACGGCGTAAATACAACCAGGATTACATAGGGTTTGAGCAAAGCTCTGGCATAGTTGTGCTTGCCGATGGCATGGGAGGACACAAGGCTGGGGAGGTAGCAGCCCAAATGGCGGTCGATTCAGTACTAAAAACGCTACAAAGCCTGACTCAGCAAGAATCATCAGTATCGATAACTGGTTCTCAGTTATTAGAATTTGTCTCCAATACAATTTCTGACAGTAATTCAGAGATATATCAGGCCGCAGCGTCCTGCGAAGAACACGATGGAATGGGAACCACCATTGTTGCTGCCATAATAGAAGGCTCTAATATTTATGTAGGGCATGTGGGTGATTCGAGGCTATACCTGTATAGAGAGCAGGTACTCCGGCGAATTACCAAGGATCATTCTCTGGTACAAAGTCTGATCGATAAAGGTTTTTACACGGAACAGGAAGCTCGAAACGCGAGTATAGGTAACGTTGTAACACGGGCACTTGGAAGTAGAGCTGAAGTTGAAGTTGACACACGCCGAATCGAAATGGAGACAAATGATATATTTTTGCTTTGCTCCGATGGCCTGACAGACATGGTGTCTGACTGGCAGATTGCAGAAATAATTAACAGTAATATTCAGGACATCGACAGGGCGGCAAACGAGCTGGTGGACTTAGCAAATAAATACGGCGGAAAAGATAATATTTCAGTCATTCTCATTCAGGTATTACTTACACCCGAGAATGAAAGCAACACACTATAGAAGAGGTTAGTCACTGTCATGCCAGGAAAACTGGAACTTAGTTTTAACGCAAATAAATTGAGCGAATTTCCTCTCGACAAGGAAGTTATAACTATTGGTCGTAAAAACGATAATGATATCTGCATCGATAATTTAGCGGTGAGCGGCCATCACGCAAAATTGCTGACAATTTTTGATGACTCGTTTCTAGAAGATTTAAGCAGTACCAATGGCACTTTCGTAAACGGCAAAAGCATTACTAAACACCCATTAAGAAACGGCGATGTGATTGTTATAGGCAAACACGAATTACGCTATATTAACGAAGGTGTATCAACAGGTGATGATGACAAAACTATCCTGATTCGACGACCACCAGGACATGGGAGTCATTCCGAAGCAGCGTTACAAACCGAACCCTCTGATTTGAACGCTAGCCTAGAAAAAGAGAATATTGATTCTGCCAAACTGCAAATTCTTAACGGCAAAGGAGCCGGCAAAGAACTGCCATTGGTCAAACCTTCGGTAAGATTAGGAAAATCAGGTGCAGGTGTTGTACAAATCAACAAACGACCAGACGGCCATTTTATTGTAACTCTCGATCAATCCAGCAGTGCCAACACCCTACTGGTGAATGGCGAAGAAATTGGTGCCCGTGCGGTCAAACTACACAACCATGACGTTATAGAAATTAACCGATTAAAAATTGAGTACTTTCTTTCGAACTAACTACTCTCAGTTAAGCTCTAATTCTTCGAGAACGTATTCCAGCAAGCCCTATTAGAAGTAATAGCAAAGATGAAGGCTCAGGCACTGGTGCAGAAGCTCGAGTGATACTGGTTAGACCAAAGACAACGCGACCAATCTGTGTTCCCATTAAGTCGTATTCTGTCCAAAACGATTGACTAGCTGCATGAGAAAATAAGCCTACATCGACGTTGTCTAACATCGCAATGGTATCCAAAATATCGCTGGTTAATGTGTTACTTCCAACTGATATACCATCTCGTACACCGAATGTATCCCTAAGCATCAGACGGATCCTTTCCTCCGACCCGCTAAGCTTCAGCATCTCAAAACGAAACCTATCCTCAGACGTGTGATCTACTATTTCAAGATATGCGTCGACAAGTGTCGGGTTATCCACCGATTCACTTAAGGATACGCTACCCAGGTTAATTGTACTTGCAAACGAACTTAACGCCTGATTTCCAATGGGAGTATCATTCCTGTAAAAGTCACTAAAATTAACAGTATTACTGTCGACGAGCTGGTCATCAAATGAAAACGTGCCCGTAATAGCTAACCCTTGACCAGCAAAAATACCAGTAGCCGAGTTAACTACGGCGGTATAGTTATAAACGATGGGCCCTGCAAAAGCCGCACTTGCTGAGAGTGTCATAAGACATAAAACGAAGAGTTTGCGAATCATTAAAGCTACCTATCTACTACAAAATTACTAAAGTCCTACCCATGCAATTATCACGCCCAAAATAGATAGTATATATAATTCAATGTGTTACAAAATTTCACGCAAGATATTTGACGATTTAAAAGGCACGTTGTAAAGAATACTGACGCCATCAGGAGGCTGCTTTTTACTCTCAAAAATAGCCTTCTACTATATGTCTACCGTGCCCTGCATGTACTTTACAGCTTTACCTGCAATTATTACCCTATCCCCATCCAGCTCACATTGAACCTCACCACCACGCTGAGAAACCTGCTTTGCACTAAAACTGGTCTTATTTAAGCGCTCTGCCCAATAAGGCACTAGTTGAGTAAACGCAGAGCCCGTTACAGGGTCTTCCGAGATTCCTGTTCGCGGCCCAAACCAGCGAGCGATAAAATCATAATCTTTTGCCTGTGCCGTGATAATTATGCCGCGACAGTCTATCTGTTCAAGCAACACCATATCCGGGTCAGCTTCTCGAACTGCTTCTTCCGAATCAAACACGGCAATAACATCTGCAAACTTTAAGCATTCAGATGGCTCTTGAGAAAATGCCTCAACAATTTGCGAAGGTGTTTCACAAGGCACAGGAGGCTGTGCCGGAAAATTCATGCGCAAATATTCACCACTGCGAGCTACAGTCAATACTCCAGATTTGGTATTGAATCGAATTTCCTCTCCAACATAATCAAGAATTTCAAACAAGGTATACGCCGAAGCCAACGTCGCATGCCCACAAAGATCGACTTCTGTGCCGGGAGTAAACCAGCGCAAGTCATAACTATCGCCATTGGGCACAAAGAACGCCGTCTCTGACAAATTATTCTCAGCAGCAAGTGCCTGCATGACATCGTCTGGCAACCATTCCTGTAATGGACATATCGCCGCCGGGTTTCCCTCGAATACCTTATTAGCAAATGCATCGATTTGATAAATGTCTAATTTCATTTTTACTCCTTACTTCTATTTTAAATACATAATCTAAATGGGTAGCCCTGTGCTCTTCTCCGCTTATGCCTATTAGTAGGTTTATTATCTGGCGTTCTTTTCCGCCTTCGGCACGGGGACGTGCTTCTCTGAAGCCGCCGAAATCCCATCCATGGGGGCTTGGGCTCGGCATCCATGCCTCACACACTTCTGAGAA
>NVVJ01000107.1 GCA_002402175.1 SAR86 cluster bacterium
TGGTTAAGAAAGTCTTGCTATTAATAATAGACTGGTCTAATATTAAATACATGGCCAGAACCCGTGATGAACAGAAATATCAGCAAAGCCGAGAGTCTCTATTGATGGTCGGTCAGGAGCTATTTTTGAACAGCAGTTTCAACTGTGTTGGGCTGAATGACATCTTGAAGGAATCTGGCATACCGAAGGGTTCTTTTTATCATTACTTCGACAGCAAGGAAGACTTCGGATTGCAGGTAATCGAGTTTTACCATCGGCAGAACAGTGAGGCCATGGCTGAGCTACTAGCAGATGAGTCATTAACCGCCTACCAGCAGCTGAAGGCATTTTACCAGAATGCGATTAATCGGTTTGACGATATCGGTTACTGTCAGGGATGTTTAATGTCAAATCTGTCCCAGGAAGTGGCAGACGTTAATGAGAATTTTCGCTGCAAGATCAGCGAGCTCTCGAAGCAAATAGTAGATCAGGTAAGCGCCTGCCTTGAGAGAATGGAAGACAACGAATTGAACCTAGGTCATTTACGGTCTTGTGAAGCGGCTCAGATTCTAATGAACTCCTGGCAGGGCGCAATGATGAAAATGAAGCTGGAAAAGAGCCGAGAACCTTTGGATGTATTTATGAAATTTTTCTTTATCCATTAAATATTTTTGAGAAATAAATAATAGACTGGTCTATTAATTTAGAAAAATGACCACATATTAGAAACAATCGCTAAAGTATTGCACGCAGTGTGTCGTGATTAGACACGCGGAAAACCAGAGATGAACCATGAAAAGAATTGAACACAGTACACAGATACCCCGTTTTAAGCCTCTCCTTGATTTGCCAATGCGCAGTGTGTCCACCCCCTTGGGCACTGCATTGGCGGTCTTTTTTATTCTTCTGTTCCTGGTGCAGCCGCTGCATGCGGCTGTCGATAATGACCCCCTGGAAAAGGTAAACCGTGTCACCTACCAATTCAACAAACAGCTGGACCGCTTTATTGTGAAGCCATTGGCGGTCACCTATGATCGATTCACACCAGCTTCTGCTAAAACAGGTGTACATAATTTTTTCAGCAATCTGGATGACGTTCGAGTTACGTTTAATGACTTAATGCAGCTCAAGTTTGCCAGAGCAGCAACCGACTTTGGCAGGTTTGCAGTAAACAGCACAATTGGATTGGGCGGGCTAATCGAAGTTGCTGACCCCGCTTTTGATTGGCAAAAGAACCAACAAGATTTTGGAAAAACCCTGGCGATGTGGGGTGTTGAACCAGGCCCCTATGTAGTTCTACCACTTTTTGGTTCACGTACTATGCGGGGTGTATTTGCAATGGGAGTAGATTCATTCGCAGACCCATTAGTCGACGTCAATCATGTGCAATCAAGAAACAGTTTAATGGCTGTGAAAACGACAGACTATCGAGTTGGCGTGGTGAGTTTCGATGAGCTAGTTGTTGGTGATGAATATTCATTCATGCGAGACATCTATTTTCAACTTCGTGAATATTCCCTTTCTGAGGCTTATGTCGAGGTCGCCTTCGAGGAGTTTTAGTCCTTGAACCAGAATTCGATCTCGGCAGTATCCTTTTTGAATTCCGCACTGTGTTCCACTTCTGCTGGTACGTGATACCAATCACCGGCTCCGATGACGCTGGTATTACCATCTATGGTTAACAGCAATTTCCCTCTTGTGATAACACCAACATTGTCTGTTGCATGGCGATGAGGCTCTATTACGGTTCCTGCAGGATAGCTTGCAAATAGTACGTCGCAGTTTTTGGCTTCAAGCTTTCGTGCCTCAAACCGGCCTTTGAATTCAGGTAAATTACGGATAAGTTCAGGGTAATAATCTGTGAGAGCCATGTGATTCCTTGTTTTCATCCAGGATAAGAGTGGGATAGGTACACGCAATATCAGCTCCAGCTACTATCTATGTCAAGGTCGTAGATATTGTTACAGGACTGTACTTAGCAACATGTCAGGTAGCAGAGCCGTAATTTCATCTATTGACGGCAAATACGGCATATTGACATTCATTCCTGCTGGTTGATGTTGTACTCTACGGCTGCTTAAAAGTCCGATGATACCGAGTGAGCACATTATCTGGCCCTTAAAGAGAAAGAAAAGGGAAAGAAAAGTGAGGTTCGGACTGTCTTTTAGTTAATCCGTGGAGGTATAAGTGTCTAAACAGGTTACACGTAGAGAATTTCTGAATTTGGTAGGCGCTGCAGGTGGAACAGCTGCAGCGCTCAAAGCAGGTTCTGCGCTAGGGCTACTGCCCAATACAGCGCACGCCGCCACAGTAAACCTTTCCTCGGCTATTTCATCAAATCGAAAAGTCGCTATTCTTGGTGCCGGTCTTTCCGGTCTGACTGTAGCCTACGAATTAAGTAAAGTTGGATATGATTGCACAATACTTGAAGCCTCTCACCGTAGCGGAGGCCGAATATTCACAGTTCGCCATGGAGATCTGATTGACGAAATCGGCAATCGCCAGTATTGCGAATGGGACGATGAGCCGCATATGTATTTTAATGCAGGTGCCGCTAGAATCCCTAGTACCCACAAAAATATTCTAGGTTATTGCAAAGAACTGGGTGTTGAGCTGGAAGTTTTTATTAATGAGAACAAAACCTCCTGGTTACAAGACGATGCCATGCTTGGTGGCAAACCAATTCGCAATATCGACTATACGACAAATACACGCGGCTTTCTGGCTGAGCTTTTAGCAAAATCCTTCTCAGCTGTAGAGATGGATCAGCCGTTTAGCGATTCCGAAGCAGAAGTTTTACTGGGCATGATTCGTTCATTTGGTGACCTAAGCGAAGACGATCTTTATAAGGGCAGTTTTCGTGCGGGTTATGCTTCCGGTGGTTTTCTTAATCACGGCGTACAGAAAGACATGATTGCATTTCGTGATCTGCTCAAGACTCGAATGGGTCGGCAGATGCTAAGCGCAAACGAGGGTGATACAGGGCCGGTTTTATTACAGGCCTCAGGTGGCATGGATAAAATTATTCAGGGCTTCACCAATCATGTCGGCGATAGAATTAAATATCACGCCATGGTCAGTTCCGTACAGGTTAAGGAAAGCGGCGTGGATATTTCCTATGATCAGGATGGCACGCGACATTTGCTACAAGTAGATTATTGTTTTAATTCCATTCCAAGCCATTTAATGACCGGCATTGAAAATAATTTTTCTTCAGGCTATGTCAAGGCCATGAAATACATTCGCCGCGGTAACGCCTATAAAGCTGCATTTCAGGCTAAGGAGCGATTCTGGGAAAAGGAAGACATCTATGGCGGCATTAGCTGGATGAATAATGAAACTGGTCAGATCTGGTATCCCTCCCATGGGATTCATAAGGCTAAGGGAATCATATTGGGCTGCTACACGTATGGCGGCGGCGATTACCTCACCTCGCTCACACATAAGGAAAGAGTAGAAACCCATCTTGCAGACGGCGAAAAAATTCATGCAAACTATCGAAACCTGGTTGAGAAACCCATCACCGTTGCCTGGCATCGTATGAACCACATGTTAGGCTGCGCGGCGCGCTGGAATCGAACTCGAGGCGGTTGGAGTCATGAAGAAGAAGCAATGTATCACGAGCTGCAAGCGCCCGTTAATGGTCGGCATTATATGATAGGTGATCAGATCACTATGCATTCCGCTTGGCAGGAAAGTGCAGTTTTGTCGGCGCAATGGGCGTTGGCAGATATGGAGCAGAGAGTTAGCGCACAAACGGCGTAACTGTCGCCGAGTGACTGGTATATTGCCTGGATGAGCCAGGCCACTAATTGAATAGCCAACACTCGAGTGATTGGTTTGGAGAATTTTAAGTATGACGAAGACCACTCTTGCATTTAGGTTCTGTGTTTTGCTAGCGGCTACAATCACTACAGCGACAATAGCCACCACAGCGACTGCTGCAGATAGCGAACGCGAACCATATAATGATCGCTATTGTACGACCTGTCATGGCGTCGATGGTCGCGGCAACGAAGGAGTTCAGGCACCCAAGCTTGCGGGTATGGAATCATGGTACCTGAAGCGTCAGCTAGAAAACTTCCGTGATGGAATTCGAGGGGTTCATGAGAATGACATCGATGGAATTTCCATGCGTGCTATGGCGGTCAAGCTGACTGATGAGTCCATATCCGATATTATTAAGTGGGTAGGCGCCTGGAAATCCGAACCTGCTCCGCGCACTATACAAGGCGATCCGGTCAGAGGAAGAAACTTCTACAGTGCTTGCTCACTTTGTCATGGCGACAAGGGCGAAGGCAATGAAGCCATGGGAGCGCCAGCCCTGGCGGGTCAGAATGACTGGTATCTGGTGACTCAATTGAACAATTTTATGGCGGGCTATCGCGGCTCCCATACTGCAGACACTTATGGCGCGCAGATGCGCACTATGGTGAATACCCTGCGTAATGAAGCAGGGATTATTAATGTAGTAAGTTATATCAATACCCTTTCTCAGTAGAGATTAGGGTATGCTCTGGGTTGATCCAGGCTATCACCACTGCGGCAACTATAATTAAACTATAATTAAACTATAACCAAATAACATGCCGACAGACACTTTCCGCTGTGAGGAGCTACAAAGATGACTTTATTTGCGATTATGAATCTCGTTCTATTCGTCGGGATTCTAAGTGTACTCTTCCAACTTACCAAAAATGAAACCTTTACCTTATCCAGACGAGTTTTTCTGGGTTTAGTGGGCGGCACTTTATTTGGTTTCTATTTACAGCTGGCGTTCGGCACAGATTCGGTAGTAATGGAACAAACCCTGGAGTGGACCAATGTTGTGGCCAACTCCTACGTAGCGTTTCTGCGCATGATAATCATGCCGCTCATCTTGATCACCATGATCGCCGCGGTACTCAAAGTCGAAGAGATTAAATCACTTGGCAAGATTGGCGGTACAGTTGTTGGTGTGCTGATTTGCACCACAGTAATAGCAGCACTTATCGGAATTATGATGGCGACAGTATTCGGGCTTAACGCAGGCGATCTTGCCGGCGGTGCTCGAGAAATTGCCAGGGCAGAAGTATTGCAGGCCAGGCAGGGAAGTGTAGCTGATCTTAGTCTTGCCGAATTACTGGTGAGTTTCGTACCTACCAATATATTCTCTGATTTAACCGGCGCCAGAAGCATGTCGATTATAGGCGTGGTAGTTTTTGGTCTTATCTTCGGGATCGCTGCGTTACTGGTTAGTGAAGAAGACTCCGAACATGGAAAACGCATTCGCAGTTTTGTGGACACCACCCAGGCTGTCATCATGCGATTGGTTAAAATCGTAATGGCGCTGACTCCTTACGGAGTACTGGCATTAATGACTCGGGTTATCGCATCTTCAGATGGCCAGGCGATCATGAACCTGATCAGCTTTGTATTTGCCTCTTATATAGCCATTGCATTAATGTTTATTGTGCACGGCGTGTTTGTCGGCTTAATGGGGCACAATATAAAAACTTATTTCCAGAAGGTTTGGCCGGTTCTGACTTTTGCTTTTGTCACCCGTAGTTCCGCAGCAACCATCCCTCTGACTATTCGTGCTCAGATTGAAGAATTAGATATTCCTGCCCCGATTGCCAATATCGCGGCTTCTTTTGGTGCCACTATTGGCCAGAATGGCTGTGCAGGTATTTATCCTGCTATGTTGGCGGTGATGGTAGCGCCCACTATGGGTGTAGATATCGACGTGAACTTTATAGTGAGCCTGCTGGTAATTATTGCCGTGGGCTCTTTTGGTATAGCAGGTGTTGGCGGCGGAGCAACGAATGCTGCATTGGTGGTGTTGCCGGCAATGGGTTTTCCTGTGACTATTGCAGCCTTGCTTATATCCATAGAACCACTGATAGACATGGCGCGTACTGCGCTAAATGTAAACGGAGCGATTACCACTGGGTTAATTACCAAAAAAATTCTAGGTGATAAAGTGGCAAGGTCTGATGAGTCTGTTGCAGAAGCGGGTTTGCAGGACTCGTAGTTTATAAAGATTAAGTTTATAAAGATTAGGTTGATAAAACTAGAGCGAGGGTAAAACAGTCATGATTAAATTTAAAAAACCAGTTGTCGCAGTATCGACAGTATTTTCGTTAATTGCTGTGCTTGGATTGGCGGCAGTAGCAAGTGCTGCTGAGATTGTAAGAACTGGCGAAGGTAGAAATTTCTACAACAATATTCTTATTCCCGCTGGTGCAGAAACGCTTTATTTAAGTGGTTCTGGAGCGCGTCCGCTCGAAGATGGTTCTTGGGGAGATATGGAGCAACAAACTATCGATACCTTTGCCCGCTTTCAAGAAACGCTTGAGTCTCAGGGCTGGTCTTTGGAAGATATAGTTCAGGTGCGCGCCTTTGCAGTGGCAGGCGCTGACGGTGAACTGGACTTTGCAGGGTTTAACGCGGGCTACCAAAAGTTTTTTGGAACCGATGAAAATCCGATGAAACCTGTTCGCTCCTTCGTACAGATTGCTGGGTTAGTCGTTGATGGCTGGTTGATTGAGATTGAAATAAGAGCAGCCAAAATGCCCGACTAGGGTTTTACAGTTATTTTTGTCAATTGTTTCTGATGAAGGTTGTAGTGATGTTGCGGCATTGTTGCAGCCTTTTTTGTTGGACGAATTCACAGTATGAAGACGAATAGTGAATCATTAAGGAGGTGGATATGTATTTGCGAATACCGCAATTATTAAATGCTGACACATTAAAATTGGTGGACGAGCTAATCGCCACGGGAAATTTTAAAGACGGTGCTGAAACCACGGGTATTCCAACAAAATCCGTGAAGAAAAATGTCCAGCTCGATCTGGAAAGCCACCCCCAAAGAGAAGAGTTTCTTCGCCAGGTCACTCAGGCTGTTAACGAGAACCCTATTATTCGTTCGGCCGCTATACCCAGGCGTATGACTCTTCCCCTGGTGAGTAAGTACGGGCCCGGTATGTCCTACGGTTGGCATATAGACAACGCACTTATGTTTGCCATGGGAAATCCAGTGAGATCAGACCTGGCCTGCACAATATTTATCAGCAACAAGAAAGACTACGATGGTGGTGACTTGATGGTTCGCACAGCATCAGGTGATATTAGAGCCAAACTGGAAAGAGGTGATGCATTCCTTTATCCGGCAACTAGTCGACATCAGGTTACCGAAGTGACAAGTGGAGAACGCCTGGCGATTGTGTTCTGGATTCAAAGCATGATTGCAGATGTAGGTAAGCGCGAGATACTGCACGATTTGGGAGTTGCTTACGACTTGGTGACAAGGCAGAACCCAACTTCGGATGCGTTACAGGCAATTCAACGAGCCCAGGCGAATCTGGTTCGTCGCTGGAGCGAGGTGTAGTTAACAGCTTGTAGATAAAAGTTGTCACTGTTTCAATTGCTCGATATGAACCAGTTCAACTGATACAGTGGCTCAATTGATTTAGTAGTTCTGGATACATTTCGATATAACACACAACAAGAGGCGCGTTAATAATGAAGCCCCAAAAACTAATTGGAACACTCGCTTGTGCATTGCTAATAGGCATGCCAGTTATTCCCGTATTCGCACAAACAGACAGTGTTGACCTGGATTTCAATTATTTCAAAAATGAAGTTCAGCCAATATTTTTAGCCAAGCGAGAAGGCAATGTGCGTTGTATTCAATGCCACACTCGATCCAGTAATTTCAGATTACAGGCGCTGGAGGATCATCAACTGTTTTGGTCAGACGAACAGTCTAAAATGAATTTTGAATCTGCCAGTCAGTTTGTGTTAGCCGGCGAAGAGCCTTTAAAGAGTCGATTTTTAACACACCCTCTGGCAGTGAGCGCAGGTGGCGATGCTTTCCACGGCGGCGGAAAACATTTTCAAAGCCGGTTCGATGCCGAATGGCGCATTATGGCGGACTGGGTGGCTGGGGCCAAAAACAGGCGTGAACCTCGCGAGGTGGCGGTTCGTATTATTCAAACTAACGCGGCCAGCGATAATGCGACGGTAATCGATCCGGCAACCAATCTGGTGGTAGGCACCATTACCGATATAGAGATTCCCCATGGAATCGTTGGCGCACCCGACGGCTCGCAGGTTTATATAACCAATGAATCGCTACATAGCCTGGATATCGTTGACGCTAGGACCATGCGAGTGAAACGTCGTATACCTCTTAGTGGGCGGCCGAATAACCTGGGAGTAACCAGTGACGGCAGCAAAGTTTATGTAGCCATTATGGAAATGCCAGGCTCAGTTGATGTTATTGATATTGCCAGCATGACTAATATTAAAACCATACCCGTAAATGGAGCAATTCATAATGTGTATGTGACCCCCGACAGTAAATACGCTGTAGGTGGTTCGATTCAAACTCGTACTATCAACGTTATCGATACCAGCACTGACGAGCTGGTATGGGAGCTGGAAATGAGTCAGGGAATCCGACCGATGACTTTTAGTACTAACGAAGATGGATCGACTAAAAACATTTTTGTGCAGCTATCCGGGTTTCATGGGTTTGTGGTTGTGGATTTTGACAAAAGAGAAGAGATTGCGCGCATTGAGCATCCGCCCGTGCCTGGCGAAGAGGCGCATTTTGATGGCCTGCAAGGAGCACCTGCCCATGGCCTAGCCGTTTCTCCAGACGGCAAGACTTTGTGGTCTACAAGTAAAGTTTACAGCCATGTTTATATTCACTCGCTGCCGGATATGAAAGAAATAGGGCGCGTATTTGTGGGGCAACACCCAGAGTGGATAACGTTCACTCCGGACGGAAAAACGGCATATATAGGAGCAGCCGGTGACCATGTCACCTATGCGGTAGATGCTGAGCGCATGGAAACAATCGCTAAAATTCCTGTAGGGCAGGTACCTAAAAGAATTGCTATGGTTCTAATGGCAGTTGACTAAGGTTGCGTTTAAGGGCTCTTGCTAGGGAATCACTACTGAAATATTGATGCTGTAGTCGCCGGTGTCGCTATTACTAAAGCTGGTGACACCAATCCAGTAGGTGCCCGGCGGGAAGCTCTGCTCGATTCTGGAATTAGTATTGGAATCACTTATATCGTCATTACTTATAAAAAGATTGCCTAGCGCTTTGTCAGGAAGCACATCAACCAGAAGCAGGTTTGTGTCAAAAGCGTTTGAACTAAGATCGAGACGAAGAGTTGTGGTGTTATTTACCTTGAATTGAAATAAATCCAGAAATTTTCCCTGAAAGACAAAATCACTTTGCGCTAGCGCGCCGTCAATAACCGGGTTTGGATTTATCTCTACCAAAGGGCCATGGGTTGAGTCGATAATGTCAAGTAATCTTGGGGCGCCGTTACTTGAGGCAGTCATGGTCAAATCGTAGATTCCTTGCTCGCCGTTTTGAGCACTACTCACTCCCACCCAGTAAGTTCCCGCAGGAATGCTTTCGGTAATACTTGCGTTGTTTCCCGGGCCTGAATTGTCATCGTTGAAAGTAAAGGCGGGGATAATATCTTGAGCGGATGAGGTTCTTACAAAATGTAGAAACGGATCCATCGCCGCCGAGCTAAGCTGAATATTTACAATGGAATCGTTCTCGAACCTGTATTGGTATAGATCAATGAACTTGCCATCAAGTTTGGCATCAGAGCTACTTAGAGCGCCAGAGAAACTTACATTATCATTTGGTCCGCTCAAACTAGAGGGCTCTAGCGTGACAACGTTAATGCCGTAAACTGTAGCGATGCTGGTCTCGACTGGGGTTTCGCTGCCGTCGCCATAAATAAAATTAGCGCCATTGATGTCGTCCGCCTGCAATGAATTTGCATCCGACACTAAAGATTGCATGATTGCAGAGCCTGCCTGGGAATGACTAAGGCCCAGCGCATGGCCTAGCTCATGAAGAGCGACTCGCTCAAAATCACTTACAAAATTTATTACCGGCCCTGAATAAATGTCCCAGTTTTCCAGGCTATTAAACACGATATCAGCATCGCTTATAAAAAACCCGTTAGTGCAACTCAGGTTTTTACAAGTTCCTGCAGTCAGGGTTACAGCGAGCACACTGTCACCAAACTCGGTGCCGCAAACCGATGGACTAAAATCTACACCAGTTATATTGTCGCCAAAAAGACCGGCTCCGCGTTCGATACATGGGTCGACAAAGTCATCAATAGCAACAAATTGAAAGGCCGTACCGTTACTCCACGCGTCCATTGATCTTTTGAATGCATCATTCCAGCTGCCGCCTGAGGGAGAATTTCCGCTGATTCCTACATGGAAAACTGCTTCGCCGTTTTCCCAGAGGTTGTCTGACGTTTCAAAGGCATTGCTGCCATAAATAATCAGAATCGAGCCTATAAGAAAGCCAAGGTTGCGCAATGACTAGTCCTCCAGGATCTCAACTATACGAGACTTGAATTCGTCCACAGTAAGCGCTCGTTGAATCATGATGGCGCTGGACTGAGTCATCACACCAGCGGCGACATCGCTGTTACCTTCTACGAGAGGAAGGGGTTTCTTAATAGCGGCAGGAATCGAAGAGACAGTTTGCAGCTGTGTTACAGGTTTCATGTCGACAGTGCTGATGCGGCGAACACCATTTTCTTCAACGATAATGAAGTGCCCTTGAGACCAGCCTAGCAAAGGGTTTATCAGGTCGCGTGAAGTCGACTCGACAAAGTAAATGCCTTGCTCGCCAGGCTGAGGAATACGTAGTCCGCTCACCTGGACAATCTGTCCGTTGAAGCTACCACCCATGAACTTAAGCTCAATTGAGTCGGCATCATAGTCGCCTTTAACTACATCAATGATGTTAAAAGTTACATAGCTACTAACTATACCGGAGCTGCTGTCTTGCCTTGTTTCACTGTGAATAACTTTTCCCTCGAAAACAAACTCAGCCTGTTCCACCACTTGATCGATGTCCATTCCAAGAATGGTTGTGGCATTCGCCGACAACGTGCCGAAAAGCAAGGATGTTGCAGTCAGAATAACTAGAAGGGATTTCCGACTTAGGCGCAAGAGCTGTGCTGAAACACTATTGTGGGCATCAAACGGCAGCATTGAATATTTTCTGAAAATTGCGTTAAAGCAAATGGACGGGTAATTCATAGCCAGCATTCCTGACGGTGTAGGTTCAAATGAGTATAAAGCAGTCCCAATTACAAGGACAGGCAGTACGCCGATAATATTCCCAGGATGGTTTAATTCCGCGGAGTCGATCACACAACTCTAACCTAAACGAAAAGTATTCCCGGCTTAGAGTTAAGAGAATCGCACTTTGCGAAACCAATCGAGTCTGTGTAATTACAACGCATGAGGCTAGATTTGGATGACAGAAAGTAAGAGATACCCAGCCATCTATAGAAGCTCTCAGGTAACTTCATGCCTTATAGCGCCTGTTAGAAGCATTCGGACTAGTATCAGGTGCTGACGGGTAGTATCCTCGACGTTCGCCAGGATCAGCTAAAATAAAAAATAAGATGCAGTCTAGCCATATAGCCAATATCATCTCCGGCGCGCTAATAGCGTTAGTTAACATATCAGTTGCCGTTTCGGTGGCAGCGCTGCTATTTGCCCAAGTTGATCCTCGCCTGATGGTACCAGGCATAGCCATATTGCTGGTTGGCACATTAGTGACAGGGCTTGGTGGTACACTCTTCAGCGGTTACAAGGCCGTTATCTGTTCACCCAGAAATGGGGTAGTTCCAGTTTTTGCTGTAATGATAAGCAGCATCTATCTCGGTTTTGACTCGCAATACACTATAGGCACTGAGGCAACAATTATAGTTGCCGTCATGATTACCACTTTCACTGTGGGGTTATTCCTGTTGTTGTTGGGCAGGTTGAAACTGGGTAACTTGGTGCGCTATATCCCCTATCCGGTAACCGGCGGTTTTTTTGCAGGTATTGGTTATATTTTTATCCAGGGTGGCTTAACTGTCGCAAGTGGGCAAAATGCTAGCCTCATATCTTTTTCTGACCCTCAGTTTATTCAACTGGTAACACCTGCTGTAGTGCTCGCCCTGTGTTTGATTGTCGGCAAAATGTTTCGCGACAACCGCTTGTCGGTGCCGGGAATACTACTGCTGTCGGTTTTTATTTTTTATGGCGTGTTGATGTTGGCAGGAATTAGTACTGAGCAGGCTGCTGAAAGTGGGCTGCTGCCAGTTATTGAATCTGCAGGGTCATCGGTGCCAATCTTCCATATGGAGTATCTGCAGGAAGTTAAATGGTCCGCAATAATGGAGCAGGCAGGCAGTATCGTTGTTGTGGCGTTACTTTGTTCCATGATGCTTTTGCTGGATGTGTCCGGAATCGAGTTGATAGCTAAGCAAGACCTGGACCCTGATCACGAATTACAGGTAATGGGTTTAACTAATGTTGTAAATGGTTTGCTCGGCGGTTTTCCAGGGGTTCACGATGCATCGGATACTGCGCTGGTTGATCGGCTTGGGGGTAAAGACCGTTTAACGGGTATTGTTAGTTCGATTCTTGTGGCGGCGGCTATTTTTGCTGGTGCAGGATTTATGGAGCTAGTTCCAACTTTTCTGTTGGGCGGGTTGCTAATTTATGTAGGCATGGAATTTTTGATCGACTGGTTGTGGAAAGCGCGAGACGAGCTTCCTCTGTCTGATTATGTCGTCGTTATATTGATTCTGGTAGTGATTATATTTTCTGATATTTTGCAGGGCGTCACATTCGGACTCTTTGTCGCTATTATTTTGTTTGTGATTAATTACTCAAAATTAAGCGTTATCAAGATCGAAACCAATGGCAGCGATCATGCTAGCAATGTAGACCGAGATCTAGAAACACGAGAGTTGCTAAACAAAGAGGGTAGTAGAATCCTGATTTTGGTCTTACAGGGTTTTATCTTTTTTGGAACCGCCGATAAACTTATAACAGCAATTCGCTCACGAATCATGGATCAGGAAGGCAGCAAGTTTGATTTTCTTGTTCTGGATTTTCATAACGTAAGTCAGCTGGATACGTCTGCGATTGTTACCTTTTCCAAGCTCGCGCAACTAAGTGATCGAATAGGTTTTCATATTGTAATAAGTGGCGCTGATGAAAAATCAATCAAGCAGCTAGTGAAGCATGGCTTCTTTACATTTGAAGAACAAAAATCTGAAAGAAAGTATAAAGAGCAACTAGACACAGCAGTGGACTGGTGTGAACGTCGTATTCTTGATGATTTGAACCTGAGCGACGAAGGGCATAGCCTGGAATTACCGGATGTGCTGAGACGTATTGCCTATGAAGAAGCTGATGTACAGCTGTTGGCAAATTTCTTTGAGGTTGAAAATCGGGTTGCGGATGAATATCTCTTCAATGAAGGAGACAAGGGCGAGAGTCTGTATTTTGTTGGGTCTGGCACTGTGGTTGTGGTACTACAGGTGCCTAACCAGAAAGAGAGAATACTTAGAAAGTATAAGGCCGGTGCGATTCTGGGAGAAATGGCAATCTACACAGGTGAAAACCGAACTGCCAGCGTTAAGATCGAAAAAGACGCGCAATTATTTAGACTGGATAAAGAAAAGTTGGAAGAAATGTCGCGAAGGTTTCCGGCTTCTACAGCGGCGTTACACACCTATATCGTCAAAGTACTATCTGAACGCCTTAGTCGGGCGAACCGTAATCTAAGCCGTTATAGTTAGTAAGGCAGGACTATATTGCAGGCTCGCTTGCTTTTAGTAATACAACTGGCACCATTTCACTTCTTTGAAACCACTGACCATCTATGCGCAGTATGACATCGCTGCCATCATCTTTTCTTAGTGTGCCCAGTATTTCCAGATTAAGGCGTTGAATGCGAATGGTTACGCTAACTCCTCGCACTCTTACATAATCAGCTGGCATGCCATAAATTCCCATGTCCGGGCTGGTTAATGTGGCGCTGTATTGCCCCTCACTACCGCTGAACGAAATTGTAAGATTTGTACTGTCGTCACTATTGAGCATTAGCGAGCCTTCCCAGGAGCCAATGATGGAAGTGTCTTCGGCGGCGGCATAGGTATCTGAAAAGCTGAGTAAGCTCAAAATGGTGAGAGTGGTAAGTAGAGTGTTTTTCATGGGTTCCGATAGTACCAGTACTGAATTGTTGAGAAAACTATTGAATAGTGAATAAGCCAGATTTGTTGTTTTACAGCATTTCCATTAATGTGCTTGTGGGTAAAGTTAAAGCTCACATGGTTATAGGTTTGTAGCCATTGTCATGGCAGAATGTAGACCGTATATGATACGCGAGAAAGAGAACGAAAGTTATGGGACAAGAAGAATTAGAACAGGTTACAGAATTGTACAATATGATTATCACTTATCTGGTGAATTATAGTTTCCAGATAATTGGCGCCGTTATTATTATGGTAATCGGTGTTTTTCTCGGCCGCCGAGTTAGCACCATGGTGCTGGCACTTTGCGAGAAGAAAGAGCTGGATATTACTCTGAGCCGATTCTTCGCCAGCTGTGCTCGAATTGCGATTATTGCTGCCGCTGTGATTGTTGTACTGCCGAAACTAGGGATACAGGTCACACCTTTTATAGCCGCAATGGGCGCATTAGGTTTGGGTGCTGGATTGGCAATGCAGGGACTGTTATCTAATTACGGCGCTGGTCTGAGCATTATTTTCACCAGACCTTTTGTTGTAGGCGATACTATTCGAGTGCAGGGCGTTTGGGGTGTGGTGAAAGAAGTTCACTTAGCACACACCTTACTGAGTAATGAAGATGGTGAAGCCATCATCATTCCCAACAAGCATATCGTCGGTGAGATTATCCATAACTCTCAAGCCGATACCATCATGGAGCTGTCGGTGGGTATCGCCTATCAGAGTGATCCGGCTGCGGCGATAGAGATAATTCGAACTAGTCTGGCTTCAATTAAAGGATTAAGCGGCTCTCGCCCTGTGCAAATTGGCATCGATGGTTTTGGCGACAGTTCTATTGATATTGCGATACGTGCCTGGGCACAAACTGAGCAATTTCATGAAGTTCGCTTTCAGGCGAATCTGGAAATTCATAAAGCCCTTAAAGAAAACGGCATTGCAATTCCATTCCCTCAGCGCGAAGTGCGTATGCTTAGCTAATCTCTGGTATTAAAATAACAAAATACAACGAGGTATCTGCACAATGAAATATCTTAGTAAAGTAGCAATGAGCAAGGGGGTAATCGGAGGATTTGCCGCCTTGTTAATGACTTGTGTCAGTTCGCTTGCTTTGGCACAGGATTCTGTCGAATGGCTGACATTGGGAAGTGATTACGCTCACACTCGGTATCTGCCTGTCGATGAAATTACACCAGAAAATTTTAATGAACTAGAAGAAGCCTGGGTTTGGGACGGAGCCAGCTTCAATGCTGCCAGTGGTCGCTCTACTCCAAGCTATGTCGATGGAAAAATCATCACAGTTGCCGGGCCGCGTCGATATGTAGTGGCTATTGATGCCAAGACCGGCGAAACAATCTGGTCCTACGTGGAGCCAAAAACTTTCCGCTATGAATATTCTATGCGTAAAGACTATGGAAAGGGTGTCACCATTGCAGAAGTAAACGGACGCAAGGTTGTTTACATTACCTCGCCGGCATTTTTTCTGACGGCACTAGATCTTGAGACCGGAATCCCATTGGAAGGATTTGGAAGTCCAGTTCCAATTGATGGCTTTCCACAAACCGGTGTAGTGGATCTGCTTGCTGATCTTGGCCATCCCTATGATCCCTACAATGGCATCCCTCTAGAAACCGGATATATCACGTCGTCTTCACCACCGATCGTAGTTAACGGCACGATTATCGTTGGGAATTCTGCGGAGCAGGGTTACAACCAGGCTCGAATTGAAAACATCCCCGGGGACATTCTTGCCTACGACGCCGAAACTGGCGCGTTTAAATGGAAGTTCAATGTTATTCCTCAGCCGGGTGAGTACGGTCACGAAACCTGGGAAAACGACGCATGGCAGTGGACTGGTGATGTCTCTTCCTGGGCGCCACTATCGGCGGATCAAGAATTGAATCTGGTTTACGTTCCAACCAATAGCGCCACTATCGATTTTTACGGAGGTTTCCGTCCTGGCGACAATCTATTTTCGGCCAGCCTGATTGCTCTGGATGCCGATACCGGCGAGCGCGCCTGGCATTTTCAGATGGTGCATCATGATATCTGGAACTACGACACACCAACTGCCCCAGTATTACTTGATGTGACTATTGATGGACGAGCTGTACCAGCTATAGCTCAGGCTACCAAGCAGGGCTTTGTGTATGCCTTTAACCGAGAAACTGGAGAACCTCTTTGGCCGATGGTAGAAAGGCCCGTGCCGGCGTCACGTGTGCCAGGCGAACAACTTGCTCCAACACAGCCTTTCCCGACTAAACCTGAGCCGTTTGAATTACAGGGTATTTCCATTGATGATCTGGTGGATTTCACGCCTGAGTTGAGGCGATTGGCAATCGAAGCTGTGTCAGATTTTGAACTTGGCCCAGCATTCAATCCACCATTGCACTATGACAATGAATTAGGTAAAACCGCTGCACTGTGGTGCCCAGGCGGTGGTGGCGGAGCCAATATTAGTGGCCCGGCAGCGGCGGATCCAGAGAGCGGCATACTCTATGTAACTTCCAGTACAGGCTGTACTGCTCGTGTTCTTGGCCCAGGTGCAGAAGCCGATTTACGCTGGGATCAACCTACAGGGACTACCTTTGCAGACTACGCCGTGGTGCGTTCAGCATCTCCTGGCAGAATTCAGGGTATCCCAATCACCAAGCCTCCCTATAGTCGCATTCAGGCTATTGATATGAACACAGGAGATACTCTGTTTACGCTTCCTGTGGGTGAGACGCCGGATAATATTGCCAATCATCCGCTGCTGGCAGGAATTGATATTGGTAATACCGGTAGTGGCGCCAAGGCGACAATGGTGGTTACCAAAAATATGCTGATCTATTCCGGCGCAACCGGCGATGGCACCCCGCATCTGTTTGCTGTTGATAAACAAACAGGTGAGGAATTGGCCAGAATTGAAACATCTGAGTTAAGCCGTTACGGCATGATGACCTATGTTCACGACGGTCATCAGTATGTAATGTTGCAGAACGGGCCTAAACTAACCGCGTTGGCATTGCCGGGCGCAATTGTTGCCGCTGATGAAGGGCACTAGCTAGTACAGTAGAAGAGCTTTCTGAGCGCTCACACGAAGCCCGCTAATCGAATGGTTCGGCGGGCTTTTTGCTGTCCCGGTTTTCAGCGGCTTCAACAACTTCAACCGGCAGGTATTCCGGTAATTGGTAAAGGTAAGCTGTCACACCGATTCCGATAACGGCTAGCATCAGGCAGAGCATTGGTATTCCAACAATCCAGCAAGAAAATCCCATGCCCAGCCAAAGCAGAACTACCGCCCGAACTTTCACTCTTCTGGGAACCCCTCTTCCTGATTCGTAGTTTTCAATAATGCTGCCAAAGTGTGGGTTTTTAATCAGCAGAGAATGTACGCGTTTTGACGAGCGAGCAAAACAGAATGAAGCCAGAAGCACAAAAGGCACCGTGGGTAACACGGGAAGAAATATACCGATTATTCCTAATAGCAATGACACAGTGCCGGCCGTGATGAGCAGGCCGTTTTTTATTGATGTCAGCATTCTACTTTTCTCTAACGATGTTGCTCAGGAGCGATCTAATCAAAGAGTGACAAATTAATGCTGTCGGACATTGCTTTATAGCCAGCATCGTTTGGATGAAGGTTGTCTTCGGTAAAGGCTGGCAGAATGTGTAAAGGGTCTGCTGGGTCTTGTAGTACTTTTTCAAAATCGATAACACAGTCAAACTCACCGCTATCACGAATGAAGCTATTAACTTGCTGTCTCACTAGGTCGCCTTCGGTGCTGTAATACGCAGCATCCGCATAGGGTGTTAGTGTGGCGCCAAATATCTTTATTCCGTTGGCATGGGCGCGAGCGATAATCTGCCTGTAGCCGGCAATAATGTCGCTGGCATCTATTAAGTCATCCCCGGGAGACATACCTATATCGTTAATCCCTTCCATTAAAATCATGTGGCTGACATTGCTCAGGGCCAGAACATCACGCTCAAATCTTGCCTGTAGGTTTTGTCCAAACAAAGCATTACCTTCGGTTGTAACTCGGTTGCCGCTAATTCCTGCATTAACAATTGCAAACTTTTTCGAACTTTCGTCGTTATACATTCGGCGAGCAAAGTGATTGGGCCAGCGTTGATTTGCGCTGGTGCTTGATCCCCATCCATCGGTTATAGAATCACCCACTGTAACAATAGCGGTAACAGCGTTATCGTTGATAACATCGATAGCAGTTAATAAATTCCAGGCAGGTGTTTCGGAATCCACTGGCAAGTCTGTGCTTGTAGTGTAGTTACCTTTCTCGGAAATAAAATTAGTTTGGTTAGCCAGGGCATGAGCGGTTAGAAATCCGCTACGCTGGGGAATATATAGGCTTACGCTTAAATTGCTTAGTTGAGGGACTGTAAATTCTAGCGGGTCACTAAACACGACAGCACCGCGAGCTATGGTGACAGAGGCCTCGCCGGCAAAACTAAATTGCATACTGCTGCCGATTTGTACTGAGGCATTCTCTGCTTGAAGTGCAATGGCTGTACTGCCAATTTCAATAGCGTGGTCTGAATGTAAATTTGACAAACGTAAGCGCACACTGCTGCCGCCGATGCTGCTGTGCACAATTAGCCGCAGAGTTTGATCCTCGACTACCGATGGTTCGTCGTTGGAGTTAGGCAGGGTGCTAGGGCTAGTAGACCAGGTGGTCACCCATCGAGAATCGCTATGTTCCTGTGCGATGGAACTAAAACCCGAAAGGCTGACTATTAACAGAAAGATCAGGCCGAATTTGTTTATAGTATTTTCGGTTATTCCAGTTCGTCTAGTTTGCTTTACTACGTTGTTAAATAACATCATGTGCATACCGTTTCTATTAGCGATTCTTGCCGCGCGGCCAATAATTGCGCCACAAATGGGAATGGGTTAGTTGTTTTTCAGTAAAGCATAGATTCCTAATGATGAAAATCCAAATTATTGTATTGCAGTGGGTTTGCCGTCCTGATATATAATTATGAATACAAAATATACCGAGAATAGATTTATGGAATTATTACCTGCTATAGAAATTGAATCCCCAAAAGATACCGCCGTAAATGCATCTGTTATCTGGCTGCATGGACTGGGTGCCGACGGAAACGATTTCGCGCCCATAATTCCACAATTGAATCTTCCTGGGGAATATGGAATTCGGTTCATTTTCCCCCACGCGCCTTCAATTCCTGTGTCTATAAACAACGGCCATGTAATGCCCGCCTGGTA
Organism: SAR86 cluster bacterium; assembly: GCA_002402175.1. Lineage (GTDB taxonomy): Bacteria > Pseudomonadota > Gammaproteobacteria > Pseudomonadales > Pseudohongiellaceae > UBA9145. The sequence continues at coordinate 19,291 of NVVJ01000107.1, forward strand.
TGACATCAAAATGACTGACATTGAAAAGCATGTTGATGAAGAGCAATTAAGACAATCGGCGGCCAGGGTTCATGAGTTCATTGATAGAGAAATAGAAAGAGGTGTGGACAGTAAACGTATAATCATCGCCGGATTTTCACAGGGTGGTGCAGTTTCTTACGAGGCGGGCTTAACCTATCCCAAACCTCTGGCAGGCATAATGGCTTTATCAACCTATTTTGCGACGGCTGACAATATCGAGATTAATCCAGCGCAGAATACAATTCCAATACTAATCGGCCATGGCAGCCTTGATTCCGTTGTGCCCGAAGCCCTTGGCCGTAAAAGCCTGGCGACACTGCAAAACCTGGGTTTTGTTCCTGAATACAACAGCTACCAGATGGAGCATTCCTTATGCCCTCAGGAGATTAGCGAAATAGCCTCCTGGATTACCAGGGTTTTAACTTAAGCTGGATTTATGCTTGACCTTAGAGTCAACTCTAAGCTTATACTCTTGCTTAACACAATGAATGTTGAGCAACGACATGTTGAAAATCAGTGAACTATCCGCCCAATCGGGCCTTTCCGCACATACATTACGCTTCTATGAAAAGCATGGATTGATTAACGCCAGTACGCGTAGCGAGGCGGGCTATCGATTTTACAATGAAGCGGATGTACGCCGTGTAGAGTTCGTTAAAACGGCTCGAAATATTGGTTTTTCGCTTGATGATATTGCTCAGCTGCTTTCTATTCGAGTAGACAAGAAAAGTCATAGCTGTCAGGAAGTTACCGATCTAACCCAGCATAAGCTAAATGAAGTAAATGCCAAGATAGAAGAATTACAATCTATGCAGCAGACTCTAGAAATTTTGCTGGACAGTTGTTGTGGTGGCCCCGAAAACGCAACCCACTGCTCAATTATGGAAGCACTGGATGAAGGTGATATTAGAGATAAAGCCAGGAGTAATAAAAAATGAATTTATTAAGTATATTTTGGGATCTTGTTGTTGAAAGTGCGCCCTGGTTGCTATTGGGTTATTTGTTAGCAGGAATAATCAAACAGCTAATTCCTAATGAATGGATACACAAACAGTTAGCAAAGCCCGGCTTTGTCTCAATTGCTAAAGGTGCTTTTATTGGCGCGCCTCTCCCATTATGTTCCTGTGGTGTTATTCCAACTGCTTTGGCGGTTCGCAAGGCAGGCGCATCAAAAGGTGCCACTTCTTCCTTTTTAGTGGCAACACCAGAGACTGGAGTAGATTCCATATCATTTTCCTATGCCATGTTGGGGCCAATTTTTGCAATTGCTCGTCCTATTAGCGCTCTAATAAGTGCCATTGTTGCAGGCATGTTAGTAAACAAGTTTGACCCAGATGATGCCCCTGTAGAAATTGAAGAAGTACAGGCAGAAAGCAGCTGCTGTCATTCAAAAAAACAGCAAGAAGTTGTTGAACCTAGCTTAAAGGAAAAATTGATCAGTTCGGTGAAGTATGGCTATGGCCGAATGATTTCTGACACGGCTAAATGGCTGGTAATAGGACTGGTAGCCGCCACAATCATTACGGCGGTGGTGCCGGAGTCATTCTTTTTGCGCTGGGGTGATGGCGTGGTGGCAATGCTGGTTATGGTAGCTGTTGGTTTGCCCATGTATATCTGTGCTACAGCCTCGACACCTGTGGCAGCGGGGTTGTTATTTGCAGGAGTATCTCCTGGTGCGGCTCTGGTGTTCATGTTAACCGGACCGGCTACAAATATTGCGACAATGGGTGTTATCAAAGAGCAGTTGGGAACAAAATCTTTAATAGCCTATCTGGTAGGTGTAATCGGAACAGCAATAGTTTGCGGTCTGGTTCTGAACCAGCTATATGCAGTTTTCGGCTGGTCCTTACAGCTGTCCATGCTGGAACATGGAGAAACGGTTCCCCTATGGCGTCAGCTTGCAGCTATCTTACTATCTGGCTTGGTATTGAGAGTTTGGTTACAGCCTTTGTTCAGCAGAAAGCCAACGCTTACTGAGGCTGTTTAATTAAGGCAGCAAGACCTGCCGTTGAGAAGAATACTGAATTCGACAGGGGCTTGGGAAGGGGTGCTGTTTTGTAGTGACTAGCGCCCAGGGATGGAGCGCGGGAGGGCCAGGGAT